>JBDTFR010000018.1:0-117953 GCA_039937835.1 Bacteroidia bacterium | reverse complement strand
CATTCTCTTGGTTTGATAACGATAGAAGATTATGTAGAAATTATGAGCTGCTTCTTGAAACTTCTGAAGAAATGGTTAAGTTATCTGCTATAAAATTATTATTGAATAAAATTTAAACAGCCTCTTAGTTATAATGCTTTTGTAAAATTTATAATTGATATAAAAACAGTAATTTCGCTTTTATTTTAATGATGATAAAAAAACATATTCCCAACTTTCTTACTTGTTGTAATTTATTATGTGGTTGTTTAGGTATTTTATTTACTGCCAGCTATCAGCTAAATATTGCGTTTTATTTAATATTGGCGGCTGCGGCGTTTGATTTTTTTGATGGATTTGCAGCAAGATTATTAAAAGTAAACTCCCCTATTGGCAAAGATTTAGATAGTTTAGCCGATGTGGTAACCTTTGGTGTATTGCCAGGTTTTATTATGTATAAAATGATCTCACTAACTTTATTAAATTCACAAATTGATGTAGCAATTAATGTATTTACACTTCTAGATGTTGTTTCAATTAGTAATACCATCAATAACAATACTTTTTATTTTCCATTTATTGCATTTATTATCCCTGTATTTTCTGCTTTACGATTAGCAAAATTTAATAATGATACTCGTCAAACCGATAGCTTTATAGGTGTTAACACCCCAGCCAACACATTACTAATAAGCTCTTTAGGATATATTTTTATTAATAGTATAAAGTCACCTGAAAATGCAAATACCATTTATGCTTTATTTTTTAACCCATACACGTTAATAGTGCTAACCATTTTAATGAGTTATTTACTAATCGCTGAATTACCATTATTTGCATTAAAGTTTAAAAAATTTGGTTGGGCAGAGAATAAGATACGTTATATTTTTTTAATAATTACAACCATATTGTTAATACTATTTCAGTTCTACGCATTCCCTTTTATTATATTTTTGTACATCGCTTTTTCAATTGTTAACAATTTCATGAATAAGCGCAATAAAACCGTTTTAAAAAAAAATAGAAATGAAGAAATACAGAGCAGAAATTGACGTAATGCCGCTTAAAGCATTGTTAGATCCCCAAGGTAAAGCAGTTACAGGGAGTATGAAAAACTTAGGGTTACCTGAGATTCAAAATGTAAGAATTGGTAAACACATTACTCTAGAAATTGAAGCTCCTTCAAAAGAAGTAGCAAGTAGTAAAGTAGAAGAGGCTTGTAAAAAACTACTTGCCAATCAGATTATGGAATTCTATAAATTTGAAATAATAGAGAATTAATTTCTCTCCATAAAAATTCAACAATAATGACATTGCAAAACAAGATAGAAATTAATGCTACTCATTTTCTAGATTCTTTTTTGTTATTAACTGAAGAACAACTGCATCATAAACCAAGTTTAAACGCGTGGAGTATTTTAGAATGTGCCGAACATGTTTATTTAGCTAATTGTAGTGTATCAAAAATAATTTGCACTCCTTCCCTCCCTGAAAAAGTAGAAAACCAATCGGTTGAATTATTTGGTGAAGGTAAATTAAACCATTTGCTTGTTAATAAAAGAGCGGTATTAAAAATACCTGCTCCTGATTATGTTGTTCCTAAAGGAATTTTTAAAACAGGACATGACCTAAAAAAGCAGTTTAATGATGTTATTAACAATATTATTACCCAACTCGATAAAACAGATCTTACAAAAGATACACAAACAATAAAACATTTTCGATTGGGAGAAATGACAAAAACAGATTGGGTTAATTTTATGATTGCCCATACCAATCGGCATTTATTACAAATAGAGGAAATAAAACTCTTTATTTACAATAAAACTGACTATTAAAAATTTATAGAGATTCTGTTTTTTTACTCCGTAATTCAAAATTTTTACCAAGGTATACTTTACGCACTTGTTCATCATTTGCCAATTCTTCTGCACTACCTGCTTTTAAAATACTTCCCTCAAATAATAAGTAGGCTCGATCGGTAATTTGCAAAGTTTCTTGTACATTATGATCGGTAATTAAGATGCCAATATTCTTTTTCTTTAGTTTTGCTACAATGGATTGGATGTCTTCAACTGCAATAGGGTCAACGCCTGCAAAAGGTTCATCTAATAATATAAATTTGGGGTTAACGGCAAGGCAACGTGCAATTTCTGTCCTTCTTCGCTCTCCTCCCGATAAGCGATCGCCTAAATTTTTACGAATGTGCTGCAAGTGAAACTCATCTAGTAAATTTTCTACTTTTTCTTTTTGTTCTATTTTAGATAACGTTGTCATTTCGAGTATAGCAAGAATATTATCTTCTACACTTAGTTTTCTGAAAATTGATGCTTCTTGCGCGAGATAACCGATGCCTAATTTTGCTCGTTTGTACATAGGCTCGTTCGTGATATCTATATCATTTAAATATATTTTACCTTCATTAGGCTTTATCATTCCTACAATCATATAAAATGCGGTAGTTTTACCTGCACCATTTGGCCCCAAGAGGCCAACAATTTCACCTTCCGCTACATTAATAGTTACATTTTTTACAACCGTTCTATTTTTATACCGCTTAATTAAATTCTCCGTACGTAAAATCATATTCAATAAAATTAAAATGAAAATTGCAATGAACCTTTAATGGTAAAAGGTAACGCTTTTGGATGATCTAGATACGTTAATCGCCATATGGCATCTATTCTAAATATTTTAAAAATATTTTCAATCCCAGCACTAACTTCCATATAAGGGCCATGATTCAATGCCAATAAATTTTTAGGGAAAATAAGAAGTTCTCTATTTTTACTATTTACTTTCCCAACAAGCGCTTTTCCTCCAACCACTTCTCGCCATTTTAATTTACGAAGTAAAGGAATTTTATTAAGGAAAAAACCATCAAAATGGTGCTCAAGACTAGCTGATGCATATTCATCGCTCACAAACTCATAATAGTTCATATTGTTGTATGCATATGGATCGTAAATGTACGTTTCATTTCCTCCATGTAATTCTAATAAAGGATAAGGAAGTGCATCCCATACTTTTCCATACTCTAAAATATAATCAAAGTAACCGATAGGATTAATTCGTATACGATCATCGACCTTTATCGTTAACTTATGATAATTATAATTACTCCCTAAAACCCCTTTTATACCCAATGTATATTGTGTTTGTAAAACGGGGTAGCTAGTACCTAAGCTTACACGAGTAAATTCTCCATCAACGTATTTTTCCTGATACGCAAAGCGAGCCAGTAATCGCAATTCAGAGGTTGTAATGTTTTTTTTATATGCTAATGTTGATGCGTCTTTTTGATATTCATAATAAAAATCTCCTAGTGGGCTCATTTTTCTATTATAAAAAGCCAATTTTGTACTAAAGCCCGAAAACCATTCTCGTTCGATGTATGTATTTATTTCCTCAACATTAGTAAGGTTACGCAATGGTTTAATTCTAAATATAGAGGCCAGTATATTATCTGTAGTAAAACCATTTTGGCTTTGTCCTAGCACTTCATTATCATTTTTGTAATAGGCTCCTACTAATGTTCGGGGTTTTTTATCTAAAAAGGCCCTACCGCCTATGCTATATTTAAATTTTTCATCTTTTGTACCATAGGCTGCATAGCCATTTAATTCATACCATTTATTAAATTTGTTACTCGTTCTTAAACCAAATCTAAAACGATTTCCTTCAATAGCATTGAAGCTATACATATTATAATAAGGCCCAATTTCAACATAACCAACTTCTTTATAACCCCTTACGAATAACTGAATGATATCAATCCATGTGCGATATGCTGGCAATGTTTGTAAAGTATCTACCATTGCATATATTTGCTTTTCATTTTTCGACAATGAATCATGCCGATTTAATTCCCAAAAATCTTCTGTTTTATAAATGGCACTATCTGAAATACTGATGTTATCGGTCAATGAATAAAAGCCATCTTCCTTTGGTTTATTAATAACAAAATTTCTATAGCTAGTTGTTTTACGACCATAAATACCCATCATTATTTTCTTTTTTTTCTCAACGGGAAAAGGATTAAAATCAATTACCAAGCGCTCTTTCTCCATCATCCATGCATTCCCAACAAACTTATATTTTTGAATAACATTTGTTGTATTTATAAAGTTGACATTTGCATCTCCTGCAATACTCATTTCAAGTTGTTTAATTGCAAATGAAGTATCTGCTATCCAAAGATTACCAGTAAATGTTAATTCTTGTTTTCGCTTCGGTTTAAATTGAAGTTGAAAACATTTATTACCATCTATGAAAACACTGTCTATTAAATAAAATTTATAAAATAGCAACGCATTATCAGATATAGGACTTACAAAATTTTTCCCAAAAACAATAATGGAATTATCATACACATTAATATGTTGGTACATATCACCCATAAATTGTGAAACACTTGTATTTTCAACCCCAGCTATTTTACTCGCAACAACCTTTTCATTATGTGTTTTAGGATTTTTACGATAATAATAATTTGAAATCGTTTCTGTCATAAAAACAGGTAGGTAAGGTTTTTCTTTGGTGTTTGTACTATCTATATTATCAAAAATAAAAGAAAAAGGTTTAAGTAGTTTTTTATTCTTAAAATCTTCGCTTAAGTTATTTAAATCGAATTCTATTTTATTATAGGTTTCATACTGATATGCCTTTAGCCGCTCTTGATTATTATTATCTTTATTATTTATAACCTTTTTTAAAATCCGGTTTGCGGGATTTTCTCCTGGTCGCACTTCTACCATTTGTAAATCTACACCTTGCGATAAGCCAATATTTACTTCTTGAATTATATTTGGTTTTATTGCACGAGTATAATTGGTATAACCTACATAAGAAACGATTATTGAATCTACAGGTACATTTGAAGATATGCTGTAATAACCATCGATATCGGAGGCTCCTCCTTCTGTAGTACCTTTAAAAACAATATTTACAAAAGGTAAAGGTTCACGCGTTATTAAATCAACAATTTTTCCGCTAACTTTAGTTTGTTGCGCTAAAGCTGAATTAAAAAAGCAGTGTAATGACATAATTGACAATACTACAAATTGAATTTTATATTTAAAATAGAGACGCAAATAGTATAAATTTATAATGCTTCCCAAAACTCTACCGCTGTTCTGGTATGTGGTATAACAATGGTGCCACCTACAATATTCGCCACTGCAAATACCTCAAAAACTTCCGCTGTTGTAACGCCGTTTTGTTTACATTTTTCTAAATGATACTTAATACAATCATTACAACGCAAAACCATTGATGCAACAAGACCTAAAAGTTCTTTCGTTTTTACAGGTAATGCTCCTTCGGCATAAGTATTAGTATCCAAGTTAAAAAGACGTTTTAAAACAACATTATCCGCATTTAAAATCTTTTCATTCATTTTAGTGCGATACTCATTAAACTCTTCTACTTGACTCATTGTGTTTATTATTAAAGTGTTGACTTTAAGTCATCGGCTACTCTTTTTTTAATTGCATAATAAGAAACAAATATACTCGCCTCATATAAAAAATACAAGGGGAAAGCCACCAGTAATTGGGACGTTACATCTGGTGAAGGTGTAATTACTCCAGCCACAATTAATATTATAACGATTGCATATTTACGGTACTTGCGTAAAAACTGAGGCGTTGTTAACCCAAATAAGCTCAAAAAATAAATTAATACTGGCAGTTCAAATACCAAGCCAGCTGAAATGGTAAGTGTTGTAACAGTGGAAATGTATGAATCCATTGTAAAATTATTCTGAACCATACTACTTACCTGATAATTTCCCAAAAAATTTACGGTTAGTGGAACGATCACAAAATAACTAAACAATACACCGACTATAAATAAAAAGGTAGTCGAAAAAATAAAACCAAAAGAAACTTTTTTTTCTTTTTCTTTTAAAGCAGGTTTAATAAAACGCCATAACTCCCATAATACATAAGGCGCACTTATTATTAAGCCTGATAAAAAAGCGATCCACATTTGAGAAGTAAATTGATCGGCTAAACCAAGACTTTGTAATTTAAAAGAATAGTTACCAAAACATAAATCGTTTCCTAAGTTTAATAAATGACTCAACTTACAAAATGCACGGTAAGTAAGAAAATCGTTTTTAAGAGGCGCAAATATAACGGTATCAAATAAAAATTCAGGGTAACAAAACAATACCACGGAAAAGATTGATACTACTATTACAGAGCGGAAAATATGTCCACGCAATGCATCGATATGTGACCAAAATGACATTTCATCATTTGAAGCCCCTGATTTAAAAAGTCCGAATAGTGCCATAAAGGGCGCAAAGTTAATAGAATTTGCTTGTTGAATTGAATATTTGCTACTGGATTTTTTCTTTTGTCTCTTAGGCAATTATAGAATACCTTCTTTCAACAAATCATGCAAATGAATAAAACCACAGTAAACATTCTCTTTGGTAACTATTAGTTGGGTTATATTGTGTTTTTCTAACAATTGCATTGCATTAATAGCTAACTCTGCCGCATCAATTTTTTTAGGTGTTTTATTCATAATATCGCCTGCTGTTAAATGATTAAAGGTATCAGCATGCTCTAACATTCTGCGTAAATCACCGTCTGTAATTACCCCAACAAGTTCATTATTATCTACCACGGCGGTTGCTCCTAGTCTTTTAGATGAAATTTCAAAAATAACCTGTTTAATGGAATCTTTAGATGTTACTTTAGGCTGTTGATTTTGTACGCAAATATCACCTACTTTTAAATATAATTTTTTCCCTAATGCGCCACCAGGATGGTATTTAGCAAAATCTGCGCTCGTAAAATCTTTACAATCAAGTAAACAAACAGCAAGCGCATCGCCCATTGCCAATTGAGCAGTAGTACTAGAAGTGGGCGCTAAATTATGCGGACAGGCTTCTTTTTCAACCGTAGTGTTTAATACATAATCCGCTTGTTGTGCTAAATAAGAATCTAAATTTCCTACAATAGCAATTAATTTATTATTTCCTCTCTTTAACAATGGCACCAATACCTTTATTTCTGGAGTATTGCCGCTTTTTGAAATACAAATAACTACATCATTCTGTTGAATGGTTCCTAAATCGCCATGTATCGCATCAGCCGCATGCATAAATATGGATGGAGTACCTGTAGAATTAAAAGTAGCAACAATTTTTTGAGCAATTATTGCACTTTTTCCAATACCCGTAACAATCACTCTTGCTTTTGATTGATAAATGAGATTGACAGTTGTCACAAAATCGTCATTTATATAATTTTGTAAATTTTGAATTGATTGAGATTCATTATTTAAAGTTGCTATAGCCAACTCAATTATTCGTTCTGTAAATTTATTCACTTAATAATATGTTAAAATAAAGTATTGATAGCTTTGAGTAGGGAACACTTTTTTATTATACCTTTACACTATGAAAAACAAAAATCAATTGTTAAACCTACCTATTTAATTTAGGAATATAAAATTACCCTTTTTCGATTGATTATCTAATCTCAGTAATAAAATTTTATAAAAAATACACTAATGATGATCGAGGTAGAAACGTCCCTACATGAATGCCTGCAAAAATATTTCGGGTTTGATAGCTTTAAGGGGCAACAAGAAGCCATCATTACCAATTTATTAGAAAATAAAGACACATTTGTAATTATGCCCACTGGTGGTGGTAAATCAATGTGTTATCAATTACCCGCATTGGTTAGTGAAGGTACTGCTATTATCATATCTCCACTTATCGCATTAATGAAAAACCAAGTAGATGCGCTTCGTAATTTTGGAAACGAAGAAGGCATTGCGCATTTTCTTAATTCTTCTCTTACAAAAACGGAGATTACTAAAGTAAAAAAAGACATTACAGACGGTAAAACTAAATTATTGTATGTAGCACCAGAAAGTTTAACGAAAGAAGACAACGTAGCCTTTTTTAATGAAATAAATATATCTTTTTTTGCAATTGATGAAGCACATTGTATTTCAGAATGGGGCCATGATTTTAGACCAGAGTATCGCCGTTTAAGACCTATTATAGAGCAAATTGGTAAAGTGCCCATTATTGCATTAACAGCCACCGCTACACCAAAAGTACAACAAGATATTCAAAAAAATTTAGGCATGACAGATGCTCAAGTTTATAAATCTTCTTTTAATCGCTCTAACTTATTTTATGAGGTACGGCCAAAAGTTAACGTAAATAAAGAAATTATAAAATACGTTAAATCGCAACTAGGTAAATCGGGAATTATTTATTGTTTGAGTCGTAAAAAAGTAGAAGAATTAGCGGAGACTTTGCAGGTAAATGGTATAAAGGCACTACCTTATCATGCGGGCTTGGAAGCCAAAGAACGGGCAAAAACACAAGATATGTTTTTAATGGAAAACATAGATGTAATTGTTGCCACCATCGCATTCGGTATGGGTATTGATAAGCCTGATGTACGTTTTGTAATTCATCACGATATACCAAAATCATTAGAAGGGTACTATCAAGAAACTGGGCGTGGCGGAAGAGATGGCGGAGAAGGCAATTGCCTTACCTTTTACAGTTATGATGATATTGCAAAACTGGAAAAATTTATGAAAGGCAAACCAGTTGCTGAACAAGAAATTGGTAAACAATTATTGTTAGAAACGGTTTCTTATGCTGAAACTTCGGGATGTAGACGTCAATTTTTATTACATTATTTCGGCGAGGAGTTTAATGAGAGTGATTGTGGGAATATGTGTGATAACTGCCGTAATCCAAAACAAAAATTTGAAGGCATGGATGATATTGCCTTAGGAATTGAAGTTATCTTAGATGTAAAAGAAAAATTTAAAACAAAGGACATCATTAATATTCTATTAGGAACGATTACTTCTACTATAAAATCTTATAAACATAACGAACTAGAATCTTTTGGGAAAGGAACAGAAGACAATAAAAATGAAAAATACTGGAATGCTATTTTCCGTCAAGCTCTTGTTTCTGGTTTACTATCAAAGGATATTGAAAATTATGGTTTGCTTAAAGTAACCAAAGAAGGGAAAGATTTTTTAGAAGAGCCATACAGTATAATGGTTACTAAAGATCACGATTACGAAGGTGAAGCAGAAAGTGATGATGATGAAAGACTTCTTGGAGGTGGAGGGAAAGCGGGTTCTGGCGCAGACGCCATTTTATTTTCGGCGTTAAAAGATTTGTTAAAACAAACTGCTAACAAGTTAAAACTTCCACCTTATGTAATTTTCAATGAAGTTTCTTTAGAAGAAATGGCCATTCAGTATCCAATAAAAATGGATGAACTGGTTAATATTACAGGTGTTGGACAGGGTAAAGCAAGTAAGTTCGGAGCACCTTTTCTTGAATTAATAAATAAATATGTTGAGGAAAATGAAATAGAACGTCCGCTCGATTTAATTGTAAAATCAATTGTAAATAAATCTGGATTAAAGGTTTATATAATACAGAACATTGATCGCAAAATTACGCTAGAAGATATTGCTCGTGCAAAAGGATTAAGTTTAAGTGATTTAATTCATGAAATAGAAAGCATTGTATCATCTGGCACCAAAGTAAACATTGTATATTATTTAAATGAAATTATGGAAGAAGATAAACAACAAGAAGTTCTTGATTATTTTAAAGAATCTAACAGTGATTCTGTAGAAACTGCTTTGAAAGAATTAGGTGAAGATGAATACACAGAAGAAGAAATTCGTTTAATGCGTATTCGATTTATGAGTGAATTTGGAAATTAATTCATAAGTTTACACAAATTATCAAACACACTAGTAAAAATTAGAAATGTATTTATCATTCAATAATAATAATAATAATAATTTCAATCACCATCGGTGAAGGGGACTATTATTGCTTTTTACAAAGCCCTTCTCCAACGAGAAGGGCTTTTTTTTTAACAAGAAATATGCAGCTAATTATCAATTTTAATAAAATTACGTTTCCTCCATAGGCCTATTATTAGTGCCCAGCTATTTCTATTTTATTTATTTATAAATTCATTAATACTCTCAAAAATGTCATCATTAATATTATCAAAAGAATACCGCTCTAGTTTAAATACAGAGAAAACTGAAGAGGCGATTAAATTCGTAAAAGATCATTTTCAACAATCACTTGCAAGTGCTTTAAACCTAGTGCGTGTAACAGCACCAATGGTGGTAGAAACAGGAACAGGAATAAACGATGACTTAAATGGCATTGAACGTGCTGTTACATTTCCTATCAAAGCTATGAATGATGCAAAGGCTGAAGTAGTTCACTCGCTTTCAAAATGGAAACGATTAAAACTAGCAGGTTTAAAATTTGAACCCGGCAGAGGTATTTATACAGATATGAATGCATTACGCCCTGATGAAGATTTATCTAATATTCATTCTATCTATGTTGATCAATGGGATTGGGAATTAACGATTCTACAACAAGAACGAACAATCGATTATTTAAAAAAAACAGTACGTGCTATTTATGCAGCAATAAAAAAAACAGCACTGTTGTTACACGAAAAATATCCTTCGCTACCATCTGTTTTACCAGAAACAATTACTTTTATTCATGCTGAGACATTATTAAAAGAGTACCCCAATTACACTTCAAAACAAAGAGAAGATGCTGCTGCAAAAATGTATGGAGCTATCTTCATTATTGGTATTGGTGGTAAATTATCTGACGGCAAACCACATGATAGGCGTGCTCCGGATTATGATGATTGGGTAACTACCTCTGAAGGAGAATTTAAAGGTTTAAATGGAGATATTATTTTTTGGAGTCCAGTATTAAATCACTCTATTGAATTATCATCCATGGGTATCAGAGTATGTAAAAATTCTTTAATGGAACAATTAGAGCTTACAGGACAAGAAATCCGTACAAAATTAAAATGGCATCAGCTACTTTTAAATGACCAACTACCTTATACCGTTGGAGGAGGGATAGGGCAATCGAGGCTTTGCATGTTCTTGTTAAACAAAATGCATATTGCAGAAGTACAATCTAGTATTTGGCCTTTGTCAGTAAGAGAACAATTGATGGACGCTAATATTAATATTTTATAAATTTAAAAGTGCTGCTTCACTAATTGGAGGCAGCACTTTTAATAGCTTAAAGCACATCAAATTCAAACCCTTGTTCTTTGGCATATTTAATAAAACGAGGCAAAGCAAATTGCATGTTTATTTTTGCTTTATCACTATCATGAAATACAACAATAGAACCGTTTCTTATATTCGATATTGCATTGTGTAGGCATTTTTCAGGAGTGATCTTTTTATCATAATCACCCGTCAACACATCCCACATAATGATGGAATAGGTTACTTTAAGTTGATTGATTTGCGACTTTTTTATGCGACCGTATGGTGGTCGAAAAAGATTGGTCTTTACATGCATTGCACACTTATTAATATCATCCAGATAATTATTGGTGTGACTATTCCAACCATTTAAATGCGTATAAGTGTGATTACCTAGGCGATGATTTTCTTTTAAAATACGAGTATAAATTTCAGGATGTAAAACCACATTTTTCCCTACACAAAAAAAAGTCGCACTTACCTGCTCTTCTTTAAGAACATCCAATACCCATGTGGTAATAAAGGGTACAGGGCCATCATCAAATGTAAGATATATCTTTTTTGCAGCTTTATTTTTTCTCCATATTAAACTAGGGTAAGCCTTTTTTATTAAATAGGGAGGGTGAATGGTGTACATCATCTTTAATGAGTAATCAACAAAAAAATGCGCTCCATAAGAGCGCACTTTTTTATCTACATACCTTCTTCTAGAGGTTGTTGTTGCATTTGACGTTGGCTTCTTACAGGCAGTCCATAATCTTGAACCAATTGGTTGTAACGTTGCTCAAATTCTTTTGCTAATGCAGGCTGTTTAAAGGTCTGGGCAAAATATACTAGTCGTTCTAAAATATCTTGCGCCTGCTGAGGATCATTACCAAATTCAGGTAAACGTTTCCTATCAAATGCATAATAATATTTTATATTGCCTTCATAATTATCAAACAATTTTTTAGCAATTGCATTTCCTTTAGCTATTGCTCCTGCCTGATAGTAAGCAAGCGTTATAGCATACATCGTAACATCATAAGGTACATTTTCTATTGGTGTTACTTCTACTACTTTATCCAACACCTTAATGGCTGAATCTTTTTTCCCCTCTTCAATTAAGGCTGCAGCTAACGCACCCATTCGTTGACGTACGTTTAATGCGCAAGAACGAATAAAAACATCATCTAAAAAGATTCCTTTTTTATCCATATTCCCCCATACAAATTTATTCATTACGTTATTGTACATTGTATCAGTTGCAATACGTGTTTCTTGTTGCGCTTCTATTTCATTTTGTTTAATTGGTACTAGGCGATAAGCCAATCCTTCTAACTGTAAATATGGTGCAAGTCCTAAGTAAGAACTTGCAGGAGCAGTTGCAGCGAAGTAAATGGGGCGTTTCCAATTATTGTGTGCAAGCAAATCAATTATCATTAAATCATTTTTTTGCACATAATTACCGCTCATGGTCCAATCAATATTTTTAACAATACGATTAGCCAATGCTTTCGGTACGGTACCGTTGTTTACAACAGTAGCACTATCCACAGGTATACGCATGTTTTTAGTAGGAAAATAACTATAGTATTTATTCGTAGAAACTTCAAGTTGATTGTTACGGTCATCGCTAGATACAAAATCCATCAATTCTTTTACAGGAATAAATCCTGCAATTTTGCGATCATGAAAAAGCACCGCATCTCTAGTTCCTTGGCGATATTGATCTTTCCGTAACGAAAACGGAACAGGATCTGAATCATATGCTTTGTGAACTAACTGATCAATATACCAATCGGTATTTAATAATTCTAAACAAACAACTCGCACATCTGTACGAATGCCTTCCACTTCTTGTGCATACCATAACGGGAATGTATCATTATCACCATTGGTAAATAAAATAGCGTTGGGGGCACAGGAATTTAAGTAATCAGCAGCGAAATCACGAGCTATATAACGATCGTGACGGTTATGATCGTCCCATTCCACTCTTGCCATTAATGCAGGTACGGCTAATAAACAAACACCAGTAGAAACAATAGCGCTGGTTGTTTGATTCAATTTTTTCATTAAAAATTCGAAAATGGCCAATACTCCTAGCCCTATCCAAATGGCATAAGCATAAAAAGATCCCGCATAAGCATAATCCCGTTCGCGTGGTTCAAAAGGCTTCTGATTAAGGTATACCACAATAGCAAGACCTGTAAACAAAAACAATAAACCCACGACTGCAGCATTACGATTGTCTTTTTTAATTTGATAAAATAATCCAATTAAACCTAAAAGAAATGGTAATCCGTATAAAAAATTTCTTGCTTTATTATTATCACTACCATTCGGCAAACCTTTAAGAATCCCTCCTATATTGGGGTTTTCAATTATGGGTAAAGCAGTTACCCAATTACCTTTATCAGGTTGTCCGTGACCTTGTATTTCATTTTGTCGCCCAACAAAATTCCATAAAAAATAACGAGAGTACATTTGACCTATTTGATAAACAAAAAAGAATTTTAAATTTTCTGCAAAAGTAGGTCTTTCTTTAACTTCTTTCTCGCCCGTTTGGGGATTAGTAACTGTTATTTGTTTATAATTTCGAGGGTTCGTCCAATTTTTATATCCAGCAATATGCTGTGGTTGATCGCTCCACATACGTGGGAAAATGGTGCAAAAGCGGTCATCATAATTTGGAACTGTGCCTTTACGATCATCTGAAATAATGTACTTTCCTTTTTGTTTATCTTGTACATAAACAGGATTCCCATCCGTGTAAGGGTTTTGAGGATCAGTAGGAGCAGAATAATATTGCCCATACAAAATAGGCCATGTACCATATTGTTCACGATTTAAATATGATAATAAATTTACTGCATTTTCAGGATTATTTTCATCCATTGGGGTGTTTGCCTGAGAACGAATTACCAAAATTAAAAAAGTAGAATAGCCAATTAATATTACCGTAAAACAAAGTATAATGGTATTTAAAATGGGTTTTACTTTTTTAGTTGTATAACGTAAACCAAAAATAATTGCTCCAATTAAAAGTATTCCATAAATAATTGTTCCGCTGTTAAATGGCAGCCCTAGCGAATTTACAGCAGTAATTTCAAACCAAGCGGCAAGCCTTACAATCAATGGTATAATACCCGCTTGAATACCCCCTAAAATAATGATTGATAAAATAGAAGTAAGAATAACACCTTTGCGAGTAACTGTGTTAAACTTTTTGAAATAATAAATAAATACCACCGCTGGTATAACTAATAAATTTAATAAATGGACGCCGACAGCTAAACCAATGAGGTAGGCTATTAAAATAATCCAACGATCCGCATGAGGCAAATCTGCTTCACGCTCCCAACGTAAAATTACCCAAAAAGTAATGGCAGTAAAAAAGCTTGACATAGCATATACCTCTCCTTCTACTGCAGAAAACCAAAATGAATCACTAAAGGTGTAAGCCAATGCACCAACAGCACCAGCGCCTAAAACAGCATACATCTTACCTTGAGTCAAGTCACCCGTTTTATCCACTATTTTACGAGCTAAAGCAGTGATAGTCCAAAACAAAAATAAAATAGTAAAAGCGCTACATAAAGCAGACATGGAATTAACCATCATTCCCACTTTACTAGTATCACCAAAGGCGAATAAACTAAAGAAACGCCCTATAATTAAAAACAACGGTGCTCCTGGAGGATGCCCTACTTCTAATTTATACGCACAGGCAATGTATTCACCACAATCCCAAAAAGAAGCGGTTGATTCCATTGTGCTTAGATAGGTATACGCTGCTATTAAGAAAACGAACCATCCAACAATATTATTAAAACGCTGATAATTAACGGTATTATTCATATTTTTTATTTACTATTTAAACCTTTGCGAAGATAAAAAATTAATTTAAGTAGCGGATGTTAAATAAATATAATACCCATACTATGATTTAACATTAATAAAAAACAGAATTTAGGCTTAAAATTTTGAGTATAAATAATATTTATTACTTTTGCAGCCCAAGATTATTCTTGATATAAAATTGTCCGATGGTGTAATTGGCAACACGCCTGGTTTTGGTCCAGGAGAGTTCAGGTTCGAGACCTGATCGGACAACAGAAACAAAATTTATAAAAAAACCCTTTGTAGATAATTTCTACAAAGGGTTTTATTTTTTAGGAGACGCTATAGGAGACAGTTTTTGTGTATTTTTGATCAGGTTGGTAAAATCTGCTTTACAGATATTTTCTTTGTTGTCAACAAAAAAGCCGCTAAAACAATAATTGTGAGGGTGATAGTGATAAGGAGATAATGAACAATTATTAATTGTAACGAATTTTACAATCACCACAAAAATATCTTCGGCGATAAAATTCTATTTATTCATAGCTGTTTACTACCTTCTGTGTAGTTTAAGGTTATCAAATTTGCCAGTAAAGCCTTAAAATTAAATAACTGTGGCTATTGTAAAGCCAATAAGTCCTAAAATCATAATGAACCAAAGGAATCTACCTATTTTAATATATTCAATTCTAGTTTCAGTACTTCTCAGTTTGTATATGTAAATTAATAATAGAATGTCGATGAGAATTAACCAAATTGCTAAATATTTATAAATAAATGCAAGAGGAATGGTCGAACTAATTGTGAAGATTAAAAATGCAGTTACAACAAATTTTGATTTTTTAACTCCTATTATTATTGGTAGTGTTTTGCAACCACCAGCTTTATCTCCTTCCATATCTGAAATATCAAGGCTTAGCTCTCGTGGAATGATTATCAAAGAAGGAAATATTGCATACAGGTAAATAAGTATTTTTATCCTTTCGTTATTTAATTCTTCAATGCATTCCTGTGCAAAAAAGAAAAGGACTAATGGTATAAATGAAGTAAGTAATGCCATAAGAATGTTCCCTAAAAGCGGAGATTTTTTAAAATACACATCATAAAGTATCGACATGACGTAAACTACAGTACTTATAACCGCCCATTCAATAAAAACATAAAGACTTATATAAACAGATAGAACAATGATAATAATTGTGATTACGACAAATATAATTCTCGCTGTGTTCAAGGATAATGAATTGCCAACAATATGAGTTTGGGGCTTATTAATTTTATCAATGTCACGATCCATGATGTCATTTAATACACATCCTGCTGCTATTAATAATTGAACGCAAAAACATAAAATAGCAAAATTGAAACCTGATAGATTACAGATCTCACCACTTTTCTGAGCATAATAATTAATTACAAGATACAATGCCAAAAAGGGTAAAATAGCGAGTATTTCATGAAACCAGCGAATTAGCTTTAAAAATGCTTTTATTTTGACTAACATTACTTTGATTATAATTTAAATCGAAAACGGTTTAAAAGTAAGTTCACATAGGAAATCATTGATTTTTTTCTAAATGAATAACTTTTATTTAAATCACAAATTACAACCCAATGCTTCTTTCCATAGTGCATTGTTGAACCTATAATATTAAACCCTATACGCAAGTATTTTGTTAATAGTTTTTCTTGCTGTTCACTTCTCGCCATCAGAATTAGATGACAGTTTTGATTGCGGTTCAAAACTTCTGAATAAAAGAGAGAAAATATGTAGTTCCTGTGTTTAGTATAAATATAATTAGTAATGTTGCCGGATAATCGATCTGCTAAAAACACTTCTCCGTTTTGATATTGCTTCAAATCGATGCTTTTCTCTGAATCGGGTTGTCCGTAATCTCCTTTTAAATATTTATAAATTAGACGTTTATCAAAATAGTATCGTGCGGAGAGTAAAGGAATATTAGATTTTTTGTGATACACGATAACTAAATAATAATCTGAAGTCATGTCCGTATCATTAAAAAAGGATTCATCCGTTTTAATTGAAGTATTTTTATAGGCTGATCGCCGTAAAAAAGCTTCACACGTAATTAAATCATGAAGGGTTTTATCTTTAATTTTAACGCCTCTTATAGTTGAATTAACATCTGAAATTACTGGGGGCTGAAGCTTTATAGTTTTTACCTTTATGCTGAAAATATAATTGTACTTATATTTTATGTATACATAAAAAGACAAGGCAATAATCAATATCGCAAGGAGGCAAAAAACCATTATAGTAAAAAATAAAAGATGCCGTTATTCATAATGATTACTAAAAAATATACGGTTTACTTTCTATCACATTATTATCACTGTCGGTTATAACAAGTGTAGGCTGAAACATTTCTGTTTCTTTTTCGTCCATATAAGCAAATGCTAAAACATGAACAATGTCTCCGTTCTGAAACAGCTTCGAAGCAGCCCCATTAATGGTTACTCGTCCTTTCTGATTATTCCTAACTGCATAAGTAACAATTCTGTTTCCATTAGTTCTGTTATTTACATGGACAAGCTCAAACTGTTTGATCCCAGACGCATCCAACAATTCACCAGATAAGGAAATGCTGCCTGGATAATCAATATGACTTTCTGTAACGCAAAGAGCTTGAATTTTTGATTTTAAGATTTGTATCATCATATCTTGCCTAACTATGAAATTCTACCTCAATTAATATAACTATTGATAAGTTGAATTCAACCTATACCAAAATGCTTACGTCAAATTTAGTAATTCCATCGAATTTTAATTCGGTTACTATTATTTATGGCAGCACATATTTACGATAATTTTAATTATTAACCCTTATTTTTTTACAATTAATCTTTTCAACCTACGACAAGCATTAGAACAACTCTTCGTATCAACCCTTTTTGCCAAAAATTCACTTCCTCATTAGCCTCTAAATATATAAGTATGATATTGTTTTCAATTCTTATTATCGTTTTCTTTTCCATTTATTATTTTAAGCAATAATATATAAGCCTTTTTTTTGAATAAAAAGTATTTATTTTTACAACAACTTTTTCATTCCGTTAGCGTTAAAATTAGATAGAACCCTTTTAAGCATATATATGTATAGCAATTTCGATAGTTTTATACAATATCTTCAATACGAAAAGCGGTTTTCGAAACATACCATTACCGCCTACAGTCAGGACATTAATAGTTTTTTCACTTACCTTACCACTACTTATCAAATTAGTCAACTATCAGAAATTACTCACTCCATAATTCGTTCGTGGATTGTTTATTTAATGGAGCAGCAAATTACCCCACGTTCTATCAATCGTAAAATAAGTACGCTTAAATCTTTTTATAAATATATGTTAAGGCAGAATATAGTAGCTGAAAATCCCATGCTAAAAGTTCAAGGCCCCAAAACATCAAAAAAATTGCCCGTTTTTATTGAAAAAGACAAAATGAACCTACTATTAGATAAAACCAATTTTGGTACCGATGCTGAAGGCTTACAACAACAATTAATTTTAGAAATGTTTTATCATACAGGTATGCGCTTATCTGAATTAAGTAATTTAAAAACGAATGATGTAGATTTATATAATAGTCAACTTAAAGTGCTTGGTAAAAGAAACAAAGAACGAATTATCCCTTTTAATGGAGAATTAAAAGCACTTATAGGAAATTATATGAACTCTCATTTAACCCCTACTTCCGAGTATTTTTTCAGTAGTAAAAGTGGTGAAAAATTATACCCTAAGTTTGTATATCGTGTAGTAAATAAGTACCTTTCACTAATTAGCACACAACATAAAAAAAGCCCGCACGTATTGAGACATACATTTGCTACACACATGCTAAATAATGGTGCCGATTTAAACTCTATTAAAGAGTTATTAGGTCATGCTAGTCTTTCAGCCACTCAGATATACACACACAATACGGTAGAGAAATTAAAAAATATACATAAACAAGCTCATCCGAAAGGATAAATAACTTAAGTATTAACAATTAAAGAATAGGAGAAAATCATTATGACAGTAAAAATCCAATCAATCCACTTCAATGCTGACAAAAAACTATTAGGCTTTATAGAAGAGCGTATGGGTAAGTTAACACAAGTTTACAATGAGATTATAGCCAGTGATGTAACCCTTAAACTAGACAATGCCAGCGATGATGGTAATAAAATCGCTGAAATAAGGCTTCACATACCTGGAAATGACTTGTTTGCTAAAAAACAATGTAAAACCTTTGAAGAGGCTATAGATACTAGCATAGATGCCTTAAGAATTCAAGTAAAAAAACATAAAGAAAAAGTGAAAGGAGTATAATAGTTTATACCTATAAATTATGTAAATTTGCAACCTCAAATAACGGGGTTGCATTTTTATTATAAAAAACTGCCTAATTGTTTTGCTACTATATAAATGTTTTCTAAATTTGCAATCCTTTTTAAAATACGTTTAGCAGAAAATGTAGTAAGAAAGGAGACAGTTCTTTAAAAGTATAACAATATTATCACGTGCCGATGTAGCTCAGTTGGCCAGAGCAGCTGATTTGTAATCAGCTGGTCGGGGGTTCGAATCCCTCCATCGGCTCTTAAATTTTGTGTGTGAAATTGTTGGGGAGATACCAGAGTGGCCAAATGGGACAGACTGTAAATCTGTTGCTTAATTGCTTCGAAGGTTCGAATCCTTCTCTCCCCACAAAAATTACGTTAGAGAGAAATTTTTTGTAGTAAATATAAATACAGTTCTTTAAAATAGACATAAATTAAAAGCGGAAGTAGCTCATTTGGTAGAGCGTCAGCCTTCCAAGCTGAGGGTAGCCGGTTCGAGCCCGGTCTTCCGCTCTTTTTATGGGCTCACGTACTTTCATTAAGCTGTTGTAGCTCAGCGGTAGAGCACTTCCTTGGTAAGGAAGAGGTCGTGAGTTCAATCCTCATCAACAGCTCTTGATGAGGTAGCAAAATATAAAACAAGAATTGATTTTCTTTTTTTATAAAATTTGCTTAAAAGCGATTTTAGTTTATGTAGGAACTGTAAAAGACATTAAAAATAATTCTCAATAAAGTAAATAATAAATAACAATTAAATAAATATAGCAATGGCTAAAGAAAAATTCGACCGCTCCAAACCTCACGTTAATATTGGAACTATCGGTCACGTTGACCACGGTAAAACTACCTTAACCGCAGCAATTACTGTTGTATTAGCTGAAAAAGGTTTATCTGAAGTGAGAGATTTCTCTTCAATTGATAATGCTCCCGAAGAAAAAGAACGTGGTATCACGATCAATACTTCACATGTTGAATATTCTACAGCTCTTCGTCACTATGCTCACGTTGACTGTCCAGGTCACGCAGATTACGTAAAAAACATGGTTACAGGTGCTGCTCAAATGGATGGCGCTATACTTGTGGTAGCAGCGACTGATGGTCCTATGCCTCAAACGCGTGAACATATTCTTTTAGCACGCCAAGTTGGTGTTCCTAAAATTGTTGTGTTTATGAATAAAGTGGATATGGTTGATGATCCTGAGTTGTTAGAACTTGTGGAAATGGAAATTCGTGAATTGTTAACTTTCTATCAATTTGATGGCGCAAACACTCCAATTATTCAGGGTTCTGCATTAGGTGGTTTAAATAAAGATCCTAAATGGTCAGAAAAAATTATGGAATTAATGGATGCGGTAGATACCTATATTCCTATTCCTACACGTGAAACAGATAAGCCTTTTTTAATGCCAGTTGAAGATGTATTTACAATCACTGGTCGTGGTACTGTAGCTACTGGAAAAATTGAAACAGGAGTTATTAATACTGGTGATGAGATTGAAATCATTGGTATGCAAGAAGAAAAATTAAAATCAGTTATTACAGGAGTTGAAATGTTCCGTAAGATCCTTGACAGAGGTGAAGCAGGTGATAACGTAGGTTTGTTATTACGTGGTATCGATAAAAAAGATATTCGCAGAGGAATGGTGGTTGTTAAACCAGGTACCATTAAATGTCATACTGAATTTAAAGCAGAAATTTATGTGTTGAAAAAAGAAGAAGGAGGACGTCACACTCCATTCCATAACAAATACCGTCCTCAATTTTACTTACGTACAACTGATGTAACAGGAGAAATTGAATTACCAACAGGACGCGACATGGTTATGCCTGGTGATAATGTTACTATTACTGTTAAATTAATTGTTCCAGTTGCAATGGATAAAGGTCTACGTTTTGCGATTCGTGAAGGTGGTAGAACAGTTGGTGCTGGACAAGTAACTGAAATAATTAAATAAAATTAATTAGATAAAATTAGATAAACAGTAGGTAGTGTAAGCAGCCTACTGTTTTCTAATAATAAACGGGTGCTGTTTAAATGCATTTTTTAAACACAAAGAAAGAATACATTTGAGTAGATAAACAGGTGTAGTTCAAGGGTAGAATAGAGGTCTCCAAAACCTTTGATGGGAGTTCGAATCTCTCCACCTGTGCAGAATTAAAATTTTAAGATAATCGAATTGTAAAATTTTTTATAGTAGATTATTTATAAATAAATACTTAAAAATATGAGCAAAATTAAAGCATATTTAAATGAAACAAGCAATGAGCTTTTTCATAAAGTTACTTGGCCCAGTTGGAGCGAGTTACAAAGTAGTGCTATAGTTGTTGCTATTGCTTCTGTAATTATAGCAATCATTGTTTGGTTAATGGATATTAGTTTTGAAAAAACAATGCAAGCTATTTATCATTTATTTTAATAACTCGATACAAAAATAAAATGAGTGAGATAACAAAAACGGATACGGTTAAAAAGTGGTATGTTGTAAGAGCTGTTAGTGGGCAGGAAAAAAAGGTAAAACAATATATTGAGTTAGAAATTAATAGACTTGGTTTAACTCCTTTTGTTTCCCAAATACTAATTCCTACGGAAAAAATATACCAGATACGTAATGGTAAAAAAGTAAGCAAAGAGCGTCCTTTTTATGGAGGTTATATTTTAATAGAAGCTTTATTAGTTGGAGAAGTTCCCCATGTAATAAAAAACATTACCGGTGTTATTGGTTTTTTAGGAGAAACAAAGGGGGGAGAACCTGTACCAATGAGATTAGCAGAAGTCAATCGTATTTTAGGTACGGTAGACGATTTAGCAGAAACGGATGCTCAGTTAAATATACCATTTATTGTAGGAGAAACAGTAAAAGTTATTAATGGTGCGTTTAATGGATTTACTGGTACGGTTGAAAAAGTGATAGAAGACAAGAAAAAATTAGAGGTAATGGTAAAAATATTCGGTAGAAAAACACCATTAGAATTAGGATATTTAGAAGTAGA
This sequence comes from Bacteroidia bacterium, assembly GCA_039937835.1. Lineage (GTDB taxonomy): Bacteria > Bacteroidota > Bacteroidia > 2-12-FULL-35-15 > 2-12-FULL-35-15 > 2-12-FULL-35-15. Next base: position 95,739 of record JBDTFR010000018.1, on the reverse strand, counting down.
AAAAGAAGGGTAATAAATAATCAGGATTAAAAGATTAAATCATAGCGCTTCCAGCTACATTGAGGGATTTAAAAATTTAAGACAATAAATTAAATAAAAATGGCAAAAGAAGTAAGTGCTTTAATAAAGCTACAAATAAAAGGAGGAGCAGCAAATCCTTCACCACCCATTGGGCCTGCATTAGGTGCAAAAGGTGTTAATATAATGGAATTTTGCAAGCAATTTAATGCTAGAACACAAGATAAAGCAGGCAAAGTAGTTCCTGTTATTATTACTGTATATAGCGATAAATCGTTTGAATTTATTACTAAAAACCCACCAGTAGCTGTTTCATTATTAGAATTAACTAAAATTAAACAAGGCTCAAAAGAACCAAACCGTGCAAAAGTAGGTAATGTTTCTTGGGATCAAATACGTCAAGTAGCAGAAGCTAAAATGCCCGATTTAAATTGCTTTTCAATTGAATCAGCAATGAGCATGGTGGCTGGTACAGCAAGAAGCTTAGGTATTAATGTAACTGGCGAGTCTCCTTTAAAGGAAAAAGTAAAAAAATAGGTTTAACAGGTGGAGTTCTTGTTTATATAGAACGTTTGTACATCAAAAATTAATACAATGACAAAAATTTCAAAAAAAAGAAAATTGGCATTGTCAAAATATGACCCAACAAAGTCATATTCATTGGCAGATGCAGTTAAAATTGTAAAAGATATTACCGATGTAAAATTCGATGCATCCATTGATCTAAGTATACGTTTAGGAGTTGATCCTCGTAAAGCAAATCAAATGGTTCGTGGTTCAGTTACTTTACCTCATGGTTCAGGTAAAACCATGCGTGTATTAGCATTAGTTACTCCTGATAAGGAAGCAGAAGCCAAAGCGGCAGGTGCTGATTTTGTCGGATTAGATGAGTATATTGAAAAAATTAAAGGCGGATGGACTGATGTTGACGTAATCATTACAATGCCATCAGTAATGGGTAAAGTAGGTGCTTTAGGTCGTGTACTTGGTCCTCGTGGTTTAATGCCAAATCCAAAAACAGGAACCGTTACCATGGATATTGCGAAAGCAGTTACTGATTCTAAAGGCGGTAAAATAGATTTTAAAGTTGATAAGGCTGGTATTGTACAAGCATTAGTTGCTAAGGTATCTTTCGATGGCTCTAAAATTACAGAAAATGCGAATGAATTGTTACAAACTATAATGAAATTAAAGCCATCATCAGCAAAAGGAGCTTACATCAGAAGTATTTACATGAGCTCTACCATGAGCCCAAGTATTGAAATTGATAGCAAATTTTTAGGGCAATAATTTAAAAACAAATCATCATTTGCAACGGCTTCCACGGAGCAGATAAAATTTAATAGAAATGAAAAAAGAAGACAAATCACTAGTAATAGACTCGTTAGTTGAACAATTAGCAAATAACAGCCATTTCTATTTAACCGATGTAGCTTCATTGACTGCTGAAAAAACTTCACAGTTAAGAAGATTATGTTTTAATAAAAACATCAAAATGCTTGTGGTAAAAAATTCATTGTTACAAAAAGCAATGGAACGTACCACAGGAAAAGATTATCAACCAATCATTGATAGTTCATTAAAAGGCTCTACTGCCATTCTTTTTTCAGAAATAGGTAGTGACCCCGCTAAACTTATCAAAGAATTTCGTATCAAAAATGACAGACCATTGCTAAAAGCAGCGTTTGTTGAAGAGTGTACGTACATTGGCGATAACCAATTAGATGTGTTAGCCAGTATCAAATCCAAAAATGAACTTATTGGAGATATTATCGGCTTACTTCAATCTCCTGCTAAAAATGTTATCTCTGGTCTTAAAGCTAGTGGTGGTAAATTAGCTGGGATTCTTAAAACACTTTCGGAAAAATAAGAAAAACAAAAGTTCAATAATTTATAATAATCAATTAGTAATTAATAATTAAAACAATAAATAAAATGGCAGATTTAAAATCTTTCGCTGAGCAATTAGTAAATTTAACTGTAAAAGAAGTTAATGAGTTAGCTCAAATTTTAAAAGACGAGTACGGTATTGAACCAGCAGCAGCAGCTCCAGTAATGGTTGCAGGCGGTGGTGCAGGTGCAGCAGTAGCAGCAGAAAAAACAGCATTTGATGTAATTTTAGTTGAAGCAGGTGCAGCAAAATTAGGAGTTGTAAAAATCGTTAAAGATTTAACAGGTCTAGGTTTAAAAGAAGCTAAAGATTTAGTGGATGGTGCACCAAAACCAGTTAAAGAAGGAGTTACCAAAGAAGAAGCAGCATCATTGAAAAAACAACTAGAAGAAGCAGGAGCTAAAGTTGAAGTTAAATAAGCTATTTCTAATACACAATTCATAAGGTTTAGACCTCCTTTCTGATTATTCAGAAGAGGTCTACACCCTTTTATTGTTTATTTTGTTTCCTTATTAACCCGGCTTACTAAATTAAGTAAGTTCTAAACTTTAAGCACCTTGGCTCATACAAAAAAACCGCAGAGAATAAGTTTCGCATCTATTAAAAGTCAAATAGAATATCCTGATTTTTTAGATATACAACTTCAATCCTTTCAAGATTTTTTTCAGTTAGAAACAACTTCTGAAAATCGCCAAAATGAAGGGCTTTACAAAGTTTTCGCAGAAAACTTTCCCATTTCCGATGCACGTAATAATTTTGTGCTCGAATTTTTAGATTATTTTATAGACCCTCCGCGTTACTCTATCGAAGAGTGTATTGAACGAGGATTAACCTACAGCGTTCCGTTGAAGGCGAAACTACGTTTATACTGTACCGATCCTGAACATGAGGATTTTGAAACGATTGTGCAGGATGTGTATTTAGGTACCATTCCATACATGACTCCAAAAGGTACATTTGTTATTAATGGTGCAGAACGCGTAATTGTATCTCAATTACATCGTTCACCAGGTGTGTTTTTCGGTCAAAGCCGCCACGCCAATGGCACTAAACTTTATTCCGCTCGTGTAATTCCTTTTAAAGGATCTTGGATAGAATTTGCTACCGATATCAATAGCGTAATGTACGCTTACATTGATCGTAAGAAAAAATTACCAGTAACTACATTGCTTAGAGCAATTGGGTTTGAAAGTGATAAACAAATTCTAGAGATTTTTGGGTTAGCCGATGAAATAAAGGTTAGCAAAGCTGCGCTTAAAGCAGTTGTAGGAAGAAAATTAGCAGCTCGTGTTTTAAAAACATGGATTGAAGATTTTGTGGATGAAGATACCGGTGAAGTTGTTTCTATTGAACGTAACGAGGTTATTATTGACCGCGAAACAATTCTAGAAGCCAATCATATTGATATAATTGTAGATGCAAATGTAAAATCGGTGATACTTCACAAAGTGGATGTTAATGCTGGTGACTACGCAATCATTTATAATACCTTACAAAAAGATACTTCGAATTCTGAAAAAGAAGCAGTAGAACACATCTACCGTCAATTGCGTAATGCAGAACCGCCTGATGAAGAAACTGCTCGTGGTATTATTGACAAATTATTTTTCTCTGACAAACGGTATGATTTAGGAGAAGTGGGTCGTTACAGAATCAATAAAAAATTGAATCTGAATACTCCTTCTGATACTAAAACATTAACAAAAGAAGATATTATTTGCATTATCAAATACCTGATTGAGTTAGTTAATTCAAAAGCAGATGTAGATGATATTGACCATTTAAGTAACAGACGTGTTCGTACCGTTGGTGAACAATTGTATTCTCAATTTGGTGTTGGTCTTGCACGTATGGCTCGTACTATTCGTGAGCGTATGAACGTAAGAGATAATGAGGTGTTTACACCTACAGATTTAATTAACGCAAAAACATTATCATCCGTTATCAATTCGTTTTTTGGAACCAATCAGTTATCTCAATTTATGGATCAAACAAATCCATTAGCTGAAATAACACATAAAAGGAGACTATCTGCCCTTGGGCCTGGAGGTTTATCTCGTGAACGTGCAGGATTTGAGGTTCGTGACGTTCACTATACTCATTATGGACGTTTATGTACCATTGAAACACCAGAAGGTCCGAACATTGGTTTAATTTCATCCTTATGTGTGTTTGCTAAAATAAATAAACTTGGTTTTATTGAAACGCCTTACATGACCGTTACTAACGGTAAAGTAGATTTCGAAAAATCGGTTACTTATCTAAGTGCTGAAGAAGAAGATTCTAAAACAATTGCGCAAGCAAATGCACCACTAGATGCAAAAGGAAAATTTTTAGATAGCAAAGTAAAGGCTCGTTACGAAGGAGATTTTCCAGTAGTAGAACCTGAAAAATTAAATTTGATGGATGTTGCTCCAAATCAAATCGCTTCTATTGCTGCATCCTTAATTCCTTTCTTGGAACATGATGATGCCAATCGTGCATTGATGGGATCAAACATGCAACGCCAAGCTGTACCTTTACTGCGTCCAGAGGCACCTATTGTTGGAACAGGTATTGAACCATTAGTAGCACGTGACTCTCGCGTATTAGTTAATGCTGAAGGTGAAGGAACCGTTGAATATGTAGATGCTAATGAAATTGTTATTCGTTATGTTCGTAACGATGAAGAGCGTTTAATTAGTTTTGATGAAGATATAAAACGATACCAATTAACCAAATTTCGTAAAACAAACCAAAGTACTTGTATTAACTTAAAACCAATAGTTGCAAAAGGCGAAAAGGTTTCAAAAGGTCAAGTATTATGTGAAGGTTATGCGACTCAAAATGGTGAACTAGCGCTAGGACGTAACATGAAAGTTGCTTTCATGCCTTGGAAAGGTTATAACTTTGAGGATGCGATTGTAATTTCTGAACGTGTTGCACGTGAAGACATTTTTACATCCGTTCACATTGATGAATATGCACTGGAAGTGCGTGATACTAAACGTGGATTAGAAGAATTAACCGCAGACATCCCAAACGTTTCTGAAGAAGCAACGAAAGACTTGGATGAAAATGGTTTAATTCGTATCGGTGCTGAAGTAAAAGAAGGCGATATTTTAATTGGAAAAATTACTCCAAAAGGAGAAACAGATCCATCGCCAGAAGAAAAATTATTACGTGCCATTTTTGGTGATAAAGCAGGTGATGTAAAGGATGCTTCATTAAAAGCTCCTCCGTCATTACGCGGCGTTGTAATTGATAAAAAATTATTCTCGAGAGCAATTAAAGATAAAAAAGCAAAAGCAGAAGAAAAACCTTTGTTAGAAAAAATTGACAAAGAACATCACACAGAATCATCTGCTCTAAAAAATAAATTAATTGACAAGTTATTTACATTGGTAAATGGAAAAACTTCTCAAGGTGTATTGAATGTGTTAAAAGAAGAAGTAGTTCCGAAAGGAATTAAATTCACACAAAAAAGCCTTGAAAAGATTGATTTTACTACTGTAAATCCAAGTAAGTGGACGACTGATAAAGACGTAAATGACAACATTAAAACCTTACTTCATAACTACAGCATTAAGTACAATGATTTATTAGGTGGCTTCAAACGTAAAAAGTTTGCTGTAACCGTAGGTGATGAACTTCCTGCTGGTATTGTACAACTTGCTAAAATATACATCGCTAAAAAACGTAAGTTAAAAGTGGGTGATAAAATGGCGGGTCGCCACGGAAATAAAGGGATTGTTGCACGTATTGTACGTGATGAAGATATGCCTTTCTTAGACGATGGAACTCCAGTTGATATTGTATTAAATCCATTGGGTGTACCTTCTCGTATGAACTTGGGTCAAATTTATGAAACCGTACTTGCTTGGGCAGGACAAAAATTGGGTCAGAAATTTTTTACTCCAATTTTTGATGGTGCTTCAACCGATCAATTAAACGAATGGACGGATAAAGCAGGTTTACCTCGTTTTGGACGTACATTTTTAACAGACGGAGGAACAGGTGAACGTTTTGATCAGCCAGCAACAGTAGGTATCATCTACATGTTAAAACTAGGTCACATGGTGGATGATAAAATGCACTCCCGTTCAATCGGACCTTACTCTCTTATTACACAACAACCTTTGGGTGGTAAAGCTCAATTTGGTGGTCAGCGTTTTGGTGAGATGGAGGTATGGGCACTGGAAGCATTTGGTGCAGCTAATATTCTTCAAGAGATTCTTACCATTAAATCTGATGATGTTATTGGTCGTGCTAAAGCATATGAAGCTATTGTTAAAGGTGAAAACATGCCAACCCCTGGTATTCCTGAATCATTCAATGTATTGTTGCATGAGTTGAGAGGATTAGGATTAAACATTTCACTTGATTAATAAAGAAGTTTAAAAATAAATCGTGTTTCCAACAAAACTGGAAACACGTTATAAAACTTCTAATTTTAACTTTTAAATTATTTTAAAATGGCTTTCAAAAGAGATAATAAATTAAAAAGTAACTTCTCGAAAATTACGATTAGCCTTGCATCACCTGAAGCAATTTTAGAACGCTCAAGTGGTGAGGTAGTAAAACCAGAAACCATCAACTACAGAACATATAAACCAGAAATGGGTGGTTTGTTTTGTGAGCGTATTTTTGGTCCCGTAAAAGATTGGGAGTGTGCTTGTGGTAAATATAAACGCATTCGTTACAAAGGAATAGTTTGTGACCGGTGTGGTGTAGAAGTAACTGAGAAAAAAGTTCGTCGTGAACGCATGGGGCATATTAGTCTTGTTGTTCCGGTGGCTCATATTTGGTATTTTAAATCATTACCAAATAAAATTGGTTACCTATTGGGTTTACCAACAAAAAAGTTAGATATGATTATTTACTACGAACGTTATGTTGTAGTAAATGCAGGTGTTAAAGGAGTTGATGGAATAAATTATTTAGATTTTTTATCAGAAGAAGAATATTTGAATATTTTGGAAACACTTCCAAAAGAAAATCAATATTTGGATGATAATGATCCTAATAAATTTATTGCTAAAATGGGTGCTGAAGCATTACAAGCCCTTTTAAGCCGTGTAGATTTAGATAGCTTATCTTTTGACTTACGTCACAAAGCAAACACAGAAACATCTCAACAACGTAAAAATGAAGCATTAAAACGCCTTCAAGTAGTGGAGAGTTTCCGTCACGCAAATCAACATATTGAAAATCGTCCAGAATGGATGATTGTAAAAATTGTTCCAGTTATACCACCAGAATTACGTCCATTGGTTCCATTAGATGGTGGACGTTTTGCAACATCTGATTTAAATGATTTATATAGACGCGTTATTATCCGTAACAACCGTTTAAAACGATTAATTGAAATTAAAGCTCCAGAAGTAATTTTACGTAACGAAAAACGTATGTTACAAGAAGCGGTAGATTCATTATTCGATAATTCTCGTAAATCAAATGCCGTTAAAACGGAATCTAACCGTGCATTAAAATCATTATCAGATTCATTAAAAGGTAAACAAGGTCGTTTCCGCCAAAATTTATTAGGTAAACGTGTTGATTATTCTGCACGTTCGGTAATTGTGGTTGGACCTGAATTAAAATTACATGAATGCGGATTGCCAAAAGACATGGCAGCAGAATTATTTAAACCATTCATCATTCGTAAAATGATTGAGCGTGGGGTAGTTAAAACTGTAAAATCTGCAAAAAAAATAGTTGATAAAAAAGAACCAATTGTTTGGGATATTTTAGAAAACGTTTTAAAAGGACATCCTGTACTTTTAAATCGCGCTCCTACCTTACACAGATTGGGTATTCAAGCATTTCAACCAAAATTAATCGAAGGAAAAGCAATTCAATTGCACCCTTTAACTTGTACGGCATTTAATGCCGATTTTGATGGAGATCAAATGGCAGTTCACGTTCCATTGGGACATGCCGCTATTTTAGAAGCACAATTATTAATGCTTGCTTCTCATAACATTTTAAATCCTGCAAATGGTGCACCAGTAACGGTTCCTTCTCAAGACATGGTGCTTGGTTTATATTACATGACCAAAGGCAAAAAAACAACTCCTGAAGAAAAAGTAATAGGCGAAGGCTTAATATTTTATTCTCCAGAAGAAGCCATCATTGCTTACAATGAAAAAAGAGTTAATTTACATGCTTGGGTTAAAGTTCGTTTAATGGTAAAAGAAAACGGAGCAGAAAAATCTAAGCTAGTAGAAACTACTATTGGACGTATTTTATTTAATCAAGTGGTTCCAAAAGAAGTTGGGTACATCAATGAATTGTTGACTAAAAAGTCATTGCGTGATATTATCGGAAATATTGTGAAAGAAACAGGGATGGCAAAAACAGCCAAGTTTCTGGATGAGATAAAAGGGTTAGGATTTATGAGTGCATTCCGTGGTGGTTTATCATTTAATTTGGGAGATGTAATGGTTCCTGAAGATAAAGGTAAAATGATTCAGGATGCTAATGTGCAGGTAGAAGAGGTTGTTTCTAACTACAACATGGGTTTTATTACCAACAATGAACGTTATAACCAAATCATAGATATTTGGACACATACTAATTCTCGCATCACTGCAAAAGTGTTAAATACGTTAACGAATGATCGTCAAGGTTTTAATCCTGTGTACATGATGCTTGATTCTGGAGCACGTGGTTCTAAAGAACAAATTCGTCAGTTAGGTGGTATGCGTGGATTGATGGCGAAACCTCAAAAAGGCGCAGGCGGTGGAGAAATTATCGAGAATCCAATTTTATCTAACTTTAAAGAAGGATTATCCATTCTTGAATACTTTATTTCTACCCATGGTGCTCGTAAAGGTCTTGCCGATACCGCTTTAAAAACAGCCGATGCAGGTTATTTAACACGTAGATTAGTGGATGTTGCACAAGATGTTATTATAACCGTTGAAGACTGCGGAACATTACGTGGTTTAATTGCTACTCCATTAAAGAAAAATGATGAAGTAGTAGAATCATTATACGATCGTATTTTAGGAAGAACTGCGGTACATAATGTATATCAACCATTAACTGGGGAATTGATTATTGAAGCAGGAGAAGAATTAACAGAAGATTATGCGAAATTAATTTCCGAATCTCCTATCGAATCAGTAGAAATACGCTCGGTATTAACTTGCGAAAGTAAAAATGGTGTATGTGGTAAATGTTATGGACGTAACTTAGCTACAGGCCGTATGGTTCAACGTGGAGAAGCGGTGGGTGTTATCGCTGCTCAATCTATTGGTGAACCAGGTACACAGTTAACATTACGTACTTTCCACGTTGGTGGTACAGCCTCTAATACAGCTGCTTCTTCTAAATTAGAAGCGAAGTATGATGGTATCATCGAAATAGATGAGTTGAAAACAGTGAAGCGTAAAAACAATGATGGACAAATGGTGAACGTTGTTATTGGCCGTTCAGCAGAAATGCGCATTGTAGATGCAAATACTAAAATTGTTCTTACAACTGGTAATATTCCTTACGGTTCACAAGTATATATTGCGCATTTAGATAAAGTTAAAAAAGGCGATTTAATTTGCGACTGGGATCCATACAATGCGGTAATTGTATCAGAATTTGCTGGTAAGATAGAATTTGAAAACGTAGAAGAAGGAATTACCTTCCGCGAAGAGTCTGATGAACAAACTGGATTTAAGGAAAAAGTAATTGTTGAAAGCCGCGATAAAAGCAAAAACCCTGCAATTAAAATTATTGTGAACAAAGAAGTTATACGTACTTACAACATTCCAGTTGGGGCGCATGTAATTGTGAACGATGAAGCAAAAATTGAAGGAGGACAGATACTTGTTAAAATACCTCGCTCTTCTGGTAAAACAGGAGATATTACAGGTGGTTTACCTCGTGTAACGGAGTTGTTTGAAGCACGTAACCCAAGTAGTCCTGCGGTAGTTTCTGAAATTGATGGTATTGTTTCGTTCGGTAAAATTAAACGTGGTAACCGCGAGGTGCATGTAGAATCTAGAACTGGTGAAAGAAAAACGTATTTAGTTCAGTTATCTAAACACATTCTTGTTCAAGAAAACGATTTCATTAAGGCAGGAGAACCTTTATCTGATGGTGCTATTACACCAAGTGATATTCTTGCAATTAAAGGGCCAACAGCTGTTCAAGAGTACTTAGTAAATGAGGTACAAGAAGTATATCGTTTACAAGGTGTGAAAATCAATGATAAACATTTTGAAGTAATTGTTCGTCAGATGATGCGTAAAGTAGATATCAGCGAAGCAGGTGATACCATTTTCTTAGAGAAACAATTGGTAAACAAAGCTGAATTCATGGTTGAAAATGATAACCTGTATGGAAAAGTAGTAATAACCGAATCAAACGATTCATCATTATACAAAACTGGACAAATTATCAGTGCACGTAAATTAAGAGATGAAAACTCTTCTTTGAAACGCAGAGATCTTAAAATCATTGAAGCACGTGAAGCAATTCCTGCTACATCTAGTCAAGTATTGCAAGGTATTACACGTGCATCATTACAAACAAATAGTTTCATGAGTGCGGCATCTTTCCAAGAAACAACGAAGGTGTTAAATGAAGCTGCTGTAAATGGTAAAGTGGATGACTTATCAGGATTAAAAGAAAACGTAATTGTTGGACATTTAATACCAGCTGGTACAGGCTTAAGAGCATATGAAAAAATGATTGTAGGTTCGCAAGAAGAATACGATCGCTTAATTGCTTCTAAAAAAGAAGCTATGGAAGAACAAGCTTAAAGCTAACTATTAAATAAAAAAGGGGCGTCATAAAAAGTGATTGCCCCTTTTTTTAATTTATTATCTTTGTAATTCATTATTAAACATACCTATCCATGGAAGATCAAAATGACAATAACCAATTAAATATTGAATTGACCGAAGAAATAGCAGAAGGAATATACTCTAATCTTGCCGTTATAACCCATTCGAATTCAGAGTTTGTAATTGACTTTATAAAGATGATGCCTGGCATACCGAAAGCAAAAGTAAAATCGCGTATTGTATTAACTCCTCAACATGCCAAACGATTAATGAAAGCGTTAAAAGATAACCTATCTAAATTTGAACAGGTACATGGCAGCATAAAAGATACTGAAACTCCAAATGCCTTTCCTCTTAATTTTGGGGGTCCTACTGCACAAGCATAAATTTTCTGGGTTCATTTGTAAGGTTTTAATAATTATGGATAATCTATATATTTTAAATTTTTCAGAGAAATATTTAAAATATATAGATCTTTAAATTACAAAATTTTGAAATACTTGCTTTATATTACATACTGCTTTGTATGATGTAACTGGCTAGTAAAAACCAGTTACACCGTCTACCAAAGAATATTAGGCAGTGCATGTGGTAGATGGCGAAATTAAAAATGCTCAAGTCTTTTATACCGTTAAACTCAAAACACCATTAGGAATTCAACAGCTTTCAAAAATTAAGGGAATGTAAATTAAACTGTGCTATTTAAATTTATTGTAAATAATTTTTACAATAAATTTAGGCAGCAATAAATTTACCTACACTTACTACTTCATTTTTATTAATTACTTTATAAAAGTAAATACTGGTTGGTAAATCTTCTCTTTGTAATAGTAATTTTTTACTTGTAATATTATTTATTTTCTTTTTAAGGTTGCCTAAACATACACTTGCAGTTTAGCATTTATTAGCTCCACATTAACTTCTATTGTTACGCTGCTTGTAAATGGATTGGGGTATACATTGCTGCTACTATTTATGTCTTCCGTATTCTGTATACCAGTAATGGTACCATAATAATAATGAGTAGAATCTAAATTATAAAACGCCTCAGTATCCCAGCTCTGTCTTTGCTTACTAATTTGTAATTGATTAGCATTAAATACATTTAATGTTTGTTCCGCATTATCCCATTCAATACCATTCCAAGATTGCAGTGTGGCTTTAATCGTGTCATTATTATTATCAATAATATAAGTATACTTTTCGTCATTGTTCCATATATTATCTTGCCAACTATGCACTATTTCCGATGTTTCATTGTTGTTGGCATCAAAGGTGTAATTGGTTTTTATGCTATGTTGATACAAAACCTTCACCTTTAGCTGTAGAATTAAAATGACTAGGTAACTTTATTTATGCTGCTAATGTTAAGCTTGATCCTATAAATAAAAAAAAGAAAGGCACGTTTTATATTCATATTACTACTATCAGTTTTTAGGGAGCTGATGCAGCACTTTAAAATCAAATGACTTATAAAAAATAAAAATAAGACGCATCAACATCTCGTAAGTTACTTGTCACGTAAAAATCGTTTTTAATATTAGTTATGCTGTGAGTAACTCTTACTTTCTATTTTAATTGTGCAATAAAAATCATATCAGTACTAAATGTTCCATCCTTTTCGGGATAATCTTGTCGTTTTAAATCAATAATTTTAAAATGATGTTGATTAAAAATACTGATTAAATAATCGGCTTGGTGGTAGTTAATATAAATTTCACCATAGTCTGTAAAGCTAGGTTTTTCAAAGCCCGACTTAGTAGCATCGTCTTCCATAGTGCTAATATAAAGCAATCCATTGGGTTGTAATAATTGTGCAGCGTCCCCTATTAATTTTGTCGCTTCCTCATTTGTTAAATAAGGCAAACAAAACCCACAAATAATGGCATCGTACTTCTTATCTATTTTATCAATGTGTCTTGCATCCATCACTTGGAAGGTAGCAGTGGGATTATTTACTTTAGCCAATTCAATCATTGCAGGCGAAAAATCAATACCAACTATTTTAAAGTCAGGACGACTTTTTAATAAATAATTAGTGATGTTGCCTGGGCCACAAGCTATTTCGAAAATTTCTGCATTGCGCTTCGCTATTAATTTGCAAAACAAATCGTAGCTAGGATGGTATAAATCCATATTCATGAATTTATCTTGATATTGTTTTGCTGCTTTATTATAGGTGTTTAAGATTATTTGGTTTTTATCCATATTGTTTTTATGCTAAAAAATGATTCTTTATATTTTTTATTAACACACTATAAATTTAAGCGTGTTCCATTTTTAAATTATCCATTTAATTCTAATTTCTCATTAAAATAAGCTGGATTTTAAAAGCGTTTCCAAGCAAACTAAAAATTCTGTACTCATAATTATCATTTTACTTTCTTTTGATTCTCCAAAAGAAAGTAAACAAAGAAAAGGAGACCACGAAAACCAACCTCCAGCTTTCGTTTTCTGCGCAAATACCATACGCCACATTGCCACGAAACTGGTGGTTCGCACTTTTCGTGGACTTCAGCCGCACCAATACCAACGTGTGATTACTAGTTAAAAAATAATAATTTTAGTACTCTACTTTCTCAATAATTGTGGTAAATATTATTTCACTACTTATTTTTTTTCGCCAATCTAATTCCATAAATTCGATTATAAACCTTTTTTAATTAATTTATAAAATTCTGTTTCCATTATTACCATCTTTCGTTCTTTTGATTCTCCAAAAGAATTAAACAAAGAAAAAGTGACCACGAAAACCAACCTCCAGCTTTCGTTTTCTGCGCAAATGCCCCATGCCTCATTGCCACGAAACTGGCGGTTCACACTTTTCGTGGACGTCTTCCGCACCAATACTAACGTTTATGTACTCCATAAAAAAAATGGTTTTATAATTCTATTATTCGAGCGATTGTCTTAAATATTATTTAATCAATTATATAATTTCGCCAATCTCATTCCATTACCCCTATTATGGAAAGCTTTTCAATTAAACTAAAAATTCTGTTTTCATTAGTACCATTTTACTTTCTTTTGATTCTCCAAAAGAATTAAACAAAGAAAAAGAGACCACACAAATACCAACGCGTAAGTACTCGATAAAGAGGACACTAAACTTTTTGATAAATTTTTAATTTGCTTTTATTTTATTAAAGCTGCAAAAAGTAAAATTCTGTAGTGAGCCCGAAGGTGTTGGATGATCAACAGTAAGACAATTTATTTTTTCAAAATATTGTTTAAATTGATTGCTTATACTTTTTTCAGAATATTGTTTAATAGCTATTCCGCTGCATTTGGTAGGCCCTTGTTCTGAAAAGGTACCAATAACTAATATGCCATTATCGTTTATATTTTCATGCGCTGTTGCTACGTAATTTGCTATCTCTTCATCCTGTGTTAAAAAGTGAAACGATGCCCGATCGTACCAAAAATCATATTTTTCGATTGGTTTAAAAGTAGTTACATCTGCCACAATCCACTTTACTTTTATTGCATCAGCATCCAATCGTTGTTTGGCTTTTTCTATGGCGGTTGCTGAAATATCTAACACCGTAAGATCGGTATAACCTAAACGCAACAAGTGATCTACTAAGAAGCCATCACCGCCACCAATATCAATAATTTTTGCAGTAGTGGATACTTTAAATTGTTTAATGAAGTCTAAAGCTGTTTCAGGTGTCGGTTGAAACCAACTTACTTCCTGAAGTTGTTTTGTTTTATAAATGTTTTCCCAATGTTTTTCACGATCAAAATTTTCCATATGCTCTATTTTTTATTTCTACTGTTAGTGTTTGGTACTTACTAAATTTGGCGTTTATATTAGGCATTGTTGTACTAATTATTCTTTTTTGTTCTCCTCTTTTTTCACTAAAAAATAATAATCATTTTCTAAAGGCAAATAACCGTATTCATAACAGAAATAATAATTTACTCCTTTCTGGGTAGTGTAAATATGCGTGTGATAAGCAAAATTATAACCAGCTTGTAGTAATTTCTGCTTGGTTGTTTTGGCGGTTTTATCTGGAACTAACTGTTGCAATATTCTTCTGTTTTTACGCAATACATTATTTATGTTGCGCACATAATTAGTGGTATCGCTGTTAATTTTATTGTTGTAAGCGTTTCTGCAAAGGTCCGAACAGAATTTTTTATCTATTCTGCCTTGTATCAATTCTTCGCATTCTAAGCATTTTTTTACTGTCATATTTAAAGAGTATCACTAGTTCTAAGGGTAAATATACAGATATAATTATCCGTTTACAAACGTTTACAAATGAATATATTCGAATACAAATGTTTAAGATCCGAATAAAGCATTCGCACCCCCCCACCTTTGTATCGGCAACAAAAAACAGAACTACTAAAAATTAATACTAACATTAAAAAATTAAAAACATGAGCGCATTACGTAACAAAGTACAATTAATTGGTAACCTAGGTATGGATCCAGAAATTAAAACATTAGATGGCGATAAGAAATTAGCCAAGATGAGTTTAGCCACTAACGAATCTTATAAAAACGCAAAAGGCGAAAAAGTAACCGAAACCCAATGGCATAATTTAATTGCTTGGGGAAAAACAGCTGACATTATCGAAAAGTATCTAAAAAAAGGTTCTGAAGTAGCCATTGAAGGCAAATTAATTAATAGAACCTACACCGATAAAGAAGGTATTAAAAAATATATTACCGAAATACAAGTTAATGAATTGCTACTTATGGGTGATAAAAATAAAGAAAATTAATTTATTCTCTTTTATAAAGAGCTGCTTAAATAATGTAAATTTAAGCAGCTCTTTTTATTTTGTTTATGGAGGGTATAAATTTTGGAGAATCCAGTCGAAATTTTAAAAGATTTACAGCCAAAAAAGTATTAATTAAATAAATCATCGTTCAAACAACATCGACAAACTAAAATGGTTTAAAATAAAATAATATTCTCCCAAATGATTCACATTACCTTACACCATTTACACTTCACTGGTAAATCTCTTCACCCAACAAAACTAACATCAACGAAAGATTGAAAAATATGAAAAGAGTTGCTCTTATTTTATTGTTGAATATAATAGTCAACTTTGATACGGTTTATGGTCAGCATACTTCTAAGATTAAAGGAATAGTAGCGGATGAAAATAATATCCCTTTGTCTTATGTGAGTATAAAAATTGGCACACAAATAAGTACCATGACGAATGGTGAAGGTAGTTTTACGGTAAGTATTGCTGATGCGCAGCGAAAAGATTCCTTAAATTTTTCTTACATTGGTTATGAAAATCTTAAACTACCGCTGTTGAATCTGCAAACAGGTTTAAAGGTTACCTTGTTACGTGAGGTGGTTAATTTAAAAGAAATAATAATCAGCGAGGTTACTGCGGAATCGATTATAGCAAACGCTATGAAAAATATTCCACTAAACTATGCTACCGAGCCTTTTGAAATGATCGGATTTTACAGAGAAATTGGGAGAGTGGATTCCAATTATATTTCGTTTGCTGAAGCTTTGCTAAATATATTGAATCAAGGCTATGTTGATAAAGATAAAAAGGACCTGGTGGTTATTAATAAAGAGCGGAGCGTTAAAAAAGTAGGAGAAGCTGAAGTGAACAATCCATTTCATGCAGCGGTGAAGGGTGTACCTTATATCGTTTTAGAAAATGATCTCGTGAAAAACCCCGGCGCTATCTTCGGGAAAAATTACCTTTCAAAGTATAATTATGAGATTAGCAATTCTGTTAGTGTTAATGGAGAGGAAGCATATGTAATTAATTTTGATCAGAAGGACGACATTAAAAAAGCACTCTATAAGGGAACGGTGGTTATTATCAAGAGTAGCTATGCGATTGTCTCGATTGATTTTGTATTAAGCCCCAAAGGTAAAGCGTATGCAAAGTCAGATGTATCTTTTCTTCAACGGCCTTTCATGAGTTTATTAGGATATAATATACAAAAGGTGAATGAGGAGCTCAGCGAAAAGTACATGAAGATTAACGATAAATGGTACCCCTACTTTTACAAAATAGAAACTACCCATCGGGTGAAAGCAAAGAAGCAGCAAATTGACGGCAATTTATACATCAGTGCAGAATTGTTTATTTCCAAAACAAATCCACAACCAAAAAATAATTACAGTAAAGTAAAAGTGATGCCCGCTGATTATATCTTTAATAAGTTAACGAATACATACAGCGATGATTATTGGGAAGGCTTTGATTTTATACAAACCACCAATTCACTTAAAGCCATCGTAGAAAAAATTCATACTAATTAATAATTAGCATAAAAAAACAAGAATAATTATTTTGCTGTCTTCGCTAAAAATTAAAAACGATTGCAGTAAAATTGAGTTTATTTAAATTGTCTTTTATAAAAAGACGACTGATCGATAAATTATAAAATATTTTTTAAAAGAGGTGATTGAGCATTAAAGGCCAATTAATTAAAAGAGTATACACCGATAAAGAAGATATAAAAAATACATTACCGAAATACACGTAAATGAATTGTTATTAATGGCAGATAAAAAATAAAGTAAATTAATTTATACTCCTTTAAAAAAGAGCTGCTTAAATAATGTAAATTTAAGCAACTCATTTTTTATTATTTTTATAAAAATAAAGGAATGCTTTTATTATACTGCTTTGTTGTAGGCAGAAAAAGGGCAAGTGGACAAAATAGGAGGTGGATATGTTGAATTCAACTTATCCAGATGTTGGGCGTCATTTGCTCGGACAGATTTTGAGTAACGAAAACGATATATGAGATTAATTTTATTACTTTCTTTTCTATATACAGCTGTTGCTAACGGACAGACGAAGATTTATGACCTCAATAAATTGGACAGCATAAACTTTACAAACTTCATAACCGACAAAAAAGTGATTGTAGTCGGAGAAATGCATGGGACAACAGAAGTTCCATTATTTGTTTTACAGCTAATTAAACAGTTAAAGAAGAGTCAAAAAAAACTGACTGTTGGACTAGAAATTCCTATCAACTATCAGAAGGAAATTAATGACTTCATGAAGAGCGGTGATTTTGAAAAGCTTAAAAAACTTGACCACTTTAAATATCCTGATGGGCGAACTAGTATAGCAATGGGACAATTAATTAAAGGATTGAGAGAGTTAAGCGGGGTTAAAACAATTTGTTTTGACATTGATACGAATTTGAGGTATGGGATAAATAGGGACAGCCTAATGGGAGTAAATTTGAGCGAAAGCTATAGAGATGGGCAAATGGTTATCTTAACTGGTAATTTACATGCAAACTTAAAGGAAGGTTACTGGCGACCAAATTTTAAATCCGCGACATATTATTTTAATATGGAAAAAAAATTTAACGACAAACTCATTTCCTTAAACACATATTACGGGGGCGGGACAATTTGGAATTGTATGGAAGACGGATGTAAGGAACGAGATGCTGGATCAAATGGTGGAAATGTTAAGCAAAGTTACGGCTTCATAAATTTTATTGGTATCTACGATGGTGTTCACCCAAGTGGATATAGTGGGTTTATTTATTGGGACAAAGTAACAGCGTCGAAACCAATGGTGAAGTAAAGCAAACGAACGCCCAACAAAACCTATAAAACATATGCTGTATTGTAGGTTATTAAAGTGCGTGCTGTTAAATTTCGTTATCAACGTGGGACACATATGTAGGTATTTAAACGTATTCGTTTCATAGCAAATCGTTGGCGGTAATTTTTAAAAAAAAATCTTTACGTTCAAACCTCTCAATGTTATTTAAAAAATCTAACAGATTCCATTAAATATTTGCCAAATTCAAATATGAAAATGAAAAATAAAATTCAAGACAAAAACATAGTAGTAAAACAGGACTTACCAATTTTATCTTTCACCAGTATAAAGGAATTGAATTCATGGTTGGCTAAACATAATACATCATCAACAGGAATTTGGATACGACTTTTCAAAAAAAATTCTGATGTTACAACAATCACCTATTCGGAGGCACTTGATGTGGCGTTATGTTATGGATGGATTGATGGACAAAAAAAAACATACGATACGGAATCATGGCTTCAGAAATTTACACCCCGAAGACCAAAAAGCATTTGGTCTAAAAGAAATCGCGAGCATATTGAACGGCTTGAAAAAGCAGGGCAAATGAAAGCAGGGGGTATAAAACAGGTAGAGGCAGCCAAAACAGATGGCAGATGGGAACAAGCGTATGATTCACCAAGCAACATGGTGGTGCCTGCCGACTTTCTAAAAGAATTGGCTAAGAATAAAAATGCTGAAACTTTTTTTAAAACACTTAATAAAACGAATACATATGCCATTGTATGGCGACTTCAAACAGCAAAAAAACCGGAAACAAGAGATAAGAGAATGAAGGCAATTATTGAGATGTTAACGAATGGAGAAAAATTTCATCCATAAATTAAAGCAATGTGAACAATTTCTTGACGCTCCAAAAAATTAAATTGCTTAATGGAAAGTTTCGTGCTTACTTGAAACTATTGATCTTCCTAAGAAAGATAAGACAGCATATAACAGCACCGACAGGAAATTAGTGGTCTGTGGTAAAATGAAGTTTTGTGATTCGTATAAAATTTTTTGTTGGAAGACAGTTTTGTAACCCGAAATCGCTAAACTTATCTTAGCCGCATGATTAGCACAATTTTTTTCAATTGGATTAACGGTAAATATTGGTGCGGTTGAAGTCCACGAAAATGCGAACTGCCAGATTCGTGGCAATGATGTGTAGGGCTATTGCGTGAAAAACGAAAGCTAGAGGTTGGTTTTCGTCGTCGCTTTTTCTTTGCGTACTTTTTTTTGGAGAATCAAAAGAAAGTATGATCATATGGAAACCCTTATTTATAGGCCAATTGAAAGGCCTTTTAAAATAGAACTCCAGTTATAAATACTATTCTAATAGTTAACAGGCGGATTTTGAAAAAGCAATTTCGAAAAAATACTGACAAACTGAAAAGAAATTTATTTCACCTTTACAGCTTAATTTACAGAAAATAATATGACCAAAAAAATAATAGGAATAATGGGTGCAATGCCGGAAGAAATTCACAGCATTACCGAACTTCTTACCAACAAGCAAGAAACGGAAATTGGAGGAAGAACCTATTATGTTGGTCTTTTAAATAACATCAAAACCATTGTTGTTTTTTCAAGATGGGGTAAAGTAGCTGCCTCCACCACGCTGACCACGCTCATTTTAGAATTTAAAATAACAGAACTAATTTTTACTGGAGTTGCAGGTGCAATAAACCCCTCCCTTAACATAGGAGATATAGTTATTGCAAAACGGCTTATTCAACACGACATGGATGCAAGACCCTTGGTGCCGCAGTTTGAAATTCCACTACTTGGCATTACCTATTTTGAATCGCCGAACGAAAAAGTAGCTAAAGCTGAATTAATTATTAATGACCTTTTAAGTAAAAAACATTTGGCAGCAGTTATTGAGCAGAAAGACTTGGATAACTTTAAAATACATCACCCTAAACTCTTCATTGGTGATATTGCCAGCGGAGATAAATTTTTCGCCAACAAGAGTGAGAAACATAAATTACTAAGCACGCTCCCAACAATTTTATGTGTAGAAATGGAAGGAGCTGCCGTTGCACAAGTATGCTATGAATATCAAATTCCATTTACAATTATTAGAACCATTTCTGATACCGCCGATGAAAAAGCGGAATTAGATTTTCCTTCCTTTATCAAAAAAATATCCAGCAAGTATTCTCAAGAAATAGTAAAATTATATTATAAACCTGAGTTCGATTAATATTACAAAAAATAATATCTAAAATCCATTAGGATTTTTCTCAATTGAATTACATTTAGAACTGGTGCGGTTGATGTTCACGAAATTGCGAACCGCCAGTTTCGTGTCAATGAGGTGTATGGCTTTTGAGGGCAAAACGAATAGGAAGTTGGTTTTCGTGGTCGCTTTTTCTTTGCATACTTACTTTTGGAGAATCAAAAGAAAGTATGATCATATCGAAACCCTTATTTATAGGTTAATTAAAAGGTCTTTTAAAATCGAACTGAGATCATAACTAAATTAAATATTAAGTCACCTAACAGCTGAAATCAAACCGCACAGGAGGAGAAAAATGCTAAGCTACTCTAAAATTTATGTAAAAAATATTTTTATATTTCTATTCTTTTTGTACATTGGAAGCCTAATATCGATAACTAATCGAAGATTTATTTTTTATTGCCTAATATGTCTACAATGCCACATATAACTTTAAAGAATGATGAAATAATTTCACAAGTAATTATTGTACCCTACTATATTCACCTAAGAGCCGATGGTATTTTGTACGTTCGTATAACTCCCGAAAAAGAAGAAACGGTTGAATTGTTAAAAATAACAGTTGCAAAAATAGGCGAAATGGTAAACTATAAGAAGGTGCCGTTGTTACTTAATCATGAAAATTCTACAATGCCAGGAAAGGCAATCAGAGAGTATTGGGCTAAAAAGGAATCTAATCCCTATTCAAAAGCAGATGCTTTTATGATTAACTCAGATATTCTTAGATTAGTAGGCAACTTCTACTTAAAGGTTAATAAACCCGAAAGACCCACAAAAATGTTTACCGATGAACAAGAAGCCATAAAATGGTTAAGTGTATTTATATAAATAAACCTCCATGTAATAAGATAGCGCTTTAAATATCTCTGGTAGTAATAAAAGCACCTTCATTTCTTAGTACTAATATTTTTATCACATCCCCCAAATTTATAGTAAGGTTATACAACAACGTATAAAATGAAAATTAATTAATTGTATGTATACAGATGAAGAAGTAATAAAATACATTTGGAAGATTCAAGTAAATGAGCGCCTGCTAATAGCCTGTTAAAATTAAAAAGAACAAATTGATGAACATTTATAAAGGACTTTTTAAATAGTGTACATTTAAGGAGGTCTTTATTATTAAATTACAGAAAAGTAAAAAGACTAGAACAATAAGAAAATGAGAATTTCAAAAATAAGAGTACCATTGACAGAAACCAAGAAGGTAAATCTGAAAGAAATTAATCTTACAAAAAAACCTCTAGGTGCGATGGTCGCCTTGGTTGGTAAAAATGGAGTTGGAAAATCTCGAGTTCTCAAATTTGTGGAAAATTACTTAAGTACGATTAATTACGAAAATTATTTTGAGGAGCATTTAACTGGTATTCCATCAAGCATTATTTCTCAGTTTGAACAAAACATTTCTGAGGCTAAAATATCAATGAATGAATTAGACAACAAAAGTTATAATGCTCAACAGATTCAAGAATATAAGAGTCATGCAAGTAAGCTAATGAATGGCTTCATTCAAAGGCTTCATCAATTAGGTAGGGCATATATTAAAATAGTAGACAATGATGACTTGATGAAAATAAAAGCAAATATTAATAATAATGATACTCTTACATTTGAAAATATTTTAACAAATAACCATTTTGATTCCGTTATCAATAATCCTTCACTGCTTCAACCAGAGAATAGAAACGCTCAACAACCAAATTTTTTATTAAATGAGTTTACTGCATTCAACAATCAATCTACAATAATCTATTTAAATAGTTTAACAAACGAAATTGTTAATGACGAATACAATTTATTTCTTAAACATCGAGAAAAGCCTGAATTAATAAATGACGAGATTAAGCATAAACGCTCATTTCAATTATTCAATAAATTTCAAGGTTATGTTAAACAATTTTTAGGCAAAGACTTTTCTTATCAACGAACTACACAGGGCAGTAATGGAAACAACACTTTGCACTACAATGACGAACCTTTCAATTTAAATCTGTTCTCTCCGGGGCAAAAAACACTTTTTGCATACGCTATTCTTTTTTTCTATTTAGATATAAATTCTAAGACTAATATCAAGGAAAGTATTATTATCATAGATGAACCAGAACAACATTTACATCCTGAAGCTCAATTAAAATTAATAAACGCACTAAAGAGTATTATTGACAAAACAGGGCAATTTTGGATTGCAACACATTCAGTTCATATATTGTCGCATTTGGATTATGACGAGATTTTGATGGTAAAAGATGATGAAATTATTCCGCCTTCTAGGACAACACCAGGAAAGTCCTTTAATGATTTGATGGGAATCGATGAGCATATAAATGAACTTATTACGTTTATTACATCTATTTCCGAATGGGCTTACGGCAATTTTATGGTACAATGCTTTAAAGAGCCCGATGTCATTTTTGATAAAAATATCAATGACCCACAATACAAAATTTTTAAAGAATTTTTAAAAGATAAGACTAGCTTAGAACTACTAGATTTTGGTGCAGGGAAAGCAAGAATTGGATATACAATACAAGAGGATGAAATCGTCTCTAAAAAAGTAATTTACAGTGCTTATGAGCCTGACAGGAGAAACTTTGAATTATTAAACAAAGTCCCTAATAAAAAAGCGATCTATTCAGGTATAAATGAAATACCAAAAAACAATTTTGACTGTATAGTTCTGTGTAATGTTCTACACGAAATAAATCCAAGAGAATGGATTAGCATTCTTAATTCAATTAAAGACCTTCTAAAAGATAATGGTTATTTACTCATCATTGAAGATCGCTATTTACCAAAAGGAGAAAATTCTCACGAGTTTGGATACTTAGTTTTTGGAACCGAGGAAACCAAAATTTTGTTAGGTTCTAATTCAACAATAGAATTTAAACTTGAAGAGGTCGAATATTCTGAAAGAATTATTTTTAATGCAATCAAAAAAAATGATATAAATCCAACATCAGACAGCGTATTAAATGCCATAAAAAAATTAAAAGAAAACTGTTTTAATAATATAAAAATGCTACAGAAAAAGGGCAAGGATATAAATCAGGGTCGCAGATACGCAAATGAAACGCAACTTTATATAAATTCTACAATAGCTTTAGAAACATTGCAAAAGTAAAATATAATATCTTCTATGAAGGTAAACACAATATGACTTATCAAATAAACTTATGCAAATATTATATACTATATAATGAGGACGATAATTTTCACGTTATTTATTTTAGCTGGAAATTTCTCTTTATGTCAGAATTGTTTTTGCGAGAAAGACAAGATATTGAGTGAAATAATTTCTTGTAACACGATTCAATTCGACAATAATGTAAAACTTTATTGGAGTTTCAATTGTGACTCTTCTTAGGTTACCTTTGAAGATTCAAAAAAAATAAAAAAAATAATTTTTTCACTTAGTGATGGGCTTCAAGAGCTCACTGGAAGGTTAGGCTTTGTTACTTTTCAAGAATATAAAAATACTTTTCTTGTTCAAAATAATGTAATTTCTGGTTGTTGTTCTCTTCATGAATTTTACTTGTTCGACAAAACTACAGGTAAATTAAACAGTAATGTGGGCAGACTTATTTATTTCAGTAAAGATAAAAATTTGCAAATATTGGTATCATTCAGAAATAGCAGCTATGACATAAAATCTATTTCAGATTTTAACTCATTGAAAGTACATAATGTTAACAAAATCAAAACATATAACGTTCCATTGCCTAAAAACGAAATTAGTAGCGCGTTGGGCAATTTAGAGCAGAATTATCCCGAATATTTATTTGACGAAGCTGTAATTAAAGACCAGATTTTGATTTTAACATATAATTTACGGAAACCTAAAAATGTAAAGGAAAAGCCCACGAAGGTTATTAACCTAGACTTAAAAAAATACAAAGACTAACATTATGAAACTAACATTATGAAACCAACCTTAATCTTATTCGGACTCTTATCTTTATTTTCATGTAGCCCAAAGACCTATACAAGTACCAAGTACTTTGACTGTCCAACACGTGAATTTCAAGCAACAACCGATAAACAACAATTAATTTTTGAAGTATTAAAAAGAGGTGTAGTCGACTCGATAGATGTTCCTGATTACCATCTAATTAAGGATAAAAATAATATTTATGTAAGTAAAACATATTATTTTCATAATTCCGATGAAACTAAAACTACCATTCAAGAATATCAATTTGAAGATTCGGAAATTCCAACAATAATTAAGGACGTTAGGTTTTGTGTAAAACCTAGCAACCAACTACAAAAAATTGCGGATAAGATTGGCGATTTTGTTTTCTTAACCTTTAGTGACATCGATATTAAGGGGGATGTAGCCACAATTCAACTAAATACAAATTGGCAAGTCCAATCTAAACCACAAAGAAAAGCTTATTCGAGCGGTGGTGGATATTTGTTGCAGTATAAAAAAATTAAAGGTATTTGGACTTTTGAGAAAATACTAATGATACAAATTTCTTAATTTTGTTATAACTATAATTGTTTCTAAGTTAAGTGGTTTCTAAAATAATCGCAGCGCAGCATACGGAAATATTTAATACTTTTGGTTCCATCACATAATACCTTAAAACAAATTCAAACAAACACCCTATGAAAAATCGCCTATCTCTACTACACTTCTTTTTTATTGTTTGTTTGTCTTCTGTTCTTCTTTCTTCCTGTAAACAGGAGACTAAAAAAGAAAGCGCATCAACAGTTGATACTACCATTACCGCTGCCATCAACTTAGAAGAGATAACCATTACTGACCTTCAAAACGGATACAAACAAGGCAACTATACCATTACGAATGTGGTACAAAATTACCTCAACCGAATTAAGGAATTGGATAAAAATGGACCGGCGTTAAATTCGGTGATTGAAGTAAATCCAGATGCGCTAAAAATTGCTGCTGAATTGGATAAAGAGTTGGCAGCAGGAAAAAGTCGTGGCCCCTTGCATGGCATTCCTGTTCTTTTAAAAGATAACATTGATACGCATGACAACATGCACACCACTGCTGGAGCTACCGTATTGCGTAACTCCATGCCTTTACAAGATAGTTGGGTGGCAAAAAAATTAAGAGAAGCGGGTGCTGTTATTATTGGTAAAACCAATTTGAGTGAATGGGCGCATTTTCGGGCAAACCTTGCTTCTAGCGGCTGGAGTGGTGTTGGCGGACAAACAAAAAACCCATACGTGCTGGATAGAAATCCATGTGGCTCCAGTTCTGGCTCAGGCGTTGCCGTATCAGCCAATTTGTGTGCATTTGCAATCGGTACAGAAACAGACGGGTCTATCGTATGCCCCTCCAACAACAATGGTATTGTGGGGTTAAAGCCTACTGTTGGGTTAATCAGTCGTGCGGGAATTATTCCGATCTCCGCTACACAAGACACACCTGGCCCTATGGGGCGTTCGGTAAAAGATGTAGCAATAGCACTTGGGCTGTTAACAGGCCTTGACCCAGCAGACAACAAAACAGCGAGTTCTACAGGAAATATAAAAAATGATTACACCGTATTTTTAAAAACAGATGGTTTAAACGGTAAGCGTATTGGTCTCCTAAAAAATACTACCGGCTTCCATCCCAAAGTAGATGAATTGTTAACTGAAACTATTACTTATTTAAAAAGCCAAGGGGCAGAAGTAATCGAACTGCAATTTCCACTTGATCCATCTGTTTCCAATGCCTCTTTGCAAGTGATGCTTTACGAATTCAAAGACGGACTCAATAACTATTTCAAAGGATTAGGTGGTAACGTGCCGGTGAAGACCTTGAAGGAATTGATTGAATTTAATAAAACAGATTCGGTAGAATTAAAATACTTTAGTCAAGGACTATTGGAACAAGCGGAAGCCAAAGGCGATCTTAATTCGGCTGAATACAAAAAAGCATTGCATGATATGCTGAAAGCGACACGTGAAAATGGCATTGATAAACTATTAAAAGAAAATAAACTGGATGCGTTAATGGCGCCCACTGGTGGCCCTGCTTGGAAAACAGATTTTATTAATGGAGACTTTTACATGGGTGGATCTTCTGCTTATGCTGCTATTGCTGGATATCCGAATATTTCTGTGCCGATGGGTTTTATTGATGAACTGCCTGTGGGAGTCTCCTTTTTTGGAAAAGCATGGAGTGAACCCATGTTGCTCGAAATTGCATTTGCTTATGAACAAGGCACCAAACACAGAAAAAAACCGAAGTATATCAAAACAAATTAAGAGCGTAATTTTACGAATGCGATAACAAAGCGGAGATTGATGAATGTATTAGGCTCGAACGTGTTCACCAAATTAATGTATAGAAAACATGAAACCAATTAGTAAAACCATACAGAAAGTCTTTTCATGCATGCTTTTTGTAAATTTGAAGTGTTGCCCTTCGAATGAAATTAAGTGGTCTTATCGCCATCTTCATCAAACAGTTAGTAATTAGAGGTGATTAATAAAAATAAAAAAATGAACCCTTCATCAAAATACCTAGTAACTGCCATTTTTATTTTCGCCATTCTATTTTCTGGCTGCAAAAAAAAATCGTTGGATTACAGAACTTTGGTTAGCGGGGATTGGAATTTCCATTACTCTTCTTACAATTGGACAATGAGTGGTGGTGTGTTCAATGAGCAAGAAGGTGACTTTAAAGGAAAGATCTCTTATAAAAAAAAAAATAAAGACGTTAAGGCTATATTAATTAACTACATGGACGGAATAACAACAACGTTTGAGTTAGACAAAGAAGGGAATTTAACTTGTTGTGGCGGTAGTGGGAAAATACAAAACAACGACAGTACGTCTTTTTCAATTGCAACAAATGTTTGTGATCACGCAATGGGTGGTGGAACAAATTATACGGTGAGAGGAAAAAAAATTAATTAATGATTATCTTTTTAACTATCCACTAACAAGGATTTTTATTCTGCACAGGTAGTATACATATAAACATTTTAGCAAGAAATAAATGTTGCTGCATTTGACAAAAATTGGGTTTCGTACTTAAATAAACTTTTGAGCTTCTTACCAAGTTCAGAGCTCCAACAAATTGGGACGTTTTTATTTCCCTTCCATTTAAAATTAGTTTACTAATTTATTGTTTTGCTAATTTTAAATCGCCAAATTTCACATTCGCTTATAATTCTACAAAACTAATTTAAACATCGAAATTGGAACATACTCATTCAAGCCATCACCACGACCATTCCGTAAAGCTAACAAATGTGAACTCCGCATTTATTATTGGCATTGCATTAAACTTTTTGTTTGTAATAATTGAAGTAATTGTTGGACTTTTTATTCATTCACTTTCTTTATTGTCAGACGCTGGCCACAACCTGGCTGATGTGGGAGCATTAGCCCTTTCCCTTTTAGCATTCCGACTTTTAAAAGTAAAACCAAACGAACATTACACGTACGGTTATCGCAAAACGTCCATTCTTGTTGCCCTTTTTAACGCAATGGTTTTATTAGTTTCAGTAGGTGCAATTATATACGAAGCTGCGCATCGTTTTTTAAATCCCGAACCAACCGCTGGAACAACGATAGCAATTGTTGCAGGCATCGGCATCGTTATTAATTCGGTTACAGCATTACTATTTCTTCGTGATAAAGACAAAGACCTGAATATTAAAAGTGCTTACTTGCATTTAATGAGTGATGCAGTTGTTTCACTTGGGCTTGTTATTGGTGGCATTGTAATATTTTATACCAATTGGTATTGGATTGACAGCCTGCTAAGTATTGTAATTGCTATTGTAATTCTTCTCTCCACTTGGCGACTATTAAAAGAGAGTTTACGTTTATCACTTGATGGAGTTCCATCAACTATTCGTATGGACGAAATTAAAACAACAGCAATAAAAATTATTGGAGTAAAGGACTTACACCACATTCATATTTGGGCAATCAGTACCACTGAAAATGCTTTAACAGCACATTTAGTTTTACAAGAAAACACAACGGTGGAAGAAGAACGAAAAATAAAACACGAACTCAAACACAAACTGGAACACAAGAACATTCAACACATTACCATTGAAACCGAAAGAGAAAATGAACGCTGCGAAAAAAAAGTTTGCTAACGTTTCAACACAGAAATGCATTTCGAGAATTGGGTATTCGCTAACAGCAACTTTCATGGCAGCAGTCAAACTCTACATCGATAGATTTCGAAAGGAAAAAACTATCACTTAAAATACACTTAGTATTATCTTAAAAAAAAGATGACAAACATGAAACAAAAAAAATTAAAATTAAGTATCGTTCTCTATATAATATAACCTGCCATCTATTTCGCGCTAATGCAACAAGCGCCATTGCTTTAAATGGGCCTGGATTAAATAAAACAGCAAAGAAAGATAACAAAAAGGCAGATTCACTTTTTACTCAATCATTAGCACTTCACATACAACTTTTCACCTACAATAACCCACTAACAGCAATTATTTATTTAAATTGTGAAACTTTGTGTATTCAAGAAAATAAACTTTTTGAAGCGGAAGAAAAAATAAACAAAGCACTTGCAATTGATAAACAGTTTTTTAAAAGCGACCACGATATTTTCGCTGATATTTTTGTAGCGCTTGGCGACATTGCAAAAAAGAAAGGCCAAACCGACTATGAAAAAAAAAGCCACCTAAAAGCACTGGACATTTATAAAAAGAAATTTACAGACTAGCATTAAAAAATATTAACAACACAACGAAAATTGAAATAACACAACTTTCCAAAAGAAGTAGGATGGCGTAAAGTCGAGTAAATCTCCCTCCGGAAGCAGGCTATACAAGCGTGGAGGTCAAAATAAGTGTTAGCATTGTGCGTAAGAGATGTGATGCCTCGGAAATGACTTTTAAAAGAAAACGTAGTAATCGTCAACCCCAATCAAATCAAATAGTAAAAAGGCATCTTATAAAAAACAGCCAAATTATTTTTATTTATAAAATATTAATCGTAATATTGCAATATTATATTTAACAAAAATGGGAGCAACTAAAACAGATCATTTTACAGACCAACAAAATCAAATTGCAACCATCGCAAAAGCATTGGGGCATCCTGCAAGAATAGCCATCATTGAATATCTAATGAAAGTAAATGAATGTATTTGCGGCGACATTGTACTCGAACTTCCTCTTTCACAATCTACCGTTTCGCAACATTTAAAAGAGTTAAAAAATGCAGGATTAATAAAAGGAAATATTGTAGGAAATTCTATTTGCTATTGCATCGACGATAAAATTTTAACGACACTTCAAAAATATTTTTCAAAAATGATTATCAAGGTCACTAAAAATAAATGTTGTTAAGAGTAATCGTAATTTTATAACAATCTAAAACATACCAAACATGGACACAGAAAAAGAAATCAAAGAAATGGTAAGGCAAAAATATACTGAAATAGCCTTAAAAGACAAAGATACCAACGCAGCATCATGTTGTGGTGCGGGAGGTTGTAGTACAGAAGTATATAATATAATGAATGAAGAATACAATGATCTAAAGGGTTACCACCCAGATGCCGATTTAGGCTTAGGCTGTGGCTTACCTACCCAATTTGCAAAAATAAAAAAAGGCGATACCGTTATTGACTTAGGAAGTGGAGCAGGTAATGATTGTTTTGTAGCGAGAGCCGAAACAGGCGAAGCAGGAAAAGTGATAGGTATTGATTTTACCGAAGCAATGATTGATAAAGCCAGAACGAATGCAGAAAAATTAAGTTTTAATAATGTAGAGTTTCGTCAAGGCGATATAGAAAAAATACCAACTACAGCTAATATTGCCGATGTGGTAGTCAGTAATTGTGTTTTAAATCTGGTACCCAATAAACAGGCTGTATTTACAGAAATATTTAGGGTGTTAAAGCCTGGTGGACATTTTAGTATTTCAGACATTGTACTAACGGGCGTATTGCCAGAAAAAATAAAAAATGCGGCAGAGATGTATGCAGGTTGTGTAGCAAGCGCCATAGACAAAGAGGAGTATATCAATTACATTTCAAAGACAGGTTTTAGCAAAATGACCATCCAAAAAGATAAACCCATTATTGTACCGAACGATATTTTAAAGAACTATCTGAATGACGAAGAAATAGCAGCCTATAATTCTAATCCTACTGTTATCAGAAGCATTACGGTATATGCAGAAAAACCAAATTGCGACCCTAGTTCAAAATGTTGTTAAGGGCAACATTCAATATTAAAAATTAATGGTTTCAATTAGAAGGATGAGTATATAATATCCTAAGTTCAATTAATCATGCAAGTAAATGAATTATGACTATACTGATAAGAGCCGAAGAAAATTAATTTTTACTTTTTCTAAATGGCTGTTAAATAATAAATATTTAAACTTAAGTTGTTAAAAGTAATGTGATTATATTTTGGTTGAACTATTAAATTTCAAGTTGACCCTTCGCAATTATTTTAAATTCGACTTTTCTGGATGTTGTGTACCATTTAAAACTAAATAAATTAATGAAATTGCATCTACCAATTTTACTTCTTTTACTTTTTATGTCTAGCTTTTCAAACAATGATCAAGCGGCAAAAGAACTGATCAAAAAATTAACATTAAAAATTGATTCAATAATTACAAACAACAATTTTAATGGTGTTGTACTCATAACAAAAGACTCATCCATCCTCTATAAAAAAGCCATAGGATACTCCGATTTAGAAAATAAAATATTAATAAAAGAAAATGATCAGTTCGTAATTGGTTCAATTAGCAAACAGATTACAGCAGTACTCATTTTAAAAGAATATGAGAAAGGAACTATTCAGTTAAGCGACAAAATCAGCAAATTCTTACCAGAAATAAATCAATCCTGGACTACCAAAATTACTATCCATCACTTATTGACTCACACACACGGAATTATTGATATAAATAAGCCGTTAGAATTTGAAGAAGGTTCGCAATTCCATTACTCACAAATAGGTTATGAGCTACTAGCTCAAATTGTTGAAAAAATTACAAAAAAATCATTCGATAAATTATCAACCGAACTTTTTACGGAGTTTGGGCTATCCAATACTTTTCATCCTGACAATAAAAATTACAAGAACCTCGTAAAGGGATATGAAGAAAAAGAAAATGGAGCGCTAGAATACACAACAAAAAGTTTAGATAATTATGCTGCTGCAGGCTCGTTCATTTCAAACGTGGAAGATTTAAATAAATGGAACCAATTGCTCTACTCTGGTAGACTTGTGAAAAAGGAAACGTTGGCGTTAATGAAAACAAGATATGCGACAAGAATTCATCCAATTTTTGAAAAAGTAGAATACGGTTACGGCTTGCTTTTTAAAGATGGTGAGGAAAACATTCAAATTGGAGCATTTGGTTATGTGCCAGGGTTTGTGTCAGCTTGTTATTATTATCCACATTCAAATATAAATTTAATAGTGCTGGAAAATACAGCAAGAAATATTAATGATTTTAAAAGCACCTTTAAAGTACATACTGAATTAATGGATTTAATAAAAAACGAAGGTGCAGAGTTGGCTAAATAAAACGATACAATAATGATGAAAGCATTCGCAATATTTTTATTCGAATTACATTTTTCAACGGGATTAATGGCTCAAGATTATCAGAAAAATTGGAGTGATGGAAAACTGACCTGGAACGATTTTAAGGAAAAAGAGAGTGGTCAAAATATTTCTGAGTTAAAATACTTTCTGGGTTATAGCGCAGCTAAGCAAAAAATTGGTGATACAATTGTGGTGAGAAACAAAGCCAAATGCTACATGGATAAAAAGCTTTCATGGATAAATCCTGCATATAAAACGGAACAGTATTTAAGATATAATCAAGTAATATTTGATATTGTTGAGATTCATCGTCGCCGATTACAAATTGAGCTTGACAAAGTAAATTCACTATCTGAAATTGAAGGAAATTTTAATGATATCTACAGCTCCTGTAACACTGAAATAGATAAATTAGATAAAGAATCAAATGGAGGTAAAGACTTAAAGTCGATTATCATCTGGGAAAATAAATCATTTGAAGAACTTAAAACTTATGCTGCCAATCGAATCCCTGAATTTGAAGATAGAAATTTTGGATATGGTTTACATGCAGGATTTGGTTCCGGATTTTTTACTGGATCATTAGGTAAGACATTTGCCCCAACATTTAATTTTATGTATGGTTTTGATCTTGCATATAAAAAATCAATTTTATACCTAAGTGGAAGTTTAGGTTTTGATAAGCTTAGGAAAGATTACCTATCAAATAAAAACTGGTACAAAGGTCAAAATGTTAGTTTTGCAATTTTGGACGTTTCTTATGGTTATGCCTTTATTGATAAAGGAAAAATTAAACTTAGTCCTTTTGTAGGTTTTGGAGTAACGGAGTTTACTGGCGAAAACAAAGACAATAAGGAGAGCGAATTGAGAATTACTGATTATAACGTGATTTTAGGAGCATGTTTGGATTATAAGATACGGACAAAACTAAAACTCATTCCAGATTTATTTGTAGGATTACAAGAAAAAGTAGTTACTTCTGTTAGAGCTAAACTTTACATAACTCAAGCAAATTATTATACGGATTTAAAAGGGTATTCAATTAATTTAACAATAGGTCTAAGTGGATTTGGAAATAGGATTAGATTAAAATGAATCAACATTATTTATTTAAAAAGAATATAATTATCATACCACCAAGAAAATTAAATATTAAAAATATTACGCTCATCTTCTAATGTTCGATTTTCAATCTTATAAAAGAGCTCTTTAAAATCAATCAGTTTTAATTTAAAAAGTATTCGTTATTCTCAATTCAATATCGTTTAATTTGTACACACGATACATTATTTATTTTCACTTCATTACCAACTTTTTCTAAAGAGCCTGTTTTTATATTCCTCTTAAAAACAAATACATTTCCGCTAATCATATTTGTTACAATTAAAAAATGTCCACTGGGGTCTATTGCAAAAATCCTAGGATGTATGCCTAATGAAGATTGATAACCAATTGATTCTAAAGTACCATCTTCATTGATTGAAAAAATAGAAATATTGTTTTGGTCACCTCTATTAGATCCGTATAAGAATTTACCATCTGGTGAAATATGAATGTCTGCACTCATCACAAATCCTGTATAATCTTTTGGATGGGTAATTATTCTTTGAATACTGTCTAATTTTCCATTGCTATATTTAAAAACACTTACTGCCCCGCCCAGCTCTTCAATACAGTAGGCAAACTTTCCGTTCGGGTGAAAAGTTAAATGTCGGGGTCCGCTTCCAATTGTAGATTTGATAAAATTTTCATTTTGTAGTGGTTGTGTTTTCAAACCGTAAAACTGAAAGAACCGAATTTTGTCTGCCCCTAAATCAGGGAAAAATATATAATCTTGTTCGGGCGAAAAAATAACCGAATGTATATGAGCGCGATCCTGTCTTTTTGGATTAATACTACCTTCAGTAAATTGAAATATTTGGGTGATTGGGTTTATTTTACCGTCTTCCGAAAGCGAATACACAGAAATGCTTCCTTCGGTATAATTTCCATTTACCAACCACTTACCGCTTTTATTAACGGCTAAATAAACAGGATTTTCCCCACCACTTTTTTGAGAATTGAGAAAAGTCAACATCCCTTTTTCAGCATTAAATTCATAGCTACTTACACTTCCTGCATTTTTTGTTTGACTTTCGGTACAAGCATATAAAAATTTACCATTTGGTGACAACGTGAAATAGGTGGGATTAAAAACACTATTATTTGTTGAGATTTTTGATAACGTTCCAGTTAATGTATCTAAACTATAAACATATAATCCATCTGCTGAAGTGTCTCTATTGTAAGATCCAAAAAACACATAAGTGGTTTGTGAATATAAGTTTACGCTAAAAACTAACGCAACTAAAAATACGATTCTATTTTTCATTTTTCTATTGATGTGTATTATTTGGAATTATAACCACTTTTTGCACACTCCTACTCTACTCCCGCAAAACTCTTATTGACAGTTTTTTTACCCTATTCTTCATATTTTTTTGTTTTGCAGCACCCAATGAAGGGTCTCATTATCTTTTGATGTTTCTATAAAATTTAATTTTTTTAATAAATGGATAGAGCTAATATTATCTAATAAACATTCCGCCGTTATTTCCTTTACAACGCCTTTAGAAAATGCCCATTTTATAAGAGCTATTACCGCTTCTTCTGCGTAGCCTTTTCTTCTTTCTTCTTTTATGATACCATATCCAATATCAACATTTTTTTCTGTAGCATTAAACCCTTTGAAGCCTGCATCTCCTATTATTTCTAACGTGTCATTTTTCACAATCATCCACGATTCAAACCCGGTAGGTGATTTAACTTGCGATAAATTATTAATTATTTTGGGTAAGGTCTCCTTCACATCCTCATCAGGCCAACTTATACCTTTTTTAAAACCCATTTTGTATACGTCGGTAAAATCATTGTTTATAAGGTTTTTGCAAATTTGCGCAGTAAAAGGTATAAGGATTAATCTTTTAGTTAGCAGTCTCTCTATTTGTATATTTTTTACTTTCACTAGGCGGATGGTTTGTTAGGTTAAATTATTGAGTGTTACTAAAATCACCAGTAATTTGCTTTTCAAACTTTTCACTGTCTTTAAAAGCACATAAATTTCCATCAGGGTCAAAAAACTTAGCTGTTGTTCCCCAAGAATGTTCTTGATAATCTACTTCTATATTTTTCGAAATTAGTTTATTCGCAAGTATTTTTACATTTGGCACATTCATTCGTAAACAAATTTTTGTTCGCTCCAATTCTATTATTTGTTCATTGTATGCGTCATCTAATTCCACCATTAAATAGGACTGCCCAAACTCAAAACAAGTGAGTTTATCATTTTCAAACATTTTATTAAGTTCAAGTATATCTTCATAAAATGATACGCATTTTTTATATTCTGCTGAATATAATATTATTCCTGTTCGGTCAAAATCCATTTTAATTATTTTTATTTTTCTTAATTATAATAGCATTACACCTAAAAATTACGGCTTACAAAACAAATATAAGCTAATAAATACCTGGTCATATAATATCAATTCTCTTGTAGTCCATCCATTTTTTATTATTATCTATTTCATTAACTCACATTCTAATACCCATAGTAATTTAGGATTTGTTTTATTAATTTTATTTACCAAGAGGAGGTAAAAGTAAAGTGATAGTGCATAGTGGTATGAAATTTGAAAAGTATTAATCCATTTTTAAATGTATTGAAAATCAGCTAATAAAATTGCGAGTCTATAATGCTAAAATTTGATCAATTTGGAATTTTTTGTGTTCCTGCTGGAGTTTATATAGACCCTTGGAAACCTGTAAATAGAGCGATTATTACACATGCTCATTCTGATCATGCACGTTGGGGAAGTAAACATTATTTAGCTCATCACCAATCTATTCCGGTATTAAAATTTCGCTTGGGACAAGACATTAAAACACAGGGTGTGGAATATGGTGAAACGATTATGATGAATGGTGTGAAAATAAGTTTACACCCGGCTGGTCATATTATAGGATCTGCCCAAATAAGACTCGAATATAATGGAGAAATTTGGGTTGTTTCTGGTGATTATAAATTACAACACGATGGCGTAGCTGCTCCTTACGAACAATTGCGTTGTCATCATTTTGTTACGGAATCAACCTTTGGTTTACCCATCTACCATTTCCCTACTCCACTTGAAGTTGCTAATGATATCAATCAATGGTGGAAAACAAATCGTGAAAAAGGAAAGAACTCCGTTATAATTGGATATGCTTTGGGTAAAGCGCAACGGATTATCAAACACCTAGACCCTTCCATTGGCAACATATACACACATGGAGCGGTTGCAAATTTAAATGAGGTGTTATCTGTTTTTGATATGCAGCTCCCCGTATCAACAAGAGTAACCGATCAGAATAGAAAGGAAATAAAGGGGGATATAATTGTAGCACCTCCTTCAGCAATTGGAACACCTTGGTTAAAAAAGTTTGAGCCCTATAGCTTGGGTATTTGCAGTGGATGGATGCAATTGCGCGGCGCAAGACGGAGAAGAGGAGCCGATCGTGGATTTGTCTTATCGGATCATGCGGATTGGAATCAACTAAATAAAGCGGTTACAGAAACGGGTGCCGAAAATATTTATGTAACGCATGGTTACAAAAGTATTTATGCAAAATGGTTGAGAGAAGAATATAAACTAAATGCAGTGGAAGTGGATACCTTGTATGAAGGGGAAACAGTAGAAGATATAAAGGGAGAGGAAGTTGAACACAATAACGTTACCGAATGAAAGCATTTTCAGAACTCTATACCGCCATTGATGAAACAACAAAAACAAATGCAAAAATAGATGCGTTAGTTCAGTATTTATCAACTGCTAATGAAAAAGATGCCATCTGGTGTGTGGCATTATTAAGTGGTAGACGCCCTAAAAGGACAATAAAATCAAGCGAGTTAAAGTATTGGTGCCAACAACTTGGTGAAATTCCGCAATGGTTGTTTGATGAATCATATCACATTGTAGGTGACTTATCAGAAGTGATTACGTTAATATTACCACCACCACTATCATATCAACCGATGTTCTTGAATGAAACACTTCATTTATTAAAGGAGCTACAAAATGCATCAGAAGAAGAAAAAAAAGAGTTCATTCAAAATACTTGGCAACATTTGTCAACACCCGAACGATTTATTTTCAATAAATTAATTACGGGAAGCTTTCGGATAGGTGTATCTCAACAGCTAGTGGTAAAAGCCTTGGCCAAACATTATCAGTTGGATGAAAATATTGTATCGCATCGTTTAACGGGCAATTGGAATCCCGAAACAACCACCTTAAAGGATTTATTATTTTCTGACAATGCAAATGATGATTTTTCAAAACCTTATCCTTTTTACCTTGCCTATCAGCTAGAACAACTACCAGAGCAATTGGGGAATTTAGATGATTGGCAAATAGAAAGAAAATACGATGGTATACGAGGACAAATTATTATAAGAGATAATCAATTATTTATTTGGAGCAGAGGGGAAGAATTGATTACTGAAAAATTTCCTGAATTTAAATGTTTAATAGATTATCTTCCAGAAGGCACGGTGATGGATGGCGAAATTTTACCAATGAAAAATGCGGTGCCAATGCCTTTTCACGTTATGCAAACACGCATTAGCAGAAAAAATATAACAAAAAAAGCGTTACTGGATGCGCCATTAGTAATGATGTGTTACGACCTCTTGGAGTTTCATGGAAAAGATATTCGTAAGGAACCCATGTACAAAAGAAGAGAACTGTTAGTTGAATTACTAACCGAAGCAACAAATAAAACAGTCAACCTTCCGCTTCTACTTTCTCCTGTATTGAGTTGCAACTCTTGGGATGAAATAAAAATAGAACGTAGTCGATCACGTGAGTTTTTATGTGAAGGGTTAATGCTAAAACACAAGCAGAGTGTTTATGAAATTGGCAGGCGTAGAGCAAATTGGTGGAAGTGGAAGATAGATGCATTAACGGTAGATGGGGTGTTAATTTATGCACAACGTGGGCACGGAAGGCGCGCAAATTTATATACCGATTATACTTTTGCCATTTGGGATGGTGAAAATCTGGTACCCTTTACCAAAGCCTATTCTGGTTTAACAGACAAAGAATTAATTCAAGTTGATGCATGGATTAAAAAAAATACTATTGATAAATTCGGACCGGTGAGAAGTGTAATTGCAGAGCAAGTTTTTGAAATTGCATTTGAAGGCATTCAACCCTCTCCTCGCCATAAGTCTGGAATAGCATTACGCTTTCCAAGAATTGTTCGCTGGCGTACCGATAAAAGTGCTAAAGAAGCAAATACAAAACAAGATCTTCTTCAATTGATTGAAAGTTTGAAAATTACTTGATATGAATGCAGCTAAAGATTGGTTTACATTAAAAAAATGGAAACCTCATGCCTTTCAAAAACAAACGTGGAAATACATTTCCGAAGGTTATTCCGGAATGCTAAATGCACCAACAGGGTATGGAAAAACATATGCGATATGGTTTGGCGTTATACAAGATTTTCTAAGTCGTTCAAAAAAAAGTAACGCTGCTGATAAGGGATTGCATTGTTTATGGATAACACCACTAAGAGCACTCTCGAAAGAAATTGAAAATGCGGCACAACAAGTTAGCAATGATCTTGCTTTACCCTATACGATAGGAGTTCGCACTGGTGATACCTCTGCCAAAGAAAAGGCGGCTCATAAAAAACAAATGCCACATGCCTTAATCACCACTCCAGAAAGTATGCATTTAATGCTTGCACAAAAAGGATATGCGGAAGTGCTACAAAAACTACAATTTGTGATTGTTGATGAATGGCATGAGCTATTAGGAAGTAAACGAGGTGTACAAATTGAGTTGGCTATTTCACGAATGCGTGCCATCAATCCACAATTAAAAGTGTGGGGCATTTCTGCTACCATCGGAAATCTGGAGGAAGCAAAAGATATTTTATTAGGTGCTGCATTTGATAAAGCCATTCTTATAAAAGCAGAAATAAAAAAGAAAATTATCATCGAAACCATTTTACCAGATGTGCTTGAAAAATTTCCATGGGCAGGCCATTTAGGATTAAAATTAGGGAAAAAAGTATTGGAAGTAATTCATAAAAATAATTCAACACTGGTGTTTACAAATACTCGTTTTCAAGCAGAAACGTGGTATCGTCATTTATTAGAATTAGATCCTGACTTGGCTGGTTTACTTGCCTTACATCATGGCTCACTAGACGAAGCAACTCGAAAATGGGTAGAAGCAGCGTTGCATGAAGGAAAATTAAAAGCAGTGGTTTGCACCAGTAGTTTAGATTTAGGTGTTGATTTTAGACCCGTAGATACCGTCATACAAATAGGTTCACCGAAAGGTGTTGCACGCTTTATGCAACGAGCGGGTAGAAGCGGACATCAACCAGGCGCAACAAGTAAAATTTATTTTGTCCCCACTCACTCGTTAGAAATTATTGAAGGCAGCGCCATGCGCTATGCTGTGAAAAACAATAAGGTAGAAAGTCGAATTCCCTTTATTCGTTCATTTGATGTATTAATTCAATACCTTGTTACACTAGCTGTTTCAGATGGGTTTTCAGCAGCGCCGATTTATAATGAAGTAAAACAAACCCATTGTTTCTCCTCCATTACACCAGAAGAATTTGATTGGTGTTTATCGTTTATTACAACCGGTGGAAAATCGTTATATGCATACGATGAATTTCATAAGGTGATTATTGAAGATGGAATATATAAAGTAATTGATCGTCGGGTTGCGCTACAACACCGTATGAGCATGGGAACCATCGTAAGTAGCAACATGCTACAAGTTAAATTTATCACCGGGAAATATTTAGGGTCTATTGAAGAATGGTTTATTTCTCGGCTAAAGCCAAGTGATGTTTTTTGGTTTGCCGGAAAAAATTTAGAATTTGTAAGACTAAAAGACATGACTGTTCAGGTGCGATCCAGCACCAGTAAAAAAGGAATTATCCCCAGTTGGCAGGGCGGCAAAATGCCACTCTCTACACAACTTGCCGAAACGATTAGGCACCAGTTAAATGAATATCATAATGGTGCAGAACTGGATAAGGAACTTACATTTCTAGCACCATTATTAGAGGAACAAAAACGTCGATCAATATTACCAACTGAAAACGAATTGCTAATAGAAAAAATAAAAACACGAGAAGGTTGCCATGTATTTGTATATCCGTTCGAAGGGCGCTACGTTCATGAAGGATTAGCTGCTATCATGGCCAATCGAATTGCCTTATTCAAACCCATTACTTTTTCCATTGCCATGAACGACTATGGATTTGAATTACTGAGTGACCAAGACATCCCGATTGAAGATGCCGTAGACAGTGATCTATTTTCTTCCGCACACTTATCGGAAGACATTTTAAAAAGTGTGAATACTACTGAAATGGCCAAGAGACGTTTTAGAGATATTGCTGCTATTGCGGGTTTAGTTTTTACAGGCTTTCCTGGCAAGCAAATAAAAACGAAGCATTTGCAAGCCTCATCCAAATTATTTTTTAGTGTGTTTGAAGATTATGAAAAAGATAATTTATTATTAAAAGAAGCATATGACGAATTATATGATTTTCAATTAGAAGTGGTACGTTTGCGAAATGCATTTGAACGGATTGAAAAGCAAAAAATAATTATAAAGAATTTAGATCGTTTCTCGCCCTTTTCATTTCCTATTTTTACAGAAAGATGGCGGGAGAAATTTAGTAATGAAGATATAGAAACGCGCATTCAAAAAATGAAAATACAACTGGAAAAAGCATAATGGAAGTACAAATAGGGCAGGAAATCTATAATTTATTAAGCGAAAAGGCAATTTTTAGAATAAAAGATAGCACGTTAATTATTGCTGATTTACATTTGGGTAAAGCACAACATTTTCGAAAAAATGGAATCTCCATTCCGCCAATTAGTGCTCAAAAAGATTATGAAATTTTGAAGAGGCTTATTCTAAAATATAACCCATTAAGAATTATTTTGTTGGGTGATCTTTTTCATAGCAGTCATAATGTTGAGTGGACAATCTTTTGTGATTTTGTAAATGCTTTCAAGCATATTGAATTTGTTCTGATTTTAGGCAATCATGATATTTTAGAAATACATCATTATAAAAGTGTGTGTTTAACACTCATTGAAAATACACTAGAAGAAGGGGATTTAATTTTATCGCATTACCCCTTACAAAATTTTCCATCAGATAAAATTAATATTGCAGGACATATTCACCCAGGAATTGCATTGTATGGAAAAGGGAAACAACGCCTTCAACTACCTTGTTTTTATTTTTACAAAAACCAGTTTATTTTACCTGCCTTTGGAAGTCTCACCGGTTTGCAGTTAATAGGTAGAACGAAAGAAACAAGTGTTTATGTGATAGCAGAAAATAAAGTGATTGAAATCTAAGTAGGAAATTTTAATTATTAGGTTACTTGATGATAAAATTTGGTGTGCTTGTACATTTAGCTTTAATATACTTTGAAGTTTTAAAAATCATCAATCATTTTAATTATTTAGATTAGACAATCTAATATAATTATTAGAGCGTTATAGTTGACTAGGGCAATGGTTACTTTTTAGCTACAAAAAATAATCTTTTAAATGGTAAAAGCACTTTTCCATTTTTTTGCAATGGATAATCTCGTTTAATTTTATCTAGGACTTGAGCTTCAAACTCTAGCTTTTCAGTATTCAACTGAATTCGCTCAAGATAGGGTTTTAATCCAGTTGATCTTATCATATCTAAAATTGCGCTTTGCGATTCCACTACATGATAATAGTTAGTTGTCCAGATATTAATTTCACTAAAATAAGTTGCTAATTGTTCGTAATAATAGGATGCATTATTAATAGTAAATAATTCTTTGACGCCTACCGTTGTAGCATCCCATTTAGGTTGTTCAGCAACTTCAGCGATTAGTTTACCTAAAGGCATATCAAAAAACAAAGGTAATTGAACTGCTAAAACCCCATGGCTATTTAATAAATTAGAAAAGTTTTTTAATAATCTATCGTGGTTAGGTATCCATTGAATTACTGCATTAGAAAATACAATATCATATTTATCTTCAATAAGATCATTTTCTGCATCAAACAACATCCATTTTTGATTTGGGTAATCGCTA
The DNA here is from genome assembly GCA_039937835.1 of Bacteroidia bacterium. Classification (GTDB taxonomy): domain Bacteria; phylum Bacteroidota; class Bacteroidia; order 2-12-FULL-35-15; family 2-12-FULL-35-15; genus 2-12-FULL-35-15. The sequence continues at coordinate 53,565 of JBDTFR010000018.1, read as the reverse complement.
GTAGCTTTTTTAATCATTGATGGCGATTTATCAGATCCAAGAATAGTTGAATCTGGCCACCTTTGATGTAATATTTGAGTACTATTTCCTGGACCACAACCTATATCAATAATCTTACTGGGCTTAATATAATCTATCTGTGCAACCAAATCAATTGAAGGTTGAATTCGTTCTTTATCAAACTTCAAGTACATTTCTGGATTCCAATCATTCTTATGCATCTTTTTTAAGATTAAAATAATTATAAATGTACGAGCATATTTTTAATTTTACCAACAGCACATTACCTCAGAATTACCATTTACAAAAAAATTATGTTAATTAAAAATCATTTTAGTTCCTTAAAAAGACGAAGTATCTATAATTTTGATTTATTGATATCCATCAAAATTAATATATTTGATACTGAAATACTAACTACTTAAGCCGCTTTACTTTATTAAAATTGCAAATCTGCCAAATGAAGAGATTAAATATGAGTTTAAGTCTGCTTTTAAGTAAAAAGCCTACTAATACTAAGCTTAAGCTTACTATAATAATATGGTAAGAAATATAGGTTCATTATCGATCTTTAATCTTATTAATGATTTCAAAAAATAACCATTTACAATAAATAAAAAGCGACTTAACACTATTTTAAATATTTGCTAAAAATAAACGATATGCTTCATGTAAATGAAATACTCATAAGATTGTTACTAGCTTCACTATTTGGCGGACTCATTGGCCTTGAAAGAGAACGAAAAGATTGGGCAGCAGGTATGCGAACACACATGATGGTATGTGTTGGCTCTTCATTAATAATGATAGTTTCAGCTTTCGGATTTTCAGATATTTTAGGAACAGCAAATGTAACGCTCGACCCATCTAGAATAGCAGCACAAGTAATTAGTGGAATAGGATTTATTGGTGCAGGAACTATTTTATTTTTAAAACAAGGAACTATTCGTGGTTTAACCACTGCTGCAGGATTGTGGACAGTTGCTGCAATTGGACTAGCAACAGGGGGTGGAATGTATTTTGCGGCAGGCGCTACAACAATAATTGCATTAATTATTCTTTGGGCTTTACAACCCTTAGAGCAGATGTATGCAAAAAAATTCAAACAAAAAACATTAAAAATTATTACAAACCTTAATGTTGATAATACAGCGATATTTAAAAATTTGTTTAATAACGAGGAGCTAAAAATGCAAGCTTTTACATTTGAAAAAAACAATGACGAGTTTGTTTTTCAATTAAGATTTGAAAACATCGATCTGCTGAAAATTGATACAATAATAAATCAATTAAAAAAAGACCCAACCATCAAAGAGATCTCTTGGAGTTTATAATTTTTAATATTTTAATTTTCGTTTTAACTATTAAATAAAATAAATTAATAAAAAAACTTTAAGTGAGAAAATATTTTCAGGCTATTCTAAGCTGTGTCTGTTTTAAAATTAGTTAATCGTTTCATTAATTCAAGTTTCAGAAATTACGATCACTTTACTTCAAAGAAATTTGTGCGAAGAGAAAAAATCTTAAATAAAAATCTATTTTTTAAAATACCATAAAGGCTATGAAAAATGAAACTGTACCTTTACAAATATGAAAATACTTATCATTGAGGATGATCTTACTTTAAACCAAAACATTAGTGAAGCATTAAAAGCGGAAGCACTTAATACGGTATCGCTCTTTGATGCTTCATTAGCGGAGCGAACACTAAAAAAAGAGGCTTTTGATTGTATAATTATGGATATAAATTTACCTGGTAAAAACGGCTTCGAACTCTGTAAAGAATTTAGAAAATACAACCAACATACCCCCGTAATAATGTTAACTGCATTCGGAGAATTAGAAGACAAAATAGAAGGTTTTAATTGTGGAGCAGATGACTATTTAACAAAACCCTTTTACATGCGTGAGCTTCTATTAAGAGTAAATGTGTTAATTAAAAGAAGCTTAAAAAAAGAGACACAAAATAAAATCCTTTCATCTAATGATATCGTAATAAATTATTTAACAAAAAAAGTAACAAGACAAGAAAAAGAAATAATATTAACTCCACGAGAATTTCAAATTTTGACGAAATTGATTGAAAACAAAGGCGAACTGATTTCAAAAAAAGAATTAATTGAAGAAATTTGGGGTAGCATTTTAGATGCGAATACAAATACAATAGAAGTTTATATTAATTTTCTTCGTAATAAAATAGATAAGCCTTTTGGTAAACAAAATATAAAAACCAAAGTAGGCTATGGTTATTATTTTGATGACACAGATGGAGATTAGAAAAAAAATATTACTCTATTTTTCTCTTACAACTATTCTATTAACGGGAATAGCTTTATTTTTTATCTATACACTTTTTGCAGAGTACAGAGAGGAGGAATTTCAGCAACGTCAAAAAGACAAAATAAAGTCAACCCTCTTCTTTTTAAGTGAAATAAAAAAAGCCGATAACGAATTAACACAAGCCATCGACAAACTTACTATAAATGATCTTTACAACGAAAAACTTTTAATTTTTGATTTTAAAAAAGAATTAATTTATACAAGTATTGATGATACTCCCATTCAATACTCAAAAAATATCCTTGAAGAGTTATCGGTGAATAATGAATGGTATGAGAGTAAAGAGAAACTATTTGATGTAGTTGGATTGTATTTTAAAAACGGAAATAACGTATACTATGGTATTAGCAAGGCGTATGATAAGTTTGGCTATGCGAAATTAAATTTTTTAAAGTTGATTTTGCTCGTTACCTTTTTAATTATTTCAGTTGCTGTAATTTTTATCTCTTATTTCTTATCTAAGAAGATCACCTTTTCTCTTACGAATCTGACGAAACAAATTGGTAGCTATAACTTTGACAATGAATATACCCCCATAGAATTTGATCAGTCAAAAGATGAAATTATTATTCTCTCTAAACAGTTTAATAAATTAATGAAAAGAATGAATGAAGTTTTTTCTTTTCAAAAGCATGCTATACATCATATTTCTCATGAGCTAAAAACACCTATTGCTATCTTGGTTTCAAATTTCGAAAAAATAGAAAAAGAAACTGACCTAGAAACGATACGCTTACTTAATAAAAATCAAAAAGAAGATACAAAAACGTTAAGTGAAATAATTAATTCGCTTCTCGAAATTTCAAAAGCAGAAACAGGAAACACACTAAAACAAAATATAATTAGAGTTGACGAATTAATTTTTGATGTTGCTGATGAATTGAAAAACATTCATTCTGATTTTGTATTTTCAATAGCGTATACAGAAGAAGATGATGAAAAAAAATTAATGCTTTATGCTAATGTCCTTTTATTAAAGGCCGCTATAATGAATTTGATGGTTAATTGTATTCAATACAGCCATGACAAAAAAGCAAAAATTACAATTAAAGCGAAAGCCAACCTTATTGAAGTTGCTTTTGAAAACAAGGGCACTATAATTGGTGAAAATGAAATCCAATTTCTATTCGAACATTTTTTTAGAGGGGAAAACAGCAAAGGAAAGAGGGGATTCGGCTTAGGGCTGGTTTTTGTCCACAAAATTATTACACTACATGGAGGTAATGTATACTACCATTCTTCCAATAATACTTCAAATGTTTTCACTATCTCTATTCCATTAAGCTAAAATTTATTCGCTTTAAGTTCTTTTTAAGGTTGTACTTCCAACCTTTGTAGTTCATTAAAGTGTTTTAGCAACAATGAATATAATTAAATTCGGAAAGTGTGTTTTAATATTGGTTTTATGTTCCCATTTCGTTAAGGCGGAAGATGTACTTAAAATCAATCTGCAACAAGCTGATAGTATTTTTATTTCCAATAATTTCTATTTATTGGCTTCTTCAATGAACATAGAAGCAAGTAAGGTACAAATTATTCAAGCTCAACTCTATCCTAATCCAATTTTTACAGCTGATATAAACGCTTATGATCCTGATAACAACAAATTTTTTCATGTGGGTTCAACAGGTCAAAAAGTATTTCAATTAGAACAACTGATTGTATTAGGAGGAAAAAGGAAATCAGAAATTGAAATGGCTAAAACCAATGTTTTAATAGCCGAGCTGGAATTTAAGCAATTGACAAGGCAACTAAAATTCAGGCTACATAGTGATCTATTTTCTATTGGGCAACAACAACTTCTATTAGCGAGATATAGCAGTCAGTTAGAATTGTTAAGCAGCTTACTTTCTGCTTATCAGATTCAAGTAGATAAAGGGAATATTCCATTAAAAGATGTAGTAAGGTTAAAAGGTGCTTATTTAAAGCTAAATAACGACCGTGCCGAAATATTTAAGCAATATTATGAGATACAAACCAATTTACAAATCCTTCTACAAACAACTTCGCTAATTGAATTTCAATTTTCAGAAGAGGCTGTTGAAAAATATATAAAACTAACACCTCTCAGTGAACTAAAAGCGGAAGCAATACTCAATAGGCCTGAATTGTTAATTAAAAAACAAAATAAGGTTTTTGCTGAACAATATATACAATATCAAAAAAGATTAGCAATACCAGATATTAATCTGTTTACTTCCTACGACCAAACAAGTGGCGCATTTCACAATCAAGTAAACACAGGAATTTCTATTCCAGTTCCATTTTGGAATAGAAATCAGGGTAATATTAAATCTTCGCTATTCCATTTAAAAGAAGCAGATTATAATTTACAAGCAATGGAGAATGAAATATTAATTAGCCTACAAAATAATTATGCATTTTATTCTCAAACTGTCTCAGAATATAAAAAAGTAACCTCACTTTATAATGAAGACTTTGAGGTTACAGTAAATGGAATGACTTCTAATTTTCAAAAACAAAATGTTTCAATTATCGAGTTCATTGATTTTTTTGAAGCATACAACGATGTGCTTACAGAGCTTGCAAGAATAAAAACACAACTCGTTATTTCGGGTGAACAATTAAATCTATTAACAGGAAAAGATATTTATTAATTATGATGAATTATAGATTAAGAACAATGAAAACTAATAATAACTTTTTTAAAGTCGATGGTGGTAACTTGAATATTGATTTAAGGAAAACTCACCGCAAGTATTCTCTCCTGATTGTTTATACTTTATTATTTACAATTCTTTTAACAGGCTGCAAAAACAAATCAATAGAAGAAACGACAACTGCTTTTTCAATAAGTGAAACGATGATGGCTAATTGTGAATTTCAAAAAGTGGGAACCGAAGACGTAAAAAATGAAATACGATTGTTTGGTAAGATAGCAGCTGATAATAATAAAATGGCGCAAGTTTACTCTATAGTAAGCGGTATTGTAAAAACTATTAGTATAGAGTTAGGAGACTACGTAAAACAAGGTCAAATAATGGCAAGCATACAAAGTAGTGAAGTTGCTTCTTTTCAAAAAGAAAAGTTAAATGCCTTAAACGATCTTGCCGTTGCAGAAAAAAATTTACAGGTAGCCAAAGATCTTTTTCAAGGTAAACTAAATTCCGAAAAAGATGTTTCTGCAACTGAAAGAGAACTTGAGAAGGCTAAAGCAGAATTAGAAAGGATTAATGAAATATACAGTATTTACAACTTAAAGAGCGGATCCCTATATAATATAACCGCTCCTATAAGCGGGTTTGTAGTTTCAAAAAGGATTAATAAAAATGAACAAATAAAATTAGATAATCCAGAGCCGGCCTTTTCTATAGCTGATATAGATGAAGTTTGGGCATTAGCAAATGTAAATGAAATTGACATCTCCAAAATACAGGAAGGATATGATGTTACGGTAAGCACATTGGCATTTCCAGATAAACCATTTAAAGGAAGAATCGATAAAATATTTAATGCAATTGATCCTTTAACAAAGTCGATGAAAGTAAGAATAAAAATACCTAATAGTGATTTGAAATTAAAACCGGAAATGAATTGTACGGTAGCAGTAAATTTTTCTGAAAATCAAAAAATGATCACTGTTCCTTCATCATCTGTAATATTTGATAAAAGTAAATATTGGGTAATGGTATTTAAAGATAAACACAATATCGAAACTCGCAAAGTAGAAAATTACCGACAGTTAGGAGAAATAATTTATATCAAAGCGGGGCTTAAAGAAGGCGAAACGATTATTTCTAAAAACGGACTACTAATTTACGATGCAATAAATGATTAGGAAAACCGCAAACAATTTTAAAAAATTCATGACTTAGTAATGCTTAACAATATAATAGTTTACACAATAATTAAACTCTTAATACTAGATAAAAAATGAAATGGTTGTTATTATCCTTAGGAATATTTTTTGAAATTATAGCGTTAGTGTTCATGAAAAAATCAGATGGCTTTACAAAATCGCTTCCTATTTTTTTTGTATTTCTTTTCTATTCACTAGCGCTGGGCTGCCTTATTTTGGTATTAAAAAAAATGGATACAAGTGTTGCATACGCCATTTGGGCGAGTGGTGGAATTTTTATTATATCATTAGTAGGAATGATTTTTCTTAATGAGCCGGTAACCGTTATTAAAATAATTGCACTATCATTTATTTTATTAGGAGTAATTGGATTAGAATTTTTTGCTTAATAAATAATAAACTATGAAAATATTTTTGACGGGTGTTACCGGTTTTTTAGGGGGAGAGCTTCTTGTTGAATTATCAAAAAAACCAGAAGTCGATCAGTTATTTTGTTTGATTAGGGCTTTAGATGAAGAAAACGCAGTAAAAAGAATTGAAAAAATTTTTAATCTTCATGGTGACTATTATGATAGAAAAAAGGTTATTCCTATTGTTGGTGATTTATCAGATACGCAATTATCTCACCAACTATTAAATAATAATTTATTAAATGAGGTGGACACAGTTATTCATTCTGCAGCAAATACTTCCTTTACCAAAATTTATGACGACTTGGTGGAAAAGGTTAATATAGGTGGAACCCAACAAATACTTAAATGGGCTTCCACATTAAAAAAACTTAATTTATTTACATATGTTGGCACTGCCACTATATGCGGATCGGATGTGCAAAATTATATAGTAAAAGAAGACGTATCGCCAAATTTAACAGCAAAACACATTGTTAAATACTCCTACACCAAAATGATGGGAGAACTTCTTTTAAAGAACTATCTCCCTGTCGAAAAAATATTGGTGGTAAGGCCATCCATAATAATGGGAGATAGTCGTGAATGGGCACCTCGCTCCTATGTTATATTATGGGCATTAGCAACACTTAATGAGCTTCGGCTTGTTCCTATAAACATGAATAGCAAAGTGGATGTAATTTCAATAGAATATGCAACACGGTCAATTATTGAATTATTATTCAATAAGCAAAGAAAATATAATACTTATCATATTTCATCAGGAGAAGAGTCTCACACTACTCCCCTATTAGTAACCAACACCATCAAAAAATATTTTACGGAGAAACCTGATTTTAAATTTGTTGATAAAAAACTATTATCAGAAATGAAAAAATGGACAAAAAATACGACTCAATTAAATAGAGAAAGTCATCTATACCCCTATAAAAACTATTTAGATTATTGGATTAATAATTTTGGAGATAACACAAAATTGAGAATTTTATTTTACGCCTTAGAACCGTATATAAATTTTATTGAATTAAATCAGGTATTTGATAATTCCAGATTATTAGAAGATACGAAAGTGGGTAACTCTATTCCAGCTCATATTTACTTAAAAACATCGGGCAAGCACCTTAATTCAATTAATGTTTTTGAAGGAGCTATTGATGCTTAAATAATATTAAATAATTCTTAATATACTACACCCATAAGATTTGAATAAATGAACAACTTCATAAAAAATATAATTACATTTTCTCTTAAAAATAAATTTTTCACGTTTTTCTGGGTAAGTGTTTTGATTATTGCAGGGGCTATTAGTTATGTGAAAATTCCTATTGAAGCATTTCCCGATGTTACCAATACACAAATTATTATTGTAACACAATGGAAAGGTAGAAGTGCTGAAGAAGTAGAACGTTTTGTTACAACACCTCTTGAAATTGCAATGAATAGTGTACAACGAAAAACGAATGTACGTAGTATTACCATGTTTGGGTTGTCGGTTATAAAAATAATTTTTGATGATGATGTAGAAGATTTTTTTGCAAGACAACAAGTGAACAATCAATTACAAAATGTACAATTACCAGAAGGTTTAGATGCAGATGTGCAACCTCCCTATGGCCCTACTGGAGAAATATTTAGATATGTATTAAAAAGTAATGAGCGAGACACAAGAGATTTATTAACCATTCAAAATTGGACTATTGACCGCGAGCTAAGGCGAGTAGCAGGAGTAGCAGATGTAGTAGCTTTTGGTGGACAAGAAAAAATTTATGAAATATCTGTGGATCCTTTAAAATTGCAGCAATATGATTTAACTCCACTTGAGCTTTATGAGGCAGTTAGTAAATCTAATCTGAATGTAGGCGGTGATGTAATTGAAAAAAATGGTCAAGCGTATGTAGTTCGAGGAATTGGATTATTAGATAGTAAAAAAGACATTGAAAATACAATTGTAGATATTTTTAATGGTAACCCCCTCTTGGTTAAAGATATTGCTATTGTCCAAGAATCTAGTGCACCAAGGGTAGGTCAAGTAGGTTTAAATGATAATGACGATGTAGTAGAAGGTATTATTGTGATGAGAAAAGGGGAAAACCCTAGTGAAGTGTTAGCAAATGTTAAAGAAAAAATTGAAGAGCTAAATACTTCTATTTTACCAGCAGATGTAAAAATGGAAACCTTTTATGATCGCGATAATCTAATGAGCTACTGTACCAAAACCGTAATGCACAATTTATTTGAAGGTATTATATTGGTTACTGTAATTGTTTTTCTATTTATGGCAGATTGGAGAACTACCTTAATTGTAGCTTTAGTAATTCCTCTTTCATTGCTATTTGCCTTTTTAATGCTTCACCTAAAAGGTATGAGTGCCAATTTACTTTCATTAGGGGCAATTGATTTTGGAATTATCATTGATGGTGCAGTCGTCATGGTAGAAGGGATTTTTGTTGCGCTTGACCATAAAGCAAGTAAAATTGGAATGCAAAAATTTAATCGCCTTGCTAAAATGGGATTGATTAAGACTACTGGAATTCAAATGGGAAAAGCAATCTTCTTTTCCAAACTAATTATAATTTCAGCATTACTTCCTATTTTTTCTTTTGAAAAAGTGGAAGGTAAAATGTTCGCTCCTTTAGCTTGGACGTTAGGGTTTGCTTTATTAGGTGCATTAATTCTCACGCTCACCTTAGTTCCAGTTTTAAGTGCTTTATTATTAAATAAAAATGTAAAAGAGAAAGACAATTTTTTTACCCGATTCGTAAATAAAACTGTCTCAAAAGCGTTTGGTTGGACTTATGCCCGCAAAAAATTAACCTTAATCATAGCAGTTTGTTGTTTTGTAATAACTCTTTTTTCAACCAGATGGCTTGGAACCGAGTTCCTTCCTCAATTAAACGAAGGAGCATTATGGGTAGAGGCTAAAATGCCCATGAGCTATTCGCTTCCAAAAACAGTTGAAATGGTTAGTACGCTTAGAAAAGAATTAATGCTTTTTCCTGAAGTAAATGGGGTACTTTCCCAAACAGGCAGAAGCAATGACGGAACAGACCCAAGTGGGTTTTACTATGTGCAAATGCAGGTTAATCTCAAACCAAAAGAAGAATGGTCACGCAAAATTTCTGTTGATGAATTAGTAGAAGAAATGGACAAGAATTTAAAAAAATATCAAGGTATCAACTATAATTATTCTCAGCCCATTATAGATAACGTAGCGGAAGCTGTCGCTGGAATGAATGCTTCGAATGCAGTAAAAATTTATGGCGACGAGTTAAGTAAATTAGATGAATATGCGAATCAGGTGATAGAGCAAATAAAAGATGTAAGAGGAATAAAAGATGTTGGTATATTAAGAAATATAGGCCAACCAGAAATAAGTATTTTATTAGACGAAGAGAAAATGGCTATTTACGGAATTACTAAAGCGGAAGCGCAAGCCGTAATTGAAATGGCAATTGGTGGGAAAACAAGTACACAAAAATATGAAGGAGAACGAAAGTTTGATATTCGAATTCGTTATGATAAAAATTTTAGAAAAAACGAAGAGGATATTCTTTTGTTGATGATACCCACTATTACAGGAAATAGAATTCCTTTAAAAGAAGTAGCTACCATTAAACAAACAACAGGGCCTGCATTTATTTACAGAGACAATACAAAAAGATTTATTGGAGTAAAATTTTCTATTCGAGAAAGAGATTTAGGAAGTACGATTGCTGAAGCACAAAAAAATGTAAATGCAAATATAAAGTTAGCTGTTGGATACAAAATTGGATGGACAGGTGAATTTGAAAATCAAGTTCGAGCAAGTAAACGCCTATCACAAGTAGTTCCCATTAGTTTATTGCTGATCTTTGTTTTACTTTTTATCATGTTTAATAATGCAAAAGATGCAGGATATGTATTGATTAATGTTCCCTTTGCATTAATTGGTGGTATTCTGGCATTGCATATTACCGGAATGAACTTTGGCATTTCGGCTGGGGTTGGTTTTATTGCCTTATTTGGTATCTGTATTCAGAATGGGGTAATTCTTATTTCAGAATTTCATAAACAATCTCTATTATTGGGAGATCTTAATAAAGCTATTATTCAAGCAGTAAAAGTAAGAACACGTCCTGTTGTAATGACAGCGATGATGGCAGCCATTGGTCTTTTTCCTGCAGCTATCAGTTCGGGAATTGGTTCAGAAAGTCAAAAGCCGCTAGCAATCGTAATCATTGGAGGTTTAGTTACTGCCACCATTTTTACACTCCTTGTTTTTCCAATTATCTACAGTAAAGCATTACATGTGCGTGAAATAAAAAAAATAAAAAGTAAATAAGTATATTGAATCGAGTTTCTTGCTTTAATCATTTATGTGAACTATTTTTCTAAAATAAATTTCAAACTTTTATAAGCCGAAATTTGATGGAGTTAATTAAGAGGGAAATTTGGTTTAACTTATAAAAAAAATCAGTCAATAAAATGATAACCTATATCTCTATTTTACGGGGCATAAATGTGAGTGGGCACCGAATGATTAAAATGCAAGCATTAAAAGAATTATTAAGTAGCCTTGGTTTTCAAAACATTCAAACTTATATTCAAAGCGGAAACATTGTATTCCAATACAAAAAAACAGACCACCAAAAACTAGAAAAGAAAATTGCAAACGCAATTATAGATAAATTTACATTTGATGTACCTGTAATTGTAATGGAGCTTTGTGAATTTCAGCAAATTATTGTAGGCAATCCTTTTGTAAAAGATAAAACCAAAGACCTTGCTTATTTACATGTAACATTTCTAGCAGGCAAGCCTGATCTAAAAAGCTTTAATAAAATTAAAGAAGGCTTCTATCAACCAGACGAATTTTATTTCGTTAGCAAAGCAATTTATCTTTATTGCCCAACCAGTTATAGTAATTCCAAATTGACAAATGGATTTTTTGAAAAAAAATTAAAAATTACAGCAACCACAAGAAATTGGAAAACAATTAACGAAATTCAAAACCTAGCCGTTAAAATTTCAAAATAATATTTATAATAAAGGACAATTTGTAGTATAAAGCTAAATGTGAATCTCGAAAAATTTAGACTTTTTTAAGAAATTATAAATTTTAAACTACTTATATAAAATACTATTAACATCTATTAACTCTTTCCGCAGATTTTTATTTATTAACTTTGAGTGAATGAAAAAGCAATTCTTATTCTTATTTTTATTAACGATTACTTCCGTTAGTATAGCACAAAACCGTTTTTTACTCGGAGTTAAAGCAGGTTTAAGTGCAAGCCAAGTTTCAGGTGATAACCTAGCTGGTTTTAACAAAGCAGGTTTAATTGGAGGGTTAACACTTAACACTAAATTTAATAACCAATGGGGCGCACAACTAGAAATGCTATACATTCAAAAAGGTAGTAAAGCCATTAATAAACCATCTGATCCTAATTATGAATATTATTTATTACAATTAGATTATATAGAAGTTCCTCTCTTATTACAATACCATCAAAAAAAATTTATATTTGAAGCAGGCCCTGGCTTTGGTTATTTGGTAAGAGAAAAAGAGTATAATGCATTTGATGATATTACAGGTATTCGCCCCTTTAATAAGTCTGAACTTGCAATAAATTTAGGAGTAAGTTATTTGCTTTTTAATAAGTTTGAAATAGGTTGGCGGTATACTAATTCTATATCCTCTATTCGTAATCATGTATCTGGCGCAAAAGTATGGTACAATCCTGGTCAGCAAAACACGGTTATGGCATTTACATTAACCTATAAATTTATTTCCGCAAAAAATGAATAAACATAAAATAATAGTTGCTATTACAGGGGCTAGCGGATCAATTTATGCTAAAGTATTGTTGCAAAAGTTGGCGCAATTACAAAATCAAATTGAAGAAGTTGGAATTGTAATGTCAGATAATGCAAAAGAAGTTTGGTCTTTTGAATTGGGTAATAAAGAATACGAGAATTTTCCTTTTAAAACATATAACAAAAGCGACTTTTATGCACCTTTTGCATCCGGGTCTGCTAAATATGATATAATGATTGTGTGCCCATGTTCCATGGGTACATTAGCTAGAATAGCAAATGGGATCTCCAACGATTTAACCACCCGTGCTGCAGACGTTATATTAAAGGAAAGAAGGAAATTAATTTTGGTTGCTCGTGACACTCCATTAAATTTAATCCATATAAAAAATATGAAGACCATCACAGAAGCTGGGGGAATCATTTGCCCTGCTAGTCCTTCTTTTTATAGTTTGCCTAAAACCTTCGTAGACCTTGCAGCTACCGTAGTAGATCGGGTGATTGATTTGTGCAACCTACAACAGGAAACCTATCGATGGGGAGGTAGGTTATAATTCATAACTTTTATATACTTCTTTGTTATTATATACGTTAAATGGTAACTTTATGTGGAAAATTGCGTTGTACTACAAGTTGTTTTACATTTTTAGTGAAAAGTAAAAATTTTATAATTAAATGCCATGTTCGAATTAAGTAAAAACATTTTGCAAAAAGTAAGCTTTGATAGAGTGCTTTTTAAAAAGGAATTGAAAAAGGCAATTAAATGGGTAAAACCAAGTGAAGCTACATTACTAAAAATGTGGTGCTTGGCTACCTTCGGTCACCAGTATAGAAATGAGATAATGGAAGTTTTTAAAAGCGTTACAAAGGCTTAAGAAATTCAATATTTCGTTTCAATCCCCTGTATTTTGTGCGTTTAACTGCAGAATCTTTAAAAACTATTTTAAAGGTTTCTTCTGTCAATTCAAGCCAATCTTGTTGGCTCATATCCATTAGTCCCTCTTTAGGTTCAAATAGAGGTTCTGTGTGTTTTTTTGCGAACTTATTCCAAGGACAAACATCTTGGCAAATGTCACAACCAAATGCCCAGTTATCTAGTTTGCCCTTTGCTGTTAAAGGAATATTATCTTTTAATTCAATGGTAAAATAAGAGATGCATTTGCTACCATCTACTACATACGGTGCAACAATTGCATCCGTAGGGCAAGCATCAATACAACGATTGCAAGTGCCACAATAATCTTTTACGGGACCATCGTAATTTAATTCTAAATCAATAATTAATTCAGCAATAAAATAAAAAGAGCCATTATTTTTATTAATAAGTGTAGTATTTTTTCCGATCCAACCTAAACCACTTTTTTTTGCCCATGCTTTATCTAAAACAGGCGCAGAATCTACAAACACACGTCCATCAACCTCACCAATTTCTTGCTTAATATGTTCTAAGAGCTGATTTAATTTATCCTTTATTACAAAATGATAATCAGTACCATAAGCATATTTACTAATCTTTGGGGCATTCTCATCTTTTTGTTGCTCAGATGGGTAATAATTTAGCAGTAATGATATTACTGATTTTGCATCGGGTACAAGTAAGCGTGGGTCAAGTCTTTTATCAAAATAGTTTTGCATGTAACTCATTTGTCCATGCATATTTTTATTCAACCAATTTTCTAAACGCGGAGCTTCTTCCTCTAAAAAATCAGCCTTAGAAATACCACAATAATCAAAACCAAGACGTATTGCTTCGCTTTTTATTAATTGGGTACGATGGTCTAATGAATTCATTTTTTATATACGAAACAACTGTATAAGCTGCCTCTCTCCTATTCTAGATCAAAAAGACTTCCTTTATTTGCTTTTGGAATTTTACCCAAGTGTTTATAGGCTTGTTCTGTTGCTTCACGCCCTCTTGGTGTACGAATCAAATAACCTTCTTGAATTAAAAAGGGTTCATATACTTCCTCAATAGTACCAGCTTCTTCCCCCACGGCGGTTGATATAGTAGTTAAACCAACAGGGCCGCCTTTAAATTTTTCTATCAACGCAGAAAGTATACGAATATCCATTTCGTCAAGGCCATTTTTATCCACATTCAATGCACTTAAACCAATATGAGCAATTTCAATATCTATACTTCCACTGCCTTTTATTTGTGCAAAGTCTCTAATTCTTCTAAGTAATGCATTCGCAATACGAGGGGTTCCTCTACTGCGACGAGCTATTTCAGCAGCAGCGTCATCTGTAATGGGTACATTTAAAATACTTGCAGCACGAATAATTATTTTTTTTAAGAGTGCAGCATCGTAGTAATTTAAACGAGAGTTAATTCCAAATCTAGCTCTTAAAGGTGCTGTTAATAGGCCGCTTCTTGTTGTTGCGCCCACTAATGTAAAAGGATTTAATTTAATTTGAACGCTTCTTGCATTAGGGCCACTATCAATCATGATATCGATCTTATAATCTTCCATAGCAGCATATAAATACTCCTCTACGATAGGACTAAGGCGATGAATTTCATCAATAAACAATACATCATACTCTTCTAAATTAGTTAACAAACCGGCTAAATCACCCGGCTTATCAAGTACTGGTCCTGATGTTATTTTTATGTTTACTCCCAATTCAGATGCAATAATATTGGCTAAAGTGGTTTTACCTAATCCTGGAGGGCCGTGTAATAAAACATGATCTAACGCTTCACTACGTTGTTTAGCGGCTTTTACAAATATTTTTAAATTTTCTACTACCTCGAATTGCCCTGTAAAATCTTCAAATTCGGCAGGTCTTAGTACTTTTTCAAATTCCTTTTCAACAGAATTTAAATTTTCAGCATCGGGATTAATATTTGGGTTCATTGGTAAGCCTTAATTAATCTCCTAATTATTTTAGTGTAACGCTAGTTTGACCTATAATTGCTGCATCACAAATAATATCAATTAAATATTTACCTGGAATAAATGGAGTAGGACTAGCGCAAAAAATATCAACATCTATTTTAGCATTCGAGTATTCAATTGATTTAGTACCTGCGTAAAATCCTTTAGACCCATTAAATTTAATCATATCTGCTTCATCGTCTGATCTAGAAAGTTCTTTTCCATCAGGCGTGGTAATTCTAACATATACTTGTTTGGTACCAGTTTTAGCTATTTTATTTTCACCTATCTCAAAAGACACTTTTATTTTTTCAACACGGGAAGCTTTAGTGGTTTCAATTTCTTTAGTACCACCAGATTTAAATTTCACACCTGTTGCTATCGGATCTTCTGCTTGTAACACAGATCCTAAGCTGATGGTACTTTGTAGACTTACTTTTTCTTGAGCGAGCTGTTCAGTCTTTGTTTTTTCAGCGGTTAAATCCTGTGATACTTGTTGCTTCTCAGCAACCATAGTTTGATTTAAAGTATGTAACGAGTCAATTTGAACCACGTAATGTTTCATAATTGTTCGCAAAGTTTCGGTTTCCTTTTTTAATTTTGCAATGATATAACCATCATTTTTATGTTTATCTGCCTCTTCCAATAACACTTCTATTTCGGCGCGTTTAGCATCAAACTCCTTCTGTAAATTTTCATCATTTGTGTGCAAGGATGCATATTGTTCTTGCAATAAAAGCAATTCAGCTTTTACACCTTGCCGTTCTACTTCAATCTGATCTTTTTCAACTGTTACTAGAGTTGCCTTATTTTTTTCTGTCCACCAAAGCCAACCAAAAATACCATTCCCCATCAAAAGCAATAGTAATAGTATTACAACTACCTTATTTGTCGACTTTTTTTCTTGTTTCTCCTTGTTCATAATAAAATGTTGGTTAATATTTTGAATAGCGAAATTACAATTTATTTTAAACAAAATGTTCCTTTTATACTAATAAACAATTAGTTTAGACCCGTTTTTAAATAGATTAACGTTATGCTAACTGATTTTATTTCTCTTCTGTTTCCAATTACCTGTGCCAGCTGCGGTAAATCATTATTCAAAAATGAAGAAAACATTTGTACTTACTGTATTTATCATTTACCTAAAACTAATTTTCACTTACAAGAAGATAATATGGTATCTAAATTTTTTTGGGGCAGGGTAGCCATTCACTCTGCGGCTGCTTTTCTCGAATTCAATAAAGGCGGTAATGTGCAAAAATTAATTTATGCATTAAAATATAATGGACAAAAAAATATGGGAATAACTTTGGGTAAACTCTATGGCCACGAACTAAAGGAGCAGGCAACATTTAATACAATTGATACAATTGTGCCCGTACCTCTGCATGCTAAAAAAGAGAAAGTAAGAGGATATAACCAAAGCCTTTATTTTGCTATGGGTTTAGCACAAAGTATGAATGTTCCCATTAATAATAATTCTTTGCAAAGAGTACTCATTTCTGATACACAAACTAAGAAATCACGCTTTAACCGATGGAAGAATGTAGAATCAGTTTTTGAAATTAAAGAGCCTAATGGTTTAAAAGGCCAGCATATTTTACTAGTTGATGATGTAGTAACTACCGGAGCTACTCTTGAAGCCTGCGCTCATACATTATTACAAATACCGTTTGTAAAAATAAGTATTGTTACCATTGCCTTTAGACCCTAACTATAAAAAGGCATAGTTTTTGAAAATCCAGTTTTTATAATCATTTAATAATTTTTAAAATAAAATAGCATGAGCCAAAGAACAATTTTAGTAATTGATGATGAAGATGATATCTCCAATGCAATCGCAAGAGCCTTAAAAAAAGAAGGATTCGGAGTAATTACTGCAAGTAATTATAAAACAGCCATTAATATTATTGATAACTCTACACTTGATTTAGTCATTTCTGACGTAATGATGCCTTATACAGGTGGTTTTGACATTGTTGAATACGTTAAAGAAAACCCAAATTTAAAACACTTACCAGTGATTTTAGTTACTGGTATGGATAAAGATATTTTATACAGTAGTTCCATAAAAGCAAACGCAATTTTACAAAAACCTTTTGATACCGCCCAGTTAATGGCCTTAGTTAAAAGTAATTTAAAACAACCTGCAGAAACTGAGTAATTTATTACCCATTATTAGAAAACGAATAATCCCAGTGAAGGGCGTTTTATTTCTAATAATGGGTTGTTTTTAAAATTACAGTTTAAAATTCTTCTTCTAAGAAATTTATTAAAACTCTCCTCTCTTTAACTTATACGATTTTAGAAAACGCAGTTTTGTCCTTAAATTGTTATTTTTGATAAATGAATTTTTTAAAAGCAAAACCCTCTTCTTTATTTTGGTTTTATTTATTGGTTATCTATATTCTACTCCAGTTTATATGGTGGACTTATCTCATGGTAGAATCAAATAATGAAATCTATCATTACAAAACAGAACTAAATGTATTTAAAGGGGAATCGTTACAAGAAGTATTTAATAATGGTAAAGAGTTAAGTCAAAAACAATATGTTCAGTTATTAATGATTACAGGAGAAGGCGGTGTATTCATCATTCTTTTATTGTTAGGCATCTATCAAATTAGAAATAGTTTTAAAAAAGAAACGGCATTAGCTCAACAACAAAAAAATTTCTTATTATCAGTCACACATGAATTAAAATCACCCATTGCATCTGCAAAATTACAATTACAAACGCTACAAAAAAGAGAGTTAGAAAGAGATAAACAAAAAGAAATAATTGGCAATGCATTGAATGATACCGAACGACTAAATAATTTAGTAGAAAATATTTTATTGGCCGCAAAAATTGAAAATAATATCTATTCGCTTTACAAAGAAGAAGTAAATTTATCCGCATTCATCACCGAATTAATTACCCAAAATTTGAGCTCTTTTAACTATAAACAAAAAGTAGTTTTAACAATTGAACCTAATACATTCATGGAGATTGATAAAATTGGTTTTCATTCTATTGTCCTTAATTTATTTGAAAATGCTGTAAAATATTCACCTGCTGATTCCACCATTACTGTTTCATTAAAAAAAGAAGAATCTAAAATTTTGTTGAAAATCATTGATGAAGGTATAGGTATCGAAAATAAATACACGCCATTTATTTTTAATAAATTTTATCGTATAGGTAATGAAGAAACTAGAAATACAAAAGGAACTGGCTTGGGTTTATACATAACAAATTATTTGGTAAAACAGCATCACGGTAATATCGCCGTAACAAGTAATTTACCAAAAGGAACTATTTTTGAAACAATTTTTAATACTAATAAATCGTAATTTTGAAAAGATTTAAGATCGTACCTCTTCTTAAATCAATATTTATTTTAATACCTAACAAGTTTATAATTCCATTATGAAAAAAGTAGCTTTAATTATATTAGATGGATGGGGAATTGGAGATGGAACAAAAGCCGATGCAATTGCAAATGCAAATACTCCTTTTGTAGATAGTTTATATTTAAAATATCCTCATAGTGTTTTAACTACTTCTGGAGCAAACGTGGGCTTACCTGATGGGCAAATGGGTAATAGTGAAGTAGGGCACCTTAATATTGGTGCTGGTCGGATTGTTTATCAAGATTTAGCGATGATTAACAAAGCGATTAAAGAA
Organism: Bacteroidia bacterium; assembly: GCA_039937835.1. Classification (GTDB taxonomy): domain Bacteria; phylum Bacteroidota; class Bacteroidia; order 2-12-FULL-35-15; family 2-12-FULL-35-15; genus 2-12-FULL-35-15. The sequence goes on along the minus strand of JBDTFR010000018.1, from coordinate 34,641 downwards.
AAAACAATAAATAAAAATACGGTGCTATTGGATGCATTTAAATATGCTAAAGAAAATAATAAGGCCGTACACTTTATAGGATTACTTTCTGATGGAGGAGTGCATTCATCACAAGCCCATTTGCATTACTTATGTGAAATGTCAAAAGAAAATAATTTAAAAAATGTATTTATTCACGCCTTTACAGATGGTAGAGATACTGACCCAAAAAGTGCATTCAATTATATTAAAATATTAGAAGACCACTTAAAGAATAGTGTTGGAAAAATAGCAAGTGTAATTGGTCGTTATTATGCAATGGATAGGGATAAACGTTGGGAGCGAGTACAATTAGCATATAATTTATTAGTAAAAGGAGAAGGTAAAAAAACGCAAAATGTTTTAGAAGAAATAAAAAACTCGTATGCAGAAAACATAACAGATGAGTTTATAAAACCAATTGTAAATACCGATAATCTGGGTAACCCGATTGGCATTATTAAAGAAAACGATGTGGTTATTTGTTTTAATTTTCGAACCGATCGTTGTAGAGAAATATCACAAGTTTTAACTCAACACGATATGCCCGAACATTGCATGAAGACCTTGCCTTTATATTATGTTACCATGACTAATTATGATGCTACTTTCAAAAACATTCATATTGTTTACGAGAAAGATGATTTACGCATGACGCTTGGTGAAACACTTGAAAAGGCTCAAAAAACGCAACTACGCATCGCCGAAACAGAAAAATACCCTCATGTTACTTTCTTTTTTTCTGGTGGTAGAGAAAAAGAATTTAGAGGAGAAGAGCGATTAATGTTTCCTTCACCCAAAGTAGCTACCTATGATCTAAAGCCAGAAATGAGCGCTCATGAAATAACGAATGGTATTATTCCCGAATTACAAAAAGGGCGCTTCGATTTTATTTGTCTTAATTTTGCAAATGCAGATATGGTAGGGCACACAGGCAATTACAATGCAGTTATAAAAGCAGTTGAAACGGTTGACACCTGTTTAAAGAGGGTTGTAGAAACGGGAGTAGAAAATAATTATTCTTTTATTATAATTGCAGATCATGGTAATTCAGACTACATGCTAAATTCAGATGGATCTCCTAATACAGCACACACCACTAATCCTGTTCCTTGTATTTTAATTGATACCGAATATAAAAAAATTGGAAATGGTAAATTAGGAGACATCGCACCCACCATTTTAAAATTAATGAATTTGGAGATTCCTAAGGAAATGACGGGGAAGATATTGATTTAATTTATTTATTTAATTTATTTTACAAGTATTACTTTTCCGATGTATTCGTGAGATTGCAAGTGTACATCGTCTTTAAAAATAATTTTATAAACATACACATCTTGTTTACATAATTCTCCCTTCGCGTAACCGTCCCAGCCCATTTCTCTATCTGTTGTTTCAAATATTTTATCACCCCATCGATTAAAGACCATAAACTTATAATCGTGTACTCCAATTAACTTTGGTTTAAACACGTCATTGATACCATCGCTATTTTCAGGTGTAAAGGCATTCGGTACCCAAAATAAAAATTCGGGATGAATAATAATTTCTGAATAAGCGGTATCATAACATCCCGCAGCATTGACTACAATTTGTCTTAATTTATATTTCCCAGGGAGTGCATAATGATGTAGCGTATCACATTTACTTGTTGTTCCATCACCCCAATCAATATTACATTTTACAGCGCCTTTGCTGGTATCAATCATGTTAACCGTTGGATAAAAAATAGAAGTGTCTTTTGGTGTAACATTAAAACCAGCCACAGGAAGTGCATATACAGCCAACAAGGTAGGCATTGAAAAAGTATCTAGGCAACCATTTTCCGTGTTAACAATTAAGCTAGTTAAATAGGTGCCAGCAGCTTTATAAATATGAACCGGAGACTTTTCAGTAGAAGTAGTACCATCTCCAAAACTCCACCTATAACCTAAAGGAGGTGTACCAGTAGAGTTATCAGTAAAGTAAACAGGTTGTAAATTACATGCTGTATCTGAATTGGCTCTGTAATTAGCTTTGGGCAAAGGCAATATATTAATAGTATCGGTAACGCTTTTTGTGCAGCCATTTTCAGTAACCGTTAATGTTACCAAATGATTGCCTTCGGTATTAAAAATAACACTGTCCACAGCAGGTAAATTAGCAACAGTTGGTGAAGCACTTGCCCCAAAATCCCACTTAAATGAACCATTGCCTACAAAACTTCCGCCAGCCATAAAATTAAATATATTCTTATTTAGACATTGAGCAGGTGGCACAATAAATTCTGGTTTTAATAATGGTTGAATTTGAAAAGTGCTATATGCAGTATCGGCACATATTGTTCTAGGGTTAGCAATTAAAGTAACCGTATAAGTTCCTGCAGAAGGATACATCCATGTGGGGGTTTTCATAATGGAAGTGTCTGCAACAGTAGTGGTATCTCCAAAATTCCATAAATAATCTGTTGAATTGCTGCTAGATTGAGAAAAATCTACTTGGTAGCCGTTGCAAAATAGTGTTTGTTTAGGTATAGATGCAGTAGGCGTTTCACAATTAACCACATTAAATTGAAAATCACGTTTATTAGTGGTTAATAATTTCCCTTTTCTATATTCACTAACACAAACTCCTACTACCCACCTACCAATCATTCTCGGTGTACCCGTTAACAAACCTGTTTTTTTATTGATCGCCAAAATGGGTGAAGAATTCATAGGATAACTACCTGTGTAAGGAGAATTATAATTAACAGGGAGATAAGGAGGCGCGCTAGGCGGGTTAGGTTGTGGATTATTTTTATCCGCACCTTCAAAAGGATCACAAATTTCATAAAAAAGCGAATCTCCATCTGGGTCAGTCGCTGAGTGATCGAAAGATAACGGAGCCCCTGCACAAATAAACAAAGGTGGAAAATTTACATACCTAGGCGTACTATTACATTGAACGATTGTGGAGTCAAGTATATGTATTTGATAAGTAGCTCCCACCTCGTCAGCATTGGTAATATTTAAAATATCTGCATTTCTGCAACAACGTTGATAAGATAATGAATATCCTCCTGCTCTGGGCGGAAGAGCAACTGTTGTAGTATATATACCCTCTTCTACACATACATTTACAGAAGTACTGTAACAGTTATTTAATATAGGCGGAATTTTCGTTACTTTTTCTAAATATAAATTTAAAGTAGTAAAAAGGCTATTCGTTGCATCGTATACACCTATTGAAGCAGGCCGATCAAAATCGGTAAACGAATTACAATCGCGATAAATCTTTAAGGTAATTTTATAATTATTATTTCCTAAACAATCGTAATAAATTTCACCACCAACAATATGGGTAGCAAAATTTTTTAACGTAAAAAACATTAAAAATAATAATACTATAAAATTTTTAATCTTCATTCCAATAACTAAATGTTTAATACAATGCTTTAGATTGAGTTTAATATCACTTATTGAATTTAAAAGAGGACACTTTGAGGTATCAATATAAGCAAATGAATAGATGCTCCCAAAACGAAATTTATAAAACAATCAACTACTAATTTATACAAAACCTATTCAATATCATATAATAATTTAACTAATTTCTACTTTTTTTGATAAAAAGTAGGCTGGTTTAACCAAAATAAATTGCAAATTTGTGTACACTTTTTTAAAATATAGACCATGAATACAACAATGACTACAAATATTGCCATTAATCAGTACATAGAAACTCATAAAGAACGTTTTTTAAATGAGCTTTTCGAATTATTAAGACTTCCATCGGTGAGTGCTGATCCAAAATATAAAAATGATGTTTTAAAAACAGCTGAAGTAATAAAAGAAAAACTAATTGCTGCTGGTGCAAATAATGTAGAAGTATGTGCTACGGCAGGTTATCCTATTGTATTTGGCGAAAAAATAATAGACCCTAAATTACCCACTGTTTTGGTATATGGACATTATGATGTACAACCTCCAGATCCATTAGACTTATGGACATCAGGACCTTTTGAACCGATTATAAAAGATGGTAAAATATATGCACGAGGAGCCTGTGATGACAAAGGGCAAGTATACATGCACATTAAAGCGTTTGAATTAATGATGAAAACAAACACCCTTCCTTGTAATGTAAAATTCATGATTGAAGGGGAAGAAGAAATTGGATCAAATAACCTAGCCATATTTGTAAAACAAAATAAAGCAAAATTAAAAGCAGATGTTATTTTAATTTCTGATACAGGTATCATAGCAAATGACACCCCTTCTATTACGGTAGGATTAAGAGGCTTAAGTTATGTTGAAGTGGAAGTAACGGGTCCTAACCGCGATTTGCATTCAGGCATATATGGAGGTGCTGTTGCCAATCCAATTAATATTTTATGTGAAATGATCACTAAAATGAAGGATGATAAAAACAGAATTACCATTCCTGGATTTTATGATGATGTTGAAATAGTAACGGAAGCAGAACGTGAAGAAATGGCAAAAGCTCCATTTAGTGTTGATCAATATAAAAAAGAATTAAACCTTACCGATATTCACGGCGAAGATGGTTTTAGCACCAATGAACGCACTTCTATTCGTCCTACCTTAGATGTAAATGGTATTTGGGGAGGTTATATTGGCGAAGGAGCTAAAACGGTAATTGCTTCAAAAGCGTATGCAAAAATTTCTATGCGTTTAGTGCCTCACCAAACGAGCGAAAAAATAACGAAGCTTTTTTCTGACTACTTTAAAAGTATTGCTCCAAAATCTGTTACTGTAAAAGTTACCCCTCATCATGGTGGCGAGCCTGTTGTTACTCCTACTGATTCGGTAGCTTATAAAGCAGCAAGCATGGCAATGGAAACTACTTTCGGTAAGAAACCAATACCTGTTCGTGGAGGCGGTAGCATTCCAATTGTGGCGATGTTTAAATCTGAACTTGGTTTAGATTCCGTATTAATGGGCTTTGGTTTAGATTCTGATGCCATTCATTCTCCTAACGAACATTATGGTGTGTTTAATTATTTAAAAGGTATTGAAACTATTCCATACTTTTATAAAAATTACGCAGCCTTAAGTAAATAATATCCTTCAAATTATTATAATCTACTGCAACGTACATCACGCTGCAGTGGATTATAATAATTTTATTTTAATACCTACGTTAAGTCAATACCATAAAGTGAAAATGAATAAATACCTTCTAATTTTATTTACGTTTTGTTTTGCAGCTTGCAGCTCTTGCACTGATATAAAAGAAGTAACTTTTAGCGGAATAGAGAATGTACAAATAATAATTATATCTATGAAAGGCGCAGAAGCCGATATTACAGCGAGAATTAAGAATCCCAATAGTATGGGTTTCACCGTTTATAAATCTGATATGGATGTTACTTTAAATGGAATAAATACCGGTAAAGCGCATTTAACAGACAATGTTAAAATAAAAAGAAATTCTGAAGAAGCGTATACGTTTAAAATAAAATCTGATTTTTCTAATTTAAGTTTAACCGATTTCCCTTCGCTACTAGCATTGGCAACTGGTAAGAATATAAAAATAGGTTTAAAAGGAAATATAAATGTGGGTAATTTATTTGTAAAACGTACGTTTCCGGTTGATGTTAGTCAAGATGTGCCGATTAATAAATAGAAGACAATTTAATTTTTGTACACAAAAAGATTGAGTTAAAAAGTAGAATAAAATGCGCCTATTTACCCAACAATTATGATAATTAATAAAAATATTTTTCAGAATGCTAGTGTAGGGACTCCAAATTTTATTGAAGATGATTATGCCTTAGATTGGGCAATGACTAGAAACGAACGTTATTGTTTTACAAAATTAGTAGAAAAATTAAAACCGAAGATTTCTATTGAAATAGGATCTTATAATGGTGGAAGTTTACAAGTATTAAGTAAACATTCGGAAAAAGTATATTCCATTGATATAGATACCACCCTAAAAGAACGCTTAAAAGGTAAATTTGAGAATGTTACTTTTTTGACAGGAGACTCCAAGGAAATATTACCTAAGCTCATAAAAGAATTGCAGCAAAATAATGAATCAATTGAGTTTGCATTAATTGACGGTGATCATTCCGCCTTGGGCGTAAAGGCAGACATTGAAATTATGACCAGTTATATTCCTGTTACTGGTTTAAATATTCTATTACACGACAGCTTTAATCCTGAATGCAGAAATGGAATGATAGCTGTTAATTACAAGGAGAATAAATATATACACTATGTAGAGTTAGACTATATTTCTGGTGTATTCGAACCTAATGGAGCACTAAAAAATGAAATGTGGGGTGGGTTTGGTCATATCGTTTTATTAAATGAGCAAAGAAAAGGCGAATTGCAAATACATCAGAGTCAAAAAAAATTATACGACATCGCTTATCTTCACTCCAAACATTTCATTAGTGATAAGTTTGGTTTCTTGAAACCAATTGTTAAATTATTGAAAAAGTAACTAGCAATAACATCGGATAAAATTATAAGGGTTGCTTGTTAGCCTTAATAATTGGTGAAGATTAATATAGTTCAGCAATTTACAAATTCTACCTGCTTAGCTAAAATGGAATTGCGTTTTAATCCCTTAATTACTGTTCTACTTATTATTAAAAATCGAAAATATTTAGCTATATTTAATTAACACAATAAGCCTCATTTACAATAATGTATTTTATTGCTCGTTATCACCTAAACAATTGCAATGAAAAAAATAGCAATATCTATTTTCCTTTTATTTTCAACAATTTTTTGTTTTGCACAAACACCAGAACAAAAACCACCAAATGAATCATTAACCGCATGCCCGAACTTTAGTAACAATAAAACCGTTAGCAAAGTTTCTTATTTTCAATTTTTAAAATCAAATTCAAAAAAGACTCAACAACAACAAAATTCTCCCTCCACTGCTAATACAGCAGAAAAGGTAGCATCCACTGCTCCTTTAAATACAGAAGCATTCCCTAAATCTGCATTGCCAGATTATAGCACCATAGAAAATAACGTTGCTCATAAGGAAAGAAGAAAACATCTTTTTAAAGATAAATCTGAAGCCGAAATTGCTAAAACAGCATCTCCAGCTGAAAATACAGTAATTGCAAATAAATCAACATCAACTGAAAGCAAACCAGCTCCTACAGAAAAAAGAAAACAACTTTTTAAGGAGAAAGAAAAAACAAAAGAAAAAACAAAAACTGAAATTGCAGAAACAACTCCTCTAGCTGAACCTACAATAATTGAAAATACAGAAAAATCAACCAAAGTTGCAGATAAAACGAATGATTTAACTGAAAAGACTCCGGAAAGTATTACCCATAAAAAAGGTTTTAAGCTTACCAGAAAATCGAAAATTCCTAGCCCTAGAAAGCAGAAAAGAGCTGCGCGCAGAAAGGCTACCAAATGCCCAGAGTTTTAAAAGAGGAGTTTAAGTACTTGTAAAATCAAGCTAATTTCATATCTTTGTACTAGTTCTTTTTATGTTTTCCGCAAGGAAATAGTAAGACTTGTATTTTAATTTTAAAGCCTTACTAAACTTATCAAGAAAGGTGGAGGGACTTGCCCGTTGATACCTTAGCAACCATTGATTTTAAAACATCAAAAAGGTGCTAAATCTTGTTCTTATTTTAAAATAAGAAACAGATAAGTCAGAATTTTAATTTTTGAAACGTATAAAACTCAATAATTTATCTCCTCTGACTTTAAAAAGTTAAGGAGATTTTTTTTATAAAATATTTTTAAAAAAAATAGTATGAGCCAGAAGCATGATGTAGCGAAAGAGTTACTTCCTATCGAGGAGTCGGCAATAGGGAATGTAATTAGAAAAGAACTAGAAAAACGTATTTTAATAATTGATGGTGCGATGGGTACCATGATTCAACAATACAAGCTAGAAGAAAAAGACTATCGTGGTAAGCGGTTTGCAGATTGGCCTAAGGATTTAAAAGGCAATAACGATTTGCTTTCTATTACGCAGCCCCATATTATAAGAACCATTCATAAAGAGTATTTAAAAGCGGGTGCTGATATTATTGAAACCAATACATTTAGTGGTACCAGCATTGGCATGGCTGATTATGATATGCAAGAATTGGTATATGAGTTAAATTTTGAATCGGCAAAAATAGCAAAAGAAGCCATTAAAGAATACCATACAGAAACAGCAACTAACCAAACCCTTAATCCTAAATTTGTAGCAGGTGCAATTGGGCCTACTAATAGAACACTTTCATTGTCGCCAAACGTAAATGATCCAGGATTTCGTGCCGTTACATTTGATGAGTTAGTAGCCGCATATACCGAGCAAGTATCTGGATTACTAGATGGCGGGGCTGATTTATTATTGATAGAAACTATATTTGACACACTAAATGCAAAAGCAGCATTATATGCTATTCAAAATTATTGTGAAAAAATAAATAAAAAAATTCCAGTCATGGTTTCTGGTACCATTACCGATGCGAGTGGACGAACACTTTCTGGACAAACTACCGAAGCATTTTTAAATTCAGTATCGCATGTTGATTTATTGAGTGTAGGTTTAAATTGTGCTTTAGGTGCAAAAGACATGCGCCCTTATTTAGAAGAGCTTTCTAACAAATCGCCTTTTTTTGTAAGTGCCTACCCAAATGCCGGCTTACCTAATCAATTTGGAGAGTATGATGAAGATGCCCATACGATGGGCCATCAAATAGAAGATTTTTTAAAAGCAGGATTTTTAAATATTGTGGGCGGATGCTGCGGTACAACGCCTTCACACATTAGGCGTATTGCTGAATTAGCAAAAAATTCACCTCCACGTAAAAAAGTACCTTCCGATCATTTAATGCACTTAAGTGGATTAGAACCATTAACACTGCGCCCAGAAAGTAATTTTTTAAATGTGGGCGAACGTACGAATGTTACAGGCTCTAAAAAGTTTTTACGTTTAATTAAAACAGGCAATTATGAAGAAGCATTATCTATTGCTAAAGATCAAGTAGATGGAGGCGCGCAAGTAATTGATGTGAACATGGATGAAGGAATGTTGGATAGCGAAGCAGCGATGACCAAATTTCTAAACCTGATCGCAACAGAACCAGATATTGCACGTGTACCGATTATGATTGATTCTTCAAAATGGGAAGTAATAGAAGCAGGCTTAAAATGTGTTCAAGGAAAAGCGATTGTAAATTCTATTTCGCTGAAAGAAGGTGAACAAAAATTTATTGAGCAAGCAAAAAAAGTGAAGCAATATGGTGCCGCTGTAGTGGTTATGGCATTTGATGAAGTAGGGCAAGCCGATACGCTAGCACGTAGAAAAGAAATTTGCAAACGGGCTTATGATATACTAGTGGATATAGTAAAATTTCCGGCAGAGGATATTATCTTCGATCCGAATATTTTTCCCGTAGCAACTGGAATGGAAGAACATCGCTTAAATGCACTCGATTTTTTTAATGCAACAAAATGGATTAAAGAAAATTTACCGCATGCAAAAGTAAGTGGAGGGGTTAGTAATGTTTCTTTTTCTTTCCGTGGTAATGATCATGTTCGTGAAGCAATACACGGTGCATTTTTATATCATGCCATAAAAAATGGAATGGATATGGGCATTGTAAATCCTGCTTTATTACAAGTGTACGATGATATTCCAAAAGATTTATTAGAACTAGTGGAAGATGTATTGTTGGATAGAAGAGCAGATGCCACTGAACGACTGGTTACGCATGCTGAATCTTTAATTGGCACCACAAAAGAAAAAGAAGAGAAAAGCGCTGAGTGGAGAAATGAAACAGTAGAAAAAAGATTAAGTTATGCGCTTGTAAAAGGGCTTGTAGAATTTATAGATGCAGATACGGAAGAAGCTCGTTTAAAATTAGGTCGCCCATTACATGTAATAGAAGGCCCTTTGATGGATGGAATGAACATAGTAGGTGATTTATTCGGAAGTGGAAAAATGTTTTTACCACAAGTAGTAAAAAGTGCTCGGGTAATGAAAAAAGCCGTTGCTTATTTAGAGCCTTTTTTACAAGCTGAAAAAGAAAAAAATGCCCTCGCTGGGATAGCTCAAAGCAAACGAAAAAATGCGGGTAAAATATTATTAGCAACTGTAAAAGGGGATGTACACGATATAGGCAAAAATATTGTGGGTGTTGTATTGGCTTGTAATAACTATGAAATTATTGATTTGGGTGTGATGGTGCACAGCGATAAAATTATAGAAGAAGCAAAAAAACAAGAGGTAGATATTATAGGACTAAGTGGTTTAATTACTCCTTCATTAGATGAAATGGTTCATGTGGCTAAAGAAATGGAACGCTTACAATTAAAACTACCTCTATTAATAGGTGGTGCTACTACATCAAAAGTACATACAGCAGTAAAAATAGCACAACATTATTCAGGACCAGTAGTCCATGTAAATGACGCAAGTAAATCTGTACCAGTTGCTAGTAGCCTTATTTCAGAAGAATTGCGAGATGCATTTATGGTTGAAGTAACAAAAGATTATAATCGTGTGCGCGAACTAAACAAAAATGCACAGTCGCAAAATAAATTTATTTCCATGGTCGAAGCTCGTGAGAATAAATTTTTTATAGATTGGAATAAAACTCAAATAACGCCGCCTTCATTTATAGGAAATAAAGTTTTTACAGATTACCCTATCGCCGAAATAGCTGAATACATTGACTGGACACCTTTTTTTCATAGCTGGGAAATGAAAGGTTCTTATCCCAAAATATTAGAAGATAAAGTACGAGGCGAAGAAGCAAAAAAATTATTTGCTGATGCACAACAAATGCTGAAGCAAATGATAGATGAAAAATGGATACGTGCTAATGCGGTAATTGGTATATATCCGGCAAATGCAATAGAAGATGATATAGAAGTTTATGATGCCGTTACAAACGAGAGGAAAACATTATGTACATTTCACACGCTTCGTCAACAAACAAAAAAGCCTGCTGGTCAAAGCAATGTTGCATTATCTGATTTTATAAAACCAAAAACTGCTGAAAAAACGGTTAACAGTTATGATTACATTGGAGGCTTCGCAGTAACTACTGGCATAGGTGTGGATGAAAAGGTAGCGCATTTTGAAAAAGATCATGATGATTATTCTGCCATCATGGTTAAAGCTATTGCAGATAGACTTGCTGAAGCTTTTGCTGAATTAATGCACAAAAAGGTACGCAAAGAATTATGGGGTTATGCAAAAGCTGAAACTTTAACGAATGAAGATTTAATAAAAGAGGAATACGCAGGTATTCGTCCTGCTCCTGGCTATCCGGCACAACCTGATCATACGGAAAAGACTACTTTATTTAATTTATTGGAGGTAGAAAAGAATACGGGAATTATATTAACAGAAGGTTTAGCAATGTATCCTACGGCGGCAGTAAGTGGTCTGTATTTTGCGCATCCCGAATCACACTATTTTGGTATCGGTAAAATTAGAAAAGACCAAGTAGAAGAATATGCCATAAGAAAAGTGATGAGTTTAGAAGAAATAGAAAGATGGTTAGGTTCTAATTTAGCATATTAAAAAATAACCCCGTTGTTTTTACAACGGGGTGTCATTAATTAGCGGGGATGGTAGCGCAGTTATTCAACTAAACAGATCCATAAATTGATTATTTTTTTACCAACTTAACTCTTGAAACAATTCCTTTTTCTACTAATTCAACAAAATAAAAACCAGCTGGTTGTTGTGCAATATTTAGTGTGAAAAGGTTTCCTGAAAGAGCTGTTTTTTCTAACACTGTTTGTCCAGTTATCGTAATTAATTTTAGTGTGGCATTCGTAGCAACATCATTTAATTTTACACTTATTTGTTCATTACTAGGGTTTGGATATACTTGAAAAGTTTTTGCGAGGTTCTTATTATTACCAATAGAATTGGTAAGTACAATCTCTATCAATGCCCCACTGGGAGGTAATTTACCAGCATCCTGGCTAAAATCACTTTTTTTAATAAGCTCAGCAGTAGTAGGATTATATTCAAACATTACACCCATATTATAACGGCCACCAGAAGGCGTGGTTCCATAAAACTTCCCATTGGCTGCAATTAACAAAGAACCGTTAGGCCCACATCCATTGACATTTCCGTTAAAATCAATTTTTTTAGTAATAGTATTTGTTGATGGAATGTATTGAAATAAAACGCCACAACCAAATGGATAACCAGACCAATCATTTACTCCCCCTTTTGAAGTAAAGCCATACAACGTTCCATCATCCGCTTTAACAAGTGTTCCTATTGGAAAATCCCCATTAGCTGCTCCATCAAAATCGATCTTTTTAACATACGCAGCTGTAGCCAAATCGTACTCAAACAATACACCTAGCCCATCTGTCGTTTCAGGCGAAGTACCAGTACCTCCAGCAGTTGTCATTCCGTAAAGTTTGCCATTTTTTTCTGTTAAACCGCCTTGAGGACTTTTTCCATTTAAATTGTCAAAATCATACTTTTTAGCGACCGTATTTGTTATTGGGTCATATTGAAATATAACTCCAAAATCATTGTCCCCACCTTCATTGGTCATTCCGTATATTTTTCCATCAGAAGCTTGCATTAGCTCACCAGAAGGGCTTGCTCCTATTATAGTAGCATCAAAATCAATTTTTTTAGTTACGATACCGTTAGTAGGATCGTATTGAAAAAGCACTCCATTATCTCTTGCGCCTCCGTACGATGTAACACCGTAAAGCTTACCATCATTAGCTTTTAGCAAAGAGCTATTAGGAGAGTCGCCCGTTTTTACTAAATCAAAGTCGTATTTTTTCTCATATTTATATAAATAGGGATCGTATTGAAAAAGAGTTCCATTTTCATTAGCACCTCCATCTTTTGTTATACCATACAGCATTTTATCATTCGCTTGTACCAATGTGCTTCCTGGAGTACTACCATTTATAGCGCCATGAAAATCAAATTCTTTTTTATAGGTGAATGTAGAAATATTTAATTGATATAAAACGCCCGCACTGCTTTTCCCTCCATCGTAAGCCATTCCATATAAATTACCATTGGTTGCTTGTATTAAAGCACCTAAAGGTAACTTACCTTCTAAATCATTTTTAAAATCTACTTTTTTTGAATAACTAAAAGTGATGGGATCATATTGAAAAAGCACTCCAAATCCATCAGTCCCACCGTTTTCAGCAGTTCCATATAATTTACCATCTGTTGCTTGAATCAACGCACTTTGAGGCCCATTTCCAGAAATAACATCATTAAAATTTACTTTAACCGCAAAAGCAGATGTAGTAATGTTATATTGAAACAAGGTGCCAATATTGTTGGTTCCTCCTGAACTAGTTAATCCGTACAGTTGTTCATCTTTAGCTTGTAGCAATGAACCTAAAGGCACTGCACCATTGGAAACGCCCATAAAATCAATTTTTTTTGTATAAGTAGAAGTAGCTAGATCATATTCAAACAACAGACCTAAACCTTCTGCACCCCCCTCACTAGTCATTCCATATAACTTATTATTTTTAGCCTGTATCAAAGAGCCGTGAGGATTACCTCCTTTTTCTTTCCCATCAAATTCAAACAATTTGGTATAGGTAAAGGTAGTAATATCATATTCAAATATCACCCCATAATCATTCGCTCCTCCAGTAACAGTCATTCCATATAGCTTACCATTGGTTGCTTGCATTAAAGTGCTTTCAGATTTTCCTCCACTATTAGTACCATCAAAATCATACTTTTTGGTAAGAACGGAAGTTGCTAGATCATATTGAAAAATTACCCCTTCATTGTTCACACCTCCTTTTGCCGTTACACCATAAATTTTTCCATCACTAGCTTGTATTAAACTGCCATAAGGGTTGCTTCCATTGATTGAATCATTAAAATTAAATTTTTTAGCATATTCACCTGTGACAGGATCGTATTGAAACAAAATACCGAACGCATCAAAAACGCAGCAACTAGCGGTCATTCCGTATAGTTTACCGTCAGATGCTTGTAGTAAATTCGATACAGGAAAATCTCCATCATATCGAAATAAAGATTCTTTTACGTTATAATTATCTCCCCAAGCATTAGTTTTAAATATAACTCCAGCATTGTTTTTACCTCCAGCACTCGTTACTCCCCAAATACCAGTTTGTGCACTTGCGATATAAGAACTTAAACAGAAGATATACAGTGAAATTTTTTTCATGATTAATTAAATTTTGAAATAGTAAATAACATTAAAAATACAGGAGAGAAAAACCTAATTTACCAACAAATTACTTTAAAAAGTTGAATAAAGAAAATAACATTTCTTATTTTTTCAAACAATCCATTCTAAAAAAAAGGCTATAATTTAAATGAGTTTATTTTTATAGGACTGGCATGCACTTTCCAGTCAAGTTAACGAAAAAGTTGAAGTAATCTATTTACCAATATTGTTATTTATATAAATTGTAATAGCTGCTGAGCTTTTTTACTTTTTAATTATTAGCATCTTTTACAATTACATCGTGTGCTCCACCTTCAATAATACTTGTGGATGACACTAAAGTTAGTTTAGCGTTAAATTGCAACTCCTTAATAGAAGATACACCGCAACTACACATCGTTGATTTAGCTTTTCCAATTGTTTGTTCTAAGTTATCTTTGAGTTTACCTGCATAAGGAACAAAACTATCTACGCCTTCTTCAAATTTTAAATTACTGTTTCCTCCCATATCGTAGCGTTGCCAATTTCTTGCTCTATTAGATCCTTCTCCCCAATATTCTTTTACAAAATTTCCACCCACAAATAATTTTCTTGTGGGGCTTTCATCGAAGCGAGCAAAATATCTACCCATCATTAAAAAATCCGCACCCATTGCCAAAGCCAACGTCATGTGATAATCTTGTACTATGCCGCCATCTGAACAAATTGGAATATACTCACCTGTTTCTTTAAAGTATTCATCTCTAGCATTGGCAACTTCAATAAGAGCAGTTGCTTGTCCCCTTCCTATCCCCTTTTGTTCTCTTGTAATACAAATAGAACCGCCTCCAACACCAACTTTTACAAAGTCTGCACCTGCTTTTGCGAGGTAAAGAAATCCATCTTTATCCACCACATTTCCTGCGCCCACTAAAATAGTACTGTCAAAGTTGTTCTTTATAAAGTGAATGGTTTCTTTTTGCCACTCAGAGAATCCATCCGATGAATCGATACATAAAACATCAACCCCTGCTTCTACTAAAGCTGGAACTCTTTCTGTATAATCTCTGGTGTTAATTCCTGCGCCAACGATTAATCGCTTTTGCGAATCAGAAAGCTCATTAGGATATTCTAAATGATTATCATAGTCTTTTCGAAATACGAAATATTTTAGTTTTTGATTTTCATCAATAATAGGTAATGTGTTTAATTTATGTTCCCAAATTATATTATTAGCTTCACTTAATTTAATTCCGTCTTTAGCAGTTATTAGACTTGATAAAGGGGTCATAAAATCTTTCACTTTCCTATCAATACTATCCTTACTTACTCTATAATCTCGGCTAGTTACAAGTCCAAGAAGTTTACCGCAAGATGTTCCATCATCTGTTACTCCAACTGTTGAGAAACTAGTCTCTTCTTTTAAAGCTAATACATCCTTCAGTGTATGTTCTGGAGTTAAATTAACGCTACTTTCAACAAATCCAGCTTTATATTTTTTAACTTCCATAACCATTTTCACTTGTTCCTCAATGGACTGCGAACCAAATATAAATGATAAGCCGCCTTCTTTTGCCAAGGCAATTGCTAGTCCGCTATCTGATACCGATTGCATTATAGCAGAAACGAATGGTATATTTAAAGAAATTCTTGGCGCATTTCCCTTTTTAAATTTAACTAGCGGTGTTTTTAGATTTACATTGTCTAGGGTGTTTGATTTTGTTGTTAACCCCGGTAATATAAGGTACTCACTAAAAGTTCTTGATATTTCATTTATTATATTTGCCATAGTTTTTTAAAGTAAAATTTTACAAGTTTAGAAAAATTATTTATTCGCTTTTCTAAGCTTATCGTTTATTATCAGCTAATTTATTATAACGTAAAAATATTTGTCTGCCTTTCGACTAATAACTAAAATATTTGAAAATAACGAGCTTCTTAGATTAAAATTATTTAAACACAATCGATAAAAAATAATCAAATAGCTCCCACTCTACTTGTATTTTGCACTTCTTACTAATTGTACTTATTATTAAAAAAAAGAGGTACGCAATAAGTGGTACCTCTTTTTATAATTACAAATAACCTCGTTTTTTACACATCAATATTTGCATACTTAGCATTTTTTTCAATAAAATCACGACGAGGCGGCACTTCATCACCCATTAACATTGAAAATATTCTATCTGCTTCCGCAGCACTATCAATAGTTACTTGACGAAGTGTTCTAAATTCAGGGTTTAAGGTTGTTTGCCATAATTGTTCTGCATTCATCTCTCCTAGACCTTTGTAACGCTGAATATTTACAGAACCTTCTTTCCCTTCACCACCAGATATTTCTCTGATTGCTTGAAGGCGTTGTTCTTCCGTCCAAGCATATCTTTGATTATTTCCTTTCTTAACTAAATATAATGGAGGGGTTGCAATATAAATATACCCTCTTTCTACCAATTCTTTCATGTGACGGAAAAAGAAAGTTAAAATAAGCGTGGTGATGTGGCTACCATCCACATCGGCATCACACATAATCACTATTTTATGATACCGTAATTTAGCAATATTTAATGCACGATCATCTTCTGGAGTACCTCTGAATACACCCAATGCAGTAAATATATTTTTTATTTCTTCATTGTCATAAATTTTATATTCCATTGCTTTTTCCACATTCAATATTTTACCTCTTAATGGTAAAATTGCTTGAAACGCACGGTTACGACCTTGTTTGGCCGTACCACCTGCAGAATCACCCTCTACTAAAAACAATTCACAAGCTTCTGGATCATTATTAGAGCAATCAGAAAGTTTACCTGGCAAGCCCGATCCAGTAAGTACATTTTTACGTTGCACCATTTCTCGTGCTTTACGCGCAGCATGTCTAGCGGTAGCGGCAAGTATTACTTTGTCAACAATGGTTCGCGCATGTTTAGGGTTTTCTTCTAAATAATTATTCAACATTTCACTTACCGCGATATCAACAGCACCCATTACCTCATTGTTTCCCAACTTGGTTTTAGTTTGTCCTTCAAATTGTGGTTCTTGCACCTTAACAGATATAACGGCCGTTAACCCTTCGCGAAAATCATCTCCATTAATCTCTAACTTCACTTTTGCGAGAAGACCCGATTTTTCAGCATATGACTTTAACGTTCTGGTTAATCCTCTACGGAAACCAGCTAAATGGGTTCCCCCTTCATGTGTATTGATGTTGTTTACATAAGTATGAAGATTTTCAGAATAAGAAGTATTATACATCATTGCTACTTCCACTGGAATACCATTTTTTTCGCCTTCCATGTATATTACGGAGCTAATTAAAGGTTCACGAGTAGCATCTAAATATTGTACAAATTCACGCAAACCACCTTCAGAATAAAAATCTTCTGAAATAGAATTTCCTTGTTCATCTTTTTCTCTTAAATCAGTTAAAGTAATGTGAATACCTTTATTTAAATAAGCTAACTCACGTAAACGAGCCGAGATAATATCGTAATGAAAAACGGTATGTGTAAAAATCGAGGCATCTGGTTGAAACGTAACGATGGTTCCTCTATAATTAGTAGTACCCACTTCTTTTACTGGGTAGAGTGGTTTACCAATACAGTATTCTTGTATAAACTCTTTACCGTTGCGATGCACATTTACAGCTAAATGAGTAGATAAAGCGTTTACACAGGACACACCCACTCCATGCAAACCACCAGATACTTTATAAGAATCCTTATCAAATTTACCACCTGCGTGTAATACCGTCATTACTACCTCTAATGCCGATTTTTTCTCCTTTAAGTGCATATCGGTAGGGATACCTCTCCCATCATCCTTAACCGTTATCGAATTGTTTTCATTAATGGTAACAAATATATTTTTACAATGACCAGCAAGAGCTTCATCTATTGAGTTATCTACCACTTCATAAACCAAATGATGTAATCCTTTAAGACCAATATCACCTATATACATGGCAGGGCGTTTCCGCACCGCTTCTAAGCCCTCTAAAACCTGAATACTATCGGCCGAATAATTAGCCGATTGTAGATTTTGTTCATCTATTGTTTCTTTCATAATTTCCATAAAATTTAGGTGCTTTTTTACCTTTAACAAATATAACATTTTACCTGAAAATATGGGCATTAGAATGCAATAAAAACGCTTATTTTATTAACATTTAGTTTATAAAATAAGGCTTTTAAATTTGGAGAATAGAACTATACCTGTTTGAAATTTCTAACTGTTTAAAACGAATAGGATAGGCCTAGCATTCCATTAATTCGTTGACTAGGGTAATTGCTATAGCGATAATATCGTGTATTGGCTAAATTATTCAGATTCACGAAAAATCCTAATCTTTTTGTATAACGATATTCTACGCCTAAATTAATATCAAATAACCCCTTTAGTTCTTTTGCTGCAATGTAAACAGCAGAACTATCTCTACTAAAAGTTTTAGCAAATTGTTTGTCTACATAAAACAAATCAATTTTAGCTATCATTTTATCGCTTATATTATAATTAGCTGCAAAATTTATTTTTAATTGCGGCTTGTACCACGCTTTGAGTTCTTGTTTCATTTTATAGTTAAAATAATCACCGCCTAAAAGGATGCGTAATTTTTCACGCAGTTGATAATTAATTTCGCCATGAATGTTTAAAACATTGGCATGATCATATATAACATTAAAACGGTTTGCGGCAGGAAATACGGTATCATTTACATACAACAGCATATTGTCAATTGAAGAGTAAGAAGCGCGCGCATTATAAGCAATATAAGAAGATAGTGTTCCGCGCAAACCACCATATAAATTAAATTTGGTATTTGAATTTTTTAAAGTTAACTGAGATAAGACAAACGGATTTTCATCTGTAACTATTTTTAAGCTATTGTGCATTACCCCCCCATTGGCACCCACATACGGCACAATGATATTATCAAATATATTATAACTTAAATCTACCGTTGGATAAAAATAAAATTTTGTTCCGTTCATGATATCCAACATAGCTTTAACGCCTATTGTGGCACTGTACTTTTTACCAGTAGCAATAAAGTTGGGGTTGAGTGAAATAAGCGTGTTATTGGCAGTATCCTTTGCTGTTTTATGATTATAAAAATCAACTCCTGCATTTACTTTTAGTAATTCGCTAAGAACAGCAGTTTGTACATAGCCTGTTGCATTAATATTGTTTTCAGAAGCATTATATGAATCTGCCAAATTATAGTAATTTAATTTAATTTGATGATTAAAACGCTCTGCTCTCGAATAATGGCTGAGTAACTCCGCATTCGCAGCAAAATAATTAAAATGTTGTACAGTTTGTTTTCTACTAAGTGAAATAGAATCGGGATTATAACCGTAAAAATGCATCGTATTTCGGGAATAATCAAAATTACCAAACAGCGTATGTTCTTTTAAAAACTTTTTACCATAAATGCTTATTTCATTATCGCTGTAGCCTGCAAAACCATGCTCTTTTATAGTCGCCGAAGATGATAAACTTTTTAATCGAGCGCCATAAGAATATTCTTTTGATCGCAAATTATTATACCAAAACTCAAAATAAGGAGTTGTGTAATTTCCAAAGCCAGCTTTGGCTAGCATATTATACAATTTTGTAAGTGGTTCGCCTACCATTTGAGCAGGCGTTACAGGACTAACATTAAAAGGTACTTCCAATTTTTTAGAATAGATACTGTATTTTTTTACTTCTAACTTTTTAGTAGAGTCTTTTACTACTGGTGTATTATTTATTTTATTTGCATCTACTACATTGGGTTTATACTCGCCTGTACTAATTATAATCATAGAGTCTAGCCCACTTTTTTGTGCTAACAAAAAAGTAGTAGAGAAGAGGCAAATGCCCATTAAAAATTGTTTTAAATGAGTATTAATCATTTTTTTGTTCTCCTTTCTATGGCGTATTTGTTGGCTCGGTAAATAATTTATTTTGGCGGTCGTTATTTTCCTCAAACTCAACCCTTACAGGCTCAGCAGGAATTATTTTCGCTGCTTCGGCTGATTTTTCATCTGCTATTATTTTATCTAATTTCTCTTGTGCTACTTTTTTAAGTTCGGCAATTTCAGAATCATTAATAACAGACTGCAAAGTTGTTTTGGCTTGAAATTTATCATCAACAGCCATATAATTATCAGCAAGTAAAATCAATGATTTATCAATCCAGTATGGAAAATTTCCATCTCGTTTAAAGAAATCAAATATTGTTTTTTGCGATTGTTTATAATCTTTTTTTATGAATTGAATATTCGCAATATTGTAAATAGCTTCTGCACCCATTTCACTTTTGGAATTATTAGCAACACTTTTAAACTCAGCCAAAGCTTCCTCTATTTTAGATAAAGCCAATTGGGATTGTGCAATTTTTAAATGTGCTTCATTAGTCATTTCAGCGCCAATTTTATCTATACTCAACACTTTCTTTGCATATTCAATGCTTTCCTCATAATCTTTTAATTGGTAATTGCAACGCATAATTGCAATTTTAGCAGCTGTGCTTTGTACAGGATTTTCAGTAAGCATTTCCAACTGGGTGTAATAACCCAGCGCATCTCCGTAGTTTTTATTTTTGTAACTTATTTCGGCTGCCTTGAATAAAGCGGGTTCTTTAAAAGCATCTTTATTTTTATTTATGGTAATTGCATATCCCGCTAAAGCGGCTTCCATATTTCCTAACTTATATTCACATTCTGATTTATAAAAATTGGCTTCTGTAATAAAAATTCCATCTGAAAATTTTTGAATATATTTTTCAAAATCAGGGATAGCACTTTTACAATCTTGCTCTAGATAGTGATTTCTACCAATATTATAAGTAATAGAATCTAATGCTGCTTGAGGTATAGCCGCACCAATAGAAGTCATATACTCTTCCATAGCCTGCACATTCCCTTTTGAGGTATATATTTTTTTCACTATTTCGATGGCCTCTCCAGCGTTCGGAGATTTACGATCACGCTTTATTAGCTTATCAAAATAAACCAATGCGTTATCATCCTCTTTTTTATTGTAATAAATTAAACCCATCTTACTCAATGCCGTATTTACATAAACACTATTTGGGTTTTCATCTACAAATTTTTTAAAGCCTGCAAGTGCTAAATCCGTTTGATTATTTAATAAATAGGTGGAAGCTAATTCAAATTTTGCTCGTTGCACATAAGTTGAAGAAGTACCCTGATATGAGGTAATGAATAGTTTTAAATCATCAATTTTTTCTTTATATTTTTTTAAAACTCCATTTGCCAATGCTTTTTGAAATAGTGCATAATCTGCATTTATTAATTTCATTTTATAGGATTGACCATAATAATCAATAGCATTAGGATAATCGCGATTCATAAAATATCCGTCACCAATACGATTATAAGCATCATTAATTTTTCTTGCATCTGCTTGGGGTTTAAATACTATAAATTTTCTAAACCATAATATGCTACTTGTATATTCGCTTAATTTAAAATAGGCATATCCAATGTTGTAATTTACATCACTTATTTCACTCTTATTAATGGCGCCAGGTAACAAAAGGTATGCTTGGTAAAGCTCAATCGCTTTTTCATAATCTTTGTTTCGATAATATGCGTCAGCCTTCCAGTAAGTTGCTGCCGCATTTATATTTTTATCAAAATTATAGGTAAGTGATTTATCAAACAGACCGATTGCTTTATCATACTCTAAATTATTAAACAAGTCAATACCTCTATAATAAGCTACTTTTTGATATACTTGTTTTAACTCTGGGGTAAGTACTTTAATTTTCTCTAATGCTTCTAATGCTGCCTTATAATCTTTGGAAGTAATAAATACATTTACTAAAAAAGCATATGCTTCGTCTAAATGGTCAGCATTAGGATAATTTTTTATGTATTGTTGAAATGCTTTTATCGCTTCACTATAAGGGTTAAAGGCCAACTCGTAACTTAACTTTGCATAATTAAATAAAGCATCCTCTTGAATGGCTTTATCAAAATCTAGTTTAGATGCTTGTGCAAACGCATTTCTTGAATTTTGTTTATTTCCTTTTTTTAAATAACAATCACCAATGTGGTAATATGCATTCTGAGCCAATGAATCATCTACATTCGTTACTCTTACCAAATGATCAATTGCATTATCACAATCTTTTACTTTATAATAGGTATATCCCAATTGATAGTTATCTGGACGAGATAGGCTACCTACCGAATGTTCATACTTTTTTAAATAAGGAAGCGCTTCTTCATAACGGGACGTTCTATAATAAGACTCTCCAAGCACCTTAGCGAGTTCAGGTACACGTTTAGTAACAGATGAATCTAATAAACTCGGTACATACTCAATAACATCATCATATCTACCTTGTAAATAATATATTTGAGCAATGTAATAAGGAACAACTGGGCCAAACGTTTCATTTTTTTGAAGCTTAATAAAATCAGCCAAAGCTGTTTCATAATTTTTTTCCACATACATGATGTGCGCATAATAATACTTAGAGGGATAAGCGTACTGATTGTCGACATCTTTAATTTCAACAAAATCTGTTTTGGCAAGATCATATTTCTCCAAACAAAAATTACTATATCCTCTTTTAAAATAAAATTCAGGTAATTCTTCAGTTGTTAAATCATAAATATCCACTTTTTCGAACCAATTAACGACTTCTCTCCATTTTTGCTTACGATACGCAGATCTTCCCAAATATAAATAAGCTGATTTTACTTTTGGGCTTTCTGGATGAGCTGCTATAAACTGTTTTAATAACCATTCTGCATCTTTGTTAAATAATTCAACTGCACAAATTGCTTTGTAATATTCAGCATCAATACGAATAAGAGATTGAGGATCGTTATGCGACTGAATTATTTTAGTAAAGCTTTTTTGAGCAGCACCAAATTTTTCTTTTTGAAATAATTCTATACCTGTTTTAAAATCAATATCGAAGTCTCTGTAAATTTGCGTCTTTTGCGCATAAACACTTACAGAAATTAATATGACTATAACTAATGCAGCAGCCTTTCGTTTATTCATTTCTTAATTTAAAAGTGTTAATTAGGTAAATTTAGTAAGGATAGCAGCATCAAATGGCTTATGTATTGGAAGTTATTAACGGATACCTGTTGAAAGTATTATCTTTAAAACCTTGTACATGGTCTAATTATAAATTAATTTCAAGATGAACTATAATCAATAATTTACTTTCTCCCTTTATCATAAAAGAAAAGAAGGGCTTAATTCTAATTATTTACTATATAACTCCTAACTTTGCACTATAGTATACTGAATTTTTAAAATATAAAAATGGCACTTGATACAATTATAAAGACGGAAAATATCTCTGTTTTTCAAAAACATAACTTAGTGCTTACGAATGTTACGTTAACTATTGATAAAGGGGAATTTGTTTTTCTGTTAGGTAAGACGGGCAGTGGAAAAAGCAGTTTATTGAAAGCTTTGTATGCCGATTTAGATTTAAAAGATGGGGAGGCAACAGTAGTAGGCTTTAATTTAGTAAAAATTAAAAGAAAAGAAATACCCTATTTACGACGTAAGTTAGGTATTGTTTTTCAGGATTTTCAATTGCTAAACGATAGAAGTGTGAATGATAATTTGTTGTTTGTGCTTAAAGCAACAGGGTGGAAAGATAAAGCATTGATGCAAAAAAGGGTGCAAGAAGTATTAGAAAAAGTTCATCTATCTACCAAAGGTTTTAAAATGCCTCATGAACTTTCCGGGGGCGAGCAACAACGTATTTCTATTGCACGTGCCTTGTTAAATGATCCTGAATTAATACTTGCAGACGAACCTACTGGTAATTTAGATCAAGAAACAACTGAAGGCATAATGAATTTGTTAATAGAAATAAGTAAAAGTGGAAGAGCAGTATTAATCGCTACACATAACCTGATGATCTTAGAAAAATATCCTTCTCGTATTATTAAATGTGAAAATGGAAAAGTAATTGATGTAAAAAACAAAAATTAATAAATTGATTGGTTTTGATATTAGTTTAGTTGTAAATTAATTACGTTTAAAAAAGATAGAATACCGCCTTACCCTTTACAAATGAAGAAAAAATATCACCTTGTTTGCATTCCTATTTATAAGTGAAGATTGATAAAAGTCAATTAATTAAAGAGTATTTAAATGTTAGGTTGGTTTAAAATTATAATTGCAAAGTGAACATATAACTAATTTTATTAAATAAAAAAGCCTTCCTAAAAAGAAGGCTTTTTTATTTAACTGATTTTAACTATTTATTTAGTTACCTTTTAATATTGCTATGGCTCTTAAGCTTTCTGATGCCTCAGGGTTTAGTTTCAGAGATTTTCTATATTGTGCTATTGCCTCTTCTCTTCTTCCCATCATTCGGTATGTTTCACCTAAACCATGATAAACATTCCACGAATCTGGGTAATGCGTTTGGTTTAGCTTAAATACTTTATATGCCATCTCCGTCTTTTTAGCTTTCAATAATTGAAATCCAATATCATTCAAATAATCATCTTTGTAAGCATATTGTAAAGGAGCTAAACCCGATAGTTCTGTTTTTACCGTTTTAACTTTTGTTATAAAATAATCGAAAGGAATTACCCCTGCTATTAAATCATTTTCATACTGAGAAATACAAGTTCCTAAGTAGTTACATCTATCGGTAGGTGTGTACTTACATTCGTTATATGCATATAACATACGATCACCTTCAATAAGATATACAGAGTCTTTAGACTGCATAACCAATTCATCAAAATTCAAGAATGCAGCTAACGCTAATTGAGAGTAATTTTGAGAAGCATTTTTAAATCCACGGTAAGTAGTTTGCCAAACATCTTGTATTAAAGGCATGCCTCCCGCTGAGGGGTTTATTTTACGTATTACGCCTGCTAAATTACCAGCACCTGCATGATATGCGTGCAATACTAAAAGGCGAAACCATAAATCTGTTTGGTTGTATTGTAAATGTGCACTATCTAACATTGCACATACATAAGGAATGCAAATTCGTTTTAATAAACGAGATGCGCCCATTGCTGATTTTTCAATATCGGTACGTTCATCTACATGTCTATTCACAATTAAACCTTGATTGCGCGCTACGGATTGCATTAATTGAAATGGGCCATTTGCACCCACACCAGATTTAGTTTTTGTTTTACCAGGGCTTTCAATTAATAAAATAGCTTGTGCATACCAAGGATCCACATTATTTTGTTTAAAAACATCGATAGATCTGTTAATGGTAGGCATAACTTTTTTAAATTCATAAAAATCATTTTTACCACCTGTAATTAATATCGCTAAGCTATCATCAATATTATAAAAGCGTTTAAGACTATCTTTATATAAATTACGATTAAGTTCAGTTAGTTGATTCCAATTTTTTAAATTAATTTTATTAAGAATTTTTCGATTCGTTGCGATACTTATAATAGCCGAATCTGGAGACAATTTCATAATTTGTTGCCAAAATTTTGGTTGTGCAAGTGTATGCCATCCTTCTTTATATAGAATAGAATCGTTAATAAATTTCATTCTAGTTACATCTTTATACCCCACAACATATTTTTGAATAACGGCAACTTCAGCATTGGGCTGCGAAAACATGCGGATATTTATTAATTGCATTAATGCAATTAATAAATATGTTAAGGAGGTAAAAGGGGTTATTTTAGCCATAATAATACAAAACTAATAAGTTGTTTTTATAAAAATAAGCACTAAATAGCGATATTCCAATAGTTTTAAAGAGTATTTTTTAAAAACGTTTTGATGTTGTGTACGCATAGTTATAATCGTAGTTACAAATAATCATTAATTTAGTTCTTATTTTGAATGTAAAATCGAGTGGAATTTTACATATATTATGTATAATTAAAAAAAAAATTCTAAGAATGTGCGTTTTATTATTTGTTTACTTTTGTTTTAAACTAAAAATTATTTCTAATGGCAACAGATAAATTTGTAGCTCCTGATTATTATTTGATGGATGAGTTATTAACCGATGAACATAAATTAATTAGAGATACAACACGTGCATGGGTTAAGAAAGAAGTTTCACCCATAGTTGAAGAAGCTTGTCAAACATCAAAATTTCCAAAACAATGGATAAAAGGTTTAGCTAATGTGGGTGCATTTGGTTCGTATATTCCCACTGAATATGGAGGCGCGGGTCTAGATCAAATTTCTTATGGCGTTATTATGCAAGAGTTAGAACGAGGAGATAGTGGTTTAAGATCTACTGCATCTGTTCAGAGCTCCTTAGTAATGTATCCTATTTATTCTTTTGGTACCGAAGAACAAAAAAGAAAATATCTTCCAAAATTAGCAGCAGGAGAGATGATGGGGTGTTTTGGTTTAACAGAACCTGACCACGGCTCCAACCCTTCTGGAATGATAACAAATATTAAAGATAAGGGCGATTATTATTTATTAAATGGAGCTAAAATGTGGATCTCCAACTCCCCTTTTGCTGATATTGCTGTGGTATGGGCAAAAGATGAAAAAGGAGATGTGCGTGGCTTAATTGTAGAGCGCGGAATGGAAGGTTTTACGACTCCCGAAACACATGGTAAATGGAGTTTACGAGCTAGCGCCACAGGTGAATTGGTTTTTGCGAATGTAAAAATTCCTAAAGAAAATATTTTCCCAACTATTAAAGGACTAAAAGGACCATTGAGTTGTTTAAATTCTGCTCGTTACGGAATTGCTTGGGGCGCTATTGGTGCTGCTATGGATTGTTATGATTCTGCGTTGCGTTATTCTAAAGAACGCATTCAATTTGGTAAACCAATTGGAGGTTTTCAATTAACACAAAAAAAATTAGCAGAAATGATTACAGAAATTACAAAAGCTCAATTATTAACTTGGCGATTAGGAATATTAAAAAATGAAAAAAGAGCTACCCCTGCACAAATTTCAATGGCTAAACGTAACAATGTAAATATGGCATTGCAAATAGCACGTGAGGCGCGCCAAATTCATGGCGCAATGGGAATTACAGGTGAATATCCAATTATGCGCCACATGATGAATTTAGAATCGGTAATCACTTATGAAGGTACACATGATATTCATTTATTAATTACTGGTATGGATGTAACCGGTATAAATGCATTCGAATAGTTTTTTATAAAAAAGAATTGATAATTGTAAATAAAGATATTATTTTAATAATTACAAATACTGCAAAAGTTCGAAATAAAAAGGATTACTCAAACTAATTTAAGTGTCAATTTATATAGAGTTGCACCTGTTGAAGATTAAACAATATTTAAACAATTACTAATGGCACTTTTGAATTAATTAATAAAAACACCTTATGGAATATTTAGGTTACATGGCAGCCGTTTTAATTGGTATTGTATTAGGTCTTATTGGCGCAGGAGGCTCAATACTAACTATTCCCGTATTGGTATACTTAATGAAAATAAAGCCAATTGAGGCAACTTCTTATTCTTTATTTATTGTCGCTACTTCTGCATTAATAGGTGTTATTAGTTATTTTAAGAATAAATTAATTTGTTTTAAAACCGTTATTTCATTTGGAATACCTTCTGTAATTAGCATATTTTTAACACGTAGATATTTATTACATCTTATACCAAGTGAATTATACACTATTGGTGAAATCACAATTACAAAAGATATGGTTTTGATGATTTTATTAGCGGTATTAATGTTATTGTCTTCCTACTCAATGATTAAAAAAAAAGCAATAATATTAGAAGACAATTCAAATGCACCTTATAATTATTATTCTATTTTTCGCCAAGGAATAATAATAGGTATTTTGGTTGGCTTAGTTGGAGCTGGTGGAGGGTTTTTAATTATTCCTGCTTTAGTACTTTTAGCTAAATTACCCATAAAAAAGGCCATCGGAACTTCATTAGCAATTATTACAATAAACTCATTTATTGGATTTTTAAGCGATTTTTCTCAACATAAGTTCGACTGGCCATTTTTACTTGTGTTTTCAGGGTTAGCAGTTTTAGGAATATTGCTCGGCAGTTATTTAGCTAAATTTATTAGTGGTGCAAAATTAAAGCCTACATTTGGATGGTTTGTATTAATAGTTGGAGTTTATATTATTAGTAAAGAATTATTTTTTAATTAGAAGAAAAATAAGCCTTTCTTCATAAAATGAATTAAAAAACTGTAATAAAAATAATAAATTATGTACATCGAACAACTTTATACTTCTTGTCTGGCCGAAGCAGCATATTATATTGAATCAAACGGTGAAGCTGCTATTATAGACCCTTTAAGAGAAACAGAACCTTATATTGCCTTAGCAAAAAAACGTGGAGCGACTATTAAATATATTTTCGAAACGCATTTTCATGCCGATTTTGTTTCAGGGCACGTAGATTTAGCAAAAAAAACAAATGCGAAAATAATTTTTGGACCAAGTGCAGAAACTGGTTTTGAAAGTACGACTGCAAAGGATAATCAATTATTTATTATAGGAGGTATAACACTTAAAGTTTTACATACCCCTGGTCATACATTGGAGTCATCTTGCTACTTAGTAATTGATGAAAGTGATAAAGAACACGCTATTTTTACGGGAGATACTTTGTTTGTAGGAGACGTAGGAAGGCCTGACTTAGCCATAAAAAGCAATTTAACCATAGAAGATTTAGCTGGTATGCTTTACGACTCGTTAAATTCAAAAATTAAAACATTACCAGATGATGTTATTGTTTATCCCGCGCATGGTGCTGGTTCTGCGTGCGGTAAAAATATTGGGAAAGAAACCTTTTCAACCATTGGACATCAAAAAAAGGCAAATTACGCACTTCAACAGATGAGCAAAAATGAGTTTATCATCGCTGTTACCGAAGGTTTGACAAAACCTCCCAATTATTTTTCTATGGATGCCATGTTAAATAAGCAAGGCTGCACAAATATTGATGAAGTTTTAAATAACAATACCAATGCATTGTCCATATCAGAATTTGAAATGGAAGCACAACAGGGAGTTGTAATTTTAGATACTCGTAATCCTGAAGAATTTGAGCTAGGATCCGTACCAAATGCAATTAACATTGGATTGAACGGGCAATATGCACCTTGGGTAGGTGCTTTGATTGATCCCTTAAAGGCAATCATATTGATTACTAATGAAGGTAAAGAAACAGAAGCGGTACTTCGTTTAGCAAGAGTAGGGTATGAAAATGTAAAGGGCTATTTAAGTGGCGGAATTGTTGCTTGGGTAAAATCAGGTAAACCAGTGATGACTAGTGATAGCATAGATGCACCTACATTTGTAAAAGAAATGCTAAATAAAAATATCATTGATGTTAGAAATCCTAATGAATGGAATAATGGTGTATTAGAAAATGCTAACTTAATTGCATTAGGAGAATTAGAAAACAAAATGAATTTATTAGATAAAAATAAACACTATTATATACATTGTGCAGGGGGATACCGGTCAATGATGGCATTATCAATTCTTAAAAAAAATGGATTTAAGAATATTACCAATGTATTAGGCGGTATCACAAAAATTAAAGAGGCTGGTGCTTCGCTAGTACAAACAGTTAATTCGAATTAAACAAATCAAACATAAAAATTTAAAACAATGAAACACGCATTAATTATAATAGCATTTTTAGTTGTTGGGTTAAACTCAATAGCTCAAACAGATAAAGCAGTCGTTACTAATCTTTCTGCAGAAGATTTTAAAAACGCAATCTCGACAGATAAACAAGCTAACATCATAGATTTAAGGACTGATGCTGAGTTGAAAAAAGGATACATTAAAGGCGCAAAACAAATTGATTATTTAGGAAAAGGTTTTGATGGCGAAATGGCAAAATTAGATAAAAATAAAACGTATTATATTTATTGCCAATCTGGTGGTCGTAGTTCAGATGCGGCTGAGTACATGGAAAAACAAGGCTTCAAAAAAGTAATTACCCTTGAAAAAGGTTTTTCAGATTGGAAAACAAAAGGGTACGCCATTGAAAACAAAAAGTAATTTTTTATTTTCTAAAGTAATTATTTTCTAAAGTAATTTACTTACTAATAGTGTTATACTCATTTCTCCGTATTCCAATTAATTGGTAAAATACCTTGATGTTCTAATAACTTATTTGTTTTTGAAAAGTGCTTACATCCAAAAAAGGCTCCACGAGCAAGTGGTGAAGGATGAGCTGCTTTTAATATAAAGTGTTTGTTGTTATCTATCAATAATTCTTTTGTGTGTGCAAAACGTCCCCACAATAAAAAGATAACGCCTTTTTTTGACTCAGAAATTTTTCGAATAACGGCATCCGTAAAAGTCTCCCACCCTTTTCCTTGATGAGAGGCTGCAATTCCCGCACGCACCGTTAAAGTAGAATTAAGTAATAAAACACCTTGATCCGCCCATGCTTCTAAAACTCCTGCTAGTGGAATAGGAATACCTAAATCACTTTGTAATTCTTTAAAAATGTTAACTAATGAAGGCGGTTTGTTTACTGTTGAGCCAACAGAAAAACATAAACCATTTGCTTGGCCTGCTCCATGATAAGGATCTTGCCCAATAATCACAACTTTTACATTTTCAAAAGAGGTGCGATCAAAAGCTGAAAATATTAATTTGCCTGGAGGATAGACAACGTACTGTTTTTTTTCTAAAACTAGAAACTTCTTTAAGTCTTTAAAATAAGAAGCGTTGAATTCATTATTTAATATTTTTTCCCAACTTTTATTAATTTTCACCGTAGAAGAATTCATATTTATAGGATCCATTTGTTATATTGATAGTAAAGGTTCTTGAATATTAATAAGTTATATTCTTTTTGTTAAAAAAATAACAAAACAAATGTTTGCATAAATGAATAAATATTTTAATTTTGTATATATAATTATAATTAAAAACTCTTTTATTTTAAACCCATGAGAAAGATTTGTGTAATTGCGCTATCCATTCTATTTATAACATTTACCTTTTCTTCTTGCAAAAGCCATGCAAATTGTGCTGCATACTCAAAGGTGAATAAAATAAGTAAAAATAATCCTCTTGTAGATAAATCTAAAAAAGAAATTTAACAGGTATTGTTTAATTTTTTTAGTTTATTTTTTCGGTCTTTATAAAAATTTCCTGCAATTTTTTGTTGCTAATTTTAAACCGTTGAGGTTAAATTTAAATATAAAAAATAAATGGATTGGATTAACATTACAACCGAATCTCAGCTCGAAGAAATTACAACTCTTTCTTTTTCTTCTTCTATTAAAGGTATTCTAATATTTAAACACAGTACACGTTGTTCTATTAGCTCTATGGCTTTAAACCGTCTAGAGAGAGGATGGAAAGAGTCCGTGGAAAGTATACCTGTTTATCTTCTAGATCTTATAGCATTAAGAGCCATTTCACAAAAAATAGCGCAGTTGTATAATGTTCCTCACGAGTCACCACAAATTTTATTATTAAAAAATGGTAAATGCATTTATACCGCTTCTCATTCTGAAATTGATGTTTCAGAAATTCTAGCCGCTATTTAAATTAGTAATTAAATGTTACTGTTTGTTTTAATTCTGCACTAAGGCTTTTTGCAACTGGACAGGTAAGAGCTGCGTTTTCTAATAATTTTTTTTCTTTGTCTGAAAAATTACTTTTAGGCATTGTAAATTCAACAATAATCTCAGAAACACGTCTTGGGCTAGAATCCATCACTTTCGTTATTTCAATAGCAGTACCATCAATATTTATATTATTGTTTTCAGCTACAATTCCCATAATGGTTACCATGCAACAACCAAGGGAAGTTGCTAACAAATCAGTAGGAGAAAAGGCCTCCCCTTTTCCATTATTATCAACTGGGGCATCAGTAATAAGTTGATTGCCCGACTTTAAATGAGAAGCTTCTGTACGTAATTTACCATTATAAACTATTTTTGATGTTTTCATTGTAATTTTAAGCGTTATGTTAATTTAGTATATTTGTAAAACAAAAGTAATACATATGGTTAGGAATATTTTCTTTTTTATTCTTTTTTATCTTTTTTGTTTTAATACCATTGCACAGGAACAAAAACCAGAAGTAAAAGAAGAGCTCAAAGATGATTTAACCCGCTTAAATAGTGGAGAAGATTTGAATGTATTGTATCGTAATGAATCTTCTTTTGCCGTATATATTCATTCAGCAGGCGGAATAGGGCTTTCCTATAGAAGAGGTAAACACGTTACTGCAAAACGTAAACAATTGTTTGAAGTAGAGGCTCAGAATTTTAAACATCCTAAAGAAATTAAAAGTATAAATTCGTATTACCCCAACTCTAAAGGGTTTGTTTATGGCAAATTAAATTCCCTTTTTATTATTCGTCCTGGAGTAGGTATACAAAACACTTTGTATGAAAAA
Organism: Bacteroidia bacterium; assembly: GCA_039937835.1. Classification (GTDB taxonomy): domain Bacteria; phylum Bacteroidota; class Bacteroidia; order 2-12-FULL-35-15; family 2-12-FULL-35-15; genus 2-12-FULL-35-15. The sequence goes on along the minus strand of JBDTFR010000018.1, from coordinate 2,154 downwards.
TCAGATAAAAAAAGCGTAGAGATCAGATATTCATATTTTATAGGAGGCACCATCACTTTTGCTAAACCTGTTTATTTAGAAATTAAGAGAGTTACAAGCAACCCCTTTTCTGCCCCAACAACAGAACGTTATGATCCTAATATACATTCAATAGATCAAATTTATGCAAAAGCTTCTTTTTTTAGAGGCATTGAAAATACACGTATTTATCCTGGAGGCTATGCTAAATTTGCTCTAAGTTTTGAATACGGAGATCGATATAATAAAATAAAAGCAATTGAAACTGGTGCTGTAGTTGATGTATATCCGCAAATATTACCAATAATGGCATACAACAAAAACCAACAAGTTTTTATTTCTTTGTATTTAAAAATGATTTGGGGTAAAAAATGGTTTTAAATTTTTGAATTCATGGCTGAGATAATTGAAGTAGAAGAAGAGCGCAGATTTATTCGGAAACCAGATTGGTTAAGAGTAAAACTTCCTACTGGAAAAGAATATGCACATGTTCGTCAAATTGTATCTACTCATAAATTACATACTATTTGCGAAAGTGGTAATTGTCCAAATATGGGAGAATGTTGGGGAGCAGGAACTGCTACATTTATGATACTTGGTAATATCTGTACTCGCTCTTGTGGATTTTGTGCTGTAGCCACAGGCCGCCCTTTACCTACCGATTTAAAAGAACCAGAAAGAGTAGCCGAATCGGTGCGCTTAATGAATGTTAAACATTGTGTGATCACTTCTGTAGATCGAGATGATTTGAAAGACGGAGGTGCTGGTATATGGGTAGAAACCATTAATGCCATTAGAAGGGTGAGTCCGCATACTAAATTTGAAACACTAATTCCTGATTTTCAGGGTAAATGGGAGAACTTACAACAAATTATTGATGTAAATCCAGACATTGTTTCTCACAATTTAGAAACCGTTCGTCGATTAACGAAACAAGTTCGCATACAAGCAAAATACGATAGAAGTTTAGAAGTTTTAAAACGCTTAAAAGAGGCAGGTGTAAAAACAAAGTCAGGAGTAATGTTAGGCTTAGGCGAAACAGAAGAAGAAATAATTGAAACGATGAATGATTTAAGAGCAGTTGGTTGCGATGTATTAACATTGGGTCAATACCTTCAGCCTACTCCTAAACACTTGCCAGTCGCATCGTTTATCCGTCCTGAAGCATTTGCAAAATACAAAACAATCGGTTTAGAAAAAGGATTTCGTTTTGTAGAAAGTGGTCCATTAGTTCGCTCCTCCTATCATGCAGAAAAACATATTTTTTAGATAATTTTAAATGCTCTGAAAACATACGGAGCATTTATTTTTAATATACATTACATAATAATCATTAGTTATGAAAAAAATAAAAGTCGCCATTAATGGTTTTGGAAGAATAGGACGTATTTCTTTTAGAAGAATGTTAATGTATGAAAACATAGAAGTTGTAGCCATTAATGACCTTACAGATAGTAAAACCCTTGCTCATCTTTTAAAATACGACTCGGTACATGGTGTTATCAAGGCTGATATCACTTCTGAAGAAAAAGCATTAATTGTAAATGGAAAAAAAATTCTTGTTTGCGCTGAAAAAGACCCTGTTAACTTGCCATGGAAATCATTAGAAATTGATGTAGTGATTGAATCAACTGGCTTTTTTTTAACTAAAGAAACAGCAGGTAAGCATCTTATAGCTGGTGCAAAAAAAGTAATTATTTCTGCTCCTCCAAAAACAAATGACATTAAAACCGTAGTAGTTGGAATTAATGAAGATATTTTAACTCCTGATGATTTAATTATTTCCAATGCTTCTTGTACAACCAATTGTGCCGCTCCCATGGTGAAAGTATTAGACGAAAATTGGGGTATCGAAGATGGTTATATTACTACTGTTCACTCTTACACGGGCGACCAACGTTTGCAAGATGCACCTCACAAAGATTTAAGACGAGCGCGTGCAGCGGCTGTTTCCATTGTACCAACCTCTACGGGAGCAGCGAAGGCCATTACGAAAATATTTCCACATTTAGAAGGTAAGCTTGGAGGTTGCGGTATGCGGGTACCTGTGCCCGATGGTTCTTTAACCGACATTACCTGTGTACTTAAAAAGGCGGCTACCGTTAAAGAAATAAATGCAGCTTTTAAAAAGGCGGC
>JBDTFR010000017.1:0-20798 GCA_039937835.1 Bacteroidia bacterium | reverse complement strand
GAATATAAGAAACAAAATAATGTAACCATTCTTCAAGCTAACTATTGGGAGGGCTTGCTGAATGAACGAATAAATACAGCATCCAAAATTGGGTTAAATGGAGATTTTATACGTGCCATATATACTCTAATTCATGAAGAATCTATCCGTAAACAAACAGTAATTATGAATAGTAATGAAGTATTTGGTGCTAAGTAATAAATAGGAGGCAAAAAATTTAGTTTACTGGGATACTTTGAAATAGTTATAATTCCAACTCATTCATTGGATCCCAGTATATTAAATTAAAGTTAACTACTTTATCTTTTACTACTTTAATATCTTCTTTTTCTAATAATTCTTGCATTAAAAAGGGCGTTGCGAAATGATGTTTTCCGGTAAGCAGTCCTGCTCGGTTTACAACTCGATGGGCAGGTACAGCCTTTTTTTGTGCATGAGAAGCACTCATTGCCCAACCCACCATACGCGATGACCTTGCTGTGCCTAGATATCTAGCAATAGCACCATAACTGGTTACCCTACCCTTTGGTATTAAACGAACTACCTCAAAAACATTCTGAAAAAAATCAGCATGTTTATTCATTGCATCGGATGGCTTCATTCTTTAAACGCTAAATTTTAAATAACAAATTTTAAAACCCAAGTCAGAAAATTTTTTTTCATAATAAGTTTTAATAGAAGTTAATACTTCATCACGCATATTGATGTCTTCATATAAATTATTGGTACCATCTATAAAATTTAATTTATTTTCAAGTACCATTTCCTTAGTAAAATCATAAAAGGGTTCATTGTCCGTTTTTAAATTGATAATTCCCTGCGGTATTAATATTTGTTTATAACGATTAATAAATAAGGTATGCGTTAACCGGTTGCGTATTCGGCTTTTTTGAGGTTGTGGATCGGGAAAAGTGATCCATATTTCTGAAACTTCATTTGCTGAAAAACAAGTATCAATAAAGTCGATACGAGTACGTATAAAAGCAACATTGCCTAATTTATTATCAATGGCCGCTTTTGCCCCTGTCCATATACGGTTGCCCTTTATATCTACACCAATAAAATTTTTATCAGGAAAACGTTTTGCCAAACCAACTGTATACTCTCCTTTTCCACAGCCCAGTTCTACAATTATAGGATTGTTATTTTTAAAATAACTGGTATGCCAATTTCCTTTTAAAGGCAAGCCACCATCTCGGGATTGTTCGAACGATAAAAAAAAGCAATTATCAAATGAAGATACTTCTGCAAATTTTTTTAATTTTCTTTTAGCCATAATAAATTAATGATAATAGAACACGAATGACACTGATTCAACGAATAATCACGAATTTATACTTTTAATCCGTGTTAAATCTCTACAATCAGTGTCATTCGTGTTCACTGATGACACTGATTAAACGAATAATTACGAATTTTTTCTTTTAGTTAAACAATACTGATAAATTATAAATTTTTAATCCGTGTTAAATCTTTACAGTCCGTGTCATTCGTGTTCACTGATGACACTAATTAAACGAATAATCACGAATTTTTTCTTTTAGTTCAACAATATTGAATAAATTATAGATTTTAATCCGTTTATAAATCTGTACAATCCTTGTCATTCGTGTTCTATGATGACACAGATTAAACGAATAATCAGTAATTTTTTCTTTTAGTTAAACAATACTGATAAATTATAAATTTTAAATCCATTTTAAATCTGTATAATCCTTGTCATCCGTGTTCTATGATGACACTGATTAAACGAATAATTACGAATTTTTTCTTTCAGTTAAACAATACTGATAAATTATAAATTTTTAATCCGTGTTAAATCTTTATAGTCCGTGTCATTCGTGTTCACTGATGACACTAATTAAACGAATAATCACGAATTTTTTCTTTTAGTTCAACAATATTGAATAAATTATAGATTTTAATCCGTGTTAAATCTGTAATATCCGCGTTATTCGTGTTCCATTCAATAGTCTTTCATTTTAATGTTAATTTTACAAAAATAAGAATTAATGCAACTACAAAAACGGATATTAGTTTGTCCATTAGATTGGGGTTTAGGACATGCCACTCGTTGTATACCAATCATTAATCTATTATTGGAAAAAAATGTAGAAGTGTTTATTGCAGCAGATGGGCGGCCGTATGAATTATTAAAACTAGAATTTCCAACATTAGCATTTATACGTTTAAAGGGCTATGGTATCCAGTATTCTAACCATATTCCAATGGTATTGAAAATGGGCTTTTCTATTTTTTCAATTTTAAAAGGAATAAAAGAAGAACACAAGCTTTTACAACAAATTATTAAACAGCATAAAATAGATGTAGTGATTTCTGACAATCGTTTTGGTTTATGGAGTAAAAATACTAGAACCATTTTTATTACCCATCAATTAATGATTAAAGCTCCATTTTGGGAGAAATGGATACATCGCACCAATCTTAAGTTTATCAATAAATTTAATGAATGTTGGGTTCCAGATGAGGAGGGAAGCAATAATTTATCAGGTGATTTATCACATAAATACGCACTGCCTAAAAGTACTGTTTTTATAGGCTTGTTGTCACGATTTAATCTTAAAACAAAAGCTGATAATGCTCCATTAGACTCAACATTAATTTCCAAAAAGTATGATGTAATGGCTATTATTTCTGGGCCAGAACCACAGCGCACATTTTTCGAAAAAATAATTTTAGAACAACTGTTAAAAGAAAAGGTAAAAGCGCTAGTGGTAAGGGGTATTACAGAAAAAGAAGAAAAAAAAAGTATAAAAAGGAATTTTAATGAACTTGTAATTGTTTCTCATTTAAAGTCAAACGAAATGCAAGAAGCAATTGAACAATCGGAGCTAATCATTGCTAGAAGTGGCTATTCAACCATTATGGATATGGCTGCTTTGGGTAAAAAGGTTTTTTTTATTCCCACAAAGGGGCAAACCGAACAGGAATATTTAGCAAAACGATTAATGGATAACGGTATTTCTTATATGCAGCCACAAAGAGAATTTGATTTAAGAAAGGGATTATTAGAAAGTAAAAAATATAAAGGATTTGATAAGACAGCCTATAATTATGAATTAGATAAAAAACTGACTTTAATTTTAAATGAATAAATGAGTTGTTATCCTTTTTTTAATTTAAAAGAAAATACAGTATCAGATCCTTCGGTACTTATTACTTGAATAGTTTGGTGATGTGCTTCTAAAATATGTTTTACAATTGCTAATCCTAAACCTGTTCCCCCTTGATGGCGAGAACGGCTTTTATCCACGCGGTAAAAACGTTCAAATAAACGTGGTAAATGTTCTTTATTAATACCAATACCATTATCAATAACTTCAATTAAAATAGAGTCTCCTTGATCATATAATTTTATTCGAGTTTCACCATATTCCTTTCCATATTTAATAGAGTTTACAATCAAATTAGTGAATACCTGTCTAATTCTAAATCGATCGGCAATTGCATATACCGGTTCACCGTCATTTAAAATGGTTAATATAATACCCTTGTCGGTAGCTTGCATTTCTTGTGCATTCAATACATCTTTTACCAAGGTAACAATGTCAAACCGTTCCAATTCTAGTTGCAATCCGCCTATTTCTAGCTGAGAGATTGCCTCTAGATCATCAACTATGGCAATCATTCTATCAATACTTCTTTCGGCACGTGTTAAATAATCACGATTTATAGTTTGATCCTCTAAGCCACCATCTAATAAAGTAGAAACATACCCTTGTATATTAAAAATAGGTGTTTTTAATTCATGCGAAACATTCCCTAAAAATTCTTTTCTATAATCTTCTAATTTTTTTAAGCGATCAATTTCTGTTTTACGGTCGGCAGCCCAAGCTAATATTTCTTGATTTAAATTATCCATTTCATAGGTACTGTAAGGTAGAGTGGATAAACGATTATCGCTATTAGTACGAAAATTTTTAACGATAATAAATAATTGTTTTATTTTTTTAAAAACTAAAATGTTTATGCTCATCAGTAGTATACCAGAAGTAAAAAGAGAGACAATAAAACACAACATTGCCAACCGTATTTTTGTAAGCTGTTCGATGGTGTCAAAATAAATATAAGTACTTGCTAATAGCAAAAATGCAATACTTATAGCAATAATAAATAGTAAAACTTTAGGAGAGGTAGATTTCATTTAGTAGATAATTTTTTTAATTTTCATACAAAACAATAGTAAACAATCCGCTTTTATAAAGAAGATTATTTTTGATAAATGGAGTGAATCAAAATTCAAATTTATATCCAATTCCTTTAATCGTTTTAATAAAATCATCGCCTAATTTTTCACGTAATTTCCGAATGTGTACATCAATGGTACGGTCGCCCACCACTACTTCTCCTCCCCAGACCTTATCAAGAATTGATTCACGTGTAAATACTTTCCCCGGTTTGGAAGCAAGTAATGAGATTAATTCAAATTCTTTTTTAGGTAAATTAATTTCCTTACCATTCTGTGTAACAAGGTATCGCTCTCTGTCAATTTTAATTCCTCCCATATCCGCTTTATCAGGGGCAACAGGTTCGTTCCCACTTCTTCGCCTCAATAAGGCTTTAATACGACTAATTAGTACGCGAGGTTTTATCGGTTTGTTTATATAATCATCTGCCCCTACTTCAAAGCCTGCAATTTGGGAATAATCTTCATTGCGTGCGGTTAAAAAAGCAACCATTACGTCTTTTAACCCAGGCATTTCACGTATTTCTCTACACGTTTCGATTCCATCCATATCGGGCATCATTACATCCAAGATAATTACCTGTGGGCTGTTTTCTTTAGCAAGTGTTAGTGCTTCTTTGCCATTGCTAGCCGTATATACGGTGAAGCCTTCTTTTTTTAAATTATATTTTAAAAATTCTAAAATATCAGGCTCGTCATCAACCAGTAAAATTTTATACTCGCTAGTATTCATACTTTATATATTTCTTGCAAAGTTCCTGCTACTAATTTATTAAAACGTTAATTTAAGTTTAAATTAATGTTAATAAATAGCTGTTACCAATCCACTAAATTAACTTTAAATAAGGGTTTTAATCTCTTATTAGGCTTCCTTGTGTGTTTTTATAATTAAAATTTTTTTCAATACTACGCATCTTTTTTAAATTAATTTTTTATTTTGCAGTAATAGTTGCAGAAACAAATGTACTCTTTTCTCAAAGTATTTTATTTTTTGTTGGTATTCAAAAGGTTTAGGTAACGACCTAAATTTTTTATTTATCAATAGCTATAAATTGGGAATGGAATAAAATAATTCCTTGTAAACTCTTAAATAGAATAAATAAATTTTAAATATGCTCTTAATTACAGAAACAATTTTTATTCTTAATTATTTGTTAACTCTATCCTAATGTAAGCTTTATGTATTGCTACTATTTTAGCTGTATGATAAAAAGTGAAACATATGATCTTAAAATGGTTTTATTGTATCGAAAACTATTTTTCCTCTCCTCTGCCTGTAAACTTCCTTATTTAAAATTAATTTTTAAAACGTATATCCTATGAAAACGATTCTATTTTGGTTTCATGCATTTATTACAAGGGTTTTTATGAAACGTTTATCGGCATTATACTCTCCCTTTAAGGCGAATAAATTACATAATAATGAAAATTATATAGTTAATTAATTGCATGAGCATAAAAAAGAGAGAGGTAGAGGTAATTGTAATATCTGATGTGCATTTAGGCACTTATGGTTGTCATGCAGAAGAATTATTAAAATATCTGAAAAGTGTAAAGCCTAAAAAATTAATACTTAATGGCGATATAGTGGATATATGGCAATTTAGTAAACGATATTGGCCTGCTTCCCACATGCAGGTAATAAAACACATTATTGGCTTAATATCAAAAGACGTAAAGGTGTATTACATTACGGGTAATCATGATGAAATGCTTCGAAAATTTGTAGGTTTTAAAATGGGTACACTACGCATTGTAAATAAAGTGGTTCTAACAATAGATGGAAAACGTGCTTGGTTTTTTCATGGTGATGTATTTGATGTTACGATGCAGCATGCTAAATGGCTTGCCAAAATGGGTGCGGTAGGTTACGATCTGTTAATATTAATTAATAGAATGGTAAATTTTATTTCACAAAAATTTGGAAAGGGAAAAATATCATTATCAAAAAAAATTAAAAGTGGTGTAAAAAGCGCAGTCAAATTTATTAATGCTTTTGAACAAACAGCAGCGGATATAGCTATTTCAAATGAATACGACTTTGTGGTATGCGGGCACATTCATCAACCAGAAATACGTGAAATAAAAAATAATACAGGTACAATTACTTACATGAACTCGGGAGATTGGGTGGAGAACCTTACAGCTTTGGAATATAATGATGGAAAATGGAGCATCTATAAATATCAAGAAGATGTATATGCACAATCCATTAAACTACAACAAAAAAATCAAGACACACTTAATAATAATCAATTATTCGAAAATCTTGTTGAAGAGTTTAATTTAATGAAACGGGCATAAATTTTTTAACATTTTCAAAGATAGAAACATGAAAATATTATACGCAATACAGGGTACTGGTAATGGTCATATTAGCAGAGCGAGAGACATTATTCCCCTATTACAAAAAAAAGGCGAAGTAAGTATTTTGGTAAGCGGCATTCAGGCGGATATGGAGCTCCCTTTTAAAGTAGATTATCGGTTTAAAGGGTTAAGTTTTATTTTTGGCAAAAACGGAGGCGTGGATCTGGTTAGCACCTATTTAAAAATGGATATCAACACATTGTTAAAAGACATAGAACAAGTTCCAATAGAAAACTATGACCTCATTATTAATGATTTTGAACCCATAACGGCTTGGGCCTGTAAACAAAAAAAGTTAGCGTGCATCTCTCTTAGTCATCAATGTGCGGTACTTTCAAAACATTCGCCAAAACCAAAGAAAAAGAACCCTTTAGGAAGATCCGTTTTGAAATACTATGCGCCAACTACAAAGCAATATGGTTTCCATTTTTCTAAATTCGATGAAAATATTTTTACGCCTGTAATAAGAAAAGAAATTAGAGAATTAACTCCCACTAAAAATAAGCACTATACTGTTTATTTGCCTGCCTACGACGATGAACGCTTGTTTAAAAATTTGCTACAGTTAAAAGGAGTGGAGTGGCAAGTTTTTAGTAAACACAATAAAAACACAATAAAAAGAAATAATGTAACGATACAACCTATCGAAAACAATGCATTTATAAACAGCTTAGCAACTTGTACAGGTGTTTTATGTGGTGCTGGATTCGAAACTCCTGCGGAAGCATTGTTTTTAAATAAAAAATTATTGGTTATACCCATGAAAACGCAATATGAACAGCATTGTAATGCAGCCGCATTAAAAGAAATGGGCATAAAAGTTATTAAAAGCTTAAAGAAAAAAAACCATGGGGATATTAAAAAATGGATTGATTATGGGAAAGTAGTTCCTGTTAATTACCCAGATATTACAGAGCAAATAATTGATTTGATAATTAAAGGCCATCAGCATTCAACTAATAAATATATATCTACTTTAAAATTTAATAAACCGTTGCTTGCAGCAAATTTTTAATTTTTTTTATAATTTATATGTTGAATAAAAAAGAATTTGGTGATGATTTTAAATGGGGTATTTCTACGGCAGCATATCAAATAGAAGGTGCCCATCAATTAGATGGAAAGGGCGCTTCCATTTGGGATACTTTTTCTAATAAAAAAGGCAAAATATTTAATAATCACTGTGGAAATGAGGCGTGTGATTTTTATAACCGCTATGAAAAAGATTTACATTTAATGCATTTTTTAAACATTCCCAACTTTAGGTTTTCCTTATCCTGGTCGCGCATTATGCCTTTTGGGGTGGGAAGTGTTAATCAAAAAGGGGTAGATTTTTATAATCGATTAATTGATGCAGCCCTCGAACTAAATATAACTCCTTGGGTAACTTTATATCACTGGGATTTGCCACAAAAATTAGAGAATAAGGGGGGCTGGACCAATCGTGAAATTTTGAATTGGTTTACCGAATACGTTGCCCTATGTGCGAAAAAATTTGGTGATCGGGTGAATCATTGGATGGTTATGAATGAACCAATGGTATTTACAGGCGCTGGCTATTTCTTAGGAATACACGCTCCAGGAAAAAAGGGGCTTATTAATTTTATTCCCGCTGTTCACCATGCAGCATTGTGTCAATCAGAGGGTGCGCGTGTTTTAAAAAGCATTCTTCCGAAAGCGGAAGTAGGTACTACCTTTTCTTGTTCGCATTTAGAGCCTTACACAACACATTCAAAAGATATACTTGCTACCCAAAAAGTAGATGCGTTAATTAACCGGTTGTTTATAGAACCCGCTTTAGGCTTAGGTTATCCAATGGCAGATTTAAAATTGCTAGATCGCATTTATACTTACTTTAAACCCAATGATGAAAAATTATTACCTTTTGATTTTGATTTTATAGGAATACAAAATTATACTCGCGAAATAGTTACCCACTCTTATTTTGTACCGTTACTAAACGCTAAAATAATTAAAGCAGATAAACGAAGAGTTCCTATTACACTTATGAATTGGGAAATATATCCTTCTGCGACTTATCATATTTTAAAAAAATACAATGCTTATCCTCAAATAAGAAAATTAATAGTCACTGAAAATGGAGCAGCATTTATTGATTCGGTAGTGGATGGAAAAATAGAGGATATAAATAGAACAACCTATATTAAAAATCATTTAAAAGAGGTGTTAAGAGCGAAGAAAGAAGGTGTTAAGGTGGAGGGTTATTTTGTATGGACATTTACCGATAATTTCGAATGGGCAGAAGGTTTTCACCCTCGATTTGGATTAGTTTATACCAATTTTAAAACGCAAGAACGCATTATAAAGGCATCCGGGTATTGGTATAAAAATTTTCTACAATAAATTTAACACATCAGTTTCAATTTTACATTCCAATTATATAAAATAGTGAACTTGTTAATTAATTATCTTCCATCGTCAGTATTTTTTGTTTCATCTAAAAAAAATTTGTTATCATTGTCGCATTTTATAAAAACTTAAATAATCCCCAAAACTTATCTATGAAAAATCAACTTACATTATTTATTATCATCTTGTTTTTTGTTATGCCCAGCATAATAAATGCACAATCAATTTCGGGAATCGTAAAAGGTTCTGAAGGCTCTATTATTGGAGCTAGTATAAGTGTGGCACCTGGAGTTGGTACAGTTACCGATTTAGATGGTAAATATACATTACCGCTAGCTGCCGGCAAATATACTGTTACCGTTAGTTTTCTCGGTTATGTTCCTCAAAAGCGTAACGTAACATTAGTTGCAGGAGAAAATCAAACGTGGGATGTAACATTAAAAGAAGATATGATTTCTTTAGAAAATGTGGTGGTAGTGGGTACACGTACCGCTCCGCGCTCTTCTACGGATGCACCAGTTCCTATAGATGTGATGTCTGTTAAAGAACTACAATCAACAGGGCAACTTACGTTCGACAAAGCATTACAATACAAGGTGCCGTCTTTTAATACGGTGCAAACCCCAGTAAATGACGCCACTTCATTGGTAGATCCTTATGAAATTAGAAATATGGGTCCAAGCCGCACCTTGATTTTAATTAATGGAAAACGTAAGAATCCATTTGCATTGGTTTACACACAAATGTCTCCAGGTCGTGGTGAATCAGGTGCTGATATTTCAGCAATACCCACTGATGCCATTAAAAGGGTAGAAATATTAAGAGATGGAGCTTCTGCTCAATACGGTTCTGATGCTATTGCAGGCGTTATGAATGTTATTTTGAAAGACAATGATGATGAAGGCTCAGTAACGTTGAGATCTGGCATTACTTCTAAGGGTGACGGTGAAATGTTTGGTGTAAGTGTAAATAATGGAGCGCCTATTACTGACAAAGGATTTTTAAATTATACGATTGATTTTTCAAAAGTTAATTTAGCAAATCGCGCAGGAATAGTCAGTGCGGAGGGAGATGCAGCAGATTACAAAACAAATATAGATGTGGTAAAAGCATTTTTAGCAAAAAAACCAGATGCAGGCAATATTAACGGATCACCAGAAACCACAGCTGCTAAATTTTTGATGAATGGGGGCTTTAATATTGACGCTAATACCCAGCTATATGCTAATGCAGCATACGTTTATAAAAAAGTAAATAGTTTTGCTAATTATCGCACTCCATATTGGCAGAAAACCGATTATGGTTTATTAACTCCTGCTGGCCAAGATTATATGGGTTATGGCCCTACTTTCGATGGGGATCTAAATGATTACAATGGAACAATTGGCGTAAAGTCAACCAAAAATGGTTGGAATACCGATATCAGTTTTACAACCGGCGGAAATACGCAAGAGTACACCGTTAGAAACACTATTAACCAAAGTTTAGGTAAAGCAAGCCCTATTGTTTTTCGTCCAGGCGGATATAAGTTTACTAATAACATAGGTAATATTGATATATCCAGAAAACTTTCTGAAAAAGTAAGTTTTGGTGTAGGTTCGGAATTTAGATCTGAAAATTATGAAATTCTTGCGGGCGATGAAGCTTCTTATACAGGTACTGGAGCAGATTCTTATGCAGGAAACAGTAAAGAAAATTCTTTTAAATCTAATCGTTACAATATTGGTGGCTACGCAGATTTAGCGATTGACTTAACTAAAAATTTCTTAATTAATGGAACTGCACGTATCGAAAACTATAGCGATTTTGGTAATGCTTTTGTTTGGAAATTTAGTACCAGATACAAATTAATTAATGATAAACTAACTTTGCGTGGTTCTGTTTCAACAGGATTTAGAGCACCTGCACTACAACAGATATATATTCAAAAAGCACAATATAGTTTTGTACCGGGTCAAGGTATTCAAGTGCAAGGCTTGGTTAATAATGTTTCACCACAAGCTAAATTAATCGGTGTGCCTCCGTTAGGGCCAGAGAAATCTACGAATATATCTGTAGGCTTTGGTTCCCGATTAACGGATAAAATAAGCATTACACTTGATTATTATAACATTAGCGTTAAAGATAGAATTGTGTTAAGCCAGAATATTGGACCAGGTAAAGACACTACGTCGGCACTTAATCAGCTATTAAAAAGTAATAATATTGTCTCCTTATACTTTTTTGCAAATGCCTTAGATTCTAGAACTTCAGGAATTGATTTGGTAACCAGTTATAGAAACATTGCTGTAGGTTCAGGTAATTTATCATTTAATTTAGCTGGAAACTATACCTTAGAGAATAAAAGAATTGGTGATATCAGAACTCCTAAAATTATTACAGATGCAAAACAATCGCTCTTAAGCCCAACTGAAGAAGCATTAATGTTTACCTCTCGCCCTGTTTTTAAAGGTATTTTAGGAATTGATTATACCATTAAAAAATTCACTTTTACATTGGGTAATACCGTATTTGGACCCGCTAAATTTAGGAATGCAGGCTTAGATAAAAATTTAGAGATAGAATTTTTAACGAAGTTAGTTACTGATTTAGGTATTAATTTTCAATTAAATAGTAAAACAACATTTAGTTTTAATGTTAATAATATTTTTAACGTATTGCCAGAGTGGAAATTTGTAGCGCTAACTCCTGCAGGATTGGATCTTTTAAACACTCCTGCTAAAGTAAAAGTACTTTCTGATGCAATGACGTTTAATCAACGTTATCCGGTAACTACTTATGATGGCTCTCATTTTAGCCAGTTAGGTACGCTTTTAAACCTATCGGTAAATGTTAAATTTTAATAGTTAATTATTCATTTTTATAAGAGCCGTATCGGAATTTATTTTCGATACGGTTTTTTCTATAAATTGGGGTTAAGTCAGGAAATATTAATTGAAATTTATTTAGTAATGATTAACTTTTTATTATACAATAAATGCTCCTTGTTTTTAATGCATACGGTATAATAACCATTCTGAAAAGTGCTAATATCTAAATCAACCTTATTAAAGCAATTGTTTTGAACAAACATTGCTCGTCCAATGTAATCGATTAGTTCAATGTTAAAATGTTGGTGAGGTAATTCTATGTGTAAGTTATTTTTTGCAGGGTTGGGATATATTTTTACTTCATTTGCAGCCGTTTGGCTATGTACAGAATTAGTGTTACACATTATTATATTTAATTTCTGCCAAATAGTATCATTAAATAAAATAGGTACTTCCCCTACACCTGGTGCATCTCCCATTCGTATGTATACTAAATTTTTACTAGGGACAATATTTATTATCTGTCCGTTTTTGCCTAATGCTGCAATCATATCTATGGGGGCATTTTGATTCAATGGGCCTGGAAATTGTAATTGAAGATTGGGTATCATGTAAGATGCTTTACCATTTAACCACCATAAATAACCATAAGATTTATTGAGCGTTTGAGAAGGAGTTACCATTTGATTAAAATAAGAGGTATCACTCATTACTTGATTACCACTCCAATTCCCTTTATTAAGAATTAATAACCCAAATCTAGCCATACTTCTAGGCTTACTATAAAATATATTATTATAACCAGATGGAATAAAGATACCAGTAATGCCAGTTTTGTTTTTTACTTTTTCTGTAAAATAGGTGCTCAATGATTGGCCTGTAGCCTTCTCAATTACTTTATCTAACATGTTATAAGGTCCATTATGATACGCCCATCGGGTTCCAGCATCCGCTAAATATTGTAAACAGGTATTTAGCGTACAAAAAGGATCTGGAATACCATCATTTAAACCAGTAGTCATCGTTAATTGATGACGTATAGTTATTTTATCTTCTTGTGGAGGATTACAAACAGTCCACCCCGTTCCTAAATAGGTTGATGATTTTTCGCTTATAGACAACAATTTATCTTGTTGAGCAATACCAATAGTAAATGCAGTAAGGGTTTTACCTGCCGATGCCCAATACCAAGTGCTATCTTTTGTAAAGGAATTAAAATACTTTTCAAGTACTATTTTTCCATCTTTCAATAAAATAAATGCCTTGGTGTTTTTCTGCTCTAGGTAATTATAAAGCGGTTCAATTTCTTGTTCACACCATCCTAATGACTTGGGCGAAATGGTGTCCCAAACATCACCTACCAAAGGTGGAAAATAAGTAGATTGAGCTTTTAGCTTTATACTAAGTGTTAATAAAAGAATAATGAACGCGAATTTTTTCATAAATACTTTTTATAGTTGGTCTTTAATTAAATGTAAGTGAGTACGAAAATTTTCAAAAATGAAATAAATATATTGTTTTACCCCAGTATTAAAAAAGAGGTTTTGGATTTTAATAAGACCCTATTTTTAAAGGAATGAGTAGTTATTCTTGATTTCACTTCTTGCTTTATTCAAGCAAATTAATGCGTAATTTAGTATTTTATTTTCAGTAAAGAATTATGGAAGTTTTATTTTTAATTATTGGTATATTTATAGGAGCGGTAATTGCATACTTATTTTTGAAAAATAAATACAGTGCAAATACAGATACTGCAGTATTCGATAAAAAAATTAATGATTTAGAAATAGAAAAGGTAGTACTAAAAACACAGCAAGATAATCTTCTTTCAGATAATCAACGTTTAAATTCAGAATTAAAAATTGTACGTGAACAAACTCATTCCGAGTTAAAATTAACGAGAGAAAAAGCCGCCTCTGAATTAAATAACGAAAAAGAAAAATTAAATGTAGAGATAGCTATTTGGCGAAATAAATCAAATGAATTAGAAATTAGAATTGCAAAATCATTGGAATCGTTTAGAGCACAAGAAGAAAAATACAGCACTCTTAAGGCTGAATTAGAAAATGTTCACAAAAAATATAGCCTTGAATTTGAAAACATCGCTACAAAAATTCTAGATCAAAAAACCGAAAAATTCGCTAAACAAAATAAAGAAAATTTAGATGTTATTTTAAACCCTTTAAAGGAAAACATTAAAGCATTTGAAGAACAAGTTCAAAAGTCATACAAAGCAGAATCAGATGAACGCATTGTTTTAAAAACAGAAATTAAAAATTTAATCGAGCTTAATCAACGCATCAGCGATGAGGCTAATAACCTTGCAAAGGCGCTTAAAGGCGATAATAAAAAACAAGGTAATTGGGGTGAAGTTATTTTAGAAAAGGTATTAGAACGTTCTGGCTTGGTGAAAGATCAAGAATATCGTACCCAGTTTAGTACAAGTAATACAGTCGGTAAACGTATTCAGCCAGATGCTGTTATTATGTTGCCTGATAACAAACATATTATTATAGATGCAAAAGTTTCGCTGATTGCTTATGAAGCTTGTGTAAATGCCAACACGGAGGAGGATAAAGAGCTTTTTATAAAAGAACATTTATTATCTGTTCGTAGTCATGTTAAATTATTAAGTGATAAAGAATATCACTCTTCAAGTGATTTTAATACACCAGATTTTGTATTGTTATTTATTCCTATTGAGTCCTCATTTAGCATTGCGGTGCAGGCAGATCAGGAGTTATTTAGTTTTGCTTGGGATAGAAAAATTGTAATTGTTAGTCCTTCTACTTTGTTAGCAACATTGCGAACCATAGCCTCCGTTTGGAAACAAGAACGACAAACTAAAAATGTGATGGAAATTGCTAGACAAGGAGGCGAATTGTATGATAAGTTTGTGGGATTTTTAGAAGATATGATAAAAATTGAAAAAGGCATAGAGTTAACTTCTAAAGCCTATCAGGATGCCATTAATAAACTTAGTACTGGAAAGGGAAGCTTGGTAAATAGAGTTCAAAAAATTAAAGAGCTCGGTGCAAAAACAACTAAAGATAAACAAATACCAGCCGAATTTTTAGATGTGGAGACAAATAGTAAACTAATAAAAGAATTTTGATAAGAATGAAAAAAGTAAGCTTATATTTAATTTTATTAGTTGTTGTTTCATGCGGAAGTTCTCGTGATGTAAAAAATAACAAAACAACATTAAACACTTATAAAGATCAGGTAAATAGAATACACCCTGAATTTTTAATTTTTCACTTGAATGATACCATTTCGGAATTGAATTTTAAAATAAATAGTAACGAGTTATTATATACTCGTCCAGATGGAATTAATTTTTTATCAAATACCATCATTTCCTACCTTTTATTACCGAGTTATGATTCTAAAGAAGTAATAGATAGTGCTTCTGTTAGATTGGTAGATGAAAATAATGTTAACTCTGATCGTTTATTATTCGGGAAAATAAAAATAAAGGCAAAAGAAATGCGAAATTATTATTTGCGCATAACTGTTGCAGACTTAAATAGAGGCACTAATGTTACACAAGTTTTATTTGTTGAGAAAGACAATGTGTTAAACAAACAAAATTTTATCGCTCAATCCACATCCACTAATATTCCCTTATTTAATAACATTATTAAAAAGTTGGAATCAATAAAAATTATTTATAAAGAAAAAAGATCCGCGCCACTTTTTGTACGTTATTATAGTAGAGAGTTTCCCATGGCTGCACCTGCTTTTTCCATAACGGAAGCAACTCCTTTTCAATATAAACCAGATAGTATTTTTACAATACAATTAGATACAAATGGAGTCTTAAATTTTACGGCTACTAAAACAGGGTTTTATCATTTTCAATTGGATACCGCTAAACGTTATGGATTAACGCTATATAATTTTTCAGAAGAATTTCCTGAAATAAAAAAAATAGAGGACATGATTGCCCCTTTGCGATATATTACTTCTAATGACGAATACAATGAGTTATTAACAAGCACTAATAAAAAAGAGGCTTTTGAGAAATTTTGGCTTACTCATATAGGTAGCCGAGAACGTGTAAAAGAATCGATTCGTAAATATTATAATCGGGTACAAGATGCAAATATCTATTATTCTTCTTATATAGAAGGTTGGAAAACCGATAGAGGAATGATTTATTTATTATTTGGTACTCCAAATGTAATCTATCGTACGGCAAGTACAGAAGCATGGTTATATGGGGAAGAAAACAGTATTAATACACTGCGCTTTTTATTTACTAAAGTAAATAACCCGTTTACAGATAATGATTATTCGCTCGAACGGTCCCAAAGCTATAAACAACCTTGGTATATTGCTGTTGATGCTTGGCGACAAGGTAAAACGTACTTACAAAACTAACCTATTGATTTTTCGCTCTTAAAAATTAGAGCAACAACTCTTAATAGTTAATGCAACAACAAGATCATCAATAAAAATTATTAAACCATATGCAAACAAAGGAACAAAAGAAAGAAAACGATAATTTAATTTTTGGCTTACGACCCGTAATTGAAGCCATTCGGGCGGGGAAAGAAATTGAGAGGTTATTTGTACAAAGTGGACTAAAAAATGAATTGTTTAGTGAGTTAATGAGCCTATTAAAGGCTCGCGATATTGTATTTCAATATACTCCTTTAGAAAAGCTAAATAGACTAACTACAAAAAATCATCAAGGCGTAGTGGGATACATTTCAACCATTACCTATCATAAAATAAAAGAGGTTTTACCGCTTGTTTTTGAAAAAGGAAAAGCACCACTCATATTAATTTTAGACCGCATAACAGATGTGCGAAATTTTGGTGCCATAGCTCGTACGGCCGAGTGCTCTGGGGTTGATGCGATTATAATTCCTATGAAAGGAGGCGCACAAATTAATGCAGATGCAATGAAAACATCAGCCGGGGCATTACATAAAATAGCGGTGTGCAGGGAAGAAAATATAAAAGAAGTTATTAATTATTTTAGAGAAAGTGGACTGCAAATTATTGCCTGTACAGAAAAAACGAGTGACATCTACTATCAACAAGATTATACTTTACCTGTTGCTATTATATTAGGTTCTGAAGAAGATGGGGTTTCTACCGAATATTTAAAATTAGCAGATGCTCATGCAAAAATTCCCATACTGGGCACCATAAGCTCCTTAAATGTATCAGTGGCAGCGGGTGTTATATTGTATGAAGCCGTTCGACAGCGATTATTAGAATAAGTATTTAATATTATAAGAAACTTAAATAGAAGCAGTAATGATTAAGTTCATAAAAAATTATTATTCACTTATTTTACTTTTTGTTATTATTTTTATTTCTCGCCTTCCATTTTTATCAGCAGGTTATGGAGTAGAAGAAGATTCATGGGGTATAGCCTTAGAGGCATTTAATTCAAATATAAGTGGCAGTTATGAGCCTTCTCGCTTACCTGGTCACCCCGTTCAAGAATTGGTATTCTCGGCGATTTGGGGTGTAGGGCCAATTGTATTTAATGGCTTATGTGCTTTGTTTAGTGCAATAGGAGTTTTGTTTTTCGCACTCATTTTAAAACATTTTCATTTTAAACATTCAATTATTGCTGCTTATGCATTTGCGTTTTTGCCTGTGTATTATATAACCAGTACCTACACGATTGATTATAGTTGGACAGAGGCCTTTGTGCTTATTAGTTTATATGCTTTATTAAAAAATAAACTAATTGTATGCGGTCTCTTTTTAGGGCTTGCGGTGGGCTGCCGGATTACCAGTGGTGCAATGCTTATCCCATTTATAATAATTGTTTGGGAACAAAAAAATAATTTTAAAAATTTGGGCGCTTTTTTAAAAATGTTTTTACCAATGAGTATTGTTGCTTTACTTGCTTTTACTCCTATCATTCAGAAATATGGAATATCTTTTTTTATGTATTATGATCAATTCCCTTATCCTCCTCTAACCAAAGTTTTGTATAAATTGATACCTGGTGTATTTGGATTAATTGGGACAATGGCTTTAATCGGATCTATTTTAGTAATCTTATTTAACAAAAAAAAGCAACAGGTTTCAACTTCATTTAGCAATGGCTTAGATAAAAAAATAATTTACGCAGCTATCGTTATCATTATTTTATATATCATTTCGTATTTTAGATTACCTCAAAAATCAGGATATATGATTCCTGTTATCCCTTTTGTCATTATCCTTTTTGGATATTATTTAAATGGTAGAAATTTTAAAGACCTTTGTATTTGTTTTATTATTTCTTCTTTTTTGTTTAGTATTAATTTAACAGATAGATTAAGAGGTTCAGAGTATTCAAAATATGCTTTTATTTTTAAATTGAGCGGGCAAGAAATATTTGTAGACCCTTTTACTGGACCTGTTTTTTCAGACTATTCAAAGCGTAAACAAAAAATGGAATATACCCATCAAGTAATAAGGAAAACAGCCAACATTAACTCAAAAACTGTGATAATTGCTGGTTGGTGGCGAAATGAAATATTAGTAACCTTAATACCGCTGCCTAAAAATAAGTATGTAGAATATGTAAGCTATATTAATGAGGCTGAAATAAAAAATCACCTTGCTAAAGGCTATTCTATTTATTATTTACCCGAACAACAAATTTATAATGATCAGCGATATAACATGAATATAACCACTTCCATTTCTCAACCATTTGAATTGTAAAAAAGTGTATCGATAATAAATTAAAACGCTATAATTATAAATAGATAAAAATAAAATGAGAAAATATATTATTGTTTTTATAGCTTATTTGGCGCTACTCCCTAGCATGGTAAATGCACAAACTATTGATACTTTAATCGATGTAGGAGGTGGGTTTCAACTGCATTTTATGATTATTAAAGGAGAAGGAGCTCCAATTTTATTTGAATCTGGAGCTGGTGATAATGGTAGTGTATGGGGAGAGATATCGCCTAAAATTGCGTTAGCAACAGGCGCAACTATAATTACTTATGATAGGTTAGCATTTGATAAGAAGCCAATGGGTTCTGTTCTTGGTTTTGCAGGTGAAATAAAAGCACTAGAAACTGGTTTGCAAAAACTTGGTTTTGCAAATAAGAATATCATGTTGGTTTCACACTCCATGGGGGGAATGTTTAACTCATATTATGCTTCACGCCATCCAAACGAAGTAAAGACTGCCGTTTTGATTGATGCATCTACTGCATGTGCTTGGTCAAAATATTTTAATGACTCGATTTTTATCGAACAACACAAAAACGATATTAACTATTTAAACGAGATATTGGATAGCGTTATAAATAATCCAATGCCCCTGTCTATTCCTATTATTGATATTGTTGCCGAGAATCAAGAGTCAGGAGGAAATAGCAAGGCTGACTCATTAAACAATCAAATATGGTTCATTTGTCATCAAAATTTTGTTTCCCTCTCTCCTCAACGCAAGAGCCTTTTTGCCTATGGTGCAGGACATCATGTTTTTGAAGATAATCCATCATTAGTAATAAATGCAATTGTAACACAATATGCTAATAATTTAGCACCCGAACGGAAAACTGCAATATTTGAAAAAGCATATGCTATTGAATTAATTAATGTGAATGAAAAAAATAGAAATGAACTAAAATGTGGTCGTTCAGAAGATAATATAAATGATTGGGGCTATGAACTTCTTAATAAAAATGAATTAAAGAAAGCGCTTGCAGTATTTGAACTAAATTGTACGATAAACCCTTTCAGTTGGAATGTATACGATAGTTTAGGAGAAGCCTATTTAAAAGCAGGAAAAAAAGAACTGGCAATTAAAAGTTATAAGAAATCGATAGCGCTTAACCCTAAAAATGAAAGTGGAATTACAGTATTAAAAGAACTTCTAAAAAATAATTAGTCGTTTTATACCGCTTTCAATAATTGATAATTTACCCTATGGGATATAAAAGCACACAACATTGTATTAATGATTTAGAGAGGCATGGCCACCTTATTCGCATAAAAGAAGAAGTGAGTTCAGATTTAGAAATGGCTGCTATTCATTTACGAGTATTTGAAAATAAAGGCCCCGCCATTTTATTTGAAAACATAAAAGATTGCAAATTCCAGGCAGTATCTAATTTATATGGCTCTTTAGAACGTAGTAAATTTATTTTTAGAGAGACAATTGAAAAAATAAAATTACTGATTGATCTAAAAAACAACTCTTTAGAAATTTTTAAACATCCTTTAAAATACGCACCTGTTGCATTTACTGCGTATTCTGCATTACCGAAAAAATCAACATTTAATATTCCCGTATTTAAAAATAAAACCACCATTTCAGAATTACCACAAATTAAATGTTGGCCCAATGATGGAGGTTCTTTTATTACACTTCCATTGGTATATAGCGAAGATATTGATAAGCCAGGGGTAATGAACGCTAATTTAGGGATGTATCGAATACAGTTAAATGGAAATGAATACATAAAAAATAAAGAAGTAGGGTTACATTATCAATTGCATAGAGGTATTGGTGTACATCAAACTAAATCTAATCAAAAAAATAAACCATTAAAAGTAAGCATATTCGTTGGAGGACCTCCGTCTTTAACACTTGCTGCGGTGATGCCTTTACCAGAAGGCATGAGTGAAATAACTTTTGCTGGTGCATTGGGTAACAGAAGAATTAGATATACATACGATGATGAAAATTTTTGTATTGCTTCTGATGCAGATTTTGTAATCACGGGTGAAGTTTATCCAAATGAAAATAAACCAGAAGGGCCATTCGGCGATCACTTGGGTTATTATAGTTTAAAACACTCCTTTCCGTTAATGCGTATTCATAAGGTATACCATCGTAATAATGCTATTTGGCCTTTTACCGTGGTGGGGCGCCCGCCACAAGAAGATACCAGTTTTGGAGCATTAATTCATGAGCTTACCGGAGCAGCAATACCGAATGAAATACCAGGCCTTAAAGAAATAAATGCAGTGGATGCAGCCGGTGTACATCCTCTCTTATTAGCTATTGGTAGCGAGCGGTATACGCCTTATATTAATGAGCGTAAACCGCAAGAAAT
>JBDTFR010000016.1:0-2562 GCA_039937835.1 Bacteroidia bacterium | reverse complement strand
TTGATGCGGAGCTTTTCGGATACTTTTCTAAGTGTTATGTGCCATTGGTTCAAACATTCAAAGTCTGCGGCAACGCCTTAAATGATTTTCATGTTGACAAGAGGATTATATATCCGCTTCTTTTCTACAATTAAAGAAAAAGCAAAATTGAACAAGACAAAAAAGATTTTAGTAGCAGTTTTTGTGACAAACCTTCTATGCTCTTTTGTTGCAGGACATGGCGGTATTCCATTAGGACTTTTAGAACTTCTCACACTTTATTCTGCGTTGACCTTGACTTTTGATGAATTCCCACTTTTTTCTTATTGGACACTTGCTACCGCTCTTATGATAGTTGGACAAATTCTGACAATAATGGCTACAAGAAAAAAAAATTTGTCGGACACTACTCTGTATGGCAGGTTTGGAACTATTTTTTTATTACTACCTGTGGTTATTATAATTCTGATGTTGTCTGAACAAGTCTGGACAGTAGCACTGATATCTTCAATGCCGTTTTTAATATTGACAATAATATTTTGGTGGAATACGAGAAGTTCAAAAGCACAACTTCTGATATCCGGCACATAACATTTGGTTTGACTGCTATGCTGGCGGACGAATAAATTCTTATCTTTTTGTTCACTATCAGCATCGGTTTAGACTGGCGGATTTCTTTTCAACTTTTGTTAGTAATTTGAACTTTAAATAATTTTATTGGGCTGACGGTCGGACTGGACGAGCAATGAATTACCACCTGCCGCAATATCTACCCTAACGGTAGCAATTTATAAAATTTGCTACTTATCAAGAATTTAAAGAGCTTAAATCGCTTCAGGCGAAGGTGTGTTTTTAGAAATGTCATCTTTTTATAGGAAAATTCCGGTTTTTATTTGGCTCAAAGGTAGTAATATCACTACCTTTGAGTTAAAAACAATATTTAATCATAAAAACAAAAACATTAATGGAGGAAATGATCGATGGACAAAACATTATTTAAAGTAGATGAAAAGTACAGAATTTCACAGGCTTGTTAAAAAAAATGGCTGGATCTTTATCAAAGCAGAAGGCAGCCATTACATTTATGGGAAAAATGGGAAAACATATCCCGTTCCTTTTCACGGAGCTAAGGAGCTTGGGAAGGGTTTGGAAAAGAAAATGAGGAAAGAAATGGGAATCAAATAATTTCTTTCATGTAAATCTGAGATGATTAAATTTACCTCTTGCCTGATGAAAACAGATGGAGATTAAGTCTCCATCTGTTTAGAGCCATCTAAAACTTCAATAAAACGAAAATGAATACACAACGTAACACAAGTCAAACTAAACAAATCAACAGAAGAAGCAAACAAATAAAAATAATTATTGAGCGGAGCAGTGATTCCTATACTTCCTATGCTGAAAATGTAACTGGAATTTATGGTCATGGCGATACAGTCGAAGAAGCTAAGCAATCAGCCTTAGCTGGAATAAACTTATTAAAAAAATATAACGACGAAGATAATCTTCCTCCTATTTTGAAAGGAGATTATGAAATAGTTTTCAAATTTGATGCTGAAAGTTTTTTGAATTTTTATAAAAAGATTTTTACAAATGCTGCCCTAGAACGTATGACAGGTATAAACCAAAAGCAGTTTCAGCATTATGCTTCTGGTTTAAAAAAACCTCGCCTTGCTCAAATAAAAAAAATTGAAAGTGCTATGCATAATTTGGGAAAAGAGTTGATGTCAGTAGAGTTATAAATTATCGAATGTAATAAATATTTCCGCGCCCTCCCAATTTATCCATAGTAAAACTTCCAACTCAATTTGTAACTATGCCTTGTTAAATGACCAAACCTGCCGCCAATAACTAAGGTTTCCTTTTGCCCAAGGGGCAAGAAATGAAACCTTGGTTGAACGAAACCGGGCATTGATTTCTTTATGTACTTTTCAAAAATTATTTTTTGGTTAGCAAGGCAGGCATAATGCCTACGTTTTGGTAATTGTAGCAGAGAAGCCACGCGTTGGCGCAGATATGCAGCGATGCTTTGTGCACATGGGTATCTTTGCTTGAAAAGTAGATCAGATAATTAATGAGTTCAGTTTGATATCTTTTAAATCTTTAATTGGCACAGATACGCTAACGCTGCTTTACCTCTGCTGCATATCTGCACTAGCGGGTGAAGACCAGAATTGGAATCAGTTTGAAATAAATTATCATATGCTTACAATCATAATTTTAAGAAGTTGGTGTTTGCCGAATTTCCTGATAACACAGACATTTTAACGGCTTCAATGCGAATAAAGCAACGGTTATCTTCTTTGAATGGACAATTGAAATTAAATTGACGCCAACGCATAGAAGCATTCACATTTTGCATCCACTTCACTACAAACCTATCCTCAAACCAACACATCAGAAAGAGTATGTTTTTTACCAAATCAAGAAAAATTAAAAAACAAAAGATTCTCAACTTTCAAAAAAATAAAACCTCGTAACTGTCCATCCCACGGCAGGTACCTTTACAAGAAGAACAACACAAACATCGATGAGTAAGCGCCCCTTATTCTCTATACGAATAAATTCCATCCGCCTGCGCAG
>JBDTFR010000015.1:0-10461 GCA_039937835.1 Bacteroidia bacterium | reverse complement strand
ACACTGTTTTAGTAATTGAACATAATATGGATATTATTAAAGTGGCCGATCACATAATAGATTTAGGCTTAGAAGGAGGAAACGCTGGCGGTGTAATTCTTTGCGAAGGTACACCAGAAGAGATTATAAAAAATAAAATTAGTTATACTGCTAAATTTTTAAAAGAAGAAATGAAATAAATAGTAATGTTATTCTGCTATTAAACAGCATTCTAATAATAATGAAAAAATTAAATCACTAAAAAATGAAGAGTATTTTTGTTGAGTAGTTTAAACATTGGTATTGGTGCGGTTGAAGTCCACGAAAAGAGCGAACCTCCAATTTCGTGGTGATATGGCGAAGGACTTTTGTGTGAAAACGAATTTGGAGGTTGGTTTTCGTGGTCACTTTTTCTTTGTTACTTTCTTTTGGAGAATCAAAAGAAAGTAAATGGTCAATTGAAATCTATATTTTATGCGCTAAATGGATCGCGTTTATAATGGAGTTTGAATTTTAATTTAAAAAATACAACTGTATCTAAATAAAAATTAATGCGTAATACAACTAAAAACAAGTTTAGATATATAAACTGATTACTATACTTATGACGAATCAAGACGAAGATAAAATACGCAAAGCGTTTGCAAATAAAGATTGGAATGATATTAAAGCAACAGACTCTTGGCAAATATTTAAAATAATGAGCGAGTTTGTGGAAGGATTTGAAAAAATGAGCCGCATTGGCCCATGTGTTTCTATTTTTGGTTCTGCACGCACAAAGCCCGATAACCCCTATTATTTATTGGCTGAAGAAATTGCTTTTAAACTTACAAAAGAAGGCTATGGAGTAATTAGTGGGGGAGGACCCGGCATTATGGAAGCAGCAAATAAAGGGGCTAAAGCTGGCGGTGGAAAATCGGTAGGGTTAAATATTGTATTGCCTTTTGAGCAAACATCTAACGCTTATGTAGATAATGATAAGAATGTAAACTTTGATTATTTTTTTGTTCGCAAAACTATTTTTTTAAAATACTCACAAGGCTTTATTGCCATGCCAGGTGGTTTTGGAACTTTAGATGAATTGTTCGAATCCATAACCTTAATACAAACAAATAAGGTGGCGCATTTTCCTATCATATTAGTAGGTAAAAAATATTGGTCAGGTTTAATGGGCTGGATAAAAGATACCATGCTAGATGCAGAGAATAGTATCAGTGAAAAAGATTTAGATCTTTTTAAAATTGTTGATACTGCAGATGAAGCCGTTGGTATAATTAATGAATTTTATTCGAAGTATTTATTAAAACCGAATTTTTAAAGTGGCTAGTTGGAGAGATTTTCAATAATTAACATTATAATAATGGTAAATAACGATTAATGTATGGCACGTGTCCCGAAGGGCATGTGCTATACATAATGTTGGCATTAGTATTTTTTTGCCTCCCAATTATTTATTTCAATTAACCTATCATAAAATAATTCGCAGATTTCAAAAACAAGATTTAGGTCTTTCTTAAATTCCTGAATATCGTAAAAAGGGTTTGTAAAATTGTTGTGTATAATTTGATGTCTAAATTCAATTTGTATATTGATTCTCTCAAAGTACTTTTTTTTAGGTTCTTGTGATTTTAATAAATGAATGAACTTAATTTCTTTTGATATTTTGTCGAAAGTAGAATTTATACTGGAAATGTTTTGAAAGGATATATTTCGTGATGCGACCTTTTCTATAGATGAGATTCCGCTTGAGACATCTGCTAAATCTTCTGTATTTATTCTTAAACCTTTAAGTATTTCTTTTTTATTGTCACTCCATTTAAGTAAAACTATAAATGTAGATGTAAAATATTCCTCAAAAACAGAAATCAAAAATGGAATTGAAATATTCATTCCGATTGATGCAGGATGATATTCATTAATAATCCATAAGTCAGTCAAAGATCTTTCCTGTAATTGCATTTCAAGATGTTGATGAAAAACATTTGGTTTAACCATATTGTTTTTAAAAGTCATAAATACAGTAAAACAACCCGCTTCCGCATTTTTCCGCTCCGTACCTCCGAATTTGTATGGTCTATTCTTTCCGTTTTCCGTTCTGTAATGTCCTCCAAAACGTTGACTAACTTCTGAAAGAGTCAAGTTTGTGTATTTTGTATCAGCAACAGTAGTCCAAACAGTTGTTCTCAGGTATAATTCTATATTCTCGGTTTTATTCTTCCCGATTGTTAATGTAACTCCAGTAAAATGCTCTTCAGATCCATTGTCGTTATAAAAGAAATAGCCCTTTTCTAATTCTTGATATTTTAATAAATGTAGAAATTTTTTAACGTCTTTTAATTTGGTTTTTTTCGGTAAAGTTACAGATGAGCCATATCCCATTATAATTCAATTCAGAGGTTTCTTATTAATGCCAACATGCGGGTATGTTGAATTCAACTTACACACATTATATGTTTGTACCAAATTTAGTAATTCAATCGGAATTTAATTGCTTTAATATTATTTAGCAAAGCTTCCCCATTTACTATAATGCAGATTATTTTTGAAATTGTTGAAAATGAAAGAGGATATAAGTCACGTTTACCTGCAAAAAGTAATTTTAATACTTCACTGCCTTTGTAAACAACAAAACATTACTACTCTTATGAACTAAGAGACAGGTACAGTTAAAAGAAAATTTATTTAAAACGTAGAGCATTGCTAAAAGCTACAGCAAATTTTCTTAAACTTATTTTATAAGCTCAGCGATAATTTTATCTACTGATACACCTTCTGCTTCCGCTTTGTAATTGCGAACAATACGGTGCCTTAAAATGGCAGCGGCAACGGTTTTTACATCTTCAATATCTGGAGAGTACTTACCTGAAATTAAAGCATGGCATTTTGCACCAATTACTAAAAATTGAGAAGCTCTTGGGCCAGCACCCCATGATAAATATTGTTTAGCAATTTCAGCAGCATGTATTCCTTCCGGTCTTGTCTTAGAAGATAACTTTACAGCATATTCTAATACATTATCGCTTACCGGTATTTTGCGTACTAATTCTTGAAAGTAAATGATTTCTTCAGCGCTAAGTATTTTTGTTAATGTTTCTTTTTTGTTGGAGGTGGTATTTTTTACCACTAACAATTCATCTTCAAATTTGGGATAATCTAACCAAACGTTAAACATAAATCGGTCTAACTGTGCTTCCGGTAGGGTATAGGTACCCTCTTGTTCAATTGGGTTTTGGGTAGCTAATACAAAAAACGGGTTACTTAATTCATAACGTTTACCGGCTGTAGTAATGGCTCTCTCTTGCATGGCCTCTAACAAGGCAGCTTGTGTTTTTGGAGGGGTTCTATTAATTTCATCGGCCAATATAATATTGGCAAACAAAGGTCCTTTTATAAATTTAAAGTTACGGTCTTCGCCTAAAATCTCTGCGCCTATAATATCAGAAGGCATTAAGTCGGGCGTAAATTGTATTCTATTATAAGTTAATCCCAATACCTCTGCAATGGTATTTACTAATAATGTTTTCGCTAAGCCAGGCACGCCTACTAATAAACAATGTCCATTGCTAAAAATAGAAATCAATACGTCTTTTACAACTTCTTCTTGCCCAACAATTACTTTACTGATTTCTTTCGTTAATTCTTTATATTTAGCTACAAAAGCATTAGCAGCCTCTACATCTGTTTTATACATAAATTAGTTTATAGGTATCAATGTTCAATTAAAAAAATGAATTAATTAATCCATTTATTATTGTACTTACACGATTTATAATCGTCAGCAACATGTATATAAATATCTTTTGTTTTACGTTTTATCCAATTTTCAGTAATCTCCTTTTGTTTTTTTGCTACAGCCATCGCTTGTATTCGTTGATAATCGTCTGTTAAATTTGCTTTATGAGGAGTGGTTCTGGTTTTTAAATATAAAATGCGGTATGCTTGTTTACCATCTGCTGTCGTAAAAGGCATGGGATTGGTTAGTCCACCAACTTTTAATTTATCAATCGCAAAAGCAATGTTTTGATCTATTTGTCCTATTTCGCCCATTTCAATGCGAGAACTACCCGTATAAGGATTTGTAATTAAACCGCCACTAAATTTATTATCCTCATTGTCTGAGTATTTTGCAGTGGCATCGGCAAAATTCATAGCTGAATCTGCGGATAATTTATCATAAATGGTATCTAAAGCTAATTTTGCTTTAAATAAATCTGCCGATTCTATTTTAGGAGAAATTAATAAACTTCTTGCATCCACTTCATCACCGCGTCGTTGAATCAATTGAATTAAAAAGTATCCATACATGGTTTCAAATACTTCGCTTATCTCATTGGGTTTTAATTTAAATGCCCAAGCATCCCATTCTGGAACAAATTGCCCCCGTTGAATATGTTCATACAAACCACCTTTATTGGCAGATCCGGGATCTTGTGAATACAAAGCAGCCATAGCAGAAAAGGTGCTTTCTCCCTTTACAATTCGGTCTCTTATTCCTTGTATTTTTTCTTTTGCTTCTTTTTTTGCTTCAGTGGTAACTTTAGGTTTTTTAACTATTTCACCCACTTCTACTTCAGCATTAATAAACTCAATAGAGTCTTTTGGTATATTTTCATAAAAGCGCTTCACTTCATTAGGTGTTACAGTCGCATCGCCTACAATTTTAGTTTGCATTTGCTGCGTAAGTAATAAATCGCGTACATTTTCTTTTAAATCAGATTTAAAAGACTCTACAGATTTGCCATAAAACTCTACAAAACGTGTTTCTGAACCAAACTGTTGAATGTAATAATTAATACGCCTGTCTAATTCTTGTTCTACTTGTGCTTCGGATACAACTAAACTATCTTTTTGTGCTTGGGTTAATAATAGCTTTTGATAAAGTAACTCTTCAAATAATTTACATTTTGTATTTTCATTACCACTTTCTTTTGCTGCGAGCATTTGTTGATATTGCGCTTCTAGTTCTGATTGTAAGATGGTAGCATTGCCAACTATTCCTATCACTCTGTCAATTACTACTTCTTGAGCTCCTATTAGTTGACTGCAAAAAAGTGCAATACCTGTAATTAAAAGTTTACTTTTTAATTTTATCATTAATGTATATTTCTATTTTATGGTTGTTAAATGCTTCCGCATAAATATCCTGTTTCATTTTAGTAATTAATTGCAACTTACGTTTATTTAAAATAATATTTCTAATATTATCTCTCTCTAAACTTAAAGGCGAAATACTATTTTTTATTTTAAATCCTTTAATATTTAAAAAATAATCGTAAACCGAATCACTTACTTCCACTAATCTATTATTTTGTAAAAATAGTTCTTTATTATATGCTTGAAGCGGAATTTCTTTCAATAAATCATCAAAATAAAGCCAAGTGCTATCATCTAAATAAAAATTTTCTGCAAACTGATGGCAATATCCAGCAAGTTGTTCTTTATCAGCAGGAGTGTTTGAAGCATACCACGTTTTCAGAAGGTCTAACTTAGGAGCTTTTTTATTTACTTTTACATATACCACCTGAATGATATTATCTTTTAACTCAAAATTAACTTGATTATTATTATAATATTCTTCTATTTCCTTATTGCTGATAACGGTATCTAATTTTTGATTAACGAGCTCTTTTTCATAAGCATATTTAATTAGTGAGTTTCTATAGTCTTTAAGCTGTGCATCTACATTCTTTTTTTCGTCAGTAAGATTGTTTTCTGCTTGTTGAATCAATAATGATTCACGAACCCAATTATCCACATATTTTTTTACTAATTCAATGCTGTCTTTTAAATCAAGACCTTCAGGTATAAGATCACTAATATCATCTTCATATAAATAGGAGAGGTCAGCACGTGCAATTAATTTACGTGTTTCATCCGTTGTTGTTTTTTTATTGCAAGCAAACAACAGCGGAATAAATAGGAAATATGTTAAAAGATGTTTCACAGTTGCTGTAAACTAAAAAGTTTATGGCGCAGAAGAAGCGCCATAAACTTTTTTTAGTTAAAAAATATTATTGAATAGTTGCTAGTATTGTTTTATCTATTGACACAGGGTATTTTTTCTTTAATGATATAATCCATTCTTTTTCAAGATAATTTTGATAATCAGCAGTTACAATACCTTTAGCATCTTGATATGATTTTGATTCAGGTGGTAATATTTTGTTTACCACTACAATAATTGTTTTATTGTTTTTATCATCCTTTAAATTTTCTGAAATACCCGATTTCCAACTTTTATCAACATACGTATTTTCTCCTTTATTAAAAACACGACTCTCAACAGCTAAATTTAATTGAGAGTTTTTGTTGATCTCCGCAAGGATTTCTTTTTCTGTTTTTTTCTTTTTTAATAAAGCACGAATTTGTTTAGCTGTTTCCTCCTTAGACATAGTGTATACAGAAGCATCAGCACGTTCGCCCCACATGTAATTGTTTTTATTTTTTTCATAAAAAGCCTTGGCACCTACGGTGTCTTTCACTGCTTTGCTCCATACTTTATCATCAGTTAATTCAAATAATAAAATACCATCTCTGTATTCTTGCATTAGGGCTTTAAATTCAGGATATTTCTTATCTAAGTTCGCTTCTTCATAAGCAATGGCGCTTTCATCTACAAACTGGTTATATAGCTGATCAACCACCACTTTAATATCTGTTTTAGGTTGTTGTGTTTGGGAAGAAGCTAAATAATTTGCAAAATCAGCTTGTGTATATGCTTTATTATTAAAATTAAAAAGCGGCTTTGTTAAACCTTTTGCTTTTGCAATCTCCCAATTACCATTAAAAAAAGTAGTATCAATTACTTTATACATTTCATCACGCGCCTTAAGGTTTTCTTTAAAATTATATTCTTTTTTAATTTTAGCGATTAATGAAGTGCGTCCAGCTTCTGAACGAGAATCGTTACTAACTTTTGCTTTTAAATCGGGTTTCATTTCATCGAATGGAGCTAAGCCACGTTTATCAAGTAATTTTATAATGTGCCAGCCATATTTGGTTTTCATAATATCACTATAATCTCCTTTATTTTTTAGAGCAAATGCGGTGGTTTCAAATTCTACTGGCATTCTACCTGTTCCAAACCAGGGTAATTCGCCACCTTGACTAGCAGATGATTTATCGTCAGAAAATTGTTCCGCTAACTCTTCAAATTTGGCGCCTGCTTTAAGTTTACCATAAATTTCTTTAATTTTATTATAAGCGTTAATAGAATCTGTTGGCGTCATATCAGCTTCTGTTTTTATCATAATATGAGCTACATGTACTTCACCTTGCGCTTTTCTTCTATCCGTTACTTTAATAATATGGTATCCATATCGGCTACGAACAGGCATTGATACTTCTCCTACCTTAGTATTATATGCTGCCGATTCAAAAGGATAAACCATTTGTAAAGCGGTAAAATAACCTAAATCTCCTCCATTATCAACCGCAGAAGGATCATCAGAAACACCCTTTTCTTTTGCTACTTTATTAAAGTCTTCGCCTTTCATAATGCGAGCCCTAATTTTCATAATTTTATTATACGCTTCTAGGGTATCTTTCGGAAATCCAGGTTCGGCTATATTTACTAAAATATGAGATGCTCTAATATCTTCTTTTAAACGATTATAGGTTTCTTGTAACAATTTTTCATTCACCTCTTTATCGGTTAAGTAGGGTTGAGCGAGTTGTTTACGATAACCCGCCAATTCATCTTTAAAAGATTTAGCAGTATCTAAACCAAGCTCTTCTGCTTCTCTAACTTTTAATTTAAAATTAACAAATAGATCAATATACTCATCTAATGATTTTGAATCAATAGCTGCGCTCTTAATGTTATTTTTATGATATACATTTTCAAATTCAGAAACTGTAACTTTATTCCCTCCAATTGTCATTAATACAGCATCATTATTTTTTTGAGCATTAGAATTGATTGCCACGAACAATCCTATTGTAAAAAGAAGTGTCTTTGATAAATTGTGTTTATTCATAATTATATTTTTTATTTTTGGATAACAAATGTAGCCATTATTACCATTTTTCAAAATAAACATTTTTAAATAAGCTGATTTATAGATGTTAATTAATGTTAACAAGCAATGTCAACACTTTCTTTACACATTAATAAGTCAAGATTTTAGCGTTTAAACAGTTTTTAAAATAATAGCTGTATAATACTCTTTAAAGATTCAAATAGTAAGAATAACGCTAAAGCATTGAAATATGGGGAAAACTAAACAAATAATTATTGATATTATATTTTCACTAACTTTCTTTTTGCTTAAATTCGATGTTTAAATTTTAGTAATTTTTATTATTTCTGCCCAATTTTATAATTCCAAAATTCCCCCTTTAGGAAGTGAAATTATTTCAGTATCTCAAAAAAAAATAGGGATAGATAAGATGCCATTTTATTCATCTTCAGTAATTTAATTTAATAAATTAATCAGGTATAATAGAAAAATTTGATTTATTTTTGTAGCCCAAATTAAAAGAGGTTTCTAAATTTAAACGATCAAAAATAATTGAATTCTACTTCTAAAAAACATAAATCATTTTTGTTTGTTCTTGTGTTTTTGCTAGCCACATTTATTGCAAATAGTCAAACTACACCCACTTGGAATGCCGACTTAACCCCCAACGGCGCCAACTCCTTAGTATTTCGGTTTACCAAACAAGTATGGTTAAACCCAACCATTATTTTAGCCAGAAAAGAATTTGAAGCCACTACCCATGTTAAGTTATTGTTATTGCCTCGCATTAATAATAATGATACGAGCAGCAATAGCAAATTAGAAAATGCTTTTGATAAAGTATTTGCACTCTTGTATAGTGATGAAACAGCAGGCAACATTAAATTTTATTTCAATTCACAAAACACGGCTAAACCCTTTACCTTTGCTACTAGTGAAGAGTTGTGGTGCAAATTTACTCCCGCTCAAAAAGATACCGTAGAACAACTACTCAATAAATTAGTTGCTACAAATACAAGTTTAAGTGATTTTAGTAAACTACCTTTTGATAGTGTTATTAACCAAGCCAGCAGGTATTGTAAACAAGTATTGTTAAGCAATACCAAAACTTGTGGCGGTAATCCTCAACAAGTATTTTCCAGCATCAACATTAATAGCGTACCCGCTAAACTTAATTTTGAGCAAGCTCCTTACAATGGACAAACTACTGGTGATGTTGACGAGCAACAATACGATGCCCTAAAAGCCTATTACAATAGCGCAACAGACAGTGCCGATAATAGCAATTACCCTATTGCTTGGAAGGCGATGAGTACGAACAGTAGCGATGTAATAAAAATAAAATTAAAAAAGAAGAACCCTAATTTTAATCTTCATCAAGTAAAATTTAAAAATAGTGGCGGTACCGAAACGTATACTACCCAGTTTTCTCCTACCGACAGTACGCTCTTAAACATCAGCATTAGTGGTAAACCAGCAGGTGCTATGGCAGAAGTAGTTGCTTATTATACAGCGCCAAGCACCGCAAGCATTGCAGCCATAACCTATCCCATAGGTGCTTTTAATGTTCAGTTTTATGAAAAAAAGGCACCTTTAAAACTGGTGTTAGTCAATTTAGGTAATGCGACTATGCCTGATATAAATGACGTACAGCAAGAACTAACAAAAATATATGGAAGTGTATTTATTAAATGGGAGGTAAGCACTATTAATTACACCCCACCAACTGATATAAACAAAAGCCTTACTATAGAAAATAGCACCTTGCTTAGCAATTACCCGGCAAGTATGCAACCCATTATTAAAGACTTTAAAGACAACTTTAAAGACTATAAAGCTACAGATGCTAATACTTATTACCTATTTTTTGGTTGTAGCAATAATAGCAGTTTGTTGGGTTATATGCCAAGAGCCCGCAACATTGGTTTTATTTTTGATACGAGCCCGCTTACCATAGCACATGAACTGGGACATGGTGCTTTTAATTTAAAACACATATTTAGTAGTGATGAATTAGGTGAAGGTAGCCGTGGCAAAACCGATAACCTCATGGATTATGCGCCTAGCAATGGAAGCGCCAATAAGCCACAAGATGCTTTGTATAAATACCAATGGGATTTAATACATAACCCTAGTTTTGTAGGTTGGTTTCAAGGAGATGATGAAGAAGCGGCAAAAATTGATGCGCTTGCACAAATCACCGAATTATTAACAAAAATAAAAAACGGCTATGCAAGAGATACAAATATTAGTTTAGGAGGATACAACTCATTTTTATATGCAGAAAATCTACGAATAAATGGAATATTATACAATAGCATTTATGTTAAAGTACTTACACAATCCGGATCAGTAATTTCGCCTAAAGATAATATTAAAGAAACAACCTATTCATTAAATGGAGTGAGTACCGCATGTCTCGACATACAAGGAAGGGTTAAGATTTTTGTTACACCTGCAGTACAGCTAGTAAATATGAAAATTTATTTAATGAATACCCTCCCCAGTAAAAATGTATTAT
>JBDTFR010000014.1:0-26590 GCA_039937835.1 Bacteroidia bacterium | reverse complement strand
AGTTGGTTATTGTAAAATAATCCATTAACTCTGAGGGGAATAGTTCCTGTAATAATTTGTGGTCGGTGGCTTCGATAACTTTTTTTTCTCAAAAGTATTCATTTCTATCCTTCTCCCCAATTTTTGTTCCTGACCCGATATTTGGTAATGACTATTTATTAAAATTTGACAAAAACAATAAGTTAACTTTAAAAAAGCAACTTCATAAAAATATAATATCAATTAAGTATGGCGGCAAAGAAGAGGAAGGAAAATAGATTGAAGGAACAATGCATACCCATTTGCCTGAGACTGGTGACTTTATAACGGCAACGGATATTTGCACGTTGATGTTGTACGAGAAATTGGCAAAATGGAAAACTCATAAGGAAGTTTCTCAAAAGTATTTAAACATCTGGAATTGTGAGACAGACCAATTAGCCGTAATTGCAATGGACGTAGTTGAAAAGATTAATATAGACCAGGAAAAAAGATATAAGAAAAAAAGTAAAAAAAATAGCTTGGCTTCTAATAAAAAGTAGCTGCAAGAAATTTTTGCTTCTTGGTTAAATAAGTGATTTTTGAACGACAATAATTGAATAAATAAATTTTTTGCAAGATTGATTATTCTATTTGTAAATTGATAAGTGAATGAATGAGATTGGATTTGATATAGCATAATTTATTAGCTAACGAGTAAGATGAAAAATATAGTAGCTAAAGAAGGAGATGTAATTCTCAGGTAATTAGAGGATGCTGATTTACAAGAATTATCAGCCTATGCCAACAATACTAACGTGAGTATTAACTTACGTGATGTGTTCCCAAAACCTTATACGCTGGATTCGGCAAAAAACTTTAAAAAAATGATTAATTCACAGCAACCCAAAACTTTTTTTGCGATAGACTATCAGAATAAGTTTGCTGGAATTATTAGTCTTTCGTTAGGAACAGATGTTTATCGTAAAAGTGCAGAGATTGGATACTTTATTGGTGAACCTTTTTGGAATAAAGGAATTACTACAAAAGCGGTTAATTTGATTACGAATTTGGGGTTCGACAATCTTGATATTGTACGAATAGATACTGGAGTTTTTGACTTTAATAAAGTATCTCAGCGCGTATTAGAAAAATGTGGATACACCAAAGAAGTAATTTTTAAGAAATCTATGTGCAAGAATAATGAAATTTTTGATGAGATTAGATACGCAAAAATAAAAGAGTAATAAAAGATCGAATGGTAACAACATTAGTAACACACGCGCTTCCATTCGTTAATAAATAATCGCTGAAAAAGATATTGATTTTATAAAATTAATACACGAATTGGAATTTTGGAAGCTAGTGCCAGATGATAAATTAGAGATAACGTTGTAAAATAATATGGTGTTAAATTAAGTGTTGAAATGTATATAGATTATTTTAAGGTTTTGCAAAAGTAGGATTGTTTAAAAAGGTAGAATCAGTAAGTGTTTTTAAGAAAGCAACCAGATCTGATTTTTCTTCCGAGGTTAGCCTTAGACCAAATTCTTTTCCGGCTTTCGTCATGATAGGGTCAATGCTATGGCTAAGTTTAACCCCTGAATTATAATGTTCAACAACTTCCTCTAACGTTTTAAAACGGCCATCATGCATGTAAGGAGCTGTCATTTCAATATTTCGTAAAGTTGGTGTTTTAAACAACCCCATGTCCGCTGCATTTCCAGTATAGTTGAACCTCCCGCGATTTACACCATCAAATACGGAATCGATACCAATATTGTGAAAGAAATTATCAGTAAACAATCCTAAAGAATGACAGTGAAAACAATCGCCCTTTTCAGTATTAAAGATTACATAGCCTTTTGTTTCGGGGGAGGATAGGTTAGTTTTATGCATAAAAAATTTATCAAATTTTGAGTCTTTTGAGATTAAGGTTCTAAAGAATTGGGCAAGTGCATACGTTACTTCTTTGGAAGATATGTTAGAAACATTATAAGCTTTTTTAAATTCTTTTCGGTATTCTTCAGATGCGTTGAGTTTACTAATATCAGTGCTAAAGAATTCATCAACTTCAAATTTCATAATGTCTTCCACTGTACCAGCTATTTTACCATTCCATAGAAAATGGCTGTTCCAACCCAAATTAATGTGCGGAAGCGCATTGGTACTGCTTAATGAAAATGCTTCTGACTGATAATGACAGGAAGAACAAGAGAGCCCATTGTTAGAAAGGATTGGATCATAATATAATTTTCTTCCCAAAGCCGTTCTTTCAATACTTAGTTTATTATCTAAGGGGATATTACTCATCTTCGGAAAGTAATACGGATAATCGAGTGTATACGGGGTTTCGGAATAGGGGGTTATTTCCTCTTGAACAATATTATCTTTTTTACAGGCGTAAAAAAAATACATTCCAAAAAGAATAAAGCCCAGTTTAATTAGTTTGTTAAAGCGAAAATGCATCCGTTATATTATTTTTTATAAGTTGTTTAGCTAGTGAATCACTCATGGTATTGCTCTTCTCGTAATTAAAATCATAGGTGTACGGATTTTTAAACACTTCATTTAAATTGAACTTCAATGTGTAACTGTGATCTCCATCATTTTGGTTCATTATACTATTAATGGAAATTAGCGGTAAAAATGCATTTTCACCTAAATGAACTGCAAAGCCTTTGTTTATAGAAGCAGTATCTAAATAATGTCCTTCAAATTTTAAAAAGTGGTAGCCTCCTCCCATCATATCTGGCCATGCCATATTGTTATTATCAAGAGTGGACGGTAATGAATAACTTTTGTTCTTTGTGGGTACTAATCCAAGAGAAAATTCAATTTTTGTATAGGTATCGATCGGTATTGAATCTAGTGAAAAAGAAATTTTTGTCAAATCTTTTCCATCAATATAAAACACATTGGATGAGGTATACTTTTTTGTATTTCCATTAAATAGCGAAATATCTGATATGTAAAATTTTAATGTCGTTACGTCGTATTTATTTCCAGCCTCATTAAA
Source organism: Bacteroidia bacterium (assembly GCA_039937835.1). Taxonomy (GTDB): domain Bacteria; phylum Bacteroidota; class Bacteroidia; order 2-12-FULL-35-15; family 2-12-FULL-35-15; genus 2-12-FULL-35-15. The sequence continues at coordinate 23,613 of JBDTFR010000014.1, read as the reverse complement.
ATAGTTAAGCGAATTCCAAGTAAGTTCTTCTGCATCAATATACGTTTTGAGAATAAAATTAGCTTTACTGAATGGATTTGGAGCAGGATCTTTGCTCTTCTTGCAGGATACTAAAAATACGATCGATAATAGCACCAAAAATAATAAACTATTTAAAATGTACTTTTTCATATTTGTAGTATTGATAAACAATAATATTAAATTTTATTTCTAAAAACAATGATCGCTGTCATGTTCTGGGAGACCGTAAAAAATAAATATCCAACAACTTATCTAAAGATCTTTTAAACAAGAACCTCTTCTTCTACATGCATTGCATTATTCTTGTAATTAAAAAATATTATTTACACATTAACGCACTAGTCAACTGCTCACTGCCTTTTACGTTTTTGGTATTTAAATGTTACTTTACATTTTTGTATTTTTAATACAAATAATAACTCCGTACTCAAACCAAATTTTTTTTCAAAGAAGTGTAATGCTGGTATCCATTTATTGTTCAGAAGACAGCGGCGTATACGCTCACACTCATTTTTAAACCAATTATGTTAATCGAGAACAAAATAAAATGTTCACCTCAAAATTTTGTTGTATTTAAAAGTATGTAACGTAAATTGAACAAAAAGAAATTTAGACGTCCTAAAAAAAAGAGAGAATACCGATTATCGGATAATTGATACCGTAAGGTAAATTATTGAGGTTTTAACATCATTTTGTTGTAAATTTCGATGGTATTCTTGAATCTTAGCTTTTGCAAATGAAAAAAAGTATAATTACTTTATCAACAACGTTATTTATTTTATTAAGTGTTAACATCTTAATTGCTCGATCTCTTTGGTCAAATTCAGCTAATGTAAAATCAATTACTGCTGGTACAGTAGTTGAAAATGCTTTTCTAAAACCAGCCAAAAACCCACTTAAAGGAAATTACACTATTGGTGGTGTATCGCCAGATTTTTTAAGTATTAATGCGGCGGCCACTAATTTAAAAGAGAATGGAGTGTGAGGCCCTGTAGTCTTTAATATCCGTAAAGGTATGTACACCGAGAGTATTTCGTTCAAGAAAATTGATGGTTCTTCTTCTGTAAACACAATTACTTTTCAGTCTGAAACAGGCATCAATAGTGATGTGATGATACAAGCAGAAAGCAATGATTCTACTGGATATGTAATTAAATTCAATAGTTGTAGTTTCTTTCGCATCAAAAATGTATCTATTAAAATTGTAGAGACGCCAGTAAATTTCGGAAGTGTAGTTGGTTTTTTTTATGAGACAAATAATACGCGTATAGAAGGCTGTATTTTGTATGGAATTAAAAAAGATGAATTTAATGATAGCTGGAGCGTTATTTATTCAGCCACTGCCAGTAATAATAACAGCATTATTAACAATACTATTTTAGATGGCAGTTTTGGAATATGTTGGTCTACAAATTTCAATGTTTATAGCGAGGGGTTGGTGATACAAGGGAACCTTATTAAAGAATCATATTATGGAATTTATATAACTCAGAGTGATGATCTTAGAATCATAGGCAATATTATAACAACATCACATCCAGATATTTTGCAAACAGTGAGAGTGGGTGTATACTCTTCTACAGGTTTTGAAATCAGTAAGAACAAATTAAATTTTTCAGCAGGATCAGGAATGTTGATTGCCAATTGCGTTGGAAACGATAGCTCAAAACTCGTATTGACAAATAATATTATTACTGGTAGCTCTAACGGCTATGTATCATATGGCTTAGTTATCAGCAGAAGTACTTATCTTGAAATATACCATAACACTATTCAGGTAGCATCGAAAATTGATGCCGCAATGGAGGTTGGAGATTTATGTGATAAAACTAAATTATACAATAATGTTTTTTCTAATATTGGTGGTGGCTATGCTATTCGGGTAAGTGATCAATATCCAGCAGGCGGGTCGGATTATAACTGCTTTTATACAAACGGACCTAATTTCTCACTTTGTAGCAGTGTTTTAAAAGATTTTTCTGGTTTTAAAGCAATTACAAAAATGGATGGTAACTCTATTTGTGTCCTTCCTGAATTCATCTCTACAGATGATCTTCATGCTAAGGCTGGCAGCCCCTGGGCGGTGCAGCTAAACCGTTAAAGTCAATACCTGATGATATTGATGGCGATAAACGTAATACAACGCATCCGGATATTGGAGCAGATGAATTTGACAGTAAACCTGGCGATGCAGGGATCATTATGATTCAACCGGATACATTAATTTGTGGATCACAAAACATACTCGTTTCTATCAAAAACTATGATGTGGATACACTTAAGCATGCAATTATCTCGTGGAGTGTTAATGGTGTTATTCAAAATAATTATTTATGGACTGGAAAGATTGCTTCTGGAAGTTCAACTAATTTTATTAACATCGGATCTTATGCATTTAACAGTCCAACTACTAATGTTATTAAAACATGGACGGTAAGTCCTAACGGTGGTGAAGATAAAAACACAGGGAACGATACTGCTCAAATTAACAGAAAAGTAGCAGGATTCGTAAATATTAATTTAGGTAACGATACGAGTTATGTATGTGCGGGCCAATCAATATTACTTTCAGTTAGCCCAGGTTATGCAACATATGTTTGGTCGAATGAGCAAGGAGTAGTCTCAAATACCAATTCATATACTGCATATACGCGAGGAAATTATATCGTAACAGTAACTAATGCAAAAGGGTGCATAGGTAAGGATTCTGTATTTGTAATTATGAAGGATGATTCTTTTACCCGATCCAATTTTGGTTATAAAAATGCATATTCTTCAGACTGGAGGAGTGTTGCCTGGATGGACTATAATGGAGATGATAATGAAGACATTGGTTTATTTACGTTTTCGGATAATCAATCTCACATTATAGCAACGAATAGAGGTAAGGGGAAATTTGAAACACAATATGTTAGTGCTGGTGGATTTGTAACTGGAGCTTCATGGGGAGATCCCGATAACGATGGCGATGCAGATGCTTCTTTTATAGGTGAAAATGCGCATTATATTCTCGAAAATACAGGTGCTACATTTAAAAGTAATTTTTTAAACCCGCGTGGCGGTTTGAGTACAACTTGGGTGGACTATGATAACGATGGCATGCTCGATATAGCAATGGCGCAGCCCAATGCGGCAAGATTACTACATAATCAAAATAGTAATGGTGTTTTGTATTTTCCTGCAGATACTATAATGCCATATAGCGGCGTGAGCCAAGCTTGGTGTGATTATGATAATGATGGCGATCAGGATTGGTTTTATATTTCAGACAATTCCCATTTATTTGCAAATGATGGCAAAGGTAAGTTTACAGAAACAACTACAGATGCATTCGCTGGGCCGTTCGCTACCGCTAGTGCCAGAGGTGGTTCTTGGGGAGATTATGACAATGATGGTGATATGGATTTGTTCATCACCACTTTTTCTGAAAATCTACTTTACCGAAATAATGGTAACGGAACATTTACTAAAGTAACAAATGCAGGTAGCATTGTTACTGATAAAAAATCTTCAAAAGGTAGCACATGGGGAGATTATGATAATGATGGTTATTTAGATCTTTTTGTAAATAATAGATATGTTTCTCCTGATACTTCCGTGTTACGAAGTAATTCTTTGTATCGCAATAATGGGAATGGAACATTTAGTGAAAATATAGGTAGTGAATGGAATACGCCTATTTATGAGCCGTGGACAAATACTAATTGTGCATGGGGCGATTTAGATAATGACGGAGATCTTGATTTAATTCAGGGAACTGAATATCAAGCAAACCTTTATATTAATAATGGAAATTGCAGAAACTGGCTCAGCATGAAATTAATTGGTACTATAAGTAACCGTTCTGCTATTGGAACAAAGGTTTATCTCTATGCTGCTATTGATGGAAAATCGCAAATACTAAGTAGGGAGATTTCAGGACAAACAGGGTATAACGGACAAAATTCTCTCCGCGTTCATTTTGGTATTGGCTATACAACAATAATTGATTCTGTTAAAATAGTTTGGCCTTCTGGTATTAAAAAAGTATTGACGAATGTATTACCAAATCAATATTTAAAAATTACAGAAGAGTGTAATAATACTTTATGCAATAGCGTGTGGCCTGGTGATGCCAACAGTGATTTCGTGGCGGACAATAAAGACTTACTTTCTGTTGGTTTATACTATAATGAAAGAGGATCAGCCAGAGATAGTATTAGCACTACTTGGATGGCTCATAATGCAACAAATTGGGGCAAATTGCAGAACAATGGCTTTGAAATAAAACACGTTGATTGCAATGGTGATGGCACTATTGATTCAAAAGATACACTTGCTATTAATCTTAATTACCAGTTGAGGCATAAACGCAATTTCTTGCAACAAGAACTGAACGTGCTTAACTCTGATCTGTATTTTACACCTTCCAAGGGGATAGCAATTGCTGGCGATTGGATTGATGTAGAAATTTCAGCTGGAACTTCTGCAAAACCAGTTACTGATCTTTACGGATTAGCGTTTAATATTAATTTTGAACCTACTCTTATAGAACCTGGAAGTATTAGTCTTAAATGCGAAAAAAATTGGCTAGGAACCCCTCTTGCAGATGCTATTCGTATCAACAAGATCTCTGAAAGTCTTGGAATTGCTGATGGAGCATTCTCACGCATTGATCATATTAACAGAAATGGATACGGAAAAGTTGCCTTGTTAAGATTTAGAATAAGAACAACATTAGGCAAGGCATACACGCTGCCCATGCACTTTACAGGTTATGCGGCAGTAGACGCAGCAGGAAATGGCAAATCATTTAATGTATTTTCAGATTCTATTTTAATAACATCGCCTACAACAATAGAAAATACAACTAAAGCATTTACTGATTTTGAAATTCACCCGAATCCCTTTGTAGGGCAAACAAAAATTACGTACACATTAAATGCAGACAAAAATGTAAGTCTTGAACTTTACAATATACTCGGACAAAAGATAGAAACGTTTATCGATGGAAAACAATCTGCAGGAAAGTACACGTATATGTTCTCAAAAGAAGGTAGAATGACAGATAATATTTTTATTGTTAAACTGGTTGTTGATAATCAGATTTCTATAAAACGAATTATTTCTTTTTAATAGAAATTTAGTAACATGATTTCTTTATCAAACCTAATTAATGAGTGATTAAAAAAATTTAAAAAATTCAAAAAAATATATTTTTTAGTTCTTAATTCTTAACCTTAAAATTGAATAATTGCAATTTTAAGTAATTTTAAAAGAGTCCTTGTATCAATGAATTAAATACATCGAGGCGTTATCAGTAAAAGAAGATGCCTTGAGCTTTTAATAACTTAAGGCATTTTTTATTTGCAAACATACAAAAGGAGCTAAAAAATATAAAGTTACTATTGCTAACAATCGGTTTAATTCGGCCTCGCAGACAATAAAGAATTTATAAAATAAATTTTTTATTGTCCCTTTCTAGGTTGAGAGTATTCAGCAATTAGATCATCAATAAAACGAATGGCTTTGCTTGTTGATTTCATTTCTGGTTTTAGCTCTTTATATCAACTCTTTACTAAGCTATCGCTTGGCAGCTTAGCTGACAATAATAAAATACACCAAATAGTATATTCATTGATGAATTTATTTTTAGCTATTCCTTTACAACTTTATTAAAATAATAGATATCTCCATCCTTAATTTTAATCAAGTAAACTCCTACTGGAAATTTGCTTGTTCGTACTATTATTCTATTTTTAAAATGACCAGTTTCGAGCACCTGTCCCATTGCATTAAAAATTTCAAATGTTATTTCTTGATTTGAACTTCTTTTCATTTCAATAATTAATTCATTAGCAATAGGATTTGGATAGATGGATGCAATTGAATTATTTTGAAACGAAGCGATGCTTGTTCCTGTTATTTGAAAGCATGTTGAAGTATCAATGCAATTGTATTGCTTTAGAATAACTGCATAACTTCCATTGGAAGATGCGGTGAAAATTTGATTTACTTCTCCTGTAATAGGATGGAAATTATTGTCGCAATTAACCCATTGATAGGTATCTGCATTTGAAGTTGCAGTAAGCGTATTTCCGTTTTGCAAGATGTTTGTGTCCACTGAATTAACATGCAATATCAATGTAAAGCTGCTATCACAACCTTTAGTGGTAGTATAGGTTTCTGTATAAGTATTTGGGACAGAATAATTTTTCCCATGCCAGTGGTAGGTTTCACCATTACAAATGGAATAGGATTCGGTAGAGTTAAAAATTGGGTATACTTTTAAATTCAAAGTGTAGGTGCTATCGCAGCCCCCTACGCTTTTGTAGTTAGCCGAGTAGGTATTTGCTGTTGAATAAGATTTGCCATGCCAAAAGTAGGTTTCTCCTTTACAAATGGAATGATCCTCGTTGAATAAATAAGGAGTCTCTACAATTAAATTTAAAATTTTTAAGCTGTCGCAACCGGTAGCTGTTTTTAAGGTATCAGCATACGTACCGCTGGTTGTATGTCCGTTGAAAGAATCACCTTCACAAATTCTTACTGTCTGCGTGCTATGTGCTATTTGAATATTGATGTAAGTAGCAGAAGTATCAGAACATCCGTTTAAATTAATTCCCTGAACGGAAAAGTACCCATTTGTGTTAATCTTAATTGAAGCCCCATCTTCATGCGTTGACCATTTGTAGATATCAGCACCACTAGCAGATAGCGTAATTGGTATTTTATTATTACAGAAAATATTATTGTTACTTGAGGATGTGATTTTTACAGGTTGAACCATCGATGTATCAGCGGTATTACATAGGTCGGATTTTAAAACAAAAGCAGGTTTAACAATATAGACCAAATAATCACTCACACTACTACCAATGATTTTCGCATCGTAGTAACCAACTGCTAAATCATTTGGTAAATTTCCTTTCCATAAAGTATCTGTAGGATCTAATTTTAATGGAACATTCTTCCAAATGGTATCCTGAATTAACTTTACATAAAATTCAAAAGTTCCATTATCACTACTTAGAGAGATAGTATTTGTTTTACCTTTTGTTAAATGATCCGTAGTATTCCATTTTCTCTAAACTCGAAACGTTTAATGGGCATTGGATTAGTACTTGAGCTCTTTTTATAATGGGTGGCAGTGGATACAACAGTGAATAAGTCTAAACTCTCCCCCGAATATTTAAATTGAATACTATTATAGTCATTATCTGTAGGAATTGTATCAAAAGTGTTAAAGGGTATGCCTAAAATTGACCTAAATTCGGCATCATTGGAAACTATACCAGAGATGATTTTTCCGTTTTTAAACGATGCTTTATACTCAATTTTTCCAAGAGCTACATCATGAAATGAGTTAAAAAATGATTGCTTTCTCCGTGAAATCAGTAAATGGTTCTTTAATGGATCTTCAGAAAACAGAGGATAATAATGTGTGGGCGAAAGACCATAATTTATTGACAAAGTGTCGTTCAAAAAAGGAACGGATATAGGAGTATCCCACCAATGATCGGTAGCTACATATAGCCCTTTAAGTCGATATACTTCATTTCCAGTGATAAATAATATGGAATCTGTATATATATTTGGAGTGCTTCCCTTTTTCTCCATTAGATGATAAGCCGAAATAGTTTTTAGCGGGTATTCAAGTGATGGAAAAGGTAATACATATTCTGTAAATATATTATTCTTGTTCATGCCTTCAAGGCTATCGGAAATCATAAAACCACCACCAATACGGTAATCAAAAATGTAGTAAGCTAAGTAGGTATTGCTTCGTGAATAGGAAGGTGGAAATTTTCGATTAATACATAGGAATTCATTTTTAGTATTTGAAACAATTTTATTGGTGTTAATTCCGTCTGAAAATTCATTTGGAAAAAAATAGAATTTTTTTGTTTTATTCCATTGTGGTATGGAAACTGGCTGAAGTGCATATCTATATCTGTTAGATAGATTTGATATTTTTCTTTTAATGGTTTTAATTTTATAATTGGGGTCATCAAGAAAATAACGGAGAACCACAAGTCCCACATCACTGCTTTTATTATACAAGCTTTCTGCGTTTCCATCTTTAATTATCAATGTATCTCCAAGTTGATCAACTCCACTAATTTCAATTTCATTAATTGCTTCAGTTGATGAGATTTTTAAATGAGAATTATTATTGAGTAACACCTTTTCTCTTACAACAATAGTGGAATATTGATCGAAACAAGTAATAATATCGAACTGGCTTGGATGATCAAGAATGACTTTTAAGGTGGTGTCGTTGGTGGTATAATATTTTACAGTAGTGGAATCAAGTAGCAAAACTCTTTCAGGAATTCTATCAAATGTAAATGTTGCCAATTCGGCTCTGTTAAGAACTAGCGGAGCGTAATAGTAATCGTTAGCAGACGATATTAAAACTCTATCATTGTATACGGATGGAATAGTTGTTGGAAAATGGAACAAGCTAGTATCTACAGAAATTGTAATGGTGAAGCTAGCAGAATCAGTTGCTGAAATGGTAGGAGGGTATATAAATGAAATTCCCGATGGGGGAGATCCCATTGAAATATTATAAGTTTTAAGATTGCCACTCAAATTATGTACTGTTATAAATTGGGAAGCAGAGAAAGTCGTGGTATTGAGATTACCGAAAGAAATGATACTAGGGCTTATGGTTGTTGTAACCTGTGTTGCTTTTAATATATCCAAACGGCCTTTGCCTCGTTTCCAGATGTCTGGCCCATATTCTATTGCACTTTGCATTAATGCAGCTTTTATATCCGTGGGAGACCAAGTTGGATGCAGCTCCATAAGCAATGCGGCGGCGCCAGCAACATGCGCTGTTGCTGCAGAAGTACCACTCATTGATGCATAGGCTCCATTTGGAAGAGTGGAGTATATGTCAACGCCAGGAGCTACAATGTCTGGCTTTACCTGAAAGGATCCTATAATCGGCCCAGATGCGCTGAATGGTGCCATTTGGCTTTGGTTATCCGTTGCGCCCACTGTTAAGGCGTTGGCGGCGCAACCGGGCGTTCCAATAGTGTAGTAATTGTTCCCGTCATTACCTGCTGCAACAACACACAATAGATTATTTGCGAAAGCATTGTTTATGGCTTTTGCAAGTGGGTCGTTTGGCAAACCAGGCCCTGCAATACTAACGTTCAAAATATTTACCCCATCATTGGTTGTGTCGTTATTATCCGGATCCATTGCATAGTTTATTCCTGCAATTATATTTGTAAACGATCCATACCCAAACGCATCCATTACTTTAATCGGCATAAGCAATGCATCAGGTGCAACACCTTTTAATGAAATGCCATTTGCTGCTGCTATACCTGCGCAGTGTGTGCCATGACCATTATCATCAAAAACAATAGTATCATTGTTTACAAAGTTGTACCCACGCATAACCTTTCCTTTTAAATCTGGATGATTCGGATCGATACCCGTATCCAAAATTCCTATTTTTATATTCTTGCCTGTTGCCCCTGTTTGCTGCCATACAGCAGGCGCACCTATTACTGCATTTGATGCATTGTCACTAACTTTGGTCAGTCTATCTTGCGTTATGCTTTTAAAATGTCTCATTTTTTCTACCGCAGATACAATGGATAAATCTGCTTCTATGGCAAAACCGTTTAATGCTCTGTTGTAACGGTGCAATATTTTCTTTTTAGGTGCTTTCCCGTTAATTGGTCTTACGGTTAATTTGTTAAACTCAGTTAAAAACTCTTCCTGTTCTGTATTTATTTTTTGTACAGCTTTATTAATTAAACTGCTACGCAATGTTATATAACCTTGGCTGTTGACTCTATATTTCGCTTTGCATTGCTTTTCAATGTTGGAGATATTAATAGGTTCACTGGTTAATTGAACAATATACCTAGTCGCTATTTCTTGAGAGCAAAAAACTGCATTTGATGATATTGAATCTTTAATTATTTGAGCATTTAAACAAAAGAAGGAGCTGCTAATTAGCAATAGGGTAGTAATTTTTTTTTTCAATTTTTTTGGAAATTTAAGTCTGAGATGAGTTTATTGGCTTTGATTTAATTCAAAATAATTTTTTTAAATTCTTTTTTTGTTTTAATCAAAATAGATGTAGGCAAATATATATTAAAAAAGAGTGTTTTAAACAAGGACACATTTATTACATAGAAATGGTAAAAGTTTATGCATTAGAAAAATGATTTTTTTCCATTCTTAATAGGGTAGTGATGATAAGCTTTTTGGACCGCTACATCAGAAATATAACCTTTAAAACAAATAAAACTACCGTTAACTAAATATAGTATAATAAAAAATTAGAAAGCTTTCCTTTTGGTCTATATTTATCTATCTAGTTTTTAAAACCACCCTGTTTAAATTTAAATATAAGATGATAAAACAACTACTAGCATTTATAATTATAATTTTATGCAGCACATTCTTGCATGCACAGATCACCATCATAAAACCATCAATGGGTGATAAGTTAAATGCTTGTTCTATTGCAAGCATCGTTTGGACACAAGATTATACCACAGATGCCGTACTTGACTATTCTGTAGATGGCGGAATTAATTGGACAAATATTACAACTACATACGCAGGACCCGATACAAATAGGTACGAATGGTTTGTTCCAAATATGGTATCCTCTAATGTAAGTATCCGCATAAGTAAGTATAACGAAGCTCAAATAAAAGATTCCACTAAGTTGTTTACAATTGTTGCCGATACTAATTTAGCAATTACCTACCCAAAAGGTGGTGAGTCTTTTGCGCCAGGAGCTTTATGCACCATTCTATGGAACACAACTGGGGTTATTCCAAAAGTATCTTTATTTTATTCCATTAATGATGGGTTAACTTGGGAAACTCTCGACGTGAGTTGGCTCAGTCTTAATATAGATAATAATGGCTTTTACAGATGGATTATACCCGCTACGCTTCCAATAGCTTCGAAATGTAAAATTAAAATTATTAATTCAGATAAAGAGTGTGAAGTGGCGGAGTCATTTATTAACATCAGCAACAATCCATCTATCTCCATAATTAATCCGCAGCGAAATGAAATATGGTATGTTTCAAAAACACATTTGCTTAAATGGTCATCTTATAATTTGCCAAGCCCTAATGTAAACATTGATCTTTCTTTTGATAATGGAAAAAATTGGCAAATGGTAGATTCGAATTATTACAGTGCTTCTGATACCCGTTACGTGCTTACTCCGAATAACATCACTGATCAGGCAATGATAAGAGTAAGTGCCACAAACGACACGAGCATAAAAGATTTCGTAAACCTAAAAATTCATATCTGCTCTGCTACGGTATTAAATATTGTTGATGGCGAAAACCTCACTGCTTGTACTACAAAAAAAATTATCTGGACACAAAAAGGATTTGACGGTGTAGTTTATATTGACTACTCAATTGATGGTGGAAAAAAATGGAGCTATGTGGACAACGGCTATTCCACTAATGATACTGGTACTTATTACTGGTTGGTTCCTATTACTCCTTCCACACAAACTCGTATTCGTATACGTGATGGAGGTTTGATTGATATAGAAGCAGTTTCACCAATTAATTTTACAATTACTACTGATTCAGTAGAAATGATCAACATCACTTCCCCAAAAGGTGGGGAGTCTTTTTCAGTTAATTCGGTACAATCCGTCGAGTGGAACACAAAAGGAAACATAGGAAATGTGTCTATTCAATTTAGTACAGATGGTGGTCTTTATTGGTATTATTTAAGAGATTTAAATTTTAAAGAATCTTTTAATCTATCAAATACAGGAAGTTTCAACTGGGTGATTCCTCAAAACCTAGATCCTTCTTCCAATTGTTTAATTAAAATTTACGACTTCAGTAATAATTGCCTGATAGGATATCTCAAAACACCTTTTAGTGTTCATAATAATTCGAATATACAAATTCTTAATCCTACTATTAACGAGGTGTTGTACACGGGGCGGCCCTATGATATCAAGTGGTTAGATTCTTATACTACTGATTATGCAAACATTGATTACTCGCTTGATAATGGACTTACTTGGACGAAGATCGATTCCAATTATTATTATTTCAATACCCATCCATGGATAGTTCCAAATAAAGTAATCAATCAAGGAATAATGAGAGTCAGTTCAACTGCAGATACTTCTATTCATGATCAAGTGCCATTTAAAATTGAGATCCCTACAATTAAGTTAACGAGCCTCACTGGTGGTGAAACATTAACCGGTTGTGATCAAACAACGATTACTTGGACGGAGGGAGGAACAGCTCCCTCCGCCTATTTGGATTATTCATTCGATGAAGGCAATACTTGGATTTGTTTTGCGAAAGCGCCTCAGCAGTTAGGAGCAAATAGTTATGATTGGTTAATTCCAAGCATTGCATCCACTAACGTTCGTATTCGAATACGTGATGATGAGCAAGGAATTATTAAGGATTCTAGTAAAAGCAATATCACTATTTTATCTTCTACAAAACAAAAAAGTTTAACACTCACCACCTTCAATAGTATTGATTCCATCTCCCTTTCTTCGCTTACACCTATTCGTTGGTCAACAGTAGGCAATGTAAGCAATGTATCTTTGCAATATTCAATAGATGGAGGCTTAAACTGGGATTGGGTGAAAGATGTATATGGGTTTAAAGCAGATAGTATTCCCAATAAAGGTATTTATTACTGGTATGTTCCTGCAGGTTCTTTAACCTCCACAAGGGGTATGATTAAAATTTATGAACACAATGAACCTTGTATAATGGATTACAATGATGCACTTTTTAAAATTAACAAAAATGCAAGCATTGCAATTATCCACCCTTATCCTGATACCACCTATTATGTAGGCAGAGATTATAATGTAGAATGGGCTACCGCTAACTTGCCGTCGCCATTTGTTAATGTAGAATATTCAATTAACAATGGCACTAACTGGGTAATGCTGGATTCAAATGTTTCGAGCACTTCTTTTTACAAATGGACAATACCTAAAATAATAACCACTCAAGGAAAGTTAAAAGTTAGTGCAACCGCTAATCCTATAATTAAACACATCATTAATTTTAAAACAGAAAATTCCACTGTTACCCTTTTGGCTCCTGTTGGAGGAGAAGTATTTAAGGGGTGCAATCTTACTTCCATTTCATGGATAAAAAAAGGTGGCTCTTACGGATCGTATGTTGATTATTCACTTGATGGTGGAATTAATTGGATGCTGTATGGTCATTTTAATGAGTTAGATGGCGATACCAATACGAGTATGTTTATTATTCCAAATTTAAGTTCAGATCATGTGCGCATTCGGATGAGAGATGATAAATATGCGGATATAAATGATGCTACTAAAACAGATTTAACCATTATCGCCAATGATGTCATAACTTTAACGCTTACCTATCCAAATGGCGGCGAATCTTTTTCAGCAGGTTCATTAAAAAAAATAAGTTGGATAACAAAAGGCAATGTTCCTTATGTTTCTTTATTGTATTCATTAGATGGTGGATTAACTTGGGACGTATTAGAAACTCGAGGAGGAACAGCAGATTATATATATAATACTGGTTCCTTTGATTGGTTAGTACCGGCAACTCTTCCACTGTCTTCTAACTGTTTGATTAAAATTGTAGAGCGTAGAGGACACTGCATCATTGATTATACGGATACCTTCTTTAGCATAGATCACGATCCAGTAGTGGCGATAACCAATCCTACAGAAGGAGATACCACCTATGTAGGGAAAACGTATCCCATTGAATGGAGTAAAGCTCATTTAAAAAGTGAATATGTAGCAGTGGAATATTCTGTTAATAATGGCATCAGCTGGACCTTAATTGATTCTAACGCTACTAATGCTTATAATTGGGTTATTCCAAACAAAGTAACGAACCAAGGAATAATAAGAGCAAGAGCATCGCTAGACAACGCAACCATAAGCCTCGTAAATTTTAAAATTGCCAACACGGTTATTACTCAATTAATTTCTGAAGATGTTGCACCTTCGTGGAAGGTGTATCCTAACCCAACTACAGATGTAATTAATCTAAATCATGTTTCGCTTAAAAGTGAAAATTTTAGTATTGATTTGATAAACGCAAAGGGTCAAACTGTATATAAAACTTCACTTAAAAACTATTCGGGAGCTTACAGTAAACAAATAGATATGAGTTCAGAAACCAAGGGAATCTATTTGTTGAGAATAACAACCGCTGAAAAAATAATTACAAAAAAAATAATTAAAAATTAAAATGCTGTATGGAAATGAATTATGATAGGATAGACCTAAATCGTTTTATTATTAATTAGAATCAATACGGCACAGTTATGTCTCATTCAACACAGCCGCATACCATAAGCAAGTGTTTGACCCTAAAAAAATTTGGCGATTACGTATAAATATTTTTGATTTGTACCTCTATAATAGAACATGCGAAGACGTACGCAAAAAAGAAAAATACTAGCCTTTCGAAATTAATAGAATCATATCTAGGTTTACTTATTGAACCTCAAGAAAGTCAAGAGGCTTGATGCTTTATTTTTTTTTATTGGTATAAATTTATTTTTATAAAATAGCTGGATGTTCTGTTCATTACATTTAATTCAGTTTATTGGTTACGGCTGTTTTGTACAATTAATTATGTGTTTTTTTTGCTTTTAAGGTTAGAGCAATATTTCTTTTTAATTGATAATCGAATAACTTCATTAAAAAACGAAAATTTTTATTTGAACGAAAAGTCAATTTCGATAGATCTAGCTTACAGTATTGGTGGAATCCATATTGTTAAGAAAACAGAATTAGAATAACGAAAGAACAAAATATACATCACTCAACACCGCATAAAAAAGCGGGGTGTCTACATTACATTTTTATTTATCCAACAGCATAAATTTATTTTTATAAAACTGCGGAATTTCATTAAATTTAATTCAGTTTATCGGTTAAGGGAAGCTTATAATCCCACACTTATTTTGCACCAACTACTAGCATTAATTAGAATGAACATATTAAATATTTTTGAATGCCATTTAGAATTAACCAATGAAAATTGGTTTAACGAGTTGACTTTTAATTCAAAATTCAGTTTGAATGGATTGAAAATTTATGATTCTGAAAGCCAAATCGATAAAAGCTATAATTCTAATACTTTCAATAACACTGAGGAAGATACTCGTAAAATTTATAGACACCCTAATTTCAATAATCACTACAAAGTTAAAAATGGAATAATCATTGGATTTGGCTTAATAATAAAAGACCAATCGAAACAAGATTTTATAACCAAATTTGGAGAACCTATTTCTGAAGATATTTTAATTGGAAGTGTATATGGAATGTATTCTTATGATGTTGAAGGATATGATTTGGTTTATAACAACTTTAGATTAGTAATGAGCCCATCAAAAGAAAAGTTAGAATCTATTCAATTTGGAGAAAAATTGCTTTACTGGGATAAATAAAAACAATACTAACATTAATTATAGCTATCTCATTGAAGTTCATTACATTTAATTCAGTTTATCGATTAGGGCAGTTTTGTGGTTTTTTATGCAGCAATTTTTTAGATTAAACGTTATAAGCAAGCCTAAAAGTACGACAGTACAACAACAAACAGACGACTAAAACATAAGCGAATTAAAAATGACAAACATTTTTAATCGGGCAGGCTTTAAAAATATTTCTGAAGACGTGGTAACATGTAAACTGAACTGCAGAACGGCTTAAATTTACTGGGAAATGATGACCGAAATTGCAGCTCCTGTTGTTGCTGCACTTAGCAAAGCTGACGATGCCATGAAAGACTAAATAAAAAGAGAAGTTTATGAATTGGTAAATGAAAAGTATCCATATGTAAATGTAATAATGGATGGAAGTGCGCTTTTAATTTACGGGGAGAAATAATGTTTAAGAAGATAGACTAAATTGAAAGAATCGCAAATAGAATTGCCAAAAAAATTATTTAAATCAGGCTTTGAAAAAGACAAAAGTAAAGGACATAAGTTAAGTGTAAAGAATATAAATAAAATATCATATAAATTACTTCAGAATAGCACGAAGAAATTAAAGATAGGAAGTAAGGTTCTTAAGTATATTAAAAAGGATTTTATCGCCCTTTCGCATGCTTAAGATTTTGTTTTTAAACCCCTGAATTATAGGTTATATTTGTTATTATAACGAAGGATATTAAATTATTAAAAATTTAAGTATGGAGAATTTCCCTGATATTGATGCCTTTGCAGAGTTGCACCCTTTATCAGCAGCGTGTAGGGAGGATTTTGCTTCTATTATCCAGATTCAATCTCTTCCCAAAAATACCATGCTGCTGGACTTCGGAAAAAAAGCGACTACTCTGTTTTTTATCAAAAAAGGATTGGCAAGAGCCTATTATAATCGGGATGGTGAAGAGATCACCTACTACTTTGCAATTGACGGTCAGTTTATGTGTTCGGTACCCAGTGTTTTCGATGGCAGGCCTTCCTTCAGTGCTATTCAGTTAATAGAGCAGTCTGATATTCATTGTATTTCTTATCAAGATTTTGATGACTGCTGTGCCCGGCATCATGATTTGGAACGGGCAGCTCGTAAGCTTTTTTCTCTGCTGCTCCTATTAGGATTAGAAGATATTGAGAGCCTTCGGTTTCACTCTGCCCACGAACGGTATCTGATGGTTGAAAAAAGACATCCTGGCATCTTGAACCGCTGTCCCTTGAAATATATTGCGTCTTACATTGGCACTAGCCAAGTGAGTCTGAGTCGTATTCGCGCAGGCATCCAATAATTAATAAAAATAAATTAACATATGTAAAGTGAATAATACTCACTTGTTGCTGACTTTTGTACCATAATAATTAAAAAGTACAATGGTAAATTCTTTTGGAAGGGTAGAGTTAATCATCGAAAACCCTTAGTGTTATTAATTTATAATAAGTTGTTTTATTGAAAATTAAATTGCGACAAAACTATTAAACCTTTGTTTTTTAAATTATCAAACGTTGGTGATTAAAAAATGGAAATAAAAAGAAAATCTTATTTTAAAGATGAAGTAAAAGATTTAGCTTATTTTGAAAGCTGGGTTACACAACTAGAATCTGCAAATGGACGGACTTACAAACGAATTGAAATTCAGACGGCCTTAGGGAAGACACATGTTTGGGGTTTAAATAGTGAATAAATTTCAAAAATTCTTATTAAAGAGCATGTTTAAAAAACCGATGTTGCTGTTAATTGAGAGCTGTGTTGAATACCTCTCCGAACGATGATTAATTTTAAAATTTATAAAACAGATAATGCATTCTATATGAAAAAAGATACTCCAGTTTCAGTATATACCATCTTAGGACTATGTTTCGCTTTTTTAATTCCATCAATCGTTCTATTTGCGTTTCGATTAATAGCACCTGATCCGCTAACTAATTCTTTTGTGTTAGTAAGAGAATTGGCGTTGTTTTTTATAACAGGTATTTTAATTCTAATAATTGTTAAAGGCGAAAAATTAGACCTCGAATCAATTGGTCTTCATAATAGGCATTGGGGAAAGTCAATTCTATGGAGTTTTTTAATTATGATTGTTTTTATTGCCGTGCTTTTGGTTTGCCTCACGCTGTTTAAAGTTATTGGTATTTCCTATGGACAGGGTGATGGTAAGTACGCTAATGTTTCACTTTGGCTGATGACTTTTATGATGTTAAGAGCAGGAATTTTCGAGGAAATATTTTACCGTGGATACATCATGGAGAGACTGTATAATATAAATAACAATTGGATTGTATATTTCCTTGCTCCATCTGTAATATTTGGGTTAATGCATTATCAACAAGGTATCGGTGGAATAATAATTGCGACGGTAGGTGGACTTGTTTTGTCATCATTTTATTGGAAAACAAGGGATTTGAAGGCCAATATCATTGCCCATTTTATGATTGACTTTATACCGAATGTACTCATTCCTTTAATTGGTGGGGGCAGTTAATCAATGTAAGCTAAATAAGATTGTTAAGCTTTAAATATTAATGTATTCTAAATTAAACCATTTAGAATGTACAATCTGAAAAAACATTTAACAAGGTAAATTTTAAACAAATTCCGTCAAAACTTAATAAAATATTTTGGATATGAAAACAGTAAAACAAACAGTTTGGGTAATTGCATTTTTGATTTTTGTTATTACTGCAAAATCGCAAGAAACGGAGAGCAATGGAATAACGCATTTACAGGTAAAACGTTTAAATGATTCCTATATCGATGTAAATTATAATAAGCCAATAAAAAACAAAATGCCTATTATGATATTTTGCCAAGGAAGCGGTTATGATTCAAATACCAAAGGGTTTTTGGGAGTTATTGGAAAATTTAAAAATCTAGTCGTAGGATTGGCAATTGAAAAACAAGGTGTAAAATTTGCAGATACTGGAGACAAATTAACCCAAGAATACATTGCCAATAACACAATTCAAAATCGACTTTATGACTATTTGAGAGTCCTACAATATTTACGAACGCATGCAGATTGGTGGAACGGAGAAATATACATAATTGGTGGTTCAGAAGGTGGACTATTAGGTGGGATGTTAGCTTGTTATTATCCTAATGTTAAGGGATTATCCATTTTTTCTTTTGGTGGAGGGCTAAATTTTGGTGAGGCTTGGCCTATTTCAATTGGTTTGCAAGAAAAAGCAGATGGCGCTACAAAAGAAGACATAGAAAAGAAAATTAATTTAGCTAAAGATTCCCTTCAATTGATACGGAATGAACCAACTTTTTCTAAATCGTATAGTGGTTCTGATAATACCTATGCTTGGTGGAATTCAATCATGAACTTAAGATTGGAAAACTGTCTATTGGATTTAAACGTTCCCATTTATTTGGCACAAGGCAGTTTAGATATTATGGCCCCACCAATTTCAGCTCAAAAGCTTAACCAAAATTTTATCAAAGAAGGTAAAACAAATTTATTTTACAAGGAGTTCGAAGGATATGACCACGCTTTTTTTGATAAAGAAGGGAAATCACATTTGGTGGAAGTAATTACAGAATGTATTGATTGGATTTTGAAAAAATAAATAAACCAAAATTGGAATATGGAAAAAGCCAGCACATAACAATACATATAAGAAATGTTGGGCGATGTGAGAATAGAAACATTTATACAGCTAATTCAGTTTAACTGCTAGGGCTGTTTTAAGCTATCAACCTCCAAACTTTTTTAGTTTAATCCTCAGCATCAATTAATACACACACACGAAACGAATATTTATAATATTTCTTTTAACCGCACTTTTTTCTTGTAAAAAAGATCCTCCAATCGGTGATACTAAATATTCATATTTTAAAAACTATTTCTACAATTCTTATCAAGATAGTAGTTTAACAATTTTGACTTATAACATACAACTTGGGTTTACTGTTATTCAGGATCCATGGGACAAAAAAGAAATTGGTGCCACTCCCAATCAAATACATGACATTGCAGAAATAATTAGAAAAGTTAATCCAAGTATTATTCTATTACAAGAAGTACCTATGGATTGTTGTAACAATGAGGTTAATGATTTTATTGAGGCGCTCGCTGACTCACTAAAAATGAACTTTTCTTATGGAGGCCATTGCCGCAATGGCCCTAATGGAGGGTGGCCTGAAAAAGGCATTTGGGGTAATGCTACGCTATCAAAATTCCCCATTATGGAAATCGAAAATATAGAAATTAGTAACGGAGGTAAATGGAAAAGAAATAGTGTGTTACGCACGGAAATTAAATTTAACGATAATTTGTTTGTTAATGTTTATAATCTTCATCATTTAGGAAAAGACGAAAATGAAATGCAAAAAACAAAACGATTTATGGATCTTTCTAAATTTCCAATTATTATTGGCGGAGACTTTAACAGAAAATACGGAAATCCTAAATTAAATTTATTAAGTGGCCTTCAAGACCTTTTTAAAGATAAAAATAATGGAATAGACCGAATATATACCAGTTTCAATGACGCTGTTTTTCAGACAGGAGCCATATCGGGAAGTAACCGTGTTTCCGACAATTGGGCTTGTTTTGCTAAAGTTAAATTGAAATCCAATTAACAGCTGCTAGCAGCATTACTTAGAAAAAGGAGCTTTCTGAATTGCAACTTTATTTTTTAACGGCATAAATTTATTTATATAAAATTGCGGGAAGTTTATTTAGTATTTTATTGCTAACATTGTGTAAAATTACATTAAAACGCATTTTGATTACCCAATGACAGCCACTAAAATCATATACTGTTTATACTCTTTCGGGCAAGCTTCATTCACGCTCGTTTGCAACCCTTAAATATTACTAAACGATAAAAAAATGAATATAAAATTTACTATCATCCTTACCCTATTTTTACTCATTTTGAGCCCTACCTTATCTGCTCAAAAATGTACTCCATACAACACAGCAAACACTTCTACGGCCCTTTCGAATAGTTCAATTTACGATATCGCCATTGAATCTAGCACTGTAAAATGGGTTGCTACAGCATTCGGTGTATCAAAAATGGATGGAGGAAATTGGACCAGTTATACAAAACGAGATGGTCTAATATCTAATTATGTTTATGTCGTTTCAATAGATTTATCTAACAAAAAATGGTTTGGAACAAAGTCCGGAGTGTCTACATTTGACGGATCAAGATGGGCATCGTATACAACAAGCCAAGGGCTAGTTAATAACAATGTTAACTGTATAACTGCCGATATTGATAGCACCGTTTGGATCGGGACTGACCAGGGTGTTTCGCATTTTGATGGAGTTCATTTTAAGTCCTATACCGTAGCAGATGGATTAATTGCAAACCGTATTAATGATATAGTTTTAGATTCCAAAGGAAACAAGTGGTTTGCGACCAATTCAGGTATCTCAAAATTTGATGGCACAACGTGGACAAATTATAGTGGGATTGCGGGTTGGGTTGATAATGCGGTAGGTGCGCTCGCTATAGATCGTCAAGATAATATTTGGGCTGCAAAGGCTAACGGGCTCAGCATGTTTGATGGTAGTACTTGGACTAATCATGTTTCTCCATACAACTCAGGGCAAGCCAATTTGCGAGCCATCACAATAGACAAT
The DNA here is from genome assembly GCA_039937835.1 of Bacteroidia bacterium. Classification (GTDB taxonomy): domain Bacteria; phylum Bacteroidota; class Bacteroidia; order 2-12-FULL-35-15; family 2-12-FULL-35-15; genus 2-12-FULL-35-15. The sequence goes on along the minus strand of JBDTFR010000014.1, from coordinate 2,518 downwards.
CAAAACGTTAAATGGCTGGGAGCTTATTCGGGATTATCAACATTTGATGGTACTAATTGGACGCTAAAAAATGGAATCGATGGTTCAGTGTCTCACATAGAAATTGATGATCAAAATAGAAAATGGTTCAATGATGGTTTCACATTAACAGCATATGATGACATCAATACAATCCGCTATTCAGCAAAAGGGGGCTTAGCAGACAATCGTATTTATACAATTTCGGTAGATAAATCAGATAATATGTGGTTTGGGACAGATGAAGGAGTTTCGATGTATAATGGAAGCACATGGGAAACATATACGAAGGCGGATGGCTTACCAACAAATATTGTATATTCTAGTGACATTGATACATCAGGAATTGTTTGGCTCGGTCAATGGAATGGCTTAGCATCATTTAACGGTACATCTTGGTCATCATATAATGATGTGAAGCTTGGTGTTAGTGTAGCAGTAGAAGGGAAATCAATGTTCATAGACAGAATGAACCAAAAGTGGGTGGGACTGCAATCAGGTGATGGCGTTTTAATGATCAATGATGTTAAGACCACTCATTATCCTAGTTTAGGAATACAATATTTTGGAGATGTATCATCTATAGTATCTGATAAAAAAGGTAATATTTGGTTTGGAACTACCGTTGGATTTGATCCTACAACTTCTCAACCAGCCGGTGGGGGCGTAACTTCATTCGATGGTAAAAACTGGGCTCCACTATCTGCTCTTAACGATGGTTTCAAACTTTCAATCGTTGATGTAAGAGGTATTGCAATAGATACGAAAGACAATAAATGGATTGCAACCAACTCTGGGCTATACAAGTACGATAATGTGTCTGTTACAAAAGAGTTAGACGCAATAATTACGGCAGTTCATGTGGATAATAAAGGTAATGTTTGGGCTGGAACTTTTGACAAAGTATCAAAATTTGACGGAATAACTTGGGTTGATTATGCCCTCCCATCTTACCTAGAATCTACTCATGCAAATGCCATTGCAAATGATAGTAAGAATAATATATGGATAGGAACAGATAACGCTGGTGTTATAAAACTTGATTTAAGTCGCCCTTGCATTGCACCTAAAGCGAGTTATTCGTTTAGCGATAATGGGAAAGGGAATTATACATTCAACAATACGTCAATAGGAGATTTTAATCAATTCCATTGGGCTTATGGAGATGGAAGTGTAGGAACAACTATGAATTCAACTCATACTTTTAGTGCTAACGGAACGTATGTAGTCGTTTTAACTGTAAATGATTCTACTCAATTATCTCCTTGTTTCGATTATTATCTTGATACGATTGATGTTGTAGGGGTTACTTCTCCTGCAAAATGCAATGCTGGTTTTGTAGTGTATCCCGCTAAAGTAAATGGAGATATAACAATAGTGAATAGCTCTTCTGGTACAAATTTAAATTACATTTGGAATTTTGGAGATGGCACCCCATTCGCAGCTCAACAAAATCCAAGTCATACCTATTCAACTGCCGGTCCTTTCAATCTTTCTTTAATAGTTAGTGATGTAGCTGGTTGTACTGATTCGTATAGTGAGTCGATTGGACGAAGTGGGGTTTTATTTAATAGAATAGCTGGGTTTACTATTAATGTAATTCCTTCTATTCCTGATGTAACGGGAATAGATAAAAATATAGGCTTGAACTCAAAAGTAACTATCTTCCCCAACCCAACCTCAGAGCAATTATCAATAACAAGTGATGGTTTAACAATTGAAAGGATACTTATTGTTGATTTAACTGGTAAAACACTAAAAACAATTACTAAAGATTTAAACAAAATAAGTGTTGCTGATTTGTCCAATGGACTTTACTTTATTAAAGTAATTACGGTAGAACAAATAATAACTAAAAAGTTTATAAAACAATAGATAATATTGTATTCCAACAGACGGCTTCAAGAATATAACGACTCGCAAAACATACTTAAAGATTTGAGAAATCAAAACGATTTATCGACCTTTCTAAATTTCCAATTATTGTTGGCGGAGACTTTAACAGAAAATACGGAAATCCTAAATTAAATCTATTAAGTGGTCTTCAGGACATTTTTAAAGATAAAAATAATGGAATAGACCGAATATATACCAGTTTCAATGACGCTGTTTTTCAGACAGGAGCTATATCTCTAAGTAATCGTGTTTCCGACCATTGGGCTTGCTTTGCTAAAGTTAAATTGAAATCTAATTAACTGCTGTTTGTATTATCTGAAAATAGGAGCTTTCTGCATTGGAATTTTATTTTTTCAGCGGGTATAAATTTATTTCTATAAAATTGCGGGATTTCATTACATTTAATTTAGTTTATCAGTTAAGGGGACTTTTGTAATTGATTCGGTACTTCTTTTAGTATTAACTTTATGCGTAATATAAGAGGCTGTTTAAATTTTATTCAATAATAATTTTATAGCAGATAACTTAACCATTTCTTCAGAAGTTTCAAGAAGCAGCTCATAATTTCTACATAATCTTCTATCGTTATCAAACCAAGAGAATG
>JBDTFR010000013.1:0-6111 GCA_039937835.1 Bacteroidia bacterium | reverse complement strand
ATAAAGGCGCAGATAAAGAAGTAAATTCGTCTTATACCGCAAAAGGTTTATTAACTCGTATTACCTATCCTACCAAAGGATATAGTAATTTTATTTACGAACCAAATACGTATAGAGGTACGAAAACTGTTTTTCCTCCAATAAATTCATTGAAAGTTCATGCTGAAAAAATACTTGGGGACCATACCCCGTTTTCTTCTAGTAACTCAACAACGTCCTTAGGCTTCGATCAGAAGGCTCAATTAGATTTAGGAGCAAGTTTGTCCTGGGATTCTGGTTGTGAAAAATTTTCTACTAAGGATAACGATGGGAATGAACAAATTGATTTCCACATAAAATCCCAATTTTCTATTACAGATCTTACTTCTCCAAGTAATAACCCAAATGTTTATCAAATAACGCCAGTCTCTACTAATTCGTTAGGAAGTTCATTTTTTATTCTACCGAAAAGTAACTATAGTAATTGTTTCGTTAATTTAGTCGCAGGCCATAGTTATCAAATTACAATAAATGCTAATTGGGAATGTATTACAAGTGGAGCGACCTTGACATATTATCAAGGTACTAAATCAGAGGTACCAGTAAATTTAATAACAGGCGGAGTAAGAATTCAAAAAGTGGAAACCAACGATAATATAAATGCCACACCACAGATTATACATTATTATTATGGTAAAAAAGATAGTCCTGATATTTCTACTGGAGAACAGGGATTCATGCCAAGATATTATAAATTTACAACTGATTATGACAAATGCACGTTGGGTAACCTCGCACCCATAAATCATTTTGAAGTTTCATCCAACAGTTTAAATGCCTTATATAATTCTATTGGTGAAAATACCGTCGGTTATCATTTTGTTACCGTTAGTAATGGGGGAGATAACTTTGAAAACGGTGGTGAGGAACATGAATTTATTTTAGATAATGATGCGCCTGTTAATAATAAGCAAGGAGATTATATTCCTTCTGCACCCTGGAGCAATATAGGGTTTCAAAATGGAACGGAAAAGACAGTTAATGTTTTTAAGAAAAGCGGCACCGCCATTACCGTATTAAAAACACAAAGTAATAACTATATACAGGATCCACGTTATCATGAGGAAGTATTTGGTTACGTGGTACAAAAAAAGTATGATGATATATTTACGGCACCTGTAACATATACTTGTACCGTTGAGGATGCGAAGAGAAAATGGACACATAATGAGTGCATTACAACTGGTGATCACAAGCATAATTGGGCGGCAGTTCCTGGGCAGAAAGATTGGGTATGTATAGGTTTAGGTGCAAATAATCAAACTATAACTACCGAAGACAGATGTTTTGGTAAAGAAGATACAGTATTTTCGAATATAAATATTCTTGATAATTTAAATATTTCGGAATATACGAATGTATCCAGATGGGAATATTTAAACAGTACCACCACCACCACCTATGATGAGAACGGACAAAATCCTACCAACACCACTACCACTTATGAATATGCTAATCCAATACACCTACAACCTACTACTATAACAACCTCTTTGGATAATGCTGGTACCAGTAATCCGCATCAGCTTATTACCCATACACTATACCCTCAAGATTATAACCTAACAGGTACTTTAACGGGCACGGCTGCTGTACTTAAAAACATGGCGGATAGAAACATGATCAATGTACCCATAGAACAAACTAAAATTTCAGTACAAGGCTGGGATGTTCATGTAATAGATGGACAAGTAACAACTTATAAAATGAACAATAATTTTATTGCAAAAGACAAAGACTTTAAATTAAAATTTAATAATTCAGGAACCTCCAATCAAGACCTAATCTCCGTTGAGCCTTCAACCATCACCACGGCTGGTAATTTTACGTTCGATTCGCATTATGAAGAAGCCAATGCATGTAATACATACGATACAAACAATAATCTCTTAGAATTAAAAGACCGTAAAAATTTATATAGTTTCATCAGAGAACCCGGTACAGGTAACGTTTGGGCAAAAACACTTCATACCAATTACAACGATATTGCTTACAGTAGTTTTGAACACGAAGATGTAAATAAAGATTTTACTCATTGGTGGTATACCAATACAAATATTGTAACACTTGCTGCTTTTAATGGTAACAAGGCACTTAAGTTAAAAGACGGAGATGAAGGATACGTAAAAAGTATTGTCTCACTTTCCAAATATCAAAACTATAAAATTAGCTTTTGGGCCATTGATGGTGCCGTTAATGTGAACACCATGGAAGGGGAAGGCATTACTTCTTCAAGATCATTACTTACGTTAAGAACAGGCCCTACTCGCCAAGGTTGGACGTATTACGAAGGAGTTTTTTCCAATGCAATTCTTGTTATATTGTCGGGCACTGCTACCATTGACGAATTGCGACTGTATCCAGTTAATGCCCGTATGCACACCTACGTACATAAAATGGCACAGGGCATTATTAGCGAATGCAATGAGAACAATCAAAAAACAGATTACTTGTACGATGAATTTAATCGCTTAAAATTAGTAAAAGACCAAGATGGAAACATTTTAAAAAAGAACGAATACAAATATCAAGCTACCTACTAATTAATGTGATTTATAAACTATTATTAATTATATAAAAATGAGATCAATTAAAACAATAAAGTTTTTGTTGCCTAGTATAGTATTATTGCTGTTTGGGAGTAATTTTGCAACAGCACAAATTTTCCCAAATGTTGCTGAGGCCTATCCTAAAGGAACCGTAACACCAATTTTACCAGCTGATTTTATAAGTGGTATAAAAGTGAATTACGTAAGAACGACGATACCCACCAGCCCGATTATTAATGAAAGTGATATACAACCAACTGATTTCTATGAAACGAGAGTAAAAACGGAGTATATGGATGGCTTAGGGCGACTCATTCAAACAGTCAATCATTTTGCCAGCCCTTCTACAAATGATCTGGTAGAGATCATCAAGTATGATAACATGGGGAGAGATGCCTATCATTTTCTACCTTATGCCAAGGAAGAAGCTTCCGCCAATGACAATGGCAAATTTAAATTAACAGCCTACAGCGATCAGAAAAATTTTTATAAAAACACCCTTGGTTATACTGCCGATGATTATTTTTATACCCAAACCAACTATGAAGCCTCTCCCTTAAACAGGGTTATTAAAGCATTGCCACAAGGAAGCAGTTGGGTGGGAAATAATCGGGGAACAACGCTCTCTGAAAATCCATTACCTGCTGGTGCCAATGTACGCCTTTTCACCATTGCTTATGCACCCGGCAGCCTACCCACTTATTTAGGCTTGTATAACAAAGGAGATTTAATGGTAAAAACTACAACAGATGAAGACAAAAATTTTACCGAAGAATACATCACAAAAGATAATCATGTGGTATTAAAAACAACAGGCAAAACTGGTAATGCCGTTAAACTACAAACGTATTATGTATATGATGATTTTGGATTACTGCGCTATGTTATTTCACCAAAAGCCACCTTATGGTTAGCTGCCAATAACTGGACACTCAATGCATCTATTGCTGCTGAATTGTGTTTTAGTTATGAATACGATGGTAGGTTAAGACCCATTGTAAAAACAACCCCTGGTGCTGGTGCAGAATGGATGGTTTATAACTTAAAAGATGAACTGATTTTTTCTCAAACCCCCACACAACGAACAAAAGGCGAATGGGTATTTAATAAATATGATGTACTGGGAAGATTGATTCAGACAGGTATATATTACAACGTATCCAGCCAAGCAGTCATGCAAAACTATGCGAATGCCCCTTATACAGGCGCTGACCCTTTATTGCTATACCTCTTTAACGATATTTATGGAAATACGACCTATGTAAATACATTTACCACCGCAACAGTTTACACCACCAATTATTATGATGATTACAGCTTTACAGTATCAAGCTACAATCCTAGTTATATGAGTAGTTTACCTGATGGCTGGAATACGGTTGTGAGTGCAGAAACCACCAATATGCTAACAGGCACCAAAACCTTTTTATTAGATGGAGCCTCCACACCAGTTAGATTATTAAGCATCAATTATTATAACGACAGAGGCTTGTTATTGCAAACACAAACCCAAAACCACAAAGGAGGCTGGAACATTATTACCAATAGCTATGATTTTTTAGGTCAAAAATTAGGAACCTATACGGAGTTGAATAATCCAGCAGCTACGGACAATGCAACAATAAAGACGGTTGAAACATTTTATTATGATCATGCAGGAAGGGTAGTTAGTACCAGCCATAATTTAAATGATCTCTATTTACAATTCTCTAATTCTAATTATAACTTTGATGAATTGGGTAGATTAAAAAACAAGAATTTTTCTAACCAGCAAGTTCCTACCATAGAATACGAATACAATGTGCGTGGTTGGTTAACAAGCATCAATAAAGATTATTGTTTAACAGGTGCTGGCAGTCAAACTTTTGGAATGGAGTTGAGTTATAACTATGGCTATACTCGGAAATATTATAATGGTTCTATTGCAGGCATGAAATGGCGCAACAGTGGTAATAGTAGCGAGTTACGTTCTTATGGCTATGGTTACGATACCTACAATCGTCTGAAAGAAGCTTTTTATACTACGCAAACAGGCGTTATCAATCCTACTGGTGGATGGTCAGTAGGGGGGAGTAATTTCAGTGCTTCTAACATGGCGTACGATGAGAATGGTAATATTCAAAGCATGAAACACAGAGGGGTAAATATTGCCGGTCAAAGCATCACTCTCGATGATTTATCCTACGGTTATGCTGCCAATAGTAACAAGCTACTGAGTGTTTCAGAGTCAGCAAGCTCTCAAAGTAAAGATCCTACAGCCTTTGATAACCTTGGTGACTTTCGTGATGTACCGGGTGCCAATGATTATACCTATGATGAAAACGGTAACCTGTTAACCGATGCCAATAAAAGTTTATCGTTTACTTATGATGAAATCATCAATAAAACAAAACGGGTAAGCAAAGGCGGTCAACAGGTAGACTACCTGTACGATGCTAGTGGTAATAAACTACAAAAGAAAGTAAGCGGTGGAAATACTACCACCACCGATTATATTGGTGCTGCTGTATATATCAATAACAGCCTTAGTTTTATAGCTCAACCAGAAGGGCGTATTCGTTACAACCCAACAGGGACTGCAAAGTACATGTATGATTATTATATTAAAGATCACCTAGGGAGTACGCGCTCTGTTGTAACGTATACCGATGGAAACATTGCTGGTATTGCCAAATCAACCACTCCAGCAGCCAACGAAGTAAAATACATTGCTACCAGTGAACCTGATTTGGCAGCAAAAGAAAATCAGCTTTTTGATAATGTGGACAACACCCGTTCTGTTAAACTAAAAAATAAAACGGTAACAGATAATTATGTAGCGAAGCTTAGTGGTAAAAATAGCAAAACCATTTTAGGGCCAGATATTACGTTAAAAGTAATGGCTGGTGACACGGTTAAAATAAGTGCAGAAGCCTTGTACATAGCAGAAAAAAACAACCCAACGGAGGTTGCTAAAAATGTAATCAATAACTTTATTACTGCTTTTACTACTTTGCCCAGCATGGCAGCAGAAGGAGCAAATGCACTTGTTAATAGCAGTAACCAAGGATTGGCAAATGCTATTTTAAACATGCAGCGAACAAATGCTACCAATGGCGCACCCAAAGCTTTTTTAAATTACCTGTTGTATGATGAGTACATGAATCTGATACCCGAAGGAAGTGGTGCATTACAAGTAAAAAATAAAGACGACTGGCAAACGCTGCAAACAGATAAAATACCCATTCCTCAAAATGGATTTATAAGAGTATTTAGTAGTAATATGGAAACTGCTCCAGTAAGTATTAATAATACTACGTTAGTGTGGACAGAAGGACAATTAGTAGAAGAATATAATTACTATCCCTATGGCTTGGTTTTCAATCAATCCTCCGCTTCTGGGGTAATTAAAAAAACTGTCTCGTCCTGAAATAGGTTTACACTTGTAAAGTGTAAATTAAATGAAAAAAAGCGGAAAAACAATTCAGGAAAAAGAGGCTATTATAGCTGAGTATTTGATGGGAAGTACGACCTATCGAAAGCT
>JBDTFR010000012.1:0-94631 GCA_039937835.1 Bacteroidia bacterium | reverse complement strand
GCAATACAATGCGTTTTTCCTCATTTATCATTGTTAGATTGCGTATCCAAAGCAAAAGAATCATTAGAATCAAAAAAGGCATTAACCGCTTACAAGCGAGCAATTGAATAAAAAAATCAAAGACATGAATATATTAGAAAAAATAATAACACAAAAACAGATAGAAGTGGAGGAACGCAAAAGCCTTTACCCTAAAAAATTATTAGAGCAATCTATTTATTTTAATTCTCCCACTGTTTCTTTTAAAAAATATTTGTTGCGTGAAGATAAGGTAGGAATTATCGCGGAATTTAAGCGTAAATCTCCTTCTAAAGGATTTATAAATCAATATGCAGATATTGAACGTACTTCTATTGGTTATATGCAAGGTGGCGCTAGCGCATTGAGTATACTTACAGATACTGAATTTTTTGGTGGTAAAAATGCTGATTTAATAACGGCGCGTAAATTTAATTACTGCCCAATACTTCGTAAGGATTTTATTATTGATGAATACCAAATACTGGAAGCTAAATCCATTGGTGCAGATGTTGTTTTATTATTAGCAAATGTATTAAGCACCAAACAAATTAAAGACTTTTCTCAATTGGCTAAGTCACTGGGGTTAGAAGTACTTTTAGAAATTCGCGATAAAGAAGAATTACAAAGTGTAAATGAGCTTGTAGACGTGGTTGGTGTAAACAACCGAAACTTAAAAGATTTCACCACTAATATTTCTCAATCAATAGAGCTAGCAGCATTAATACCTTCTGATTTTATAAAAATTTCAGAAAGTGGGATTGATTCAGCTGCAATTGTTCAAGAGTTAAAAAGTGTAGGTTATAAAGGATTTTTAATAGGCGAATTGTTTATGAAACAAAGTCGCCCCGAATTAGCTTGTAATAATTTTATTAAAGAAATAACGGCACTGCAAACTAGTTTGCTTTCGGGAAATAAGAAATCTGAATTTAAAAATAAATAATAAATGAGAATGGGTTTTTATAGAAGATTAAAATTAAGTTTATGAAATTAAATTTTAGGAAAGCAACAGTTGAAGATGCAGCATTAATAGCGGAATTGGCGGATTCTATTTGGAAAGAACATTATATTTCTATTATTACAATGGATCAAATTGATTACATGTTAAATAAAATGTATTCAAAAGAAAGTATTGCGCAGCAAATGAACGAAGACCAAGGTTATACGCTTGTAATGGATGAAGAACAAGCAATTGGTTATGTTTCATTAAGTACAAAGGATAAAAAACATTATTTTTTACATAAATTTTATATTTGTACAAATAAACAAACTAAAGGCATTGGTACTGAGGTAATGGAATATTGTTTAAAAATAAATCCTTCAGCTGAAAGCATTGAATTAACCGTGAATAGAAAAAATTACAAAGCCATTAATTTTTATTTTAAAAATGGTTTTTTTATTAACCGATTAGAAGATTTTGATATTGGCAATGGTTATTTTATGAATGACTTTGTAATGATAAAAAAGATAGTAAATAAATAGTATGAAAGTTAAAGTTTGTGGATTAAAATATAAAGATAACATTCAGAAAATACTGAATCTAAAGCCTGATTATGTGGGGTTTATATTTTACGCTAAATCAAAACGGTTTGTGGGAGAAAACGTTGAATTGCCTCCCATATCTTCTGATATAAAAAAAGTAGGTGTATTTGTAAATGCGAATGAGAATTATATTCTTGATAAAATAAACAAATACAAATTAGATATTGTTCAGCTGCATGGAGAGGAGAGTCCTCAATTTTGTGAAAGAATTAAGCTTACGACTGAAGTGATAAAAGCATTTGGAATAAATGAAGATTTTGATTTTAAAAAATTAGAGGACTACAAAACATCATGTAACTATTTTTTATTCGATACAAAAACACCTGATTTTGGAGGAAGTGGAGAACAATTTAATTGGGAGTTATTAAAAAAATATACGGCTCAACTTCCTTTCTTTTTAAGTGGAGGAGTAGCACTAAATAATATAAAAGATATTTTATTGCTTAAAGCTCAATTGCCTTATTTATATGCCATTGATGTGAATAGTAAATTCGAGATTGTACCTGCAATAAAAGATGTGGAAATGATAAATAAATTGATACGTTCTATACGATAATTAAAAATTAATAAAATGAAATACCAAGTAAACGAAAATGGATATTATGGAAATTTTGGCGGAGCCTATATTCCTGAAATGCTATACCCTAATGTAGAGGAACTACGCCAAAAATATTTACAAATAATTAATGAAGAGGCATTTCAAAAAGAATGGAGAGGTTTATTGAAGGATTATGTGGGTAGGCCTTCTCCATTATATTATGCTAAGAGACTTTCTGAGCATTATAAAACAACCATCTACTTAAAGCGAGAAGATTTAAATCATACGGGTGCTCATAAAATAAATAATACCTTGGGACAAATTTTATTAGCAAAAAAATTAGGTAAAACTCGTATTATTGCTGAAACAGGTGCTGGACAGCACGGCGTTGCGACCGCTACTGCCTGCGCATTAATGGGTTTAGAATGCATTGTGTATATGGGGGAGGTTGATATTGAGCGCCAATCGCCGAATGTAGACCGTATGAAATTACTAGGAGCAACGGTTGTTCCTGCTAAGAGTGGTAGTAAAACATTAAAAGATGCAACGAATGAAGCAATTCGCGATTGGATTAATAATCCTATTGATACGCATTATATAATTGGTTCGGTGGTAGGGCCGCATCCGTATCCTGATTTGGTTACCCGCTTTCAAAGTATTATTAGTGAAGAAATCAAAATACAATTGATTGAAAAAATTGGTAAGGAAGATCCTGATTATGTGATTGCCTGTGTTGGTGGAGGAAGTAACGCAGCTGGTGCATTTTATCATTTTTTAGATAATGAAAATGTAAAGTTAATAGCCGTTGAAGCAGCTGGTAAAGGAGTCGAATCTGGTTATTCGGCAGCGACCAGCATATTGGGTAAAATAGGAATAATTCACGGGAGCAAAACATTATTGATGCAAACCGAAGATGGACAAATTACAGAGCCATATAGTATTTCTGCCGGCTTGGATTATCCAGGAGTAGGTCCCATGCATTCCCACTTATTTGAATCTGGTAGGGCAATATTTGCTTCTGTTACAGATAGTGAAGCACTAAAAGCTGCCTATCAGTTGTGTGAGTTAGAAGGAATAATACCTGCATTAGAAAGCGCACATGCCTTATTTTATCTAGAGAAATTAAAAGCAAAAGAAAATGAAGTAGTGGTAGTTAATCTTTCTGGAAGAGGAGATAAAGATTTGGCGACGTACATGAAAAACTTTAAACCATAATGAACTGATAAAATTTAGCTCAACTATTTAAAGAAATTATAATTTGAAATACCAACATAAACCATGAATAAAATTGATCTATTATTTAAAGAGAAACAAAATAACATCCTCTCTATTTATTTTACAGCAGGATTTCCGAAACTAAACGATACTACCGAAATTTTAAAAGAATTAGAAAATAATGCGGTAGATATGATTGAGATCGGTATGCCTTTTTCTGATCCTTTAGCTGATGGGCCTACTATACAACATGCGAGTGAAGTAGCATTGGAAAATGGAATGTCTATTAAATTATTATTTGAACACCTTACTAAAGCAAACATAAAAGATTCCAAATGCGCCATGTTATTGATGGGATACCTAAATCCTATTTTGCAATACGGTGTTGAAAAATTCTGTAAAGATGCTGCTCATTTAGGTATTGCTGGTATTATTGTTCCTGATTTGCCTTTACAGGAATATATCAATGATTATAAATCAATCTTTGAAAAATACGGCTTAAAAAATATATTTTTAATCACACCACAAACTACTGATGAACGAATAAAATTAATTGATGGATATTCTAATGGTTTTATTTACATGGTATCTTCATCTAGTACTACTGGTGCAAAAAACAAAATAGAAACATCTCAAGAAGATTACTTCAAAAGAATAAAAGCGATGCAACTAAAGAATAAGCTAATCATTGGCTTTGGTATTTCAGATAATAAAACATTTTCAAAAGCCTGTGAATATGCAAACGGTGCTATCATTGGCAGCGCATTTGTAAAAGCCATTGATGATCCTACTTCAATCAAAAAAGATGTTAAAATATTTATTCAAAATGTTTTAAAGGAATCGATAGTACAAAAATAGAAACAATAATACTTTACTTTTACTAATTAAGGAGGGAATAAATATAAGACAAAAAGTAAAATATTTAATTCTACTTTATATTAGTAAAACCAAAAACACATTTAAAATTACATTATGATTATTCAACTACAACCAGACATAAGCAATACTGCTAAAGAAAATATTTTAAAGCAAATTAATACCATTGGTTATAAAACTACCGAAGTGAAAACACAAAAAGGTAGTTATGTAGTTTGTATTGGTAAAAAAGAATTTGATATACGATTAATTGGAAAGTTAGATGGTGTAATGGATGTTCATCGTGTATCAGAAGCCTATAAACTCGTTTCTAAAAAATGGAAAGTAAATGCTACTGATATTGATATAGATAATGATGTAAAAATTGGACATTCAAATTTTACATTGATGGCAGGCCCATGCAGTATCGAAAGTGAAGAACAAGTAGAAAAAATTGTAGCACACCTTTTACGTAATAATATAAAAATAATGAGAGGCGGAGTGTTTAAACCTCGCAGCTCTCCCTATGCATTTAGGGGTATGGGCTTAGAAGGATTAAAAATGTTCAGTCGAGTTTGTCGTGCAAACAATATTAAGATTATCACAGAAGTCATGCAAGTTTCTCAGGTTGCTGAAATGATTGATTATGTTGATGTTTTTCAAGTAGGGGCACGTAATTCTCAAAATTTTAATTTGTTAGATGAATTAGGAAAAGTAGATAAGCCTGTATTAATAAAGAGAGGCATGAGTGGAACAATTGATGAGTTGTTGCAATCTGCCGAATACATTTTTTCTAATGGTAATGAGCGACTAATGTTGTGTGAGCGTGGTATTCGCACCTACGAAACGGCTTATCGCAATACATTTGATATTAATGCCATTCCTATATTGAAAGAAAAAACACACCTGCCTGTTATTGCAGACCCATCTCATGGTATTGGTATTCGTGAACATGTACCTACTATTGCATTAGCTGCAATGGTTGCAGGTGCTGATGGTGTAATTTATGAAATACATGAAAAGCCTGAAGAAGCAGCAAGTGATGGACAACAAACATTAAATTTTGATGAATCAGATAATTTAATTAAACAGTTAAGAGCATATCAATCGATTAAATTCTAGAATTTTAAGTCTTTTCGTTAATCCATTTTTCTACTTTATGCAGGAAATTAGCTACTTGTTGTGCTGGCCACAAGGGTAGTTGTTTGCCGTCACTAATTTCACAAAACAGCCTCATTTGAAATAACGCTCGTAATGCGCTAAACCAAGGTATTAATGCAATTTCAGTATCAGAAATTGTATGTTGTGTTTTATAACCTTGTATAAACGCATTAATAATTTCAGTAGGTTTGTTTTTATGATCATACCATGCAAATACGGCGATATCATAGACTAAATGCCCTTTTCCGAAAAAATCAAAGTCAAAAAAGGTAAATTTATTTTCAGCTGTAATATGAAAATTTTCGGATTGTAAATCGCCATGGCAAATACCTATTTGCAATTGACTTTTGTCTGTTGCTTCAAAAACAGCTACAAATTTATTCCTGAGTTGCAGTAAAAGATTATACTCTAATGTATGATTTATTAAAATAGGCTGAAGGGTAGCCAGAATGATTTTAAATTGACTGTGTACATCGTAATCATGTGCAGTACATTTTACAGTGAACCCTTGCATTAGAGTATGTATTTTGCCAGTCTCTGCACCTAATAAATAGGCTTGTTCAGGAGTCATTTTTTTTACTGCAACACCTTCAGCATAGGAAAATAAAACGGCATATCGTATACCTTCTGGCGCATCAATAGGTTGTATACTATTCTGCAGTGTATCCATAATAGGGAAGGCTACTGAAACATTATGGATATTTAAATAGTTTAATAATTCTATTTCAGATTGAATACTTTCTATTGATCGCCAATTGTGTTTGTATACTCGTAAAATGCTTTTTTTAGAAGCACTTGATATTAAATAAGTATCGTTAAAACCTCGTTTTAAAAAAGTAATGGTAGAATTTCTACTTAGGTTATAGTTATTGATGCATAATTGTAACAATCCGCTAGCAGAGAGCGATGAATATTCGATGGGGAATGATTGCATATAAGCAAATATAAATGCGGTAAAAAAGAGAGTTTAAAAAGCAGATCGCATTAACAATAAAAAAATCATTAAAATGTACTATCTAAATTTTTGATTTAAAAAACGATCATTTACTCTACCGTTTTTAGTTTTATAAAAATTAGTGCTATATACTAACATAATTTCATGAGAACCTATGCTGTATTTTCTTAATTTACTAATAAGTAAATCATACGAATAACTTACCTGAAAATTATCAAAAAAAGTATAACCAACATGGAAAGCAACCGCATCTTTTAATCGAATAGAAACACCTGCAAATACCATTTCTTTATAATGTACACGCATAGTATAATCCAGCACAAAGGGAGCAGCAGCTACATAATTAGCGAATATATTATTTTCCCATCTGTAATCATTATTGTTAGACATATTATAACCTAACTGTAAATAGATATGATTAAAGTATTTAACAGTTCCTTCTCCAGTAGGAGTTTTAAAAGTAGCACTAGATTTTAAGGTATGGAGTACACTTAAGCCCATACAAAAGCGATCATTGTATAAATACAAGCCACTATTTAGGTCAATAACGGAAGCCTTATTAACGATGCTTTGGTCAATCGCTGGGTCTACAGGATCAAATAATGTAATTTTATTGCCCACTAAACTATAGTTGGTGTAATTACCAGCAACGCCTGCAGAAAGTTCACAGTCAGGAAATTTAATATGATAGGCATAACTACCTCCCATATTAGTTTGATTGCTTGGGCCTATTTTATCTTGTATAAGATATAAACCAGCTCCCATCGTACCTTTTAAAAAGCGCCCATTAATACCCATTGTCGCAGTACTTGGGGCTCCTTCATAACCCACCCATTGCATGCGGTAATTAATTCGCGCATCTATTATACGCTTAGTACCTGTAATAGCAGGGTTTATCATAAAATCATTACTCCTATATTGGGTGTAATAAGGTAATTGTTGAGCATTAACAAGCAGAGGTAATGTAAATATTAATATTAAAAAGCGATGATGGATACTCATTTAGGTTAATATATAATTGTAACTGTTCCATGTCTAGGAGCGGAGCCATCTCCTAATGATAAAATATAAAAATAAGTCGCTGCGGGTAATGCATTACCAAATGAATTACCCTCCCAGGTATTTAAATAATTAGTTGTTTTATAAACTAGCTTTCCATACCTGTTATATATTTCCAAACTGTTATTTGGAAAATTTTCAATATTGGCAATTACCCACTTGTCATTATGTAAATCATTATTTGGTGTAAATGTGTTTGAAATAACAATATCTAATATAGGCTTTACAATTACAGTTACAGAGGCTGTTGCAAAACACTTTCCCGTAGCGTCAGACCCTGTTACCGTATAGATGGTGGTAACTGCCGGGGTAGCAATGGGTGTAGCAGTCATATAAGAGGATAAGTACATGAATGGAGACCACTCATATCGATCGCCTCCTGAAGCTGTAAGCTGTGTTGATTCACCTTGTTTAATAATAACATCCGTACCAGCAGTAATGATAGGAGTTGGAATGATAATAACCGATACAACATCTGTTTTTGCAGGGCAACCAGGAACAGTAGCGGTTAAAGTATAAGTGGTGGTTACAGTTACATTTACCGTGGGGCGGGGAGAAGTGGCATCACTTAATCCAGTAGTAGGTAACCAACTATAAGTTGCTCCTCCTGTATTAGTGTTGCTTATATCACCCAGTACAGCAGTACCCGCATCACAAATACCAACGTTAGGGCCAGCATTTATTTCGTTAATATAATTGAATGAAATAAGAACGCTATCTTTTGAAGTGGCGCCAGTGGCGTCTGTAATTTCTAATGTATAAGTACTAACTCCTGTAGGTTTAACGATAGGGTTTGCAATGGTAGAATTATTTAAGCCCGTTGAAGGGCTCCAGTAATAGGTGTAAGGGGGAACACCTCCTGTTGCACTTACTGCTCCGCCTAATAAAGCAGTGCTATCTGGACAAACTACTTTATCGATTCCTGCATCTGCTTTTAATTGTGCTTTTATTTTTAAGGGACAAACCACCAGCAAAAATAGAATTCCACTTACAGATAAAATTTTTTTCATTTTTAAAAACTAAAAATTCTAGCAAATATAATATAATAAACAATAGGAAAGTAGGCATCTGTAAAGCGTTGCAATTTATGTTATTACGGAATAAATCGCCGTACTATTAAAAAAATCTAAATTAAATTAAAATAATAGGTATAACTTTTAATGTTTTGTTGTTATTAATTAGAGTCTTTTAAAGACAAAGATTAATTCAATCATTAATTTTAGTTTATAAATAATATGGCGCTTGTTTCAGAGTGAAAATACTATATTTAGCAATAGTATCTAATTAAAATAAATACAATTTAAGTTATAAATAATACTTATTTGGTATAACCTATTGATAATAACCGATAACATATTCACTTTTTACTTCAATTTATCATCATTTTATAGTAAATTTAACTATTGTGAATAACCCCTATATAAATATAAAGCATTCTCTTTTAGTTTCATTGTTATTTTGTAACACCTTATTGTTAATTGCCCAACAGTCCGTTTTAGAGGGTCATAATGTAGTTACGGTTATTGGCGACTCTATATCCAAAAACAATTTGGAAACTAAGAATATTTATGAAACGAAAAGCATACCTAACGGTCAAAAAAAAATGATTCTCGGATCTAAAAACGGTTTATCTTCATTGGGAAATGAGTTTCCGTTACGCACAGAAATACAATCTAACACGAAGAATGTAAATGCATCCTCTTCTTCTAGTAATAATAAAGAATATGGTAAAATAAAGCGGCGTAAAATATCCATTGCCGAACATAAATTTAATTTTAAAAAACGTTTTAGAACCTGGATACCAAAGCCCAAAAAAAAATACCGACCAAATATTTGCGGGAAAGTATAACGATAGCTGAATCTTTCTAATAATGGTTAACTATTTCATATCAATTAAATCAATAAGAATTTGAGCGTTTACTAATTTATAACGCCTTAAATAATCACTAAATATTTATTCCATCTTTAACAGCTCTTTATTTAAAACAATTTATAGCTTTGTTGTTACTATTAATACCGCTATTTTGAAACACCAATTTTTTATATTTATTTTTTTGTTGATAGCAACCAGCATATTTGCACAGCAAGGTAAAAAGTATAGCGATGGACATGGGGGATTTATTTTTTTACCCTTAGGGGATCTTTCTTTTGCGGATGAAGTAGTTGATTTTAAAAGGGGAGACCCTGAAGCCATCGCAGATGCTTGCGATTCTACACTTGCTTTGGGTTTGCCAGACTTTGCAGGAGTAGCGGCTAATTTTACCTCTTTAGGCTGTGGAGGTTCTTTAACACTAAGGTTTACAGATAATGCATTAGTAAATATAGAGGGGCCTGACCTTTTTGTATTTGAGGTAGGTAAATTTATAGAAACCATGCAGGTGTATGTATCTAAAGAAGGCAAACAATGGATTAATGTGGGTGTAATTTCAGGAGGGATTTCATCGGTGGATATTGGCGATTCTGTAAAACAATTTGAAGTGTTTAATTATGTAAAACTGGTCGATTTAAAATCAGATTGCAAAGGCAGTTGGCCTGGTGCAGATATTGATGCTGTGGCAGCCATTGGCTCAGGTAAACAAATATCAATTGATAATACAATCATGTATTCTGTAAATGAGCATCAATTATTAGCACAAGCAAAGAAAGAATTAGATAAAATAGTTGCAGAAGTTAAATTAAATCCTGTTTCTAAAATAGTAATTGAAGGGCATACAGATAACATTGGTAATGAATTGTATAATCAACAATTATCAGAAAAAAGGGCAGAATCGGTAAAAAAGTACCTTCAACAACAACTATTACCCTTAAAAGTGAGTATAACACCAAGAGGTTATGGGAGTAGTGCTCCAATTGCCGACAATTACACCAAGCAAGGACAGAATAAAAACCGTAGGGTTGCTATTATTCTCGTGCCTTAAAGAGGTTTTTGAATTTTTTTGTTTTATAATTTTACTTTGTATTAAAAAACAAATGATTACAATGAAAAGAAAATTATTTTTAATCATAAGCAGTTCACTTTTATTCTTAAAATTGGGATTTACACAATCAGAGTCAATTAAAAATGTTGATCCTTTTATTGCAGACCAAAAGCTTAGTAAAAATAATTATGAAGCAGCCTTAGACGATTATTTATACTTGTTAGAAGGGGATGCAAAAAATAAAAAATATCAATACAACATAGCGGTTTGTTATTTAAATACCAATATAAATAAAACAAAGGCTATCCCTTACTTAGAAGCAGTTGCACATAAACCTCTCTATGACCCAAATGCATTGTATCTTTTAGGGCGTGCATATAGTTATGCTTATCGTTTTGATGATGCAATTGCTAGCTACAAAGAGTTTAAAGCATTAGCTGAGGGTACTTTACACAATAAACAAGACGTTGACCGCCAAATTCAATTTTGTATAAATGCCAAGGAATTAATAAAGTTCCCAGTAAATGTTAGTTTCGAAAATTTAGGGCCTAATGTAAATTCTATTTACCCCGATTATTATGCCTATATACCAACTGATGAATCTTTTGTTATTTTTAATAGTCGCAGACCCCAAGAAAATGATGAGCGACTAAAAGACGACGGTACTTTCCCTGCATCTATATATGTCTCTAAAGTAGTAGACGGCGTATTTACAAAAGCTAAAAATATTGGTTTGCCTATAGCAAAAACAGAAGGCGAGCAAGAAATTATTGGTTTAACTGGTGAAGGAGATGTAATGCTTGTATATTACACGAATGAAAAAAAGGTAGGAGATATATACATTGCAAATAAAAATAGTGCTAAAGAATTTATGCCTGCCGAAAAATTAGGAGATAATATTAATTCTTCAAAAGCTCAAGAAATAGCCGCTAGCATTAATAACGACGGCTCTATAATTTATTTTGCAAGTAATAGAGAAGGAGGTATAGGAGGTACAGATATTTATAGCAGTCAGAAATTACCCAATGGAAAGTGGGGGCTACCACAAAACTTAGGACCAGAAATAAATACCATATACGATGAGGATTTTCCTAATATTGCAGTTGATGGTAAAACATTGTACTTTAGCTCTAATGGTTATACTAGCATGGGTGGATATGATATATTCAAAGCGGAACTAAATTCAGAAACAAAACGATTCTCCAATCCTAAAAACATAGGTTATCCTATTAACACTCCTGAAGATAATTTTAACTTTCGTATATCTACTAACGGACAGGTTGGTTATATGTCGGCTCTCAGAGAAGGAGGCTTAGGTGATTTAGATATTTATCGTATTTTATTTAATGATATTGAACCTCGTTATTCTGTGGTGAAAGGAAATTTAAAGAGTGCCGATTCATTAAAGAAAATAAATTATTCCGATGTTTTTATATCTATAACCGATAGTAAAACCAAACAATTGATTGGTAACTATGCGCCCAATACAATAAGCGGTAGATATATAATAATTCTACTTCCTGGTAAGTATAATATTAGCATAGAAGCAGGCGGCTTTAATAGTTATGAAAGTCAAATCACCATATTAGATAAGAGCTCATTTGAATTTGAGATTACAAAAGACATTGACTTAAAACCATTAAAATAACAGCTGTTGCTAAATTCATTTTCAACTTTATTATAGGACATGTTTTAATTCTTATTAGTTTGATTTTCCTCTTGTTATTAAATAAATAATTAGGGCAATTATAGCAACCACAATTAATATACCTACCCAAACACCAGCTTTAAAAATACCACCTACCACAGCGCAACTTTCAAGCATTGAAAAAGAAAAAAATAATAGCGTACCAATTAGTAGTTTGTTTTGCATAATGTAATTTTTTATATTTTAAGTTATATTATTTTGTTAATCTTGTAATGAATTGTTTTGTTTATTCTTATCTAAATTTAGCCCATAAGTCTCATTAATTCAAAGTACTACATCATTCAATCAAAGTGCTTTATGATAGCAGTATTTTGTAAAACAACTAACCAACGATTATTTTGATTCATAACATGATCATTAATCATTCATTTTGTCAGTTTTTCCACATTTTGGGGAAGAATTGACAAGCTATAATAATATTTCATTGTTTTATAATCCTTCAACCTATTTCAAAATCAAATGAAAACTATTATTTCTATGTTTATTGTATTAATAATCGTGCCTTTTATTTTAAAAGGGGGTTGAGTTTAAAATTATATTCTATTTACTAATATTATACTGTTTTAAATAATTATTATACTGTTTTAAATAATTAATTTTGTTTAGATTTCAATTAAAATGTAATTTATGACAACCAATATTCCCGAAACAACGAAAAAAAGAATTGTAATTATTGGCGGCGGTTTTGGTGGTTTACAACTTGCACAAAAACTTTCTAATTCGAATTATCAAATTGTATTAATTGATAAAAATAATTACCATCAATTTCAACCCCTATTTTATCAGGTGGCTACTTCTGGTTTAGAGCCGAGTTCAATTTCTTTCCCTTTTCGTAAAATCTTTCAAAAGGCCAAAAATATTATTATTCGTATCGCTGAGGTTAAAGAAGTTGTTGCTGATAAAAATCTACTGGAAACAACAGTAGGAACAATTAATTACGATTACTTGGTAATAGCCATCGGTACGGACACGAACTATTTTGGGAACACCAAAATAATGGAACAAGCCATTCCAATGAAATCGGTTAGTGAAGCGCTCGCTTTACGAAATACAATTTTACAAAACTTTGAAGATGCTTTAACAGTAGTGGATTTAGAATCAAAAAATAGATTAATGAATATAGTGGTGGTAGGAGGAGGGCCTACAGGGGTTGAAATATCAGGTGCGTTGGCGGAGTTTAAAAATTTAATATTTCCAAAAGATTATCCTGAGTTAAATTTTAAGATGATGCAAGTATATTTACTAGAGGGTTCGCCGAATGTATTAGCTAGTTTTTCTGAAATTGCATCTAAAAAAGCAAAAGATTATTTGGTAAAATTAGGTGTAAATCTACAACTGAATGCAAGAGTGAAAGATTATGATGGAAAAACTGTTTTTTTAGATGATGGTACAACCATTCAAACTAATACGTTGATATGGGCTGCTGGCGTTATTGGAAATAAAATAAAAGGATTAAATGACACCGTAATAAGTAAAGGGAATCGAATATTAGTGGATAGATATAATAAAGTAATATCTTATCAAAATATCTTTGCAATAGGTGATGTAGCTCAGATGTCAGAAGATGCTTATCCTAAGGGCCATCCCCAAGTTGCACAGGTAGCCATACAACAAGGGAAGTTATTAGCAAAGAATTTAAAAGCAATAATAAATGAAAAAGCATTACAACCTTTTTCATACAAAGATAGAGGCTCTATGGCAACTGTAGGAAGGCATTTAGCCGTTGCCGATTTAAAAAGAATTAAATTTCAAGGCTTTTTTGCTTGGCTAATTTGGATGTTTGTACATTTAATGTCTATAGTAGGGGTGAAAAATCGGTTACTAATATTTATTAATTGGGCTTGGAATTACATTACTTATGATCAATCATTACGTTTAATCATTAAACCTAAAATAAAAAACAAATGATACTTGAAAATCATCTTTTAGAAAACGTAACGGGCGTATTTAAAAATTACAAATCGTTAGCGGAAAAATCATTTATACAATTAACAAATGATAAAGACTTTCATTATATACCCGATCCCGAATCGAATAGCATTGCTGTAATAATTAATCACATTAGTGGCAATATGATATCTCGTTGGACTAATTTTTTACACTCAGATGGAGAAAAGCCTTTTCGTAATAGAGATCGGGAATTTATTAGTGGAAATGAGTCGCGCGCAGAATTGTTAGAATCTTGGGATGTTGCTTGGGATTTATTTTTTTTAACATTAAAAGCACTGACAGAAACGGATCTTTTAAAAACGGTAACTATTCGTGGTGAAGCATTAACAGTTACACAGGCATTGTTGCGTCAAATGGCTCATTACTCCTATCATATAGGTCAAATTGTTTTTATAGCCAAACATCTTAGACAAAAACATTGGCAATCATTATCCATCCCTAAAAATCAATCATCACGTTACAGTACAGGAAATTATTTAGATAACCTTAAATAAAGCTTATTTTTTATTAAAATAAATTCACTCAATACTCGTAATACTTATTAGGCATGCGGTACAAAATAGTATCTTTGTACCTATGGTTACATTCTTAATTATAGGCATTACCATCCTTGTTTCTTTATTGGCAATGGAAAATCACACGTTGAAGAATAAAATGATGTTCAATGCTTATATGATCAATCATCGTAAAGAATGGTACCGCTTTTTTTCAAACGGATTGATACATGCTGATTTTATGCATCTAGCATTTAATATGTTTACATTTTATATGTTTGGCAGAGGGGTAGAGCAAGTATATTCAAACGAGCAAGTATTTGGCGAAAAAGGAACTTTGTTTTTTGTTTTATTATACGTAGGTGGTTTAGTGATGTCTTCCTTATACTCTTATGAAAAGCACAAAAATGATCAATACTACAATGCTTTAGGTGCATCAGGAGCGGTTTCCGCAGTAGTCTTCGCATATATATTATTAGCCCCTACAACTAAATTAGGTTTTTTATTTATACCTATCCCTATACCAGCCTATCTCTTCGGTATCATATTTTTAGTAATTGAATATTATTTAAGTAAAAGAGGTCAATCAAATATTGGTCATGATGCTCATATATGGGGAGCTGTATTTGGATTTGTATTTACCGCTATTTTAAAACCTTCATTAATCACTCAGTTTTTTTATCAAATTATTGGCAAATGAATAAGGCGGTCTTTTTAGATAGAGATGGTGTAATTAATTTAGAACGTGGTTATACCCATTTGTTAGCAGACTTTCATATTTTACCCGATGTGATGGAAGCATTAAGTATATTACAAGAAAAAGGCTTTTTGTTAATCATCATAACGAATCAAAGTGGAGTGGCAAAAGGATTATATACAGAAAATCACATATCTATTTTGCATACTCATTTACTAGAAGAGTTTAAAAAAAATAATATCATAATTTCAGAAATATATTATTGTTTACATCATTCAGATATAAGTAATTGTATTTGTCGCAAGCCAAATTCTTTATTTGTAGAAAAAGGGTTGGCACGATTTAATATTGATTCAACAAAATCTTTTTTTATTGGAGATAAAGAACGAGATGTTCAAGCGGGGGAAAAAGTGGGAGTAAAAGGTATTTTGATTGAAGCTAATAGTAGTTTAAAAGAGGTACTTGATCAAATAAAATAATAGTTAGTATTTAAAGCAAATAAGCTCAATTAAAGAGGGGAATGATGCAATATATAAACCACAACGGAAAATTATTACCAGCAATAGAACCAGTATTAATGGTTAATAATAGATCGTTTAGATATGGCGATGGGGTTTTCGAAACCATTCGTTTTGCAAATAATAAACCTCAATTTCTAGCAGAACATTTACAACGAATTCATGAAGCTATGGAGGTGTTAAAAATGAATGTTAACTCATTTATTGATCACACAAACATTTATGAGCAGATAATAGCACTTGCTGAAAAAAACAAGGTAGGTACAGATGCTCGTGTGCGATTCACAATCTATAGAAATGAAGGTGGTTTATATA
Source organism: Bacteroidia bacterium (assembly GCA_039937835.1). Classification (GTDB taxonomy): domain Bacteria; phylum Bacteroidota; class Bacteroidia; order 2-12-FULL-35-15; family 2-12-FULL-35-15; genus 2-12-FULL-35-15. The sequence continues at coordinate 78,688 of JBDTFR010000012.1, read as the reverse complement.
CTCCTGAGAGTAATGATGTATCTTATGTAATTGAAATAGAAGCTCTGGAGGAGCAAAATTATGTTTTAAATTTAAGAGGTTACAATATTGACGTATATACAGAATTTAAAAAACAGAAAAATGCGCTTTCGGCTTTAAAATCAGCTAATAGCAGTATATATGTTATGGCTGGTATTTTCAAAAAAATGCATCAATTTGATGAATGCTTAATATTAAATGATAACCACAGCATTATAGAGGCGATAAGCTCAAATTTTTTTGCTGTAAAAAATGGCGTATTATATACTCCTCCAGTTAATGATGGATGTGTTAATGGCATTATGCGTAAAATAATAATAGAAATTGCACGATCAAATCGTATAGCGGTGCATGAAATATCTGTTATGCAAAGCGTTTTGTTGGGGGCAGATGAATTGTTTTTAACCAATGCTGTCAATGGTATTCGTTGGATAGTGGCTTATAAGCAAAAAAGATACTTTAACGCGACTTCGAAAAAATTAATTGATAGTTTAAATAAATTAATAGTATAATTAAAAGCTATTATGGAAGATGTTAATTTATACATTAAAACAGTGCGGCATGATTTTACTAAACAACAATTAACCGAAAGCGATGTAAATACAAGTCCATTTTTACAATTTGAGAAATGGTTTAAAGAAGCTGTGGAAGCAAAAGTAAATGAACCCAATGCTATGGGGTTATCAACTGTTTCATTAGCTGCAAAGCCATCTTCGCGTATTGTATTCTTGCGCAGCTTTAATAATAATTCTTTTGCTTTTTACACTAATTATAACAGTAAAAAAGGTAAAGAAATTAATGAAAACCCTCATGCTGCCTTATTATTTTTTTGGCCGGAATTAGAGCGACAAATACGAATTGAAGGTACATTACATAAACAAACTACTGTCGCTTCTGATGATTATTTCAACTCACGCCCCTATGAAAGTAAATTAGGTGCATGGACTTCCGAACAAAGTTCTGTAATAAAGAATAGAGAGTCTTTAGAAAGCGAATATGTAAAAAATGAAAAAAAATTCACTCCTAATAATATATCTCGCCCGCCACATTGGGGAGGGTATGAACTAATTCCTACTTACTTCGAATTTTGGCAAGGAAGACCAAATCGTTTACACGATAGAATATTATATTCACTTGAAAATGATAATTGGAAAATTGTGCGATTAGCGCCTTAAGGAACTAACTAAAAATCGAAAGACCCTCATTAAATTTCTCAATAAGGGTCTTTTAATTTTAACAATATTTTATTCCGCTTTTTTAGGTGCTGCTTTTTTAGGAGCTGTTTTTTTAGGAGCTGCTTTTTTTGCTGCAGCCTTTTTTGCCGCTTTTTTAACAGCTTTTTTACGTGGTCTTTTAACACCATGTGAACCCATTGTAATTTTACCTTTGCGGCTTTTTTTATCTCCTTTTCCCATATTATTTTATTGTGTATTGGTTAATTGTATTGCAAACGTACATTCAATTTTATAAAAAAACAAATTGTTAGGAAAAGTTCTTAATTATTTAGAAGTAATGAAAAACAGTGATTGGAATAGTAATTAAAAATATTATTTCATAATTTATATAAATGGAAGAGCTCTCCGTTTTTTATTATTGTAAAATGTTAATGGTTGTACAGGCATAGAGGGCTGCAGTTTCTGTTCTTAATCGACTCTCTCCTAACTGAATTTCTTTAAAGCCATTATCTATTGCTAGTTTTATTTCATCTATCGAGAAATCGCCTTCTGGACCAATAAGTATTAACGCATTTTCATGAGGAAGGTATTGATTTTTTAAATGTAGCTTTTCCTTACTTTCTGAAGCATTGCAATGAGCTATAAATTTTTGTCCGATAAAATTAGTTGTTAAGGCAATAAATTTTTTAAAGGTAATAGTTTCATTAATTATTGGCAGGTATGCTTTTAAACTTTGTTTAATGGCTGCAATGGCTACTTTTTTAAGTCGTTCTATTTTAACAATGGTTCGTTCACTATTATCGCAATCAATAAGGGAGATTTCATTTATTCCTATTTCTGTAGCCTTTTCTGTAAACCATTCCAATCGATCCATATTTTTAGTAGGTGCGATGGCAATGTGAAGCTGGAAACTCGATTTTTTAAATTCTTTTTTTATATCTATAATTTTCACAATACATCTTTTCGGATGATCATCTATAATGATGGCTTTGTAAAAGCCTCCTATACCATCAATCAGGAAAATGGTATCATTTATTTTTAAACGTAATACACGAATACAGTGTTTACTCTCCTCTTCGGTTAAATTATAATTCGGGATAGTAATATCAGTACAATAAAATAAGTGCATAATTATTATAAAAGTGTGTCAATTAATCTATTAATACGGATGAAGCAAAGTAAACAAGTGTTTTTAGATGTAATATATTTTCTAGATGCCAAAGATTGAATCAGATAATTTATAGGGTTGATTTTTTAATTAACTCTATCAATTATTTGTACGCTACGATCAAGTTTTTTAAAATACCAAATACCCGCAACTCCTAAAAAGAATAAAATAGTAGAAATTAATTCAGCTTGAGTAAACCCAAAATGATTTACATGATATAAGGTATTTACACGTATTTTTTCAATAAAAAAGCGTTCAATTCCATTAAAAATTAAATAAATACAAAACAAGACACCAGGTGTAGTAATTTTTTTTCTAATATTCCACAATACAAAAAATAAAATAATACACATTACTGTTTCATAAAATGCAGTAGGATAAACTGACGGAACAAGGTGCATACAATATCTACTTCCAATGCAGCCTTCAATAGGCACACCTTCACTTAACACATTGTGTGCATAATCGTAACTCCACACCCAATCTGGTGCCCAACTTAACCAGCTAGGTTTTGGATGAGTATTATTAATGCCCCAATCACCATCACCAGCAACATGGCACCCTATGCGTCCAATAGCATAGGAAAGCATTAAAGACGGAGCACAAGCATCAATTAAATGAGTAGTTTTAATACCGTGTTTTTTACCATAATAAATACAAGCAAAGGATGCGCATATAAGTCCACCATACATGGTTAAACCGCTAAATGATAACAATTCACCAATAGGATCCGCAATAAAAGTATCCCAATTTTCAAGGTTATGAAAAATTTTAGCTCCTAATAACCCTGTAACTGCTGCAATTAATGTAATATTGCCCACATGCTGGTATGGATGCACAATGTTTTCTTTCCATATAGGGGTAGGTAATTTTTCTTTATCTTTTTCTTTGAATTTTAAATAGGCTGATAAAATTCCACCGATTAATCCTCCAATAAAATTGCCCTGTGTGGAAAGTATAAAGCCTTGAGTATTTTCAGTAAAATCAGTAAAATGTAAGGCAATAAAAACTAACTTATAGCCTAATAGAAATCCTATAATGGCAGATGTTGTTAACTCTAATGAAGTTGCTTTTTCTCCAATTAATGTTTTGGTTTTTTCGGTGTTTAACAAGCCTTCGTTTTCCTTACGCTTTAATTCTTGAGAAATAAAATAGGCTGCAATTAAAAATGCTAATGCTACAAAAAAACCAAAGCTCTGTATCATTTTTAAAAAAGGAAAATCAAACCCAAATAAATCTTTTACAGCGTAATATAATGATGGATACATATTGTTTTAGTTGAGTGTGTTTAAATTAATGTCACATTTTATATCTAAAATGCAAATTTACAAATTAATTAGGCTTAAAGAATAGTTTATTAAACCCTCTCAGATCTCTTTTTCTAAATATTGCATTTCACTGAAAGATTCTTTAACTGGAGCTAATTTTTTTGAGATTTGAAATTAATAAAAGGGTTTTCAGTATTCACTTTTGAGTTATTTTAATGTCACTTTAATTGGGTTCATACGTTTGGAATAGTTGCTAATATTAGTAAAGCCTTTATCCAAGTCCAGCAAACCACCATGAAACGTTAATTTATCTTTTATGGTTTCCTTTAACTGTTTTACGGTTCCCACTAGCTGTTTTATAGTTCCCACTAACTGTCCATTAAATTCTCTTTAACAATTCTCTGAGGTATTAGAGAGTAACGTATACCTATTTAGTGGATTAATTGCTTAATTTTTGCTGTAAAAGTAATAAATGTAAATTCTTCCTTCATAAATCATACTCTTTTAATCTAGTGAATTCCTCGAGGCTCTGCCTCGGGGTGTGCGTGAGCAAAAGAGCATATTTGTAAAATGAGTGATTATATTCAAAAACACATTCAAAAACAAAGCGATGAAAAAAGCGCAAATGAAATTTTTTATAAAAATCAACTAAGTTTATTCGGGTAACATAATACCTCGAGGCTCTGACTCGGGGTTATTTATTTATTATTCAATAGAATTTAAATAGACTCTAAAATTAACTAATTTTGATTTTATAATATTTAAATAGATGGAATACATTGGTAAACGAGTTAGTATTAAGCATAAGGATGAAGAGATAAGTATTATCATACTTTCTGCAACTGAAAAGAAAAAGATCGTTTTGTTATTTACTTGGTTGTTTTTATGGAGTATTGGCGGAATAATTGTTTTTGTACAACTTTTTATAATAAAAGAAGAGGAAACAAAAGTGGCATTAGCTGTTTGGCTTGCTTTTTGGGCTTATTTTGAGTATAAAATAATTATAGCTTTTTTATGGCGTAAGTTCGGTATTGAAAAAATTAAACTTCGCTCAGACTCATTTTTGTATAAAAGGTCCATCGCAGGTAAAGGGGAAATTAAAAATTTTCAATTTGATTTCATAAAAGATTTTAGAATAATAACGCTTAACGAAAATTCTTTTATTGAGAACATAAATAATTCCTATTGGGTTATTGCAGGAGAAAGACTAGCCTTTGATTATAATGGGAAAGAAATAAAGTTTGGGATACAGTTGCCAGAGAAAGATGCAGATCAGTTATTTAAGCTAATTAGAAAATTAATTATAAACTAAATTTAAATACGACTGGCAATGAATTAAAAAAGTATATAATTTAGCGGAAACTCTTATTACAATAATTATTTGTACTCAATAGTTAATTTTTTTTCCATTAAGTAATGTTGAATTTCATTCCACATTAAATACGTTTTTTCAACAATCGAATAACCAGATTTTTTATAAAATTCAATAGCTGTATCACGTGCTTGTAAAATTAGTTTATCAGCATTTTTTTGCATTGCTAGTTTCTCTGAATAGTTAATTAATTTTTTTCCAACTCCTGTGTGCTGTGAGCCTTTTCTAACAGCCATGTATCTTAATTGAGCTTCCGTTTCTGAATTAAACTGTAACCTACATACTCCTAAAAGAGTATTATTTTCATCGCATGCCATTAGGTGTATACAATCTGCTTCCATTTTATCTTTTTCACTACCTATTGGTTGGTTCCATGGCTTACGCAATATTTCATAGCGCAGCATATAATAAGCGTCAAAATCTTGTTTAGTTTGAGGCTGAGAAATAATAATTGTTGGAGAATTCATTTAAATTATCTAAATAAGTAGCTATGCTTATTTGTACTTTGCAAATATGGTTAGAATTTAGAACGAGTTCTACGTCTATAAGGAACTTTATATGAAACCGTAGCGTTTATAAACATATAGGTATCTTTATATTTTGGTTCACCACGCTGTTGACCAGCTGCTGTTTGAGTTACACCAGCATTATTTCCTCCCAACTTTTCTGGATATTTTAATAAAGAAGGGTCAGCTAATGCGGCGGCCATCTCTCCTCGTGCTTCCAATAATACTTTGTTATCATAATACACTGTACTAACATCATCAATATAATCAGTAAACGTTTTTCTTATTCCTAACTCTAAACCTACTGCCCAGTCTTTTGCAACCATATATTTGGTACCAATCCCATATGGAATACAAATACTTAAACGCGAATACTTTTTCCCACCACCAGGTAACCCTTGTCCCTCTGTACCCAAAGGTTGCAAACTCACCCAATTGCCATTATATTTAGCTTTTGGATTAAAATAAAAACCTCCTATTCCAACAAAAATGTAATGTTGCATATCAAAGCTTTTCATTCCTTTTGCATTTTTAATGTTGTATTTATGCCCTTGTTGTTCTTTCATCAAAAAGAATTCTGTTTGAACAGAAAGCTCATATATTGATGTTCTAAAGCTAAGGTTTCGATTGTTGCGGAAAGGCTCTGTTGTTAGTTTATCTGACCCACTTACCATTTGATAATAAAAACCACCTTTTATGCCAATACGACTAGTGGGTTTATAGCGGACACCTAGTGCAAAAGAAGGGCGAGTTGCTGAAAAATTAAAATCTCGAGCAAAATGGGTTCCTATTTTAGGTGCGCCTCCAACATCGCCTAAAAAATTAGCTCCACCAATACCTAATATGTACTCTTTGCGAGGTTGATTTCTTCTGTTAGTAAAAGATCGTTTAAAAACTTTAGATTTGCTCGATTTAAATTGAGCAAAAATGGTAAGGGGAAAAAAAATGATTAATAGAAGTATAACTTTACGCATAAATTAATAGTTCTCTATAACATTTCTACTAAAACATTAAATAATTGTATGAAATGATATTTGAATGATACGTTATTTAAACTTTTGCTTTATGATTCACTCCCACTTATTTCCCTTCTGATTATTTTAATTGTTTAATATTAAAAAATGCCCTAATAAAAAGATCTAATATATTTTTTTTTATCGCAACTCACCATCAATCAACCCCTAAATATATTAATAATATTTAATTAACTAATAAGGTTTTCTTAATTCATTTTCTATTTTAACAAAAGTTTTAAACTGGGTAAAGTAATAATTATTTTTTATGTACGAATTACATCTGTAAAATGTTACATAGAAGGGATTAAAAATATGTGATAAATATTGATATTAAATTTTTTGTTTGACTCAAAAATGTCTAGTTATTATAAAGCAAAAAATGCCTTGATAATAATAATGTCATTGAAGTAAGTTAGTAAGTATAATTAGATGGTGTTTAATAAGGTATTAATTATTTAACTCATTTATAAAAATAGTGGTTAATTAAACTGCTAGCAAAATAAACAGTTTATAATACATCAGCATATTTGACAGGTAAATTAGTGTTAAATGAGTAACTCATCCTAAATCAATAGTCGAAATAAATAATCTATTTTGGTGAGCGATTATTTGTTGAACCGAACGCATAATAAAGCTTCTTTATTTTATTATTAATTTCAGGAGAAGCTTCACTTTTTAAAATTGAAAATATAAATAGTAGAGTAACAATACTACTTCTCATTAATATATCCATATAACTATTATTGAGCTTTGGTATAAAATATCCAATTAAAAATGAAGCAATAGCAATAGTAATTAATTTAATAGTGTTAACATCATAAGGTTGCATTTTGTATTTGTAAAATATCAATAAACCTCTTAGTATGTTATAGGTGGCTACCGTTATTGCTGTAGCAATTGCAGATCCTGTAATACCATATACTGGTATAAGAAGGTAATTCGTCAATATGGTAATTAAGACGACTGAAAACATAAAATAGGCATCGTATCGGTAGTGTTTGGAAGTAAGTACGATGATACTATTAATACCTGTACCCATATCAATCAAATTTCCAGCACTGATGAATAATATTACATATTTCCCAGATTCGTACTCAGGAGGTAACAATGTCATAATATTATCAATATTTATCCAAATACCAATGAACAATAACAAGCCGACTGTTAATTGCCCATTGCAACTTTTGTTGTAAAGTCGATTTATTTTTTCTAAATCATTAACTTTAAATGCTTCCGCTACAATACTCGTAGAAATTCGATATAAGGAACGCGCAGGTATAGCAATGATAGTTCCAAAGTAAAAAGCAATTCCATAAACACCTGTTTTACTCAAGCCTAGCATCTGGTTAACCATAATCGTATCAATATTGGCAATAAGAGCGCCAGCACTTCCAGATAAAATAGTATAGAAACTAAGTTTTAGTATCTCATTTCTTAAATCCTTTGAAATAAAACCTCTTATAGGTTTAACATGCCATTCGTTATTCTTTATTATACTGTACATTAACAAGACTGTTGGTGTGCATACAGAGGTTACATATAATAAAACAAAGGCTGAAAAAGAAATAAAGTTGAAAAAGTACAACGCTAATACAATAAGTATTAAAATACGTTGTAAAAATTCTTTCGTAAAAAGCCCAATTACGGAGTTGTAAGAGGCTCTTAAATAATTATCAAATAAATTAAAAAATAAAGTAAATAAAGTAAGCGGCATTAAATAAAATAAATACTCAACCAATAGCTTAGATTTTTCTTGATTGTCTGCAATGATCCGCTTTTCAAATACTAAGAATGTGATCCAACAAAGCAAAAAGCCAACTAAAGAAATAATGATTCCATAGAACAAAAAACCATGATGTCCTTTTTCTTTATTTTTAAAGTAAGGGAAAAAACGAATGGTTACCGATGAAAACCCCAAATTGCCAATTTGGGCTAATAATACAGAAACAGATACTAAAATTCTAACAAGACCATTTTCATCAGTACTTAATAAATGAGGTAACCACATCACGGTTATAAAACCTAAAAAAGCACCCAAATAGGAGTAAATTGTATTGGTAGTTGCTTGTTTTTCTATTATTCCCATTTACAGTATGATAATTAATTTGCAAAGATAATTAAAAAGACAAGTTGAATAATTTAAACAAATACTAAAATAGGTGTAGGCTACTTTATTTATATTAATCCATTTTAAATTATAATGCAATTGACCAACACGCCCCTGTTTTTTAATAAATTATAATTCTTAATTTCGTAATTATTTTTACACTAAAAATATTTAATGATGAAAGTTACGTTTATTACCGATAGTTATGGTAATTTAAGAATTCATAATAATATAGAAGAAGTCGATAAACAAAGCACTTACCCAGAGTTAGTGAAAAAACAGTTATTGTCACTAGGATACATTGTTCATGTTGATGCTGCTGGTTATCGAAAAGTAACGGATTTGCCTTTCTTATATGAAAAATATAATGATTCAGATGTTTACGTTATTCAATTGGGAATCGTGGATGCTTACCCCCGAATTTTAAGTCTGAAAAATACATTATCAAAATCACTGATTGCAAAAGGGCTTCGTAAAATAATAAGAAAGAATCGCCCTTTTTTTATTAATTATATACACAATAAACCTTGGACATCTGAAGTAGTATTTAGAAAAGCAATAAATAATATATGTAGTATTAGTCAATCTACATTAATATGGATAAACATTGCACCTGTAAATGAATTTCAAGAAAAAGAAACACCAGGTGCAAATAAATCTATTATAAAATATAATGAAATTTTAAGCAATGAGATAAAGAAATACGGACATTGTACCCTGTTGAATATATTTGACTTATTTATGCAAAATGAGGATTATGAAAAGTATATGCACCCAATAGATTCTCATTTAAATGTATTAGGTAATAAAATGTATGCAAATGAATTATTGAAAATAATTGATCAAAAAAAATGATAAATATTTTATTAATCGGTGCAGGGCAGCTGGGAAGTAGACATTTACAAGCCTTAGCGCTCTTAAAAATACCCGTGACTATTCAAGTTATTGATTTATCACAAGAGTCATTACAAATAGCCGAGATTCGATTTAAAGAAGTTGCTGATAGCTTTAATGGAACTATATCTTTCCATACGTCAATGTCAGAAATTAACCCTATTATAGACGTTGCAATTATTGCTACTAATTCGAATGGAAGAAGAACAATTGTAGAAAAACTGACATCGCTCGCAACAGTGAAAAATATAATATTTGAAAAATTTCTATTTACAAACATTGATGATTATGCTGCTGTAACAGCATTATTAGAAAAGAAAAAAATAAGCGCATGGGTAAATTGTCCTCGAAGAATGATGTCCATTTATCAAGAGATTCGAAATGAGCTTATTGGTCCCATTCAGTTTTCTGCCATAGGGAGTTCATGGGGCTTAGGTTGTAACGGAATTCATTTTTTAGATTTATTTGCCTATTTAACCAATTCAACTGAAATTATTTTATCTAATAACTTAATTGATAAAAAAATAATCGACAGCAAACGATCAGGCTATATCGAATTTACAGGAACCATAACAGGTTATTCTTCTAATCACTCATTTCATATAACTTCTTATGCAACGGCTAACTCCCCTTTACAGTTGATTATAGATACCCCAACTATACGCTATGTTATTTTTGAAGGGTCTTTAGGGAAAGTGTTGAAGTACACCGCAAAAAATAATTGGCAATTAGAAGAATTTACCTTTGAAATGCCTTTTCAAAGTAAATTAACAAATGTAGCGGTAACTCAAATAGCGGTCAGCGGATCTTGTGAACTTACACCTTTTATTGAATCTTCAAAGCTTCATTTGGTATTTTTAAATAATCTTATTTCATTTTTACAAACAGAAATCAAAAATAATCCTATTAGAGAATGCATGATCACCTAAATAAAAAAGTATTACTAGTTGGAGCAGGTCAAATGGCAATTGATTATTGCAAGGTTTTAACTGCTTTGAATTGCAATATAACTACGGTTGGGAGAAATGAAAATTCAGCTGCTGTTTTTGAAGGAAAAACGGGAATTAACGTTATTGTAGGCGGTCTCGAAAATTTTCTTAAAGAAAATACGATACATTTTGATGCTGTTATTGTGGCCGTAGGTATGGAACAACTAATGCCTTCTACAGTTTATTTGCTTAATAATAATTTTAAAAATATACTTATTGAAAAGCCTGCTGGCTTATATAATACTGAAATTAAACAACTTGCAAAGCTAGCAATACAAAAACAGGCGAAAATAGTGGTTGCCTACAACCGCAGATTTTATGCTTCTGTTCTAAAAGCAAAAGAAATAATAAAAGCAGATGGTGGGGTAACCTCCTTTAATTTTGAATTTACGGAATGGGCTCATATTATTGAACCTCTTAAAAAAGCTCCAGGAATAAAGGAGAACTGGATATTAGCCAATTCAACACATGTTATTGATTTGGCTTTTTATTTAGGAGGCATACCGCAAGAGATGAAGAGTTATGCAGGTGGAAATTTATCATGGCACGATAAAGCGATATTTGCTGGAGCGGGAAAAACAAAAGGGGATGTGCTTTTTTCTTATCAAGCCAATTGGGATGCCCCAGGCAGGTGGGGTGTAGAGGTATTAACAGCAAAATCTCGCTTAATTCTTAGGCCTTTAGAAGACTTATTTATTCAGCTCAAAGGAGAAGTAACAATTAATAAAGTAGAATTTGATAAGTCAGAAGATATAGCATTTAAACCTGGGTTAATGTTGCAAACAAACTCTTTTCTAATGGGCAATGTTGCATCCTTTAAAACAATAGAAAAGCAGGCTGAAATGCTTGACATATATGATCAGATAGCAAAGGGTAATTAAATACCGTAGAATATAAAAAGCGCCTAAAAATTAGTAGATTTACATTTTAATAATATAAATTTATGGAAAGTGTTTTAGTAACTGGTGCTGATGGGTTTATTGGAAGTCATTTGGTTGAAAAATTAATAGATGAAGGTAAAAAGGTGAAAGCCTTTGTTTATTATAACTCTTTTAATACCTGGGGCTGGCTAGATAGCTTTCCAAAAGAAAAATTAAGTCAAATTGAAATTTTTGCTGGCGATATAAGGGATCCTAATGGGGTTCGAAATGCAGTAAAAGGAGTAGATACTATTTATCACTTAGCTGCATTAATAGCAATTCCGTATAGTTATCATTCACCAGATAGTTACGTGGATACAAATATAAAAGGCACGTTAAATATATTGCAAGCGGCACGTGATTATAATGTGCAAAAAATATTAGTAACATCCACTTCTGAAGTATATGGCACCGCATTGTATACACCAATTGATGAAAAGCACCCTAAACAAGCACAATCGCCTTATTCGGCTTCCAAAATTGGAGCTGATGCGATGGCTGATTCTTTTTACCGTAGTTTTAATTTACCGGTAACAATTGTGCGGCCTTTTAATACATTTGGTCCTAGACAAAGTGCCAGAGCTGTTATTCCAACAATTATCACCCAGCTGCTGGCCGGTAAAACAGAAATAAAGTTGGGTGCTTTGCATCCTACTCGTGATCTGTTATTTGTAAAAGATACGGTAAATGGTTTTGTTGAAATTGCAAATACTGCAAAAACTAACGGGCATGAAATAAATATTGCTACTGGCGAAGAAATCTCTATTGGTAAATTGGCGCAAGCCATCATCAATCTTATTAATCCAAAAGCAACGATTGTTTCTGATGATGTTCGTTTGCGTCCTGAAAAAAGTGAAGTAGAACGCTTGCTGGGTTCGGCAGAAAAAATTAAGGCTCTTACCAGTTGGAAACCAGCTTATGATCTGAACAAAGGTTTGAAGGAAACAATAGAGTGGTTTACCAATTCCAGTAGTGCCAAAAATTATAAAGCAGACATTTACAATGTTTAAAGAAACTGTTGACTTCATTAAATCCCAATTTCCTGGCAAGGATTTTATTCCCTTGCACGAGCCGCATTTTAACGGGAATGAAAAAAAATATTTGATTGATTGTATCGACTCTACATTTGTATCATCCGTAGGAAAATATGTGGATGAGTTTGAAAAAAAAATGGTAGAATATACCGGTGCAAAATATGCTGTTGCTTGTGTAAACGGAACAGCTGCATTACATATGGCCATGTTAGTTGCTGGTGTTCAACGGAATGATATTGTTATAACACAACCCTTAAGTTTTATAGCTACATGCAATGCCATTGCATACATAGGTGCTGCACATTTATTTGTGGATGTGGATTTGGATACGATGGGTTTAAGTCCTGATAAACTACAAACTTATTTACAGGAATTTGGAGTACAAATGAAAGATGGATTTACCTACCATAAAACTACTGGACAAAAAATAGCTGCTTGTGTTCCAATGCACACATTTGGACACCCTTGCCGTATTGATGAACTAGAAGCGATTTGCAAAAAGTATAATATTGCTTTGGTTGAAGATGCTGCAGAATCAATCGGAAGCTATTATAAAAATAAACACACCGGTACGTTTGGACTGTTGGGAGCATTTAGTTTTAATGGAAACAAAACCATTACCAGTGGAGGAGGAGGAGTAATCATCACCAACGATGAAAAAATTGCTAAACATGCAAAACATTTAACCACACAGGCAAAGGTTCCTCACAGATGGGATTTTGTGCATGATGAAATCGGTTATAATTATCGTATGCCTAATATCAATGCTGCATTAATAGTTGCACAATTGGAACAGCTGAATGGCTTTTTAAAAAATAAACGGGAGTTAGCGCAAAGGTATAATGAGTTTTTTAAAGGAACTCAAATTCATTTTATGAACGAGCCTGCTGATTCAATATCTAATTATTGGTTATGTTCCATTCTCTTGCCAACTATAACACAACGCGATAAATTTTTGCAAGAAACCAATGATAATGGTGTAATGACAAGACCTGTATGGCGATTAATGAATGAATTAGTAATGTTTAAGGACGCCTTAAAAGGAAATTTAGATAACGCACAATTGTTAGAAAATAGGCTAGTAAATATACCAAGCAGTGTAAGAATGTAAAAAAAGCTAGGCGGACATGAAAAAAGTATTAATTATAGCAGAAGCAGGGGTAAACCATAACGGCGATATAGATATGGCGAAGAAACTCATTGATATTGCAGCCGATGCAGGAGCTGATTATGTTAAATTTCAAACTTTTAAAACAGAAAAACTAGTAAGTAATATCGCTAAAAAGGCACAATATCAACAGGAGAATGTAAATGATAAATCAGACTCTCAATTTGAAATGCTTAAAAAGTTAGAATTAAGCCAAATTCAACATGTTGAATTAATTGCCTATTGTAAAGGCAAAAAAATTAAATTTCTTTCTACTGCTTTTGATCTAGAAAGTATAGATTTATTAGAGAATTTAGGAATCGATCTTTTTAAAATCCCTTCTGGTGAAATTACTAATTTACCGTATTTAAAAAAAATCGGAAAATTAAACAAGTCTGTTATTATTTCTACAGGAATGTGCGTAATCATTGAAATTGAAGATGCATTAAATATATTATTAAACGCTGGAACAGATAGAAATAAAATTTCAATATTACATTGCACAAGTGATTATCCCACTAAAATGGAAGATGTAAATCTTAATGCAATGATTACGATACAAAATAAATTTAATTTACCAGTAGGTTATTCTGATCATACGCTTGGTATTGAAGTACCTATTGCAGCTGTTGCTATGGGTGCAACTATTATAGAAAAGCATTTTACAATTGATAATACATTACCAGGTCCTGATCATAAAGCGTCTCTAGAACCAATTGCACTAAAAGCAATGATCCACGCAATTCGAAATATTGAACAAGCATTAGGAAATGCTGACAAGCAACCTACTGAAACAGAAAAAAAAAATATGCAAGTGTCTCGTAAAAGTATTCATCTTGCAAAAAACTTACAAAAAAATCATTTAATAACGGAAACAGATATTGTTATGAAACGCCCAGGTGATGGTATATCGCCCATGTTAATGGACAAGGTAATAGCTAAAAAAATAAATCAAGACTTTAATGCCGATCATAAATTAAAGTGGGAGGATTTAGTATAATGGAAATAAAAGATTATGCTGCTGGAGATGAAGTTGAAATATTAAAACTGTTTCAATTGGCTTTTGGTAAAAAAATGCCTTTAGATTATTGGAAATGGCGTTTTCTCGATAATCCAGAAAATAAAGTAATGATAAAATTAATGTGGGATAATACTGTTTTAGCAGGTCATTATGCCGTATCTCCAGTTAAATTAAATGTTAATGGTAAATTGGTCTTGTCAGCATTATCAATGACTACCATGACCCATCCAGACTATGCGGGTAGAGGAATATTTACAGAATTAGCTGAAAAACTTTATGATTCTGAAGCAATAAAAAATGATTTAAAAGTAGTTTGGGGTTTTCCAAATAATAATTCTCATTATGCATTTGTTAAAAATTTAAAATGGAATAATTTGGAACAAATTCCGACTTTTTCTATAAATATTAATAAAGTAAAAGAAACTCAACCATCATTAGTAAAGGTATGTAAAGCTTTTAAAAAAGAACACATTGAAGCACAATACAAAACACTTAAAAATTATGCTGTTAAAGTTGAAAAGACAATTGATTATTTAACTTGGCGTTATCTTAAAAACCCAACTAACAGCTATGTAGTTTTCGAACTTCTAGAAAATGATGTGTTATATTATGCAGTAACTAAAGTTTTCCCCTCTTTTGAAATTAAAGATACCTTTGAGATAGATATAGTGGAATTAGTTTTTCCCGCTGACCTAAATAGTATTCAGCAATTATTGCAGGCTATAAAAAATAATTATAAAGAATATAAGTTGTTGAAAATTAATTGTTGGTTACCTTATAATGATGATAAACATTTATTATTTGAGAAAATCGGTTTTGTAAATATTGCACCCATTACCTATTCGGGAATTCGTATCTTAGATAACAACTATAAATCTTTACAAGACGCTACAGAGTGGTATTATTCAATGGGAGATTCAGACATTTATTAATTTTATATGAAATTAAAAAGAAAAATATTAGCAGTTACAGGCGCTAGGTCTGAGTATGATATTCTTTTTCCAGTATTAAATAATCTAAAATTAGATCCTGATTTTGAATTAGAAGTGCTTGTTACAGGCGCTCACTTATCAGAAAATTATGGTAAAACAATAAGAAATATAGAAGAAGATGGGTTTGTAATTGCTGACAAAGTTTATAATTTAGTAAACACAGATGAAAAAATTGGACGAATAATATCCTTAGGCAATCAAATACCACTATTTGCTCAAGTCTTTAATAGAATAAAACCAGATGTAATATTGGTAGTTGGCGATCGTGAAGAGGCTATTTCCGTGTCACTTACAGGTGCTTATATGGATATTCCCGTTGCACATATTGCTGGAGGGGATATTGTAAAAGATGGAAACATTGATAATTCGGTGAGGTATGCTACCAGTAAATTTTCACACATTCATCTCGTAATTTTAGAGCAACACCGAGAAACATTACTTAAGTTAGGAGAGGATGATTGGAGAATTTTTATTGTAGGGAACCCTGCATTAGATCGATTTTTAGAAACGCCCTTGTTAACTAAAAAACAAATTTCATCAACTATTAATTTTGATATAACGAAGGATAAATATCTTGTTCTTATTCAACATCCAATCATTACAGATGTTGCGAATGAAGGTAAAAATATTCGTGAAACCTTAGATGCTGTTGTTGAATCTGGTTATAAATGCTTAATTAATTATCCAAATTCTGATGCGGGCAATTTTGCTATTATTGAAGCTTATCAAGAATATGCAAATAAACACAAACAATTATTTTTATTTAAAAATTTAGATAGGTTGCTTTATATTAATATACTAAGACACGCCTCTTGTTTATTAGGTAATTCGAGTTCTGGTATTATCGAAGCTCCATCATTAGGCTTGCCCGTTATTAATATTGGAAAAAGACAGGTGGGGCGTGTACATGCTAATAACGTTTTATTTGTGGATAATGATAAAAAACAAATTAAGGCTGCGATTATAAAATCGTTAACAAACGTCAACTATATTAATAGTTTAAAATTAATCAAGAACCCTTATGGGGATGGTAATAGTGCATCTAAAATTGTAGAGGTGCTTCGTACAATCAAGTTAAATAATAAATTAATTTATAAAAATATTACCTACTAATGAAAGTAATTGTTATTTCTGCTCATCCAGATGATGAAGTAATTGGGTGTGGTGGTACACTTATAAAACATAAAGCAAATGGAGATGAAATATATTGGGTAATCATTACGAATATTTTTCAAAATCAAGGGTTTTCGCCTGAGCGCATTGAAAGCAGGCAGATTGAAATTGAAAAAGTGAAGAATATGATGGGCTTTTCTGGTGTTTATAAATTAGATTATCCCACGATGAACCTTACTTCAGATTCAATCAATACATTAATTCCCAAAATATCAACTATTTTTAATGAAGTGCAACCCGAAATTATATATGTTATGAATCGTTCTGATGCACATTCAGATCACAGGATTACATTTGATGCTGTGGCTGCTTGTACAAAATCATTTCGTTATCCATTTATTAAAAGAGTGCTGATGTATGAATGTATTTCTGAAACAGAGTTTGCTCCCGCTTTACCTGAAAGGATTTTTCAACCCAATTATTTTGTGGATATAACAAATTATTTTAACGAGAAAATAAAGATAATGAACGTTTACGACTCGGAATTAGGGCAACATCCCTTTCCAAGAAGTGTTCGTAATATAGGAGCTCTTGCAACTTTTAGGGGTGCATCGGTTGGAGTTGAATATGCTGAAGCATTTCAGTTAATTAAATTCATTGATAAATAATTTACTTTTGAAAAATATTGTTTTAGTTGGTTATTCAGGACATGCCTATGTGGCATTTGAGTCATTTTTTTCTCAAGGACAAACCGTTATTGCATACACAGAAACTGAAGAGAAAAAAATAAACCCATATTCATTAAAATGGTTGGGTAATGAAACACAACAAAATGTAATTGAGCTATTAAAAAAGTATGATTATTTTGTTAGTTTAGGCGACAATGCATTACGTAAAAAAGTATCCCAATCTTTAATTTCACATTTAGGGAAACCACAAAATACACTTCATAAAACAGCTATTATTAGTAGAACAATGGATTGTGGAACTGGTAATATGTTTGCAGCAGGTTCTGTTATAAATCCACTAGTGAAAATAGGAGATGGAGTTATTTGTAATACAGGCTGCATTATAGAACACGAATGCATTATCCATGATTATTCACACATTGCTCCAGGCGCTGTGTTGTGTGGTCGTGTAACTATAGGTGAAGGCTCTTTTATTGGAGCAGGCGCAGTTGTTAAACAAGGCATTGAAATAGGACGAAACGTAATAATTGGAGCAGGTGCTGTTATTTTAAAAAATGTTTTAGATAATACCAAAGTGGTTGGTAATAATCATCGAATACTATGATGGAGAACAATAAATATATATTTTTAGAAAAAGGAATAGCTCGTCAAGCTTGGGAATTGATTAATAAAATTGCAATACCCAATATGGCAATATTTATTGTTAATGAGCAAGAAAAACTAATAGGTTCTTTAACAGATGGAGATATTCGAAGAGGTTTATTAAATGGATTAACAATTGATGAGCCCGTTAATAAATTCATGAATAGTGCCAGTAAATATTTTATTGCTGGAGAAAATAATTTTAAAAAGTTAACTGAATATAAAGAAGCTGGCATCCGCTTTATCCCAGTTATTGACAAGAAATCAATTATTATAAATATTCTTGATCTTGATAAGTTACGTTCTATTATTCCTGCTGATGCTGTATTAATGGCTGGAGGTAAAGGAGAACGTTTGAAACCACTAACTGATACAACTCCTAAGCCGATGTTAAAAATCGGAGATAAGCCTATCATTTTAAGAAATATTGAACGCCTGTCAACTTACGGTATCACAAATATTCATATTTCGCTCAATCATATGGCCGATCAAATAGAAAGTGGGATACGTGCTTATAAAAACCCTGAACTAATAGTTGATTTTGTAAAAGAAGATAAACCTTTAGGTACAATAGGTTCTTTAAAGCTTATAAAACAGTTTAAAAATGACACTATTTTATTGATGAATGCGGACTTACTCACCAATATTGATTTTCAAGATTTTTACAAAAAATTTATTGATTCTGGAGCGGATATGCAGGTAGCCACTATTCCATATCATATTGACGTACCCTATGCCATCATGAATATTAATGAAAAGAGTGAAGTACTTTCCTTTCATGAAAAACCACGTTATACCTATTATTCTAATGCTGGCATTTATTTATTTAAAAAGGATTTAATCAGTTTAATTCCTGAAAATAAATTTGATGCAACACACTTTATGGAGGCATTAATTGCTAAAAAAAAGAAGGTTACTTCTTATACCATTCATAGCTATTGGATGGATATAGGCCGTTTAGAAGATTTTTATAAAGCGCAAGAAGATGTTAAACACATTTTATTCTAAATCTTTAATAAGGCAATAGAAGCCTAAAACTTAATTTTGATTAGATAAGCTATTAATCCTTAATAGTTATATTGCTGTCCAACCCCCATCAATGATAAGATTATGCCCAGTGACATAAGAGGCAGAATCAGACAATAAATAAACTACTGCTGGAGCAATATCTTGTGGCGT
Organism: Bacteroidia bacterium; assembly: GCA_039937835.1. Taxonomy (GTDB): domain Bacteria; phylum Bacteroidota; class Bacteroidia; order 2-12-FULL-35-15; family 2-12-FULL-35-15; genus 2-12-FULL-35-15. Next base: position 59,438 of record JBDTFR010000012.1, on the reverse strand, counting down.
TCCCATTCGTTTTAAGGGGACTTTTTTATTGTATTTTTCAACAAAAGATGCAGGCTGATTATCAAAAATCCCACCAGGTGAAATGGTATTTACTCGAATCGATACTTTACCATAATAAGAAGCCAAATAGTGTGTTAAATTAATAAGACCTCCTTTTATTGCAGAATAAGCTACAGGCATTGTCATTTCTGTACCTTCATATATTGTAAAGTCCGGACCTACTACACCATAAATAGATGCAATATTTATAAGGCTTCCTTGTTTTTTTGGCAACATCGCATCAATAGCTAATTTTGAAGCAATAAAATATCCGTTGAGGTGCATATCAATATTTTTTTTCCAAGAATCGAAAACAATATTATCAATTTTTTTACCCCAATCTTCTGTTCGTGGATAAGCCGAGTTAACCCAACCATCAATTCGATTCCATTTTTTTAACACATTATCAATTAAATTTGCAATTGATTTTTCGTCTGTAATATCACAGTTGAAAGTGTGCTCTTCTAAATTCGATTGTTGGTTAATATCCGCATTAATAGCAATGCCTCCATTCTCTACTATTTGTTTTAAAAATTCTCTACCTAACATTCCATCACCGCCAACAACAACAATAACTTTATTTTTTAAATGTATCATTTCAATGCAATTTTTAATGTGTTTATAGATTCGTGTATAGAATTAAATGTGAATTCATTTTTTTTAACTGCTTCACAAAAGTATTCCATTTGACTAAGATAGGTGTCTTGAACCGTTTGAGTAGATTTGAATATTGATTTGTTATTCATATCCATGATTTCATTAGTTATTAGGTTGGTATGCCAAACGGTATCATCAAATACAATTTCACAACTTCGTTTAGTCTCTTTTCTGTAGTAGTTCAAAATAATATTTACAACAAAATGATCATAAATTAGTATATAATTTGCATAATCAATAGCATTAATATTAATAGTCGAATTACTTCTTAAGGTAGATTGTACTTTTAATGGGTTACCAAAAATCCACAAAACATAATCAAGTTCGTGTATAAGGTCTAAATGTACACCACCTCCCATATCGGCATTTGCGCTATAACTTTTCTTGTAATCTACATTACTTCGCCAATTAGGTAAATAGGAGCCGCAATAAACATTTACTTCTTGTACTTTATTATTGTCAATGTTTTCTTTCAAATAAATTAAACAATCAAGAAATCGTAAATTAAAAGCAGTATAAGTAGGAATATTATTTTGATTTACAAATGCTAAACATTCATCCGCTTGTGCTAACGTATGAAAGGGTGGTTTCTCAATAAATAGTGGTTTTTTTAAATAACTCACCTGTTTAATTGCATCTGCATGAAATGCTGTTGGGTTTGATATGATAATAAAATCAACAGGAGGACAGGTTGAAATTTTTTCAATATTAGTAACTCCATCTATTTGCTGAGTTAAACTTTGGCCTGATCGTAAAGCATAAATATGTACATTTTTATTGATCGTTTTTAAAGCAAGAATATGTTTTTTAGCAATAGAACCGAGGCCAATAATAAGAACATTCATATTTTAAAATTTAATTTTTTTTCTTGTAATAAAAATTCTAAAAAGTCAAAATCAGTAGGTTCATCTAAGTCAAAACAGAGGTGAGGCATTTCGTATATTATACTTTTATCAGTTATAGAAGTGGTATAATTTTCAAAAAATGATCTTTTAAAAATATAAAAAGAAGCATTTAAATCATATACTTTTGGAGCTGATTGACGTGTTAAAAACTTACCTTTTTTAACTAGATTATAAAATCCATCGGTCTGCTCTTCAACCATATTAAAATAGGGGTTACGATGCGCATTGCTGACAGAGAATAGATTAACAGCATCATTATTTCCTACTAAATTTTTTAAAGCTATGCTTAAATCGTCAATGGTTCTTAAGGGCGATGTAATATCTAAATCAATAATATAATCATATCTGATATTGTTTTGATGTTCATAGTATGCTAAAAGATCTTTAATTACCACCAATTTTCCTGCGTCATCAGTTGCCATTTTAGCGGGACGTACATATTCTGTTGCTAATCCAAAAACAGCTGCTGTTTTTTTTATTTCAAGGCTATCTGTTGAAAGTGCTATATCAGCAGGATATAATTTAGAGAAGGATATAGCGGTTTCAATACTATAACCAATTAGTGGTTTTTTATTAATTTCTTTAATGTTTTTTCCGGGAATTCCTTTCGAACCTCCTCTACCACATATCGTAATTAAAATTTTGTTCATACAATATTTAAAATAATAATTTAATTAAGAATTTGTTATAGAACAACGTTTAAAGGCATCAATAAATGATATTTCACTTGCATTATATATAGTACAATTCCTACTAATTGCATATTCATTTATTAATATGTATGCATAAAAGGTTCTACTCCATATATTAAAAAACTCATGTGCTTTTTGGGTGCCTTTTTCTACATGCCCACCTTTATAAAACGGCACGTATTTTACCTCTACCTCATTTTCATAAAAGTGAGGTACTTTACTATGCAATACATTTTCATTACTCATATGCAAATTTTCATGCCAAGTATGATCAGCACCTACTAGCTTTATTTCCTTAAAACCTATATTAATCCCGATAAATAAAGCAGCAATGGTTACATTTAAACTTTGAGGCATTGCTAAATTTTTTCGATAAAACCAATGAGCAATAGTTGGAAATCCTTTAAATACGGTATAATTAAAAGGCACTATATGAATATTATTGTTTTTGTTTTTTAAATTAATAAACACTTCCTTATTTAATGCATGTTTAGGTATGAATAAATACAAGCACCAAGTAGTTTTTAAAGCTAAAGAACTAAATGTGTCAATTACAGTTTCATTCTTTTTCTCCCAAAAAAAAGGGTCTAACATTATATAATACGTTGGTTTTAATTTTACAAATTCATCTGTTAATGCAAAAGTATTTACACAAATTAGAGGCGTTTCAATAAAGTGATTTAAATTTTTTTCAAGTGATTGTTTAAGTGAAGGGCCATTTGCTAAAACAATACAATTTAGCTTTTTCGCTTTAGGTAGCTGGTTGTTATATTTTGATTGTACGATAACTTTTAATATTGATAAAGCGGTGTTTACAATTTGATTTACTAAAAATACGAAATTTTTATATATTTTTTCTGTAGACACAGTAGCTTATTTAAGTGCGTTTCTTACAAATGTACTTAAAATCAGTAAAGGATTAATATCTCCTTAAATATTCATAATAAACCATATAAGATCTTTATAAACAGTTTGGCTTTGGTAATTTTATTATTTTTGTGCTCCATTCAATAATTAATTTAAATGAAAAGCAATTTACCTAGACCCATTGTTAACTTAGCAAAGAAATTTGTAATACCCTATTTAAGAAATAAATGGAAAAAAAATCCAGTAGTTTCCGACTGGGTAAACAAGGGGTATATTGAAGATGATGAAATAGATTTTATTGTAATGGATTGGAATAGATATAATAAACCAACTCCACCGCCACATAAAATAAAACAGTTAGCCATCACCGAGCTAGGTAAGAAGTACAATTGTAATGTATTGATTGAAACAGGTACATTTAGAGGAGATATGATGGAGGCACAAAAAAAGAACTTCGAAAAGTTATACTCTGTTGAATTAAGTGCTGAATTTTGGGAAAATGCAAAGCAACGTTTTAAAAACGATTCACATATAAATCTCCTTCAGGGAGATAGTGGGGTGGTATTACCAAAGCTAATTCCAACCATTGATAAAAAAGCATTGTTTTGGTTAGATGGTCACTATTGCGGAGGATCAACCGCCTTAAGTGAAATTGAATGCCCTATTTTTGCTGAAATTACTGAGATTTTAAAGAGCAATAAAAATCATGTTATATTAATTGACGATGCTCGATTATTTATTGGAAAGCGCGATTATCCAACAATTAAAGATTTAAAAGATCACATAAAAAACATAAATCCTAATTACTCTGTTTCTGTAGCGGATGATATTATTCATGTTATACCCAACCAAATTTAATATTTGCAATAGTTATGAATAATGTAGAACGAGTAACTAAAAATTTTTTCCAACAATTTGGGATTTTAATTCGTAAGTACAATGCTGCTACGAGCGAAGATTTAAGGCGACTCAAACTTTTACAACATTATAATATTGACTTAGTATTTGATATTGGCGCAAATAAAGGGCAGTATGCTATGGGAATTATGGATTCTGGTTATAAGAATCAATTAGTTTCATTCGAACCATTAAGCTCTGTTTACAACATTATTAAAAACAATAGTAAAAAGTATGAGAATTGGACAGTAGCGCCTCGCTGCGCCATTGGTGGTAAAAAAGAAAAAATTGAAATAAATATTTCTGAAAACTCAGTTAGCAGCACCTTATTAAATATGTTAGACTCGCACTATAAAGGCGCTCCTGATTCAAAAATAATTGGTAAAGAAAAGGTTCAGGTTGTTACTTTAGATGAAATAGGCTCAACATATTGTGAAAAAGCGAAAAATATTTTCTTGAAAATTGATGTGCAAGGTTTTGAGCAAGAAGTATTAAAAGGTGCTGAAAAGATTATTAGCGAAGCAATAGGAATAGAAATGGAAATTTCAATTATTCCTTTATATGAAGACCAAAATTGGTTACTTCCTCAGGTTTTAGAATATATGAAACAAAAAGGGTTTGAACTAAATAGTATTGCACCTGCATTTACAGATAATAAAACAGGCATTATGCTACAATGCAATGGTATCTTTTTTAGAAAATAAAACTAGCTATACTTTTACATTCATAGAATTATAAATATCTATTAACGTATTTTGTAAATTCCATTTATAACTCCATTCTGGATAATGTTTCTGAAATTTTGAAACATCACTCACATACCAAATATGATCGCCACTTCTGGCAACCTCACTATACGTATGATTTAATATATTTCCAGTTATAGATTCACACAAGGTGATGGCTTCTATCATCGAACAATTTGCAAATCTTCCACCGCCTGCATTATATACTTCTCCTTGTTTTGGGTTTTGATAAAAATGCCAAAACATATTTACTAAATCAGAACTATGAATATTGTCACGCACTTGTTTTCCTTTATATCCAAAAATGGTATAGTGGTTTCCAGTGAGTGTACATTTCATTAAATAAGAAAGAAAACCGTGTAATTGAGCTCCACTGTGGTTGGGTCCAGTAAGACATCCACCTCTAAATATACCTACATTCATGTTAAAATATTTTCCATACTCCTGTGCCATTACATCGGCAGCTACTTTAGAAGCACCAAAAACAGAGTGTTTGGTATTATCAATGCTCATTTGTTCATCTATTCCATTTTTGAAATAAGCGTGATCAGCGTCAATCTCCCATCGTGTTTCCGTTTCTACTAAAGGCAAAAAATTAGGATTATCGCCATATACCTTATTAGTGGATGTAAAAATAAAAACTGCTTTAGAGCAATGCAAACGCGTAAGCTCTAGCATATTAAGTGTACCTGTTGCGTTTATGGAAAAGTCGGTAAGAGGCTCTTTTGCTGCCCAATCGTGGCTAGGTTGAGCTGCTGTATGCACTACAAGCTTAATATCAGTGTTGTATTTCTTGAATAATAATTCTAGCTCATTAATGTTACGAATATCAATGTTATGATGTTCGTAATTTGAAATGGTTTGTTTAATTCTATTTACATTCCAGCTGGTAGAGGCGTCAGTGCCAAAAAAATAGCTACGCATGTCATTGTCGATACCAATTATTTTGTCAAATTTTTTTGAAAAAAAAGCAACTGATTCACTTCCAATTAATCCGCCAGAACCTGTTATAATAGCTATATTCATTTTAGTAGGTATAAAAATTTCGAAAACAAATATACTGAAATTAACGCTTATTTAGCCCAAGTAGCAATGGTATCATAACTTTCCTTTACAAGCTTGTTGAGATTAGCGGATATATGGATTGCATTGTTTTTTTTGACATTGATATCTTCCCAATTTAAAAGAGCTAATAGTTTTTTAACGTTCAATTTTAAATCTTGATTATCTTCAACCTGCCACCCAGCATCCTTTAATAATTGCCAGTTGTCACTTTCTTTATTTCCGCAAAATAAAATAGTGGAACCAGAACAAATACTGCTTACAGCTTTAGAAGGAACTGCAATGTGTGTCCAAGAGTTGACTAACGTTACCAAATGGATATCAATGTGGTGTAATTCATTTCTAGGAACGCTTGTTAATATAGTTACATAAGATTTATTTTTTGCATAATTTTTTAATTTCTCGGCTTTAATACCATATACAGCTAAAATAAAATGTTGCGTTTCCGGATCAATACAGTCTATCACATTCATTATAAACTTTTCGGAATGAGCATTTCCACAATTTCCACAATAACCAAGATGTATTTTACTAGGTTGTGTTTTCCATGTGGGTATTGTTTCAATTTTGTTTTGATCTAAAAATACACCACATGGTAAAATAACATGTTCAATGCTTTTATTGTATTTTTTTTCTAATACTTTTTGTTGATTAGGGCCAAGTGCTATTATTTTGTTTGGCGTATTTTTATAGGTTTGTTTAATTGCATATTTATATAATATATTATTACTACTTACTTCATTTGAGGCAGCAAAACCTTCGGGAAATAAATCCATACTCCAAAGAATCCATTCAATTTTTTCGCTGCTTAAAATTTTTGAAGCCCACATGGGTAGCAGAGGAGGGCTCGTCATCACAATGATAGGTCCATTATTTAATTTTGCGGCTTTACTAATTAATTTATACCCATCTAGTATACCACTTAAGTAACGTAGAAATTTGTTATTACCTTCATAAATAGTTTTTACCGCTACCATGTTTCCAACTGGTTTCCTTTTATTTCCACCACCTTCATAATTGCGGTCAATGTGTACAACAGTAAGATCAATTTTATATTTTTCAATTAAATAATTTGCAAGATCCCAAGCATTTTCTCCTGTTATATTAACGTTTGGTGGATAATGACGATTAACAATGGTTAATTTCTTTAACAGCATTTTAAATTAAACTAGTGTTCTTATAGAAAGCAAAGGTAACATTGATTAATTATAAAATAGTAAGTTGCATAAAAAATGAATAGATAGTTACATCTTAATATACCATTAAATAAGTACAGCCAACGTTAAATAAAATATAATAATTGGTAAGTTAATTTCGCCAGTGCGTGCATATTCTTTTTGTTAGTAAATAAAAAAGTGGTATATTTAGTATTGCATAAATCTAAAAAATCCTTTAAAATTTAATCATGAACAAATATTATTTAACTATTACGTTATTATTGCTTAGCATTTCATTTACAAGCTTCTCTCAATCTGCGGATTGGCAGTTAAAGATTGACCCAGTTGTGTTACAAAAATTACAAATAAATGATAAAACAGAATTTGTCGCTATTTTAAAGGAGCAAGCTAACACCGCTACACCCAACAGTTTTACAAAAGAAGAAAAAGGGGTATATGTATTTAAAAAACTTACTGAAATAGCAAAAAACACTCAAGAACCAATACTTTCACTATTAAATAAACTAAAAGCAGAATATCAATCTTTTTGGATTATAAATGCGGTATCCATTGTAGGCGATAATAATATTTTAAATCAAGTAGCTCAATTAGAATCAGTAGCACAAATTATAGAAAATGCTAAATATGTAATGTCTAAACCCATTCCATCAAATCAATCTGTAAGCAATACACTGCAAAGAGGAATTGCTTGGGGTGTGAAAAAGACACAGGCAGATGCTGTTTGGGCATTAGGGTATAAGGGACAAGGAGTAGTGGTTGGTGGCCAAGATACAGGATATGAGTGGACACACCCTGCCATTAATAAGCAATACCGAGGTAATGGAACAACTGTAGATCATAATTATAACTGGCATGATTGTGTTAAAACAGGTGGAGGTAGTAAATGTGGTGCAAATACGAAAGCCCCATGTGATGATCAGGAACATGGAACTCATACCATGGGTACAATAATAGGCTATGATGGAGGATCCAATCAAATAGGGATGGCACCAGAAGCAAAATGGATTGGTTGTAGAAACATGAATGTTGGAGCGGGGAAATTTTCAATGTATGTAGAAGGATTCGAGTGGTTTTTAGCTCCTACAGATCTTTCTAACCAAAACCCAGATCCATTAAAAGCCCCTCATGTAATTAACAATTCATGGGAATGCCCTACTTCAGAAGGTTGTAATAGTAGTAACTTTCCTGCAATGGAAAAAGCCGTTGAAAACCTTAGAAATGCTGGCGTAGTAGTAGTAGTCTCTGCTGGAAACGACGGTCCATCCTGCTCTACTATTAAAAACCCTTCTGCCATATTTACAGCAAGTTTTACAGTAGGTTCTACCACTAGCACCGATGCTACTTCAAGCTTCAGTAGTAGAGGCCCTGTTACTAATTATGGACCTACTAAAATTAGCCCAGATATTAGTGCGCCAGGATCAGACGTATATTCATGTATACCTGGTAATAGTTATAAAACAATGAGTGGAACTAGTATGGCGGGGCCTCATGTTGCTGGGGTAGTTGCCCTAGTTATATCGGCAAACCCTAGCTTAGCAGGCAACGTGGATCGGATTGAGGAAATTATTAAACAAAGCGCCGTTAAACTTAAATCATCGGAAAATTGTGGAGGTTTCCCGGGGAGTGATATTCCTAATAATGCTTATGGTAACGGGCGTATTGATGCATTGGCTGCGGTAAAGCTAGCAATAGGAACAGTTTCGGTAAAAGATCGTATCCAGAAGTTCATAAATATTAAAACGTATCCAAATCCATTTGCTGAAAAAATAACATTTGAATTATCGCATTGTAAGACAAATAGTACTCTTCAGATTTATTCATTAACAGGTCAATTAGTTAATTCCATAACATGGCAAACACCTCCATCAGAATATGAATTAGATATGAGTAAACAAGCTCCTGGCGCATATTTTTATGAGATAAAAAATGGTACCGATAACTTTAAAGGTAAAATTTTTAAAGTGAAGTAGTGGAGCGAGTATTCTATTATTTATTCACTAAACAAAATATAAATAAGAACTACCCAATCATTTTATTATTTCTGCATAAAGATAATATCTTTGTAAAATTCAGTAATTTTTAAATTTATAATAAATCATGAAACATTTTTATAGCATTAGTACCATTGTTTTTCTTTGCATGTCATTTTCAAGTTTCTCTCAATCTGCGGCTTGGCAATTAAAAATTGACCCTGTTGTATTACAAAAGTTACAAACCGCTGACAAGGCAGAATTCGTTGCTATACTAAAAGAGCAAGCGAACACTACTACTCCCAACAGTTTTACAAAAGAAGAAAAAGCGGTATATGTATTTAAAAAGCTATCGGAAACAGCAAAAAATACGCAAGATCCCATACGCTCTCTTTTAAAAAATTTAAAAGTAGAATATCAACCTTTTTGGATTATAAATGCAGTTTCTATTGTGGGCGATAAAAATATTCTCAATCAAGTAGCTCAATTAGAATCGGTATCCCAAATTATAGAGAATGCTAAATATGTTGGAGAAACAACTGTTTTAAATACTACACAAAATATAGGTGATTCTCAATCAAGGGGATTGGAATGGGGTATAAAGAAAACGAAAGCAGATGCCGTTTGGGCATTGGGCTATAAAGGACAAGGGGTAGTAGTTGCAGGTGAAGATACCGGATATGATTGGAAACACCCTGCCATTACAAAACAATATCGAGGAAACGGAACAACAATAGATCATAATTACAATTGGCACGATTGTGTGCATAGTGGCGGCGGTAAATGTGGTGCTGATGCTAAAGCTCCTTGTGATGACCAGGAACATGGTACTCACACGATGGGAACGATGGTTGGTTATGACGGAGGCTCCAACCAAATAGGAATGGCGCCAGATGCAAAGTGGATTGGATGCCGTAACATGAACGTAAATAATGGAAAATTTTCCATGTATATGGAGGGATTTGAATGGTTTTTAGCTCCTACAGATCTTTCTAACCAAAATCCAGACCCTTCAAAAGCGCCGCACGTTTTGAATAATTCATGGGGATGTCCAACATCTGAAGGATGTAATAGTAGCAATTTCCCTGCAATGGAAACGGCGGTAATGAATCTTAGAAATTCGGGAATAGTAGTTGTTGTTTCTGCAGGTAATGACGGTAGTCAAGGTTGTTCTTCAATTCATGATGGTGCATCTAATTTAACTCCAAGTTTTACCGTTGGTAATACAAACGTATCTGATGGTATTTCTGCTTCTAGTAGTAGAGGCCCCGTTACTAATTATGGTCCTGTAAAAATTAGTCCTGATATTAGTGCTCCTGGTTCCGATATACGGTCTTCTATACCTGGTAATGGTTATAAAACAATGAGTGGAACAAGTATGGCTGGACCTCACGTTGCTGGTTTAGTAGCTTTAATTATATCAGCAAATCCTTCTTTAGCAGGGAATGTTGATAAAATAGAAGACATTATTCAACAAACAGCTGTTAAGCTTAAATCGTCGCAAAATTGCGGTGGCTTTTCTGGAAGCGATATTCCAAATAATGCTTTTGGTTATGGACGTATTGATGCGTTAGCTGCTGTGAAAATGGCTATGCTTACCGTTTCAATAAATAATACTTCTACATTAATAACAAATGTTGTAGCATATCCTAACCCATTTAATGAAAAAATAACATTTGAATTTACGAATTGCAAGTCTAACAGTACACTTCATATTTATTCAATAGCAGGTCAGTTAATCATGTCTAAAACTTGGGAAAAACCTCCTTTAAAATATGAATTAGACATGTCTTCCTTACCTTCAGGAGCCTATTTTTATAAACTAGAAAACGATTCCGATAATTTTAAAGGTAAAATATTTAAAGTAAAATAATCTAACTAACAAATTCTTTTTTTTGTTAAAAGCAATTCACAATTAGTGAGTTGCTTTTGTTTTTAACTAAAAGTATGGCAATTCTGTAAAACTGGAGAGAAATAAGTATAAATATAAAATATTCGCAATTCTATATTTAAACCTATACTTTTGGTATTAATAAAATGACAACATTAAAAATACATATATCCCGTAAAAAAAATTTTTACTTATTAGCAGGCTTTTCTGTGGCAGTAGTATTAATTGCTATTATATTAGCTATATATACTATTACTAATACCAATAGATCGCTTACTTACTTAGATCGCTCGCATGATATAAGTTTGCGTATTCAGCGCATCATCTCTTTGCTTAAAGATGCTGAAAACGGACAAAGAGGATACATGATAACCAATGAATTTATGTTTATGGATGCTAATAAAAAAGCTCAATTTAACATACAACAAGAATTTGTATTATTATCTCGCGAACTTAATAATGATAAATTACAACAACAAAACTTAAAAAAATTAGAGTCGGCCATTAATTACAAGATAAATACATTAGTGCGGAGTAAACAATTTTATGATAAAAGTGAAAAGATTAATGATTCTTTAAAGGTTTTAATTATCGAAGGAAAATTTGCAATGGATAGAGTTATTAAGGAAATATCCATATTAGAAGAAGCAGAATATTTACGATTAACAAAAATAAGACAAACTACTTTTAAAAATTCAGAGTTGTCTATTTACATCATTATATTAACGTGTGGACTTTCATTAGTAATACTTATAAGTTTACTAATTATATTAAATAGAGAATACCATTCAAAACTTAAAATAGAAAGAGAATTAATAGCGTCCCGTTCTTTACTTCAACAACAAGTGCATAAATTAAACTTGTCAAATAAGGAATTAGAACAATTTGCCTATGTAGCTTCGCATGATTTGCAAGAGCCGCTAAGAAAAATAATATCTTTTAGTGAAAAAATTGAAGCGAAATTAATAAGTCTTAATGATAACGAGGTAATTAATTATTTGACTCGATTAAATAAATCAGCTAATAGAATGCGAACTCTTATTAGCGATTTACTAAATTATTCGAGGGCTACTCGAATTTTAGATACCTATGAAAAAGTAGAATTGAATACTATTTTAAAATATATAATAGAGGATTTAGATATAGCAATTACTTCAAAAAATGCAAAAATCCATATTGCAAATTTGACGACCATTAAAGGAAATAATACGCAATTGCGGCAATTGTTTCAAAACTTAATAAGCAATGCTCTTAAATTTAATCATTCTGAAAACCCTGTAATTAGTGTTTCTGGGAAATTATATAACAGCAGAGATATAGAATCTAAAGATTGGAACAAAGATTTTAATTATAAATACCAAACCTATTATTGTATCTTTATAAAAGATAATGGTATTGGTTTTGAATCGGAATATGCCAACCAGATATTTATTATTTTTCAACGTTTGCATGGGCGCTCAGAATATGAAGGAACAGGAATAGGATTAGCAATATGCAAACGCATAGTTGAAAACCATGAAGGGTTTATAACAGCTCAAAGTGAACTTGGTGAAGGTGCAACATTTATTATTGGATTACCTCAAAAAACATAATCTATGGAAATTGAAAAACTAGACACTAAAAGATGTATATTGGTAGCTGATGATGATACAGACGATCAGTTTATGCTAAAAGAAGCATTTGCAAGTTTAAATTTTGATGGAGAGATACAGTGTGTGGAGAATGGAGAAGAATTGTTAGATTATTTAAACAATAAAGGAAAATACAAAGACCCTTCATTTTTACTTCCTAAATTAATATTACTTGATTTAAATATGCCTAAAATTGATGGAAGACAATGTTTGAAAATAATTAAATCAAATGTTAACTTATGTAAAATACCAATTATAATTTTTAGTACAAGTAATAACCCAGAAGATATATCTCAATCATATGAGTTGGGGGCCAACAGTTATGTTATTAAACCATATTCTTATAATGAGTTGATAGAGGTGGTGGATATAATTAAAAAATATTGGTTTTCAGCAGTTAAAATACCCTAGATAATGAGTGATGCAAAAATTATAAGATTGCTAATTGTAGAAGATGATGAAGATGATTATTTTTTACTTGAAGACAGTTTAAATGAAATATCTTTTAACAAAGAAATTACTTGGGCAGAAACCTACAACAAAGCAGTTGAATTAATTAATCATCAAGCCTTTGATCTTGTTCTTGTGGATTATAGGTTGGGTGTAAATACAGGTATTGAACTAATATCTTACATAAATACACATTCGTTTTTTTTACCTACTATATTACTCACTGGTGTAAAAGAAGAAACCATCGATCAACAAGCCTTAAAATATGGAGTTTATGATTATCTTGTAAAAGATCAATACACCGTTGAAAGTTTAAGCAGAAGCATACGCTATGCAATTGAAAAGTCAAGAGTTTTAAAATCGTTGAAGGAAAGCGAAAATAAATTTAAAAATTTATTTGAAAATGCTGTTGAGTATGTATTTATGATTGATTCTAAATTTTCAATCATAGACGCTAATAAAGCTGCATTGAAATTTTTTGACTATAAAGAAAAATATAAAATAATTGGATTAAACATTGCGGAGTATTTTACGCCTAAAATTGTTAATGTCGATGATTTTATAAATACTACTATTGAAATTGAATTTTCTTACCCGCCACTTAATAAAAATTGCTTTTGCATAATGAATTTATCGATTGTTGATGTGGAGAAAAACATATACCAACTCGTTTTACATAATATTACTGAACGTAGATTAACAGAACAAAGAGAAAAGATATTAGAAAAACAAGCATTAACAGGTAAGGTAGCTCGCATTATAGCACATGAAATTAAAAATCCATTAACCAATATTCATTTATCCTTGTTAGAATTACGCACCATGTTGGAAGGTGCACAGTTAGTAGACAATTCCGAAAATCCAAATGAGTTTATTGATATAATAGATCGAAATGGTAAGCGGATCAATACTTTAATTGAAGATTTATTAAATGCAACTCGTTTTGATACAGTTAATCTTACAGAAATATTTATCGACGAAGTGATAGATGAAACACTGACTTTAGTAAATGATAGAATAAAGTTAAAAGGTGTACAAATAGAAAAGATCATACAACCAAAACTACTCATTAAGGGAGATAAAGAAAAGCTGGTGATTGCATTACTAAATTTGTTGGTAAATGGAGTAGAAGCTGTTGAAGAAAAAACTGGCAAATTAAAAATAGCAGTATCGACAGAAAATAAAATAATTTGCATTGAAATTTCAGATAATGGAAAAGGAATTCCTACTCAAGATTTAGGCAAATTGTTTGAACCCTTTTTTACTTCAAAAAAAGGTGGTACAGGTTTAGGATTAACTGCAACTTATAATATTATTTCAAAACACGATGGAACTGTTAATGTTGCAAGTGAAGTTAACAAAGGAACAGCTTTTACCATAACAATTCCTCAGATTTAATAGTATAGTTTTAAATGGTAATGGTGGAAAAATTATAGCAATCATCGCAGCAAGGACAGGAGTAATTCTAATTTTTTTCTTTAAAAATACTACCACAGGTCTCAATAATAAAGAAGAGTGCGGCAAGTAAAGATGGTAAAATAAGAATATGACCAACATAGATTATCGTTAATATTAAAACTATAGTTATTAATACCAGTTCAATTTTTTGATAAAAAGGAGTTTGAGGTTTGGTAATGATTTTAACACAGGTAAGTTGTTATTGTATGTTTTTGTTATTTATGAATGTTACTTATTTCTGTAACAGGGATTTTTTTAGCTTCTGCCTCTTCTGCTATCCAAACTGCGTATTTATTGGGTTGAATGAATCTACCTCTTTGTTTTACATAGGCTTGAGTAAATTCTGCCCCGTAATACAAAATTATAGCCGAATAATATACCCATAATAAAATAATAATTAATGAACCTGCCGCCCCATAGGCACTAATACTCTTATTGTGCATTAAGTAATAACTAATTAAAAATTTACCAATTAAAAATAATAAAGTAGTAATTAATGCGCCTACCCATACGTCTTTCCACAATATTTTAGCATCTGGTAAGGCTTTAAAAATAAAAGCAAATAACAAAGCAATTACTCCAAATAAAAAAATATAATCTAACAAATATAAATAAGTAATAAAACTCTCTGAGAATATCTTTTTAAGCTCATTAAAAAAATTATCCATTACTGCATTTAAAAGTAATGAAACTAACAAAATAAAACCTAAAATTAACACCATTGAAAATGAAATTAATCTATTTAAGAAAATTTTTATAAATCCCTTTTTAGGTTTTGTTTTTAATCCCCAAATTATATTAATTGAATCCTGTATTTCTCCAAACATACCCGTGGCAGCTAATAGTAAAGTAGCTAACCCTGTTATGGTAGCTAAAAAATTATCATGGTGAAGGGTAGTTTTTTGTAATATATGTTGAATTTCTAACGCCGCTTCATTTCCTACAAATTGATGAATTTGAAAAAATATTTCGCCCTGAACTGCATCTTTACCATAAAATACGCTGCATAAACCAATTATCACTATAAGCATGGATGGTAACGAAAATATGGTATAATAAGCTAATGCTGCGCTAAATTTTAATACGTTATCGTCTACAAATCCTATAAATGAACTTTTTAATATTAAAAATACGGGATGTTGTAAACATTTCTTTAAAAGCATCTTTTTCTTTCTTTCGCTTGTGCCATAACTCAAATCTCATTCCAAATGCGGCATGATGTTTAAGTAATAAAAAATGTTTTACTTTATTAAAATTTGATAGTATTATAAGGAAGTTTAAAGAGTAAGAATAAAGAGTCCTTCAAAGCAAGCGAAAATAGTTTTCACAGAAGAATAAAATAAAATGGATAAAGACAACTTGTCTTTTTTTGAATCGCTGGAGATTGACTAATCGGTAGAATGGAGAACTATTTTAAAAGATAAAGTAGTTTTTGAAACAGAAATAACCAATCCATTAAGTATCGTTTAGGGAAATATTAAAGGGAAATATAAAAGCCGATACCTCAGACTTTACATCACTTATTAAATATTTAATGACACTTAAAATTAATAGATTTGAAATTACAAATGCTGAAATACACTATGTTGATAATTATAAAAAACTAAAGTGAATAAAGCAGCTATCATTTTAATGATTATAGCTATTAATTTATTAATAGAAAAATGACAGTTCTAAACTATTGCCTGCACATTGTGAAGTATGAAGGTAGTTTTTTAATTAATGTAGATTTTGATGATTTTAAAAAAGGTCGCCCTTTGAGTTGAATACAGATATAAGGGATGTTAAGCTTGTTTTGATTAAGGATTTTTTAACCCAATGTGGTAAATTCGATGTTAAAAAGGGAAATTTTGGTTTATATTTACTTAATTTGCCGAGAAAGAGTGAAAATTTAGCGGTACCTTAAATATTTCAAAATCAATGAGAAGAACAACTTGTTGCAAAAATTCCAATAAATGGCAGATTTAAAAATTAAGATACAAACTAGTGTTGGGAAATAAGCTATGTTTTAAGGAATGTTTTTTATACGCGCTTAACCCCAAAATTGATAAGATAATTAATATCAATATTATTGAAGAAGATTCAGAGAAAACATTTTTAGAAATATTTTTAAAAAAAATAAAAAAATAAAAAGTGAGTATACCTAAGAAATTAAAAATTGTATTAATTATCGTTTTAATATTTGCTATTGCTATTTCAATTTTGTTTTACGTATTTAATCCGCGTAAAGCTCTAAATTTAATAATTCCAGATATTGAAAGTATTGCTTTTATAGATGCTAAAATTAGAGGAGATTCTTTGTTTAGTAAAATTGATGTAATTGTTCAGAACAAAAGTCCTTACCGCCTAACAATAGATAGCATTTATTATAAAATAAATTTAAGCGATTTATTGGTAGCGGAAGAATTAGTACCATTGCAATTACGCCAACGTAAATTCCAAATCGACACTGTAAAGCTACCACTTAATGTTTCTTTTAAAAAAATAAGGAAAACAATAGCGAGCCTACAAAAATTCGATTCTACTACTGTTAATTTTCAATTTTACGTGGTATACAATACTATTTTTGGACACGTTAAAATAGATTACGATAAAACCAAAAAGATTGCTGTACCTGTTCCTCCACAAATAAAAGTGCTAAGTACAGACCAAAAAAAATATAATTTTAGGGACAAAACGTTAACAGCGAACGTTACTATTGGAATTATTAATAAAGGAAAAAATATTGATATGGAGTTAAGTAATATTCATTATTCTTTTGTTGCTAAGAATTCTTTTTATAGTGAAAAAACACTTAATCAAAAAATTAGAATTAAACCTTCTTCTACAGCAACAGTAGTATTACCCGTTACTATTAAGATTGAACACCCTTTAAAAACAGCTATTTCCATCGTTACTGATAATGATATAGTTGATTACAAGCTAATGATAAAAGCTGATATGAAGTTGAATAATATGAATAATAATGATCAACTAATTCCTGTTAATTTTGACGCAACAGGATCTTTAGAATTAAAAAAATAATCTTTTAATTCTAAAGATAAGTCATTAGGGCACAGATTTGGCAATAGTTTATATATAATTTAAACTTATAGTTATACAAAACAATATGCAATACAAATCCTATTTCTTAGCAATTATATTAATTATTTGTTGGATGATTAGCTTTTTTCTTTTAAGCGCAATCATAGGGGCAATGGTGCATCTAATATTAATTTCTGCTTTAATTCTAATAATTATAACTGTAACGAAAAAAGATAATAATTCTACTAATTAAAATTAGTATAGGTACTCACTAGTGCTATTATGATCTTAAACCACTGTTGAGTAAATAAATACTCATATCTTAAAAATATTTATTTTCTAATCCACAGGTTGATTAAAAACGTTAGGTTCTATCACCATAACTATAAAAAAAAACTTGGCATTATAATTATAGTATGTCCTTGTAAATAATAATATGAATCCAATTAATTAAATTCAATTAATTAAATTGATCGCTATATTTTAAAAATGATTTTGTGAAAGAGTGTGTAGTAATTCTAAACACTAATATTGGGTTTCCATTAATGTGTAACAATAAAATACAAATAATACAAAACAAGAATCTATTGAATTTTTTTATGATATAGCGTATTTTAACTAGTTTATAGTGTAAATTTATAACTTTTGTTTTAAGAATTTTATATGAATAATAAATCCACATCGTTAATGGTTGAAGAAGAACAATCCCTTACAGTCAAAATTTTAAAATTAAGTTTTATACAAAAATTAAAAAAAATTCTAATTGAGGTTTCTGACATCACTCGTTTTGCTTTGAGATTTTTTAAAAATGTATTTCTTCCGCCATATGAATTTGCAGAATTAATTAGACAATGCTATTTAATAGGCTATAGATCATTTTCGCTTATTGGTATTACAGGTTTTATAATGGGATTAGTATTAACAATTCAAGCTAAACCCACTATGGCAGCATTTGGTGCAGAATCATTAATTCCTGGAATGGTTGCAGTATCTATGATTAGAGAAATTGGACCGGTAATTACAGCATTAATTTGTGCAGGTAAGATAGGTTCAGGGATTGGCGCAGAATTAGGCTCTATGAAAGTCACAGAACAAATTGAGGCGATGGAGGTTTCTGCTACTAATCCATTTAAGTTTTTGGTTGTAAATCGAATATTAGCTTGCACATTCATGATTCCCTTGTTGGTTATTCTATCGGATGCAATAGGGCTATTAGGTTCATACATTGGTGTAAACATTTCGGGCGATGTAAGCATTAGATTATTTTTTAATCAAATTTTTTCCTCTTTAGAGTTTATAGATATCTATCCAGCTTTTATAAAGACTTTTTTCTTTGGATTTGTAATTGGTTTAATTGGTTGTTATAAAGGGTATAATTCCAATAAAGGAACCGAAGGTGTTGGTAAAGCTGCTAATACTGCAGTTGTAGTAGCTTCATTACTTGTATTTATCATTGATATGATTGCAGTACAAATTACAAGTATAATGATGTAAAAATGATGGAACAACGAATGCAAGAAATTATCGATAATAAAATAGTGGCGAATAAAAATATAGTTGCCAATATAGAAGGATTGAAAAAAAGCTTTGGAACCAATGCTGTATTACAAGGAATAACTTTTCAATTACGAAAAGGAGAAAATTTGGTAGTATTAGGGAAATCAGGAACAGGAAAATCGGTTTTAATAAAGTGCATGGTTGGGTTAATAGATTTGGATGAAGGTAAATTAGAAGTACTTGATCAAAATATTTCTGAAATAACCTCGAAAGAGTTGAATATATTAAGAAAAAGGGTGGGGTTTTTATTTCAGAGCGGCGCTTTGTATGATTCAATGACAATTGGAGATAATTTAAGATTTCCAATTAGCAGAGTAAAATCGATTAAAAAAGAAGATATAGAAGGGTTAGTTAAAGAAGCATTGGAAAATGTGGGTTTGCCAGACGTAATAAATAAAATGCCTTCGGAACTTTCAGGTGGCATGAGAAAAAGGGTAGGTTTAGCAAGAACATTAATTTTAAAGCCTGAAATAATGCTTTATGATGAGCCTACAACTGGTTTAGATCCTATTACATCTAAAGAGATTAGTACACTCATTTTAAGTGTACGTAAAAAATATCAAACCTCTTCTATTATTATTACACACGATATGGATTGTGCTCGAATTGTTGCTGACCGAGTAATTATTTTAGACCAAGGTAAAGTAATCGCTGAAGGCACTTACGAAGGCTTAAAAAACTCTGAAAAAGACAATATTAAATCATTTTTTCTATAAAATATATTTTAGGTAATCAATCTCATATGAAAAAGAAAACAGGTAGTTCAGTTAAATTAGGAATTTTCGTAACAGCTGCAGTCTTAGTATTTATTTTTGCAATTTATTTTATAGGGCAAAAACAACGCCTATTTAGTGATGTATTCAGAATAAATGCGATATTTAAAAATGTAAATGGATTACAAGTAGGTAACAATATTCGTTTTTCTGGAATAAACGTGGGCACGGTTGAAAATATTAATATTATTAGTGATACATCAGTAAAAGTAGATATGATAATAGATAAAGATGTTCAAAAATTTATAAAGAAAGATGCTCAAGCAACAATTGGATCTGAAGGGTTGATGGGGAATAAAATAATAAATATTGCTTCTGGTTCACTAAATGCAGCTGAAATAAAAAATCAAGATCATATTCTTACAAACGAAGCAGTTAATTTTGATGAAATATTATATAAATTAAATGCTACTGCAGAAAATGCAACTTATATTACTTCCGACCTTGCTGTTATTACGAACTCTATTCGCTCGGGTAAAGGTACAATCGGTAGGTTATTTATGGATACTACGTTGGCCGATAATTTGAATCAAACACTTATTAATTTAAAAGGCGGTACTAAAGGATTTAAAGAAAATATGAATGCCGCACAAAATAGCTTTTTATTGAGAGGTGCTTTTAAAAAGAAGAGAGCAAGAGAAGAAGAAAAGCGAGAAGACAAAAAAAAATAAAACTATACGATAATTAAAAGTTAAATAAATCTAAACCAAAAAAAAACATGAAAAACATAGGAATAGTACTAATTGCAATTGGAATTATAATGATGATAATAACGGGTTTTAACTTTGTAACTAAGAAAAACGTAGTAGATCTTGGACCAATACAGATCGATAAAAAAGAAAATCACCCTGTACAATGGTCACCTATAATTGGTGGTGTATTGCTTATAGCTGGTGTGGCAATGGTTGCTATGAATAAAAAGTAGAATACACAGTTTTTAGAGTTATAATTTGTAGTAAGATTTTGTTTGCCATTTATTTTTAGTGACTAAAGTTATATATAAATAAAAGAGGCTGTCTTAAATAGTAGACAGCCTCTTTTATTAAATTAAATACACTAATTATTCTACTACAATTTTGCCTTTCATAGTTATATAATGACCAGGAAAGCTACAAATAAAATCATATTCTCCTGGAGCATCAATCTTAAAAGTGATTTCATCAGTTTCACCAGGACCTAAAGTCTTAGTGTGAGCAATGATAGAACTTTTCATAGATGCTGGAATATAGCCATCTGCTTTATCTTTCGCTGCCTCTTTTGCAAATGCAGCAACATCGGTACCTTTAGCTAAAATAACAACGTTATGACCCATTGCTTCTTTTGGTAATTTACCAGCATTTGTCATTGTTAATTTAACATCCTGTCCCGCTTTAATTTTAAACATATATCCATCATACTTCATTTGATCATCACCAGTTAATGTAATATGATCAGTAACTGCAGATGCTGCTGACTCTGCAGGTTGGGTTTCTGTTTCTGCTGGAGCTGCTGCTGGTGTTTCCATTGTTGGTTGTTCGGTTTTTGCTGGTTCCTTACTTCCGCAGGAAGCTAGTAATGCCATTACAGCAATTGAAGGAATAAAAAGAATTTTTTTCATTTTTGTGCTTTTTTTATTTTAGGTTAGTAAATAGTGCACAAATGTAAGTAATATTTTTGTCTTTATTTGTTGAAGCAGGTTTTGCACATTATTTTTCATGAAGAAATTTATTGCCATTTTTTAGGTCATTAATACCAGTTATAAACCAATATATCGTCGATATTATTTTACATAATTATTTAATTATGTTTGGATTATATTATAATAAAAATTATAAAATCATTTTACTGCTTCAAATACCACTAAAGAAATAATAAAGGAGCTTCGTATTTTAAAAGACCAGGTAGAACTAATCGGTAATAAATCATTAATCTATTTAAATCATAGGAATTATGCCTCAGTTTCTACATCAGCAAAATTCTAAAAGTATAAAATTGTAAAATAAATGATGATGTTACAAAGCGACACAATAGATTATTTTGATGTTGTATCATTTGGTTTGGTCAATAAATATCGAAGATGCGTTTAGACTAAACGAGTTGAAAATAGTTTGGTTGAAGTTTGTAAACAAACCGCAGAAAAGCATGTAAGTATTTTTTTTAAGAATAAGTGCTATTTAGTATCATATTCATTTCTTGATACAAAGTGTTCTGAAAATTCTCTGTTGAAATCATAGCTCAGACTATAAAAAGTATCATAAAAAAGCAGCTTTTTCGTATTCATCAACAACTTTAAAATCAACACAGAGAGGGTCTTTTTTATGATAAGCGGATATTATATTAATACAGTTGATCAATATGTAAAATTAGACGTAATTCAAAAATATATTCAAAAATAAGAAGTAGAAAAAAGATGAAGTTAAATATTTCAAAAGAATCAAATAAGTTCATTCTAGAAATATAATACTTTGAGGTAAAGCATCTCGGCTATTTATAGTTTTCATTTCTATTACGATTTGTATGTTAATTATAAACATACAATACCCAAGAACCTAAATAAAGATTGTTATTTATATCCTTAAGAGTTATGTTTTTTTGCAATTTTATATTAATTATAGTTCATTTTTTAGGTTGATAAAAATTTATTTTTTTGGAAAAATGACGTAACGAAAATTTACTTGGGGTTATTAAAAAAAATTAACGTGTTAAAAAAGTACAGGGTGCATTGATTTATAGTGCAGCAATATTATTAAAGACTTTAAATTTTTCCTATGGTAGCATCTTCTCGATCATTCTGAACCCGCTATCCTATGTTTTATAGAGTGTTGTATTGAGTCTTATTTTTTTGTAGTTGTTTTACCCTAAACCTATATTCCGTAATAAATCTAATTTTATTTTATAATTTAAATTACTTTTAATCAAGGGGATACGTCTGCGGGTGGTTAGCTGTAAAGATGAAAAATTTTAAGAATACTCAGTACGCAAGTTGGAGTTTTGCAATAGTTTGTAAAGGCATAATATCCACTATAAATACTAAATCGAATCTTAAAAATTATTTACAAATATCTGTTTTTCAGTAGTATAATAATATTTTATTTTGTTTTGGCTTGAAATTATAGTTCAAAATTTCATAAAACTTTTTATTTTTTTTTGCGTAAAAATTGTTGAAATTCTCTTTAATTTAATTTTTGCTAATTTTTTAAGTATTAAAAATAGATTGCTGTAAATGCAACCAAATATTTTAAAACAGCATCTTTAATTAAATAATCGTTCATATAATGGTTTTTTTATGAGCAAAGGGGCGAGTTTTTGAAATAATTTAATGATTGTAAGTATGCATACAAATTACTTAAAGAGAATTATTAGATTAGTATTAGGGGTAATTATAATTTGTTGCATTGAAAGTAAAGCTCAACAAACAACCACTACAAATAATTCACAAGCACCAAGGTTTTCAGAGGAGTTTACACACAATGCAAATCATTTATTTGATTGGCATGATGTGGAAGGGATGTTACGCAGCAATTTAAATATTGATGCGGCTGAATCTAATTCATTTTTACGTTACGCATCAAGAAAAAATTTATTAAACTACGCGAACTATTTAACCAAGGTAAAAGAAGGAAGCATAACTACAAAGGCGGAAGCATTAGACTATTGGAAAGAAATGCTTCCCTCCATGGAGGCTTTATACAAAAAACAGTCTGGCTTCTATTCTAATATAAACACTATCCCATTTAATGTTTTAGCAAGTAATTGTAATAACTTAGATTTTGCAATAGGAACTCATGCTGGTTGGAGTGGACGTTGGTGTAGTGTTGCTAACCCCTCTAACTTTACTACCCTTGCTGCGTCTTTGCCCACTAGTACTTTAGATACGAGTACACTAATGAATCAACCTGATTATGTACATGAAATAATGACTGCAGGTACAGATCCATTTGTACCCATTTCAAAAGTAGCACCTGGGCACACTTATTCTTTAAGATTGGGCAGTAGCGAGGCATACGGTAAATTTGCAAGCAATGGCCCTTATAATCACCAAATTATAAAAAATACGTTTGTAGTGTCGGCTACTAACCCATCTATCACGTATTGGTATGCAGTAGTATTTAGTCAAAATTTAGCTCAAGCACATCCACAATCAGAACAGCCTTATTTTAAAATTAGAGTATTTGACCAAAATGGTAATGCAATTGATTGCGCTAGTTATGATGTAGATATAGAAAAAGGCGTTGCTGGTGGCTTTAAACTAATGCCCATAATTGGAAGTGTTCCTGGACAGGAAGCTGTATATAAAGATTGGGTACCCGTAAATATTCCTTTAATAAATTATATAGGACAACAAGTAACCATACAATTTGAGTCGAGTGATTGTAATGCAGCTGGTCATTTTGGATACGCTTATTTAGCGGTAGATTGTTCTCCATTTAAAGCCATTACCACCAAGCCGTTTATTTGCGGTGTAGATACTGCCGTTTTAATCGCTCCATCAGGTGTATATTCTTATCTATGGACTGGCCCAGGCATTATATCTGCTGTGGATAGCAGTTCAATTGTAATTAATAAACCAGGTAAGTACAGCGTTGCTATGACAGTGGTGGGTAATGGAGGTAAATTTTGTGTCTTTAATATAGACACCATTATAACAGGGGTAGTTAATTTACCAACTGCATTTTTCTCTAATTTACCAACATGCTCTAATTTACCAATGAAATTTGTAGATAAATCAACTCCAACTGGTGCTATAACATCTTGGTCTTGGGATTTTACAAATGATGGTATTGAAGATAAAAATGATCAAAATCCTCTTTACTCATTTCCAAAACAAGGCATATACCCTGTAAAACTGACAATTATGCAAGGTCCATGTGAGGCCACTATCACTAAAGATGTAATTGTAGATCCGGGGCCGGCCCTCTTAATTACGAATCCCAATGCTGTATGTTCACCTATTAAGATAGATATAACAACTAAAGCAACAACAGCTGGAAGTACTAATATTAACAGCATATCCTATTGGAGGGATTTAGGTTGTACCGTTGTATTAAATAACCCAAATATGCTTAGTGTAGGGGGTACTTATTATATTAAAGCAGTGTCATCTTTAGGTTGTGTAGATATTCAACCAGTAACAGTTATTATTGATCCTATTCCGGTGCTCTCCATAACAAATCCTCCTGCAGTTTGTTTCCCTAATACGGTAGATATAACTGTTGCATCTATAACATTAGGTAGTACTGGAGGAGGAACATTTTCCTATTGGACAAATGCAAATGCTACCAACACCTTAATAGCACCAAATGCAATAAAAGCAAGTGGTACTTATTACATTAAAATAACTTCACTAGGCGGCTGCTCAGATATTAAACCTGTAATTGTAACCATTCATTCATTACCGATTGCTGATGCAGGTTTTGATTTAGCAACTTGTTCTGGACAAACAACGGGTAAAATCGGCGCAGATGCTATTGTTAATCAATTATACAGCTGGTCACCCATTACGGGACTTAGCGACTCGCAGATTTCTAACCCTTCTGTTACAATTACAAATAATAAAACTGTACCAGAATTATTTTTATATACTTTAACTGTAACAAACAGTATTACTAATTGTAAATCTGTTGATGATATCAAAGTAACCATCAATCCACAGCCCGTTTTAAATATAATAAATCCTCTACCTATCTGTTATCCCAATACGGCTAATATTACTACCGCTATTATTACCGCAGGCAGTACTGGTGGTGGTACTTTATCATATTGGGTCGATGCATTAGCAACTATCCCATTAATAAACCCGACAGCTATAAATGCAAGTGGTACTTATTTTATAAAAGCAATCAACACCAATTGTGTAGATATAAGACCAATAACAGTAAAAATAAATACACCACCTATTGCCAATGCAGGTGCAGATGTGGAATTATGCACTGGAGCTTCTTCCATTTTAGGTACTAGCCCTGTAATTGATTATACTTACTTATGGCAACTTCTAGACAATACGTTTGCAAAAGGTTTAAGCAATAATAGTATCGCTAACCCTTCTGTATCATTAACCAATGGAGGTAGTTCGCCTATTACATCGGTGTATGTGCTAAAAACAACAAATTCATTAACGAGCTGTAGTTCAACAGATACAGTAAATGTTCTAGTAAATGCATTGGCAACTGCTAATGCTGGCTCTAATCAAAGTTTGTGTATGGGGTCTGCCATTAAATTAAATGGTAGTATTGGTGGTGCTGCAACTGTTGGAAAATGGAGTGGGGGTGCAGGAACGTATAATCCAAGTAATACTAGTTTACAAGCACTTTATACTCCAACGAAGACAGAATGTACAGCTGGGTTTGTAAAATTGACGCTAACCACAGATGATCCAGTTGGTTCATGCACAATTGCTTCATCTGATGTCTTAATTAGTTTTTATAAAGACCCTATTGTAAAATTTGCGATAGATGCCCCGAATGGATGTCTAGGGAAATGTGTAAACTTTTATGATTCTACAACTGTTAGTGGAGGTGATATTGTTTCATGGGAATGGAATTTTGGAGATACTTCGCCAAATGGAAAAGGTAAAAAGGTTACTCATTGCTACACTCAATCTGGTGTATATGATATAACAGTAACCGCTATTTCTAATCATGGTTGCAAAAGCAATTTAATGAAACCTAAATTGGTTGAAATTTTTCAAAAACCAAAAGCAGAATTTTTTGCAAGTCCTAATCCAACAACCATATTGGATACAAAGGTTACGTTATTAAATCAATCATCTAAAGATGTAGTTTATTGGCATTACACTTTTGGTGATGGTGCTGAAGTAGATTCTTTAACTGCGAACCCTGTTCATCTGTATCTTCCAAAAACGCCAGCGACTTATTTAGCAACTTTATTAGTTAAAAATGCAGATGGCTGTGTAGATAGTATATCACATGAAATTGTAATTCATCCAGAGTTTACTTTTTATATACCCAACGCATTTTCGCCTAATGACGATGGTTTAAATGATGTATTCTTAGGCAGAGGGATTGGGATTAAAAAATATAATTTTTGGATATATGATAGATGGGGAAATATTATATTTAATACAGAAGATATAGACGAAGGTTGGGATGGGGGAACGACCTCTTCAACAGATAATATTATAGATGGTAGTGCGGGGTGTTTACAAGATGTGTATGTATGGAAAGTTAGAGTGATAGATATAATCGGAAAAATACACGATTACAAAGGTATAGTTACCTTAATAAAATAGAATTAATAGAGAGCTTTTATAGTTAGTAGTTTAGTTAGAGAGAGTATAAGCCGCATAAATAAAGATTTTCCACCATCTTTATTATTGCGGCTTATTACTTTTATAAACTTTTTACATTCGTTCAGGTACTTCAATACCCAATAATCCCATTGCTGATTTAATAGCGCTACCAATTGTTTTTGAAAGCGTTAAACGAAATAGAAGTACATCATTTTGTGCTTCTTTTAATATAGGGGTATCATGATAATATTGACTATATTCTTTTGCTAACTCATACACATAATTTGCAATTAGTGCGGGACTATACTCAGCAGCAGCTTGTTTAAGCGTATGATTAAAATGATATAAGTTTATAATTAATTCTTTTTCTTTAGCTAATAATGGTTGATTTTGAAATGGTAATTCTTTTTGTAATAAGATTTTACTATCTGCAGCTTTACGCAATAGCGCCTGTATTCGAACATAATTAAATTGAATAAAAGGAGCCGTGTTACCATTAAAATCGATTGATTCTTCTGGATTAAATAACATTTTCTTTTTGGGATCCACTTTAAGCATAAAGTATTTCAATGCTCCAAGTCCTATTGTTTTATATAATTGTTGCGCATCTGTTTCATTTAAATCAGTTGCTTTACCAAGCTGTTTTGCTGTAACTTCTGCTGCAGCAATCATCTCTTGCATAAGATCGTCAGCATCTACCACGGTTCCTTCTCTTGATTTCATTTTACCTTGAGGTAGCTCCACCATTCCATAAGACAAATGAAATAACCCATCTGCCCATTTATAACCTAATTTTTTTAAAATCAGAAATAATACTTTAAAATGATAATCTTGCTCATTAGCAACCACGTATATTAATTTATCAAAATGGTCTTCTTCATAGCGTTTTAAAGCAGTTCCTAAATCCTGTGTCATGTATACTGAAGTGCCATCACCTCGTAATAATGTCTTTTCATCTAACCCTTCATCTGTTAAATCAGCGTAGATAGAATTATCTGCTCTTCGCTTAAGAACTTCTTTGGTAAGACCTTGATCAATAATATCTTTTCCTAATATATAAGTATTACTTTCATAGTAAAGTTTGTCAAAATCCACGCCCAACATTTTATAGGTTATATCAAAACCCTTATATACCCAATCGTTCATTTCTTTCCATAAGGTACGAGTATCAGCATCATTTTTTTCCCATTTTAGCAACATTTCCTGAGCCTGCAAAATTAATGGAGCTTGTTTTTCAGCTTCTTCTTTTGTTTTACCTTGTTGCACCAACGTTGCAATTTCAATTTTATATTGTTTATCAAACGCTACATAATATTCTCCGACTAAATGATCTCCTTTTTTTCCAGATGATTCAGGTGTTTCATTATTACCCCATTTTTGCCAACCCAACATGCTTTTGCAAATATGAATACCTCGATCGTTCACGATATTTACTTTTAGTACTTTATTACCTGCTGCTTTTAATATTTCAGCTACGGAATACCCTAATAAATTATTTCTAACGTGACCGAGGTGTAGTGGTTTATTAGTATTTGGCGATGAATACTCTACCATTATCGTTGGTGCATTTTCAGATATACAAGTATTAATAAATGGTTTATCAATAATACTGTTTAAATATTGAAGCCAAAAAGCATCATCAATAACAATATTTAAAAAACCTTTTACTACATTAAAATCTGATATTTCCCTAACGTTTGATTTTAAATAATTACCAATTTCTGTGGCTGTCTCTTGTGGATTTTTTTTTGAAATCTTTAAAAAAGCAAATACCACTAATGTTAAATCACCTTTAAAATCCGAGTTCGTTTTTTCAAAAACAACTTTACTTATTTCTGTGCCATATAATGATTTTATTGCTTCAATTGTTTTTCTTGAAAGAATTTGTTCTATGCTCATAAACTAGTTAATCGATAAAAAGGCAGAATTAGAAAAATAAGAATATATATTTTTTACTGATTTGTTTTATGCAAAAACTTAATAAGTAATTTGACTTACTACTTTTTGAAGTATTTCTAAGGTGTTTTCAGCCATCAGATTTTGTTTATCTAAAGTGGGATTTACTTCACAAATTTCAAAGCAACATACTTTTTCATTTTGTACTAAACGAACACATAGACTTCCGGCCTCTTTCTCCGTGATACCATTTCTTACCGGCGTACCCGTACCTTTTGAGATTGAAGAATCCATACAATCAACATCGAATGAAATATAAATTAAACTGCAATGACTTAAATGAGCCAACGCTTCTCTAGAAATTTTTTCCACCCCGTTGCGGCGTACTTCTGCTGTTGTAAATGTTTTAATTTTATTCTTTTTTATTAAGAAAGTTTCCTCGGGTTCAATATCACGTACAGCTATATAAACCAAATCCTTATAAGTTATTTTTGGAGTAATACCTCCCACCTTTTTAAGTTTATTCCAAAGCTCAACTGTTTCTTTATTG
Source organism: Bacteroidia bacterium (assembly GCA_039937835.1). GTDB lineage: Bacteria > Bacteroidota > Bacteroidia > 2-12-FULL-35-15 > 2-12-FULL-35-15 > 2-12-FULL-35-15. Next base: position 29,967 of record JBDTFR010000012.1, on the reverse strand, counting down.
GGTTTATTCATTTTATTAGTAATATTATCTTCCGCTAAAGAAGCAGCCAGTGGCATACCATGTATATTTCCTGTAGGTGTTGTGTAAGGGCTGTGCAAATCAGCATGCGCATCAATCCATATTACGCCCAATTTTTGTTTTGGATATGCTTGTCTGATACCAGCTATTGTACCACCTGCGGTACTGTGATCGCCAGCTAACACAATAGGAAAATTATTTTTCTTTAACGTTTGTGAAACCTGTAAGGCTAAACGTTCGTAAATAGTTAAAATACCGCTAATGCGTTTTGCATAAGGTGTATTAATGGGTTCAAATAGTAGATTATTGTCGGTTTTTATTTCAATCGATTCTATTTTATTAAAAAGCGAGTTACCGTAATCTAGTGCCGCAATTTTAATAGCATCTATTCCCATGCTAGCACCTCTTGTGCCAGCACCTAGTTCTGATTTTACTTCAATAAATTTAACTGTTTTCATAAATGATTATTAGTTTTAATATGATGATGCTGAATATTTTTTTAAATGTAAGTTCATTACAATATGAATATAAAATCAAAGTAAGTTACTTACATTTGTAAAATTTTTTTAATTATTGTTTAATACCATTTAAATGAATAACAGCTATCGCGATTTAATTGAACAAACATTTGATTTTCCACAAGAAGGTTTTAATGTAATAGATAATAACCTTCATTTTTATGATATACCTTTAATGGACATTATAAAAAAGTATGGAACTCCATTAAAAATATCCTATTTACCAAAAATTAGTGCTCAAATTCAAAAAGCCAAAAAATTATTTAATGTGGCCATGGCAAGAGCTGATTATAAAGGCAAATATACATATTGTTATTGTACCAAGAGTTCTCATTTCTCATTTGTACTCGAAGAAGCATTAGAAAATGATATCCATTTAGAAACGTCTTCTGCTTTTGATATCCCCATTATCAGAAACCTTTATAATTCTGGTAAAATAACTAAAGATACGTACATTATTAATAATGGCTATAAACGACCTACCTATTTAAAATACATAAGTGAATTGGTAAACGATGGATTTGTAAATGCTATCCCTATTTTAGATAATAAAAATGAATTACCTCAGCTAGAAAAAATTTGCAGAAAAAAATTTAAAATCGGCATTCGTGTAGCTACAGATGAAGAACCAAAGTTCGAATTTTACACTTCTCGATTAGGAATTAGACAAGCAGATGTAATTCAATATTATAAAAGTAGTATACAAAAAAGCACAAAATGCGAGCTTAAAATGCTTCACTTTTTTATAAATACTGGTATTAAAGACACCACTTATTATTGGTCAGAATTAACAAAATGCATTGATATTTATTGCGAATTAAAAAAAGTCTGTCCTACGCTAGATTCACTTGATATAGGCGGCGGGTTTCCTATTAGAACCTCATTGGGTTTTAATTACGATTATGCATATATGGCAGATGAGATAATTCAAAAAATAAAAAATATATGTGAAGAGCGAGAAATAGAAGAGCCTAATATTTTTACCGAATTTGGCAGTTTTACTGTAGGTGAAAGCGGTGCTGCATTATATTCTATTGTAGATATAAAAAAGCAAAATGATAATGAGCTGTGGTATATGATAGATAGTTCATTTATTACCACATTACCAGATACTTGGGGAATAAAGCAAAAATTTATATTGTTAGCTGTTAACCATTGGGATAAAGAGTATCAACGTGTAAATTTAGGAGGCTTAACTTGTGATAGTGATGACTATTATAATGCGGAATCTCATCTTAATCAAGTATACATGCCAATTGCAGTAGAAAAGCAAAAAAAACCTTTAATAGTAGGCTTCTTTCATACTGGGGCCTATCAAGAATCCTTAGGTGGATATGGAGGCATTCAACATTGTTTAATACCAGCACCTAAGCATATCATTATTTCAAAAAATGAAGACAATGAAATATCAACCCGTTTATTTGCAAAAGAACAAAGTTATAAATCAATGTTAAAAACCTTAGGTTATTGAAATGAAGGACAAAATGGAGGTATTTTAATTATTCTTTTATAGATAATTTAGTATTTTAACATCTATATTATATTTTTAAAAAGTGATAGTTTGGTTTAATTTGAGATGTATGGGTAAAAAATTTTTATTAATATCTAGTTTGTTTTTATTGCTTGTAACGGCTTGTAAGCCTAAAAATGAGCGTTTTATTTCAGAAGGAGAAATAGAATATGATGCTTTTGTAATGGATAGAGAAAACCCCATGGCAAGTTTAGCTCCTGATAAAATGACTATTAAATTTAAAGATGATAAGATATGTTTTGAAATGAATGCGGGAATGGGGCTTTTTACCACTTCATTCATTTCCGACCCACCTAAAAAATCAATTACACAATTGGTTAAATTTCTTAACAAGAAATTCATGCTTACTCAAAGTAGAGAAGATGTTATAAAAGAAAATGAAAACTGTGGATTAGAAGTTATTCCAACAAATGAAACTAAATTAATAGCAGGTTATCTGTGTAAAAAGGTAAAGATAAAACCTAAGAAAAAGAATGAGGCAGAATATGCTATTTATTATACAAATGAATTAGATGTTAAAAAACCAAACTTTATCAACTGCTATAATATGATTGATGGGGTATTGATGGAATATCAGATGAAAAAATTTGGGTTGGAAATGAAATTTACCGCGCAAAAAGTGAAAAATATAGAAATAGATTCAAAAGTATTTGAAATACCCTCTGATTATAAAAAAGTTACTGAAAAAGAAATGAAAGCTTTTTTTAACGATTTAAATTAATTTACCTCCCTTTATTCTATCTTTATTCGCTTTTAACAAACTATTTTTAATAGTTTTTAAGGTAATTCACAATCACCCGTTTATAATATTTTAACATTTGCGGTGTTTATGATACAGGCAATCTCTATTTTTGGTAGATTAAAAGGATATTAATGGCTCAACCTAAAAAAAATAATTTAAAAAACACATTAAAAGAAGAACGGGGAGAGGAGCAGGTTGGTGCAAAAGAACAATCAATACCAACAGCTAATCCAATTTCAAAAAAGCCTCCTTCTAACTTTCAAAAAAAAGTAACCACTGCGTTTGCTTTTCTTTATAACGAACGATTTCAGAAGATAGCAGGCTTAACGTTGTTATTGGCTTCGGTTTATTTAACCATTGCTTTTACTTCCTACTTTTTTACTTGGGAAGCAGATCAAGATAAAGTACTGGGAGATTTATTTGTTTCTGATTTTCAAGTAACAAATTGGTTAGGTAAATTCGGAGCATTAATATCCCATATTTTTTTATATAAATGGTTTGGTATATCTTCTTATCTCATTGCCTTTTTAGCATTCATCACCGGCTTAAGAATTGCTTTCAACTTATCATTTTTGAATATAAACAAAGCATATATTTATTCACTTTTTATAGTGGTATTTATATCGATTACGTTAGCCTATATTTTTAGTGATAGTTTATTTTATTTAGGCGGGGCATTCGGTTATACCATTAGTTCTAAAATGAATAACGTTTTAGGGTTTATGGGTACTGGATTATTTTTATTTTTCACGTTCATGGTATTTTTGGTGGCGGCCTTCAATATGCCGCTTTATTTTGTGAGAAAAAAAAACATGGTCATTGAAGAACCTATAAATCCTATAATAGAAGAGGAACCTTTATTAGCAAATTCATTTAAAAAAGCTATATTAAGTGATGAAGGATTAGAAGTTGCAGATGAGAATGATTTAGAGATCGTGTTAACAAAAAACGATATAGAGGAGACCGATGTTGTAAAAGAAACGACCTTCCCTGAACATAAAGAAATAATAGTATTATCAGCAGAAGAAGATAAAGTACAATTTACAGTAGAACACGTAGGTGATAAAGAAGTAGAACTTACCCCTGAGCAAATTGCCACAGCACTTACAGAACAAGTAGGAGAATATGACCCTACCTTAGATTTATCTTCCTATCAATTTCCCCCCATTGATTTACTTGAGAACTATGGCGGAACAAAAGACTTAGTAATTAACACCGAAGAGTTAAATGCAAATAAAGACCGCATCTTAAAAACACTTAGTGACTATGGTATTGCGATAGAAAAAATTAAAGCAACCGTGGGACCTACGGTTACTTTATATGAAATCATACCTGCTGCAGGAGTGCGTATATCTAAGATTAAAAATTTAGAAGATGATATTGCATTAAGTCTTTCTGCATTGGGTATACGGATAATAGCACCTATTCCTGGTAAAGGCACTATTGGTATTGAAGTACCCAATCAAAATCCAGAAATGGTACCCATGCGTAGCATTTTAGCTTCCGAAAAATTTAAAACAACTACCATGGATTTACCCATTGCTTTAGGTAAAACTATTAGTAATGAAACCTATATTGCAGATCTTGCAAAAATGCCTCATTTGCTAATGGCTGGAGCAACAGGACAAGGGAAGTCTGTAGGTTTAAATGCAATCTTAGTGTCATTATTATATAAAAAACATCCCTCACAAATAAAGTTTGTATTGGTGGATCCTAAAAAGGTAGAACTTACCTTATTTAATAAAATTGAACGTCACTTTTTAGCTAAATTACCTGATAGTGCCGAAGCGATAATAACGGATACTAAAAAAGTGATTCATACTCTTAATTCACTTTGTATTGAAATGGATCAACGATATGATTTGTTAAAAGAGGCTCAGGTTCGAAATTTGAAAGAATACAATACAAAATTTATTGCTCGTAGGCTTAATCCCAACGATGGACATAAATTTTTACCATACATTGTGTTGGTTGTGGATGAGTTTGCCGATTTAATAATGACAGCAGGTAAAGAAGTAGAAACGCCCATTGCACGTTTAGCTCAATTAGCAAGAGCTATTGGAATTCATTTGATTATAGCTACTCAACGCCCATCAGTTAATATTATTACTGGTACAATTAAAGCCAATTTTCCTGCTCGTATCGCTTTTAGAGTTACTTCTAAAATTGACTCGCGTACTATTTTAGATTCTGGTGGTGCCGACCAATTAATAGGTAGAGGAGATATGTTATTATCAACTGGAAACGACCTTTTACGAATACAGTGTGCTTTTGTTGATACACCAGAAGTGGATAGAATATGCGATTTTATTGGTAGCCAACGTAGTTACCCTACCGCTTTTTTACTTCCAGAATATGTGGATGAAAATGGAGAAGGAAGCGCTAAAATGGACGATCCATCAGAAAGAGATGGTTTGTTTAATCAGGCAGCTGAAATTGTAGTTTCTACCCAACAAGGATCCACCTCTTTATTACAACGAAGATTAAAATTAGGGTATAATAGAGCCGGTAGGATAGTTGATCAACTAGAATCGGCTGGTATCATTGGTCCATTTGAGGGCTCTAAAGCACGTGAGGTCTTAATTAAAGACATGTTATCTTTGGAACAATTTTTGAATAAAGCGCAAAACAATTAATTATATAAACTAAACCCAAAATTAACATGGTTAATAAAAGACACTTAATAGTTGCACTTTTTTTATCAAGTACAACAATAACGTATGCTCAAGTAGACCCAAAGGCAAAAGTAATATTAGATGACTTAAGCGCAAAAACAAAATCATATACTACCATTAAAGCTGATTTTACCTTCACTAATGAGAAAAAAGATAAAACGAAGGAAATGCAAAAAGGTAAAATTGAAATAAAAGGCACCAAATACAGATTAGAAATTCCTGGTCATGAAATATACTGTGATGGCAAAACAATTTGGGATTTTATTAAGGATGCTAATGAAGTACAAATGAAAGAAATGGAAACTAAAGAGGGAGCAATTAACCCTGCAACTATTTTTACTTTATATGAAAAAGGGTATAAATACAAATTAGATTCTGAAGACGCAAATACACAAACTATAAGTTTATTTCCTATCAATGCGGATAAAGAAAAATTTCATACTGTTAAGTTAGTAATTAATAAAGTTAAAAAACAAATAGAAGGTATTAAATTATTGATGAAGGATGGTACTTCACAAAGTTATATAATCAGTTCTTTTGTAGCTAACAATCCTATGCCTGATGATTATTTTACGTTTAATGAGAAAGCGCATAAAGGAGTTTCTGTTGAAGATTTGAGATAGTGTTTGAGTTAATTTATTATTAATTTATATTCAAAGAAATAAAGCGGTACTGAAATCATTTTTAATACCGCTTTTACTTTTGTAATTATAAAACAGATATATTAATTCTGTTCGTAGAATTTTTTCACTTTTGCTACTAATTGATTTTCTGTCATTTGTTCGCATGAATCAATACCTCGAAATACTTTTTCAAGATTTTTGTTAGCTTCTACTTCTTTTCTGAGATGAACTTTAACTTCAGCTGGGCCACATATATAAATACCAGCTACATCTTTTAAAGAAGCAACAACCTCTTGTAAAAAGGTATGAAGTTGATTTTTTTTCCTTTCATCAAATGTTCTTTCGTTGCTTACATGCTGCTGCCCCATAAAGGAACCTTTGTCCCCTTCATTTTCGTAATGAGTTTTGTCTTCAATGTTGGACGGGATTACCGTTATCTGCTTATCATTTTGATCAAGCGTTACGACAATAGCTTTTTTGCTGTCAATCCATATTCCTGCTTGTTTTTTAGAATTCATAATTATTTAATTTTAGTTAGCTAATATTTTATTGAGAATATAAATGTTAAAAATAAAAACAAATTACTTTTTATTCGTATTCTTTTTATTTTTTTTATCTGCTGCCTGTGTTAATGCTGATCCCGCAACTCTTTTCACTTCCTTCGATGAGCTTCCATCTCGAAGAAGTTGTGAAGCAATTGTTGCTATTTTTTTTGATGTTTTTTCATTATTTGCCATATCAAATTATTTTAAGTACTTAATTAAAAAGATATTTACTTCATGTTATTTTCGCATTCACCTAATTACCAGATCCGTTTTAATATTTTTTAACCAAATCTTTCCCACACTCAGGACATTTACCTGGTTCATTTAAAATTATTTCCGGGTGATTGGTGCAGGTATAGGTTATAAAATTCATTGCTGCGGTTGAACTGGGTTTAGGATATAAATTTAACTTTTTATTCATTTTATATATTTTGCCAAATAAGTATAACTAATTGAATTAATAACATAATAAAAAAACTAAAACATAATAAATAAACTAACTAATCAATTTGTAAATCCATCTTTACGCGCTCATCTTTACGACCATATAGAGATGTTAAAGCATTTTCCATTTTAGTTAAAGCATCCAATACAGCCTGGTCAATTGTTTCTGAATTACCCGTTACCGCTAATGGTTGTAATCCTTCTGGTCTTGCTTCGATCATACATCTTTTGTCATCTTTCCCAGCTTTTCCTGCATTTTCATCAGACAAATGAACTTCTATTCTCGTAATTTTTTCCTTAAATTGCAGTAGGGAAGATTGAATAGTTTCTTTGAGCCATTGATTATGTGCAATATCGCAAGCTATATTTTTGTCGGAATTGATTTGAATTTTCATAATCTTTGTTTTAAGAGTTTATTAATTTATACTATTTTAAATTATTGTTAAAAATTTGCTGTAGTTAGTATTGTATCTGCAGGATATTCAACACTCACAGCATCTTCTGCGCTTATAAATACTTTGTTTGGTTTAAACGGCGATACGGTTTCAAGCGAAGCTTTCAGTTTAGATGTTTCAATTTGTCCAATATTTTTCGGATGATTATGGTAATCTACAATCCAAACAACATAGGTAGCCTTAGATGGTGTTAGCCTAGTAGATTCAGCAAGATTCGAAATTTTAATATGCAACAAGTAATTATCATTATTATCTTTCTTCATTGTTACGTAACCTCTTGCTGCAGGCACTATGGTGGAGGTAAGGAAATCTATTTTTGAATTACAAGAACTTAAGCTTACTAAAAAGATAACAATTGAAGCAAAAAAAATATTTTTTTTAACGATTTTCATAAGTTTGTGGTTTAGCCAAAATGGGTGGGCATTTATAGCATATTACTTGTGAATATTGTGCCAATAATAATAAATTTGAACAGCGTTACGATACAACGATTTATTATTTTATTTTTACAAATAACCGAGTATAAATATCCCAATATTGGGGAATTGTAGTAGACAAAGTAAACTTTATTTTATAAAATATGAATAAGATACTCGTATATATCCCTATTTAATAAAGAATGTGCAGCAAACTAATTAATAATAAAAATGATATAAATAGTTTATTGTTTAATCTTACACTGTTTAGTTAGTCTCCTTAAATTTAATTTTATAATAAAATAAACTTTACCTTTTAATTAAAACAATAACAAAAACTGCGTTTAGCCAATTGTTCTTTCATTTATTTTTGTATTTACTAACGTAAGTAAACTATATGCAATATCACTGTTCTTGATTTGTTGAAGCTGTAAGATGAGGTGATGAAGTTCGTTCTGAATTAACCAATCATTTTTACCATAATCCCATATCGGCAATATTGTTTCTTTAAAAATCTCATCAAAGGTTATATTTTTTGTAATAATTCGAATTTGCTTTTCATGATTTAAAAGGATGTCATGTTGGTAATGACAAATACTAAATACAAATAATTTAAACAGTGAGCGAATGCATTGCACTGCGGTACCTGGATCATTTATTCCAGGACTTAATGCTTTAATAGCTACTTCTTTTAATAATTTAAATCCATATATAAAATTTTCTTCTATTGATTCGTGCGCATGTATATAAATTGCATTAATTAATTCATCTTTTTTTTCATCCATAAAAGGTTTATCAATAAGTGCAATTGGTGTACCTTTTAAAATAAATGTACCTGGTTTGTATATAAGAAAAATGGTACAGTTTAATTGATCACAGATGTTTATTAATATATGTTTGCTAAATCCCTGATAAATACCTGAATTTTTAGCTTCCAATTTATACTCGAAATTAAAGGTGTTTGCTAATGCTGGAGGAATCAGTAATGGACGTTCTTTATTTAAAATTTCTTGCGTTTCATCCGTTATTTTCTTGATAATTACTGCATATTTTACCGATTGTGTTATAAAATGAAGAAAGTATATAAAAAGAAAAAGATTTAAAATTGTAAGTAAAATAAGGAGATAAGTACTTAAAGCAGGAATTCTAATTCCAGAATCTATATCTCTTATGGTGCTTAGTAAAAAGAGCGCATATAATATAGTACCGATATAAATGCCCAGTACCACCTGCTGAAACCTGCCACCAATAAGCTGGTCTAATATACGGTTACTCATTTGAGAGGCAGTTTGGTTAAGTACAATCATAACCATGGTAAAACTAAAAACAGTAAGAGAAATAATTCCTGCGGTAATTGCAGAGATAATACTTCGCGCAGTGGTAGCGTCATTAAGGCTTATCCACTTCAGTTGGGACTTAAAATTCATACCACTTTCAGAAAAATCAAATGATATACTAAGCCAAGAAAGCACAAGAAAAGAGAGCGCAATTAATGCCGGGTAAAATCCTATACTGCTAAAAAGTTTGTGGGTTGTATCTTTTAACCAAATTCTTAAATTATTGACCATAAATAATTAGTTATAAGATTTTATTAGTAAGATGAGTAAGTCTTATCTGTTTTGTAAAATTCGTGCCACGAAATAAAATGATCGATAAGTGATGAAGTAAGATTTCCAAGTTAAATGCGGATATAAAATTGAAATACTAGCCAAAAATCAATTTTACTTTTGAGTTCTACTTTCTATGTAACACCGAATTTTTATCAATTTAATTTATAATTTTAAAACTGTCAAGTCAAATAAAACAGAAATATGAAAATCAGTTTATTATTGTTCTATTATTGTTAAAATACGCACTTTATCTAATAATTTTTTAAAAAGTAAAAATTATTACTTTAATAAACAGACACTTATACATTATTTATAATATTGTTTTCTTATGCATAATATTCTTATGTATATTTGTGTTATGTATTCATCAGAACTAATAAAAGGTACTTTAAAAACAATTATTTTAAAGTTATTATCCGAAACAAAAAGAATGTACGGATATGAAATTACCCAACGAGTAAAAGAATTAACGGGTGATAAAATTCAAATCACGGAAGGTGCTTTATATCCAACTTTGCATGGATTGGAAGAACATGGTGCGGTAACCACAGAAGTGGTAAATATTGGTAAACGTGTTCGCAAATATTATACATTAACATCAAAAGGGAAAAAAGAAGCTTCTGAAAAAGTGGATGAGTTTGCTGAGTTTATCGGTACTATGCAATTTTTGTTGAACATTAAAACGCAAGTTAAATAATGTACACACTAAATGAACAACAGATTGATTTTATTCTCCACGATATCAAAACCCGTGGTGTTGATATAGAAAGCCTGCAGCTAAATCTTCTTGATCATATTTGCTGCATTGTTGAAAGCGAATTACAAGAAGATGGCAATTTCGATCAATTCTATCAACAGTTGATTCCGAAATTTTTTAGAAAAGATTTAAAAGAAATTGAGGACGAAACCATTTTATTACTAACCTTTAAAAATTACTACGCTATGAAAAAAGCAATGATTATTACCGGTATTACTTCTGTAACACTTTTTATAATTGGTTCATTATTTAAAATTATGCTATGGCCAGGTGCAGGACCATTATTGGTTTTTGGAATTGGATCACTGAGTTTGGTATTTCTGCCATTAATGTTTGTTCTGAAAGCAAAAGACAGCAGTAGTAAAAACGAGCGCTTATTATCAGGAGTGGGTGCGCTTATTGGGTTTCTTATATGTTTGGCTGCTTTATTTAGTGTAATGCATTGGCCTCACGCACTTACTCTTTGGATCGTTGCCATTTGCATAGCAACGTTCGTATTTATTCCTATTTATTTTTACAATGGAATGAGAAATCCAGATACTCGTTTAAATACCCTAGTAACAACCATACTTATTTTGGGTGCAACGGGCTTGTTATTTATAATGGTAAATATTCGCCCAGCAAAAAAACAATTGGAAATAAAAATGTATACGCATATACAGAGTGAGGACTTGTTAAGAAAGATGCAACAACATGCGAAACAATACGACCCACTTGCATCAGATATTGATACTACTGCTGAGCGAATTAAGAGTTTAATTATTGAAGGCATGATTGGTAAACCATTTATACCTAAAGATTTTGAAGCACAAAAATTGCTTGGTGAAGAAGAAAATCTTGGACCTGCCTTTTTTAAAGAAGGAGCAGAGGGAGCTATTTTATTTTCTCACCTAAAAGAAACTGTTGCAAAATACAATAGTACTTTAACGCTTAATGAAGGAAATAAAATCCCAATCGATCATTTTCAGGAAGATAAAATTGGATTTTACAATAATTATGTAGTATTAAATTATGTAGTGCAGTTGCAAATGTATTTGGCAACAGATGAAAATAAAATGACTGCTTCAAAATAAATTAATTTTCTTCCTAGTTTTTACTTAAGAAGTAAAATACATTAGTTTAAAAAAACCTCCTGCATAAACTTTTATGTAGGAGGTTTTTTTCTTCGCTCTCACTATCTGAGAAGTCATTTTAAATAGTTTAAATTTATTAATTTTCTATTAATTCTTCAATTTCGCTAATTTATCATAATTAAGAATGGTAATTTTTCCATTGGCTATTTCAATAAGTTTATCTTCTTTAAAATCACTCAACGTTCTAATAACCGTTTCTGTGGCGGTACCTACAATGTTTGCAAGATCTTCTCTGGTAATAGATATACTAAATTTTTGCTCTTCCTCTTTTTTATACTTGTCAGATAATTTTAAGAGAGCTTCTGCAACTCTCTTTCTTACCGAATTATACGCCAATTGAACTAAATGAATTTCATTTTCTCGTGCATCCTTTGAGAGCATTTCTATAAATTTCTTTGAAACTTCAGCATTTTTGTAAAGCAGCGAAAAGAAATCCTCCTTCGGAATCATATAAATTTCAGAATCTTCCAACGCACTAGCTGAACTGGTGTAGGTCTCATCTTGCAATAGAGCAATGTATCCGAAAAAGTCACCTTCTTTGTGTAGTTCCGTAATCAGCTCTTTTCCAAGGTCGCTACTTTTGTATGTTTTTATTTTTCCTTTACTGATAAAATAGATACCTTTTGGATAATTACCTTCTTTATAAATATCAGCTTTCTTTTTGTACTTAACTACATTCCGGTCTTCAGAAAGTTTCTTTAATGAATCAATATTTTTAACTTCATTTAAAAAGCTATTAACACCCTCCATATTTTTGGTAAATTCTCTTCGAAGTACCTCATTTTTTTTGAGCCGACTTTCAATAGCATTTAGCAGTTCAACGTCATCAAATGGTTTCGTCAAATAATCGTCGGCACCCATTTCCATACCTTTTCTTATATCGGTTCGTTCAGCTTTTGCAGTTAAAAAAATAAATGGAATACTGGATGTTTCTTCATTCTTAGACAGCATGTGTAATACCCCATGCCCATCTAATACTGGCATCATTATATCGCAGATGATTAAGTCAGGTTTATTTTGATGTGCAAGTTCCACTCCCTCTTTTCCATTTACAGCTGTTAGAACTTCATATTGCGCAAGTTTAAGTATTTCTGCCGTATTTTCTCGCACGTCTTTGTTGTCTTCTATTAGTAATATTTTTTTCATATTGATTTATTGTGGAATTATGATCGTAAATATTGAACCTTTATTCTCTGTACTTTCATAGTTAACGGAAGCATTCATTAATTCAGCATATTTTGTTACGATGCTTAATCCTAAACCAGTTCCCTGAATATGAGTAGCATTGTTTCCTCTAAAAAATCGTTCAAATAAGTGTTTCTGATCTTCTTTAGAAATACCTATTCCATTATCTTTTATTGAAATTTTAATTGTTGAATTAGATACTTGAGTAGTTACTTCAATAATACCACTTTCAGGTGAAAACTTAATGGCATTTGAAATAAGATTAAATAGTATGTTTTTCAATAATTTTTTATCAATCAATGCCATTTCACTTCCTATATGCTGATAGATTAGCTTTTGTCCATCAGTAGCCATGGTCTTCATTTCTAACATAATATCTGTAACGAAGGCTTTCATATTTATTTGCTCCGAGATGTTTTCAACTTTACCTTCTTCCAATTTACTCACTGATAGAAAGTCATTCAGAATATCTGTAAGATTATTGATAGATGTTTTTATCTTACTCACATGTTTTGTACGATTTTCACTATCGTTTAAGTCTGCATATTTGTTTACAAGCGATAAAGAAGACATCATTGTTGTTAGTGGTGTGCGGAATTCATGCGAAGCCATTGAAACAAACCGAGTTTTAAGTTCATTTAGTTCACGTTCTTTTTCTAAAGCATTATGCAAATCTTTTTTAGTTCTCTCCAATTCTTGAATAGCTTCTTCCAGAATTAGCGTTCTGTTTTTTACCTGCGTTTCAAGTTCTGCGGAATAATTTTTTAATTTTTCTTCTGCATGTTTTCTTAAGGAAATATCAATGATAAATGCGATTACAAATTTACTTTCATTAGTAGTATACGGACTTAAACTAATCTCGACAGGAATTTCTTCACCATTTTTTTTTAATCCGTAAAGTTCTATTTCTACACCCATAGCACGGGCATGCGGATTACCATTAAATTTCTCGCGGTAACCAGAATGGTTTCTCATCAACTTCGTTGGAACTAACATTTCAATCTTTTGACCAACAAGTTCTTCTTTATCATAGCCAAAAAGTTTTTCCGCACTTGGGTTAACTCTGACTATTTCCCCTTTTTCATTAGTTACAATAATTCCTTCCGTGGCATATAAAAACAGAGCTTCTATACCTTCCTTACTTTTCATTGTATTATGTATGTTATTTTCATGGTAAATTTAGGGATTTTGATGAGTGATAGAGGTAAAAATAATACATATAGGAAATATAATCGAAGTTCTCTGACTTTATAACTCTATCAAATAACTCGTTTTTAACATAATATTAAAAATAACATAGGAGAGTTTTAAATTATACTTAATATTCACTGTTGTTCTATATAAAGCTCTAATTGCTTTTTCTTAATTAGAATAAGGTAATGAATATGTTTTTTTAATTTACTTTAAAAGTAAGCTCCTATGTAAAGGAATACAACTTTTAAATGCTTTTGTTCCGCATTCATTAATTCATCCGTTATTATGTTTGTAATCTCATCTCCTCCTTTGTGTTGACCTCTACACGTAAGTATCTTATTGACTATCGCCAACCAAATTCATTTTTTTAAACATTAATTATAACGGTAATATATTCCCGAGAAAGGTAGTCCCTTTTTAATGATATCTTTACATATGTTAATAATAAACTAAACACTCCGCATAGGTTAATCTTTCTTTTATTTTTGTACACAACCGAAAAATGTGATTTAGGTAGTTTCTTTCTGAAATTTTGTAATAGTTGACCATCTGAATTATACAATTTTGTATCAATCCGTTTTAATAAGAGAATCCATTTGAAATTATATATAAAATATATGGTGAGTGGCCGTTGTAAAATGGCGGTAAAAGAAGCGTTAACAAAGCTAGGGTTGCATTTTATTGCAGTCGATTTGGGCGAAGTAGAAATAATGGAAACTATTTCTATTGAACAACGGGAGCATTTAAAAACTGTATTGATCAACTCTGGACTTGAGTTAATGGATATCAAACGAGCGATGTTAATCTAGAAAATAATTACTACAATTATTGAATTGGTTCATCATTCAGAAGAGCCAATTAAAATAAATTTTTATGATCACGTAAGTGAAAAATTAGATCATGATTATAAGTATTTTTCCAATATATTTTCAGAATTGAAAGGTATTGCTATACAACAATTTATGAGTGTTCATAAAATTGAAAGGGTAAAAGAATTACTCTTGTATAAAGAAGTTAATCTTACACAGATTTCTTACAAATTAAATTACAGCGATGTAGCGCATTTACCTAATCAGTTTAAAAAAGTTACAGGTCTTTCACCTTCTCATTTTCAACGCTTGAAAGACACAAAGCTCACACGCATTGAAGAAATTTGGAATTCATGCGAAATGAAAAGATAAAATGGAAACAACAACAAAACAAGAATCTCAATACGCAAGAAGTTTAATTGAGGCTAGATTAGATCCTTCGGTTACCATTAATACCTGAGGTAAGATCACTGACATGAGTGCGGCATAGTGCAACATTACAGGAATAATAAAGGAAAAACTTACAGGTACTGATTTCTTTTATTATTTTACTGAACCGCAAAATGCGCATGATGTTTATCAAGAAGTTTCTGCAAAAGGAACTGTTGCGGATTCCCCCCTATGTCGGCTGCATAAAGATGGAAAACTTACCGATGTATTATTCAATGGATCCGTTTATAAAGACAATCTAGGGAATGTTTAGGAGTAGTGATTGTTGCTAGAGACGTTACAGATCAAAAAAGAATAGAAAGAGAGTTGGACGGAAGCCAAAGTATTTGCAGAGCTTGCAACAGAAATTGCAGTTGAAGCGAAAAATGCTACCAGAATTGCAGAAGATGTTGTAAAAGCAAAGTAGCAGTTTTTATCGAACACGAGCCATGAAATTCGTACACCCATGAATGCGATTATCGGATTTACAAAAGTAGTGTTGAAAACAGAACTCTCCGTTAAACAAAAGGAATATTTACAGGCCATAAAAATGAGTGGCGACGCATTGATTTTGCTTATTAACGATATTCTTGATTTGGCAAAAATAGATGCAGAGAAAATGACTTTTGAGCAAACACCCTTTAAGATGGCAGTATCCATAGCTGCTATACTTCATAAATTTGTTTAGTAACGCTGTAAAATTTACAACAACAAAGGGAAAATTACGGTGAGCGTTCGGGTGCTGAATCTGATGCAGTCCTCTCAAGATAAAATTGACATAGCGGTTAATTGTATGCACCATAAAGCATTTGTTTATGTGGTAAAAAAGTGAAACCGATTTTCTACGTTTACAAAAAAACATCACCACCATTTTTCAAAATCAAAAATTGTAAAAAGCATTGAATCAGTAAATGGATAGAACGTAATTTCAATCTCTTTCACTTTTCTTAAAAGTGTGAAGTATGTAACTTCTACCTTAATTTATGTAACATCATTCTTTTTAAGAGTTGTTTCTTTGTGCTGTTATAAAAATTCATTTATAACATAATATAAAAAGATGAAAAAAGTAAAATTATTAACAGTAATTGCAATTGCATCAGTTACTATATTAGGCGCATGCAAAAAAAAAGATAAGGAAGATCCAAATCCACCTTCTGATGTTATAATCGTAATACCACTTCAAACAACTGTACAAGCAACAGTGGCACTTACAGGTGCTGCCGACTTTGCTGTTCTCGCAGGTTCTGGTATTACTAATACGGGCGCAACCAACATTACTGGTGATTTAGGATTATCGCCTGGAACTTCAGTTGGTGGGTTTCCTCCGGGAATATTGGTGGGTAAACAACACATCAATGATACAACAGCCGCGCTAGCAAAACTTGCTTTAACCGCAGCTTATAATGATGCTGCTGGTAGAACTGCGACTGATATTGTTACCTTGTCAGGAAACATAGGAGGACTTACACTTACTCCAGGGCTTTATAAATCTACTTCATCATTAGAACTATCCTCAGGAGATGTTACTTTTGATGCAAAAGGAAAAGCAAATGCAATCTTTATTGTACAGATAGCATCTACGCTTACAAGCACTGCTGGACGAAAAGTTATCTTGGCTGGTGGAGCATTAGCATCAAATATTTTTTGGCAAGTAGGAAGCTCTGCAACTTTTGGAACTACTTCTGTTTTTAAAGGAACAGTAATGGTAATGCAATCAATCTCTTTCAATACTGGCGCTACACTTGATGGTAAGGCATTGGCAAGAACGGGTGCAGTTACTTTGGCAAGTAATAACATCGTAAAACAATAAAAATTATTTAGAATAATAAAAAGAGCGATGCAAAGTAGGCATCGCTCTTTTTATTTTATACAATGAAAAAAAATAATTTATCAATAAAATGCTGTGAATAATGTAACTTTTTTAAAAAAATATGTAACACCAGTCTTGATCAATATAGTGAATTTTGCAACGTAATAATTAAATTACAATTTGAACTTAAAATAATATGAAAAATTTACTACAATCAATTTTAATTGTAACATTTACTGGTATAGGTGCATGTTACAATGTTGCAAATGCCCAGACGCCTACCTTAGGAACAACAGCTAATTTTGCACTCTTTTCTGCAAATGGTGCAGTTAGTAATACGGGTATTTCGCATATCACTGGGAACGTTGGTTCTAACAAAGGTGCTAGTACTGCCTTTGGTAATGTGAACGGTGTTATGCATGACAACGATACCGTAAGTGCAAAATGTTCAGCAGATTTGCTGATCGCTTACAATCAAATAAACAAAGCTATTGCTACAATTTTTCCAGCACCGCTTTTAGGTAATGGAGCTACGTTTGTTGCAGGTGTATATTCAATTACGGGTGCAGCAACGTTAAATTTAGACCTCAACTTAGATGCAAAAGGTAATCCTAATTCAGTATTTATCTTTCAAATTCAAGGACCTTTATCTACAAATGTTAATTCACAAATTAAATTAATTAACGGTGCCTTAGCATGTAATGTGTTTTGGAAAGTAGAAGGTTTGGTAAGCATGGCTTCAGGAACTTCTATGAAAGGCACTGTTATAGCGAATAATGCTGCAATTACAGTGGGTACAGGTAGTAAGCTTGAAGGAAGAGTATTGTCTACGACTGGCGCAATTACTGTTGCTGGTGTTTTGGCATATACTCCTGTAGGTTGCGGAAGTATAGTTCTTAGCGGACCAAAAGCCCCTGATCTTGTTTCTACCGTTTGTTATACAGTATTTTCTAGTAATGGACCAGTTACAAACACTGGTATTTCAACAATTAAAGGAGATGTGGGAACTAATGTAGGTTTAACAACTGGTTATAATCCTTTAAATGTTACTGGTAAAATTCATCCAATCGCAGATGGCTCTACAGCAGCCTGTGCAGCAGATTTACTGAACGTTTATAAGTACGTTAATACTTTACCGTATGATATTGAGTTGTTATATCCAGCACAGTTTGGTAAAAACCTTGTTCTTACACCCCATACATATATAATGAAGGCTGCTGCAACATTTACAGATACACTTTATTTGGATGCTGCTGGTAATACGAATGCAGTATTTGTTATACAAATAAATGGCGCACTTACAACTAGCACACACGCAAAAGTTATATTAACTAATGGAGCAGAAGCTAAAAATGTATTTTGGAAAATTGAAGGCGCAGTAAGTTTAAGTGATTATTCTATTTTTAACGGGTCAATTATTTGTAACAATGGCGCTATAAATTTGAATACTGGAGTTACCCTTAATGGCAGAGCACTTGCCACCAATGGTGCAGTAGGAACAGTTGCAATAAATGCTACAATGACTCCAGGTTGTTTAGCCACAGATATCGAATCTTTTGATGATGGTAATGCAACTATTGCAATTTATCCGAACCCTTTCAATACATCTACTACCCTCGTAATAAATAACTTATCTCAAATTCATAATTGTGAATTAAATATGTTCGACACTTTTGGAAAAATAGTAATGAACACAGTTATAACTAAACAAACAACTACCATAGAAACTAGTAATCTACCTTCTGGCGTTTATTTCTATAAAGTGATTGGAAATGGAAAAACGATACAATCTGGGAAAATGATATCTCAGCATTAAGCCTTTATCGGTAAAAAAATCCTCTATTTTATTTTTAGAATAGAGGATTTTTTAGTTCAAAACTAAATTATAAATGTGTGTATAATGTAACTAATTAAAGAAATATTGTAACTACAAAAGCTATTTCTTAACTCATCTTTGTAGTATAAAATTTAAACAAAATTAAAATGGTAAACATGAGAAATTTAACGTAAAAAGACAAAAATTGGAATGAAGTAAAAGACAAACTTAAACAAAAATTTGCTTTGCTCAATGACAGCAATGTGCTATTGTTATAAGGGAAGAGAGATGAAATGTTAGGTAGACTTTAGGTTAAAAATCGGCAAAACACAAGAAGAGATAAAAAAACTTATTGCTGAAATTTAAAAGCCTCTTTTAAGCTAAAAATTAAGACAGTAAAAAAATATAAATTATAGAATTGATTTTTTTTTTCTATGGCTTATAATAGTGGTATCAGTATGATAAAATAAACGAAGAAAAAAAAATGGGAACGGAAATTGGAAAGCATTTCAATAAGAGTTTAAATATAGAATAAATCAATTCATAAAATAATTACAGGAGTTAATAATAAATAATATAAAAAATAATTAAAACGATAAAAATTAAAATTATGAAAAAATCAATATTTTTTGCTGCATTGCTTGTTTCAGTTACAAGTATCAGTATGGCACAGGAAAGTACAACTGAAACAGATTTCAGAGAAAGTCTTCGATTTGGTGTAAAGGTAGGTGTCAATAACTCCAACGTATATGATTCTAACGGCGAAAAATTTAAGGCGGATGGAAAATTTGGTTTTGTTGGGGGCGCGTTTCTTGCAATTCCAATCGGAAAGTATTTAGGAGTTCAACCAGAAGTGCTTTTCTCACAAAAGGGATTTCAAGCAAATGGTACGCTACTTGGTAGCCCTTACAAGGTTACAAGAACCACTTCTTATCTTGATATTCCACTTCAAATAGCACTTAAGCCTAGTGAGTTTATCACTATTTTAGCTGGCCCACAATATTCTTATCTTATTAAACAAAATGATAAATTTACAAGTTCAATAATAAATACACAACAAGAGCAGGAATTTAAGAATGAAAATATTCGTAAAAATATGTTCGGTGTAGTTGGTGGACTTGACATCAATTTAAAACACTTTATCATAAGCGGAAGATTAGGCTGGGATATTTCTCAAAATAATGGAGATGGTACAACTTCAACGCCACGTTACAAAAACAGATGGATTCAAGCAACAATTGGATACGCCTTTTAGTAATTACTTAACGGCTTCTCCAGTAAGAAGTGTTGTTGAATTTTAATTAAAATTTTTTACAATCACCGTCCAAACTCTTTGGTCGGTGATTGTTAGTTTTATATGTTTTGTAGTCACCTCAATTTTTATGAATTGAATGTCTAGCATTAATAACATGGTAACATAATTAGGCTTATAAGAGTGACGAGCAAAGGTAATAATAGTGAGGAGGATGGAGCCATTAACAAATATTAAAGAAAATAAATTCTGGTAAAATTAGTAAATTTGGTTTTACAATATTTTTTTTAAATGCATATCTAAATCAGCTCCTATATGAGATGAATAGGCGTTAATTCAAATATTTTAAAAATGAATGATTAAAATGTTAATGGCGAAAATATTTTCGAGGGTAAGAATGCTCTTTGTGTATATTGTAAAAATATAGCAGTTTATTTTAAAACCGTGCAAACTGGTTTTTAAATAAATACTCTTTACTATTAACCGCAGTATTAATTTTATTAGTTACTTTTTTTTATAGAGACGAGTTAAGATGAGTTTAAATAAAATAGATTGAAAAAGGTGGAAAATGAAAAGACTAGCTGGACGATTTGCCCAGAATGTCAGGGGAGGGGTAAAAGAAGCCAGAGGCTCTCCAAGAAAGTACGACGCCACTACCAGATGGCAGTCGATCAATATGAAAAAACGAAGAATGAAGAGACTGCACCTGTTCGCCCTAAGGGTCACTTATATTCATGTTTGAACTGTTTTGGCTGTGGACTGCTTCCTTGTCCTTGTCCTTGTCCTCCTTTAGCTGATAAAGAGAACTACCCACACGTTGCTATTATTGGTGGTGGTATAGGAGGAGTGGCGCTGGCTGTGGCTTGTTTGCACCGAAAGATTCCTTTTACTCTTTATGAACGTGATAGCAGTTTCGATACTCGCGCTCAGGGATATGGACTCACGTTGCAACAAGCTAGTAAAGCGATTGAGGGATTGGGTATTTTCTCATTAAAAGAAAGCATAGTTTCAACAAGACATGTGGTTCATACTACAGAGGGAAAAGTGATTGGTGAGTGGGGCATGAGAAAGTGGATGCAGTCAGGTGTGAAATCAGCTCCGACGCGAACTAATGTGCATATCGCTCGGCAGTCGTTGCGCTTAGCGTTGCTTGAACAACTTGGTGGGCATGAGGCGGTGCAGTGGGGGCACCAATTAGTACATTTTAAGGAATGTGATGGGGAAGGGGTTGATCTGAGCTTTCAAGTGAACGGAGAGTTGAAGAGTGCTAAGGCAGATCTCGTGGTTGGATCCGATGGTATTCGCAGCACAGTGCGAAGATTGTTGATTGGTGAGGACATTACTCCTTTGCATTACCTTGGTTGTATGGTGATATTGGGTATTTGCCCGTTGGATGCTGTCGAAGTTCTTGATCGTTCTTTGCTGGACTCGGCTACGGTATTTCAAACCGCCAACGGTAATGAAAGGATCTACATAATGCCTTATTCATCAGACTCGGTGATGTGGCAACTTAGCTTCCCAATGCCAGAAATAGATGCGAAAGCCTTGAAAGCTAAAGGGCCTCAAGTTCTCAAGGAAGAAGCGTGTCGCAGAACTCATTGGCATGATCCCATTCCTCAGATTTTAGCGGCTACGTTAGCGGCTCAGATTTCTGGCTATCCCGTGTATGACCGTGAATTATTTAAGTCAGAATTGATGGAGAAAGCGGGGCTAGTGACGCTAATCGGAGATGCGGCTCACCCGATGAGCCCATTCAAAGGACAAGGTGCAAATCAAGCGTTACTCGATTCGATGGCGCTTGCTCGAGGAATTTCAAAAGGTTGTAGACCCTTATCTCATTGGAGAGAGCGTGGACTGAGAAATAGTGTGTTGACTGATTTTGAATCAGAAATGTTAGAACGCAGTGCTTCTAAAGTGAATGATTCGGCTGCTGCTGCACAGTTCCTACATTCCGAAACTGTGCTGCATGAGGGTAATGAGCCTAGAGGAAGATGTCTAAAGAGAAAAGCGCCCTAACAAGGCTTTTATTAATACAGGATTTGAGAGTTAACCTATCGTTTGAAGTTTATCGCTAATATATTTTTAGTGATCCATTTTCGTAGCTTTCCCCATTCCTGAGATATCTGTTTTTACAGAAACAGGGTTTCCGTAATAGTTTATATTTCCTATACCTGAAGCTGAAATATCTAAGTTATCTTCTGCATAAACCGATGTACTACCAATTCCTCTGCATACCACTTTTACATTTTTAGATTTAAATTCCGAACAATCTATTTCCCCCACACCTTCTGAATTAATGGATGTCTCATTAGATGTTCCTTTTATTTCAATTAAGCCTACAGACATAGATGCTAAATTAAAAATACCTACATGGCAATCATCAACTTTAATTTTTCCAACTCCATTGCAGGTAATATTTAACTTATCACTTTCAAAATGATTCTTAATGTGTAAGGTACCAATACTTTTAAAGGTTATTGCCTGAAGTCGCGGAGACCCCACTCGTATGACGAGTTTTTTTGTGTCTCCCGAATACTTTCGCTTATTTTTTAATTCAATTGACAGTTTTCCGTCGTTCTCCGATATTTTTAAGTCTTCAATTAAAAGTGAGCTGCCAGAAGCATTCAGATAAAAACTGTCGGATTGTTCGTAATAAACCTCTCCAATTAGCTCTAAATTCAACCCTGAAAAATCGGAAATCGTAAACGTTTTTGAACTGGTTGAATCGGATTGCGAATTTACACAAGACTGAACTGAGAGCGATATAAGAATACCTAAGTTCAAAATGAATGTCAATTTTTTTATTTTCATAATAATACATTTAAATTTTTTTAAATCGTGATAAAGCTTTATTAGACTTTGAATTTACAACTATTTTTAGCAAAGGCAAGAAAGATGAATTTGAAGATCCTACTCAATGGTATTTAGAAGGCAATCTCAGTTTGACGTACTCTTTACTTTATATTTTGTTAAGGTTTACATTTTTTCAAAATGAAACATGGATAAAGAAGGAGACAAAAAGGCTAATTGATAGAATGACTATATTTGGAGTAAATATATACTACGGCTATCTTGAATTCCACATAGCTAATGCATGTTATAAATAATTAAAAAACCAATTGTTATGAAATGCTTAATGTTTACAATGACAATATTTCCTTCATTACCCTCACAAATAATTTTTGATTTCAACAAAAAGTCAGACATTCAACAATGGTTAATTACAGATGATGTTGTGATGGGAGGAGAATCATCTGGTAGTTTTAAATTAAATGATGATGGTTTTGGTGTTTTCGAAGGTAATATATCATTAGATAACAACGGCGGTTTCTCTTCTGTGAATTACAGATTTAAAAAAATACTAATCAAGGAATCAACTAAGATTATTCTTCGCCTTCAAGGCGATGGTAAAGATTATCAATTTAGGGTGAAATCTAATTCTGGAGATTATTATTCCTACATAGCACCCTTTTCAACCACAGGAGAATGGCAAGAAATTGAAGTTGTTCTAAAAGAAATGTATCCGTCGTTTAGAGGAAGAAGACTTAACCAACCAAATTTTTCAGATGATCATATGGAAGAAATAACCTTTCTGATAGGAAATAAAAAAAAGGAACAATTTAAACTATTGATTGACCAAATAGAATTAAAATAACACCTCGTTATTTAACAATTAGAAACTATTTAAAATAGAAAGTTATCATTATTAAACAGATAATTATTTAAAGTGATTTTCTAACGCTTCCTAAAAACCAAACTGTATAATAATAGACTAAACTCCTTTACCTTATATATTAATTTTCAAGTCAATTATAAATCTGTAAAAAACTAGTATTTTTAAAAATCGGACAAATAAAAATATTCGGAATAAAAGAGCATTTACATCCAATTATAATAAAGCTTTCAGAGATCTTACACGATTGTATAGTGGACGCTTTTGAATATCCTAAAGAGAAAAAGGCTCATAGGTTTATTTACATAGATAAAGACAGTTTTTTTTATTTTGACACGCGTACAGAAAAACACACCATTATAGAAATTAATGTTTTTGAAGGTAGAAGCACTGAAGCAAAAAAGAAATTATACCAACTTTTGTTTAATAGATTTGAAATTGAATTAGGAATCTCCACAATGGACTTGGAAATATTGATTTTTGAGACGCCAATGCATAATTGGGGAATACGTGGAAAAAGTGCAGACGAACTTTTACTACATTATAAAGTAAATATTTAAGTAGGAGAAAAATAAGAAACAGCCAATTACTAAAAGAAGCTTTTTTCATAATTATCTTTCTAAAGCACATACCTTGCCTCATAATTGAATACGGAACTTTCACCAATTTTTATTGATGGAGTAAGCGGCTCCGATCAACTATAAGCTATCCGAAAATTTAATCAAATAAATTTTTAGATTTATTTAATCTCAATACCATAGCAACTGTAATTAAACATTTTCTATAAAAATATTTTAAAGAACTCTTTCTAGGTAATAATTAACTGTATGTCACATTAAAATAATACCTATTCAATAATTATTATAAATTTACAATTACAAAATGAAAGCATTACAATTATTAAAATATGGTGAGTTACAAATAGTTTAGCCTTTAATGAAGTTAACAAACCCCCTGTCCATCTACATGATGTTCTTATTGAAATTAATGCCGCTGCGATTAATTCTATATACAAAAGTATAATCTTTGGAACCTTTAAAAGTATCATTCCCCAATCCAATTACTTTACAATTATTTTATTTCATTTAATACAAACGAAAAATCAATTTGGAGAAACTTAACTATGTTTAATTATTTTGATAATAAAAATAGTACTACTTTGTGGTGGCTATTTTCAATTTAGCATAGCCGCATGTTGGCAGCGGCAAGCATACACCAAAGCGTTTTAATTAAATTTTAAACGTTGTTTCAAAAATTGTAAAATTGGCATATTTATTATCTGTTTGTTATAAAGCGAAAAAAATCAATGACTAAATCCTCAAAATTTTCAGTAAGAATTAAAAAATTTTTTGGCATTTTAGGTCCAGGCCTTGTTACAGGTGCAAGTGATGACGACCCATCAGGAATTGCAACTTATTCACAGGCAGGTGCGCAATTTGGACTTACCACATTGTGGTTGGCATTGTTTACTTTTCCATTAATGGCAGCAATACAGGGAATGTGTGCAAGAATTGGCTTGGTAACATCGCAAGGTTTAACAGTTACTTTAAAAAATCATTACTCAAAGCCATTACTTTATACAATGTTGCTTTTTAGTTTTCCAGCTATCACCTTGAACATTGGCGCTGATATACAGGGAATGGGTGCGGTAGCAAATATGATTTTCCCCGCTATACCAGTTTCGGCTTTTTGTGTCAGTTTCACAGCTATTTTAATGTTTATTATTATTAAATATCCCTACCAAAAAATTGCTAATATTTTAAAATGGCTATGTCTTTCTTTAATGCTTTATATAATTGTACCTTTTATGGTAAAACAAGACTGGGTTTTAGTTGCAAAAAGTACTTTTATTCCAACTATTCATTTTAATAAAGAGTTTTTATCTATTGTAGTTGCCATACTTG
Source organism: Bacteroidia bacterium (assembly GCA_039937835.1). Classification (GTDB taxonomy): domain Bacteria; phylum Bacteroidota; class Bacteroidia; order 2-12-FULL-35-15; family 2-12-FULL-35-15; genus 2-12-FULL-35-15. The sequence continues at coordinate 4,428 of JBDTFR010000012.1, read as the reverse complement.
GTACTACAATTTCCCCATACTTATTTTTTTGGCAAGCCACTATGGAAGCAGAGAATATGGCTCATAGCAAAAGAAAGATAGTTGTAAATAAACACCTTCTTGATGATATGAAAACTGATGTAAATGTTGGGATGCTCTTATCAAACTCCGTAATGTTTTTTATTATATTAACAACTGGTAGTGTCTTACATAATGCGGGTATCACACAGATAAATACCGTAGACCAAGCTGCAAAAGCATTGGAGCCATTAACTGGTAAACTAACTTATTTGATTTTTGCTATGGGCGTTTTAGGAACAGGGTTTTTAGCAATACCAGTGTTAGCAGGATCACAATCTTATATGCTTGCTGAAACTTTTGGTTGGGAAGCTGGTCTTGATAAAAAATTTCCGCAAGCAAAAGCGTTTTATATTTCCATTGTTATTTCATTGCTTATTGGTTTATCACTCGACTTTTTAAACGTAAGCCCAATAAAAGCTTTACTCTTTACAGCAATTGCTTACGGGCTTACTGCACCTGTAATGATTGCTATTATTCTTCTTATTGGAAACAACAAAAAGATTATGAAGACAAACACGAACTCTAAAATTTCAAATCTACTTGGTTTTATAACTTTGGGTATAATGACATTTGCCGCTGTTGCATTAATTTACTTTTTGGTTTAAACATAATTTACTAACAACTTTCAAAAGACAGTTAAGACGGGTTTGCATCTGGCTGATTAATGTAAAAAATTAACAATAGCTCTTCGATTTTAACATTAGCAATAAATTCAACATTCGGCGCTGGAAAAGCCCCCTTATGTTAATGCTTTTGTTGCTATCACTAAAAACAGAAAATAGAAAATAAATGGAGTTGCCACGAGCTCGGGGTTAGCAACCATGAACTGATATACATTCATTTATAATGCTTATCCTTTCATTCAGATTACAAATCTGTCGAGAGGATATTTCAATTTCAAATGCCAATGATCACAATTTTTCACATCTCTTTGAAAATAGATTAACTTTAATGTTATATAAAAAAGTACACCATGAAAGCAATTCATATTACAAGATCAGGTGGGCCGGAAGTATTACAATTACTAGAAACTCCAAAACCCAAACCAGAAAGAAACCAAGTTTTAATCAAAGTAAAAGCTGCGGGTGTCAATCGCAGTGACGTGATCACCCGAACAAATATGGATTCCTACGGCAAAGGATCTAAAGAAACGTTAATTCCCGGTTTGGAAGTTTCAGGGGAAATAATAGAAATGGGTGAAGATGTAAAAGATAAAAAAAATGGCGATAAAGTTTGTGCACTTATTGCAAGCGGCGGCTATGCAGAATACGTAGCAGTGGATACTTCTCACTGCCTACCAGTTCCGGAAGGAATCAGTTTAACGAATGCAGCAGCAATTCCAGAAGTTGTTTTTACGGTTTGGTTCAACGTATTTCATTTAGGTAAACTTCAACCAAACGAAAAATTATTAATTCATGGCGGCACTAGTGGCATTGGTACCATGGGTTTACAAATGGCTAAAGCGTTGGGCTCCAAAATTTACACCACCGCGGGAAGTGATGAGAAGATTAACTTTTTAAATAAAATGAATCTCGGAAAGGTTGTCAATTACAAAAAAGAAGCTTACGAAGTGGTGTTTAAAGAGGAGAAAATAGATGTTATCTTAGATATGGTCGGTGGAGATTACACTCAAAAAAATCTTGATATTCTTAATTATAAAGGCCGTCTAATTTATATTAACGGGATGAAAAGCACTGACGTAAATATTAATTTGCTTACCATTATGAGTAAGAGTCTTACCTTAACCGGCAGTTTCTTAAAGCCTCAATCTGCAGAAGTAAAAACCCAAATTGCGAAAGAAGTGAAAAAAAATATATGGCCGCTATTCCATTCTAAAAAAATTCATCCCGTTATTTACAAAACATTTCCATTGGAAGAAGCGCAAGCAGCTCACAAACTCATGGAAAGTGGCGAACACATCGGCAAAATTTTATTGACGATTGATTAATACGATGCTAGTTACGTAACGACGTGTAAAATATTGAACTTGTTTATCACCCAATTTCGAAAATTTAGGAACTACGCCTAAAAGAATGAATTACTTGAATTAGAAAGTAAACAATACATTGCAACGTTGTTAATGATATCACAAACATCAAAGAATAGAAAAAAATTGAGTTGTCTAGAGTACAAATTAATTTTTAAAAATAGCCTATTACTTCTTCTTTACACCATCCATGTCTATCAATTGATCTGAAAAATATTCTGGTTTGTTTGCAATTTCTTCTGAAGACAAATTCACTAATAAAAACGAATTATTTGGTTTTAATTCACTTAACGAAGAAGTCGGAATAAGTACTTCCTTGCCAGAAATTTTAAATGCATCAACAATAAGATGATTAATTTTCCAGCTCTTGCCATCAACCAGTACATCCCGAACTTTACCTACATTCGCATCAGTACAAGACACTTCCATCTCCGTTATTTCATTTACAGAATGTAACGATGCTGGATGCTTTTCAGTAACAGCAGTTTCTACGGCAACGTCGAAAATATTTCGGTAGTTCTTCAATTTATAATAAGTTAGTAAACGAACCTCTTCTTCTACATCAGCAATCCTTCTTTTTGTATCTGCATGCGGGCAATTTTCAATTTGTTGTATGGTAAGATTGGTCATAAAACCCTCTTTCTCGAAATCTGATGGCACTAAGGATTGAGTAGATAGCATAATTTCACGGCTAAATAAAAAACTTCCAGTCTCCACTACCAAATAACGTACGGTATACGTTACGTTGTCGAAGTAAAAGTCTGTTACTTTTCCAATTTCACCATCTATTGCATGTATCTTCAATCCAATTAGGTTTTTAACAGGATGTATCATGGTAGTATAATTTAAGTTTATAATTGATTTTATAAATATGGTTATCCAAAATTATACCGAAAATAATTTTGTTGTAATACATGATTTTATGATAATAAAGAATAGAAGTAAAAAATAAAAGGGGTAAAATTTACACGCTAATCATCGCCTAATCCGCAATATTTATTTTTACTCTCCCAGGATGAAAGACTCTCATCGTTCATAAGTTGAATAATTTTTTAATCTTGAATATTGTTTTCGGACAGAACACTCCTCAATTTGGAGAACTTACACCAGTTGAATTAACATAGTCTGATGCCTAATACAATATTAAGAATGTGACAGCGTCGTAATAATTTATTAAGGTTGTTCAGGATGCTCCCCTAAAATTAGAGCCAATCAAAAGTAGAATTTTATTCCTTTAATCTATATTCCATAGGTGTCTTATTTTTAAGCGATCTATGAGGTCTATTGTAATTGTAATCATACATCCATTCTTTACTAATATCTTTTACTTCTTGAATAGATTTAAAAACATACGCATTTAAAATATCTCTTCTAAATGTACCGTTTAACCTTTCTATAAAGGCGTTTTGTGTTGGTTCACCAGGCTGAATAAAAATTAGTTGGATCTTATTTTCTTTGCACCATATATCCAATTTCGAACTTATAAATTCTGGGCCATTATCAACTCTTATCATCTTTGGTAAACCTCTGCGTTGACCTATTTCTGTTAAGCATCTAATAACTCTTAATGTTGGTAAAGAAGTATCGGTTTCAATCATTAATACTTCTCTATTGTAATCATCTATAACATTTAATAATCTTATTCTTCTTCCATCCCATAAAGCATCACTCATAAAATCTATGCTCCATACTTCATTCATTTCAGTGGGTTGAAAAAGTTGTAGTTTAACTCTTGCCGGTAATCTTTTCTTTGCTCGTCTTCTTATATTTAATTTCATTAATGTATAAATACGATAGAGTTTCTTATGATTAACTATATCACCTGATTTGCGTATTCGATGATAACTCTGCCAAAAGCCGATAGTAACATGTTTTTGAACCAATCCATTCAGCTGATCAATATATTTATCATCTTGCTTAACAATTGGTACATAACTAAAACTGCTTCTTGCTACTTTCACTGCTTTACACGCCTTACGTTCGCTTATCTTATAGCTACTTGTTATATGTGTAACTATTTCTTTTTTCTCGCAAGGCGTTAAAGCTTTTTTTCGATTACATCTTTGAGTGCTTCATTCATTATTGCTAAATCAGCGTACATTCTTTTCAGCTTAGCATTTTCTCCCTCTAACTCTTTTACACGTTTCAACTCATTGACTCCCATCCCGCCATACTTGCTTTTCCAACGATAAAAGGTTTTGTCTGATATTCCATTTTCTCTGGCTATATCGCTTACTTTGATTCCTTGCTCATGTTGCTTCAACATAGCTACGATCTGTTTTTCGGTAAATTGGGTCTTTTTCATTTTTCTTCCTTTTAAAATTAGTAAAACATTTTATTGTTTTCTATTTTTAACTGGCCGAACTTTAGGGAAGCCTACA
>JBDTFR010000011.1:0-7587 GCA_039937835.1 Bacteroidia bacterium | reverse complement strand
CTTTTTGTGCCATACTTCGTTACTTTTTTTGTCCGTAGAGCGCTGCTATGGTCTTCAAAAAGTGTCTCGTCTGGCTAAAAAACACATCATAACATTCTAAATAAATAAAATTTAAACAGGCTCTTAACAAGTTTGCTTTTCAATAAAATCGGAAAATATATATTTTTCATACTTATTATAGAACCTTGGTATCTGGTGAAATTTACATTCCTTTAGCATTAATAAAGTTAATATCTGATGAACGGATAGAACTAACTTTATTTAATCAACCAATAACCTTCCTAAATAAGAAATATTTCAACAATAGCCTATTATAATCCTAATATTATTTTGAGATTTTTTTTATAGAATTTGGTATTAATTATTATTTAAGGTAGAATTTATTTATTATTATTAATTGGATATCAGAGTATTATATTGATAAGAAAGTTAATAATTGTACTTAAAACCTAGTGAGCATTAATCATTTCTATAAATAATATTATTAACAAAAATCTGTTAAAAAAACAGTTATAAGTTTTAGTACGCAGGGGGGCAAAAAATCTGTAATTTTATTGACTAAACTTACTTTTCACACAAATATTTATGAATATTACCTTTTACGGTCATTCATGTTTTGGAGCAGAAATAAATGGTAAACATATTTTGTTTGACCCTTTCATCACTCCTAACGAACTGGCAAAAAATATAGATGTAAATAAAATAGAGGCAGATTATATACTCGTTTCGCATGGACATTTTGATCATATTGCAGACCTTATAAAAATAGCCAAAAGAACCAATGCTAAAGTTATATGCAACTTTGAAATTCATGAATGGTTAAATAAGCAGGGTGTTTCAAATACTCACCCTATGAATATAGGAGGTAAATGGCAATTTGATTTTGGAAATGTTAAATGTGTAGTCGCAGTACACTCCTCTAGTTTACCTGATGGTACTTATGGAGGTAATCCAATGGGTTTTATAATAGAATCATCTGTAGGTAATTTTTATTATGCAGGCGATACGGCTTTAACTTATGATATGAAATTAATTGGTGATTATCGCAGTATTGATTTTGCTTTCTTGCCTATTGGTGATAACTTTACAATGGGTATTGAAAATGCAATTATAGCTGCAGATTTCATCAATTGCAGAAAAATAATTGGAATGCATTATGATACTTTTGAGCCCATAAAAATTGATAAAACTATTGCTGAAAAGAAATTTGAAATATCTGGCAATGAGTTAATTCTATTTAAAATCGGGGAGACTAAAAATATTGTGAATTGAGATAATTAATTTTAATATCAATTATATAAAAACAATTAATTAATAATAAGGATGGGAAAAATAATAGCAATAGCGAATCAAAAAGGTGGAGTTGGAAAAACGACAACAGCTATTAATCTTGCAGCGTGCCTTGCAGTGTTAGAACATAAGACACTGCTTATTGATGCTGATCCTCAAGCAAATTCAACTTCAGGAGTAGGTTTTGATCATAAAAATATTAAGACTGGCATTTATGAATGTATCATTGATGGAGTAGATCCTAAAGATATTATTCTTCAAACAGAAACGCCTAATTTGTTTTTATTACCTGCACATATTGATTTAGTAGGAGCAGAGATTGAAATGATTAATTTGCCAAATCGCGAAAAGATGATGAAGATGGCATTAGAGAAAATAAAAAATGATTATGATTTTATAATTATTGATTGTTCTCCTTCATTAGGGTTAATTACAGTAAATGCATTATGTGCAGCAGATTCAGTAATTATTCCTGTTCAATGTGAGTATTTTGCTTTAGAAGGGCTAGGTAAATTATTAAACACTATAAAAATTGTTCAATCTAGGTTAAATCCATCTTTAGAAATTGAAGGTATTTTGTTAACGATGTATGATATGCGACTACGTTTAAGTAATCAAGTGGTAGAGGAGGTAAAAACTCATTTTCAGCAAATGGTTTTTGATACCATTATACAACGAAATACAAAATTAGGAGAAGCGCCTAGTTTTGGACAAAGTATAATTATGCATGATGCAAGTGGAAAAGGAGCTGTTAACTATTTAAATTTTGCTCGTGAAATTTTACAAAAAAATGGTTTAACTCGATTAAAAGACACTGAAAAATTTATTGCTGTTGAAGAAGAGGAAGATGAAAATTAGTTTTTTATTAGCTTAACCTAAATACTAAAAATAATAAAATGTCAATAAAAAGAAACGCATTAGGCAAAGGATTAAGTGCATTGTTGGAAAATGCCAATACAGACATCACTACTAATAACAAGTTAGAAAGTGAAGGTAAAATAGTAGGTGCAATAGCAAACATTGATATTGCGAATATTGAAACAAACCCATTTCAACCACGTACTAATTTTGAAGAAATAGCACTCAATGAACTGTCTGCTTCAATTAAAGAACATGGTATTATTCAGCCAATCACTGTTCGTAAACTTGGATATGATAAATATCAATTAATATCTGGCGAAAGACGTTTTAGAGCTTCACAGTTAGCCGGTTTAGTAAGCGTGCCTGCATACATTCGTATTGCAAATGATCAAGCAATGCTTGAGATGGCGCTTGTAGAAAATATTCAACGCGAAGAACTAGATGCGATTGAAGTGGCTATCAGCTATAAACGCCTTATTGATGAATGTAATTTAACTCAAGAACAACTTTCACAAAAGGTAAGTAAACAACGTTCTACTATTACTAACTATTTACGTTTATTAAAATTACCTGTTGAAATTCAATTAGCAATACGGAATGGAGATATTACAATGGGGCACGCTCGTGCATTAATCAATGTTGATAATGAAGATAAACAACTCGATATATACAATCAAATTGTTTTAAATAATCTCTCGGTACGTGAAGTAGAAAATATAGTAAGAGGCGAAAAGGTAGATAAATCAATATCTCCCTCAACAGAAACAAATAAAAAATCAATTAAAGTAGGTTTATCAGTTAGTGAACAAACGATTGTTGATGATTTAAGAGCTGTTTTTAATACCAAAGTTCAAATTACAAAAGAAACAAATGGTAACGGTAAAATTTTAATACCTTTTAAATCAGAAAATGACCTTAAGCGTATAGTAGATCTGTTAGATGCATAACCCAGAAAAAAATTATAAAATTTGTACAAAGAGGTTAGTCCGACTTATGTTTGGATTAACCTTTTTGTATTTATCTGTAAATCAAAATGGTACGGCGCAAACCGATTCGCTGGCTACTTATAGCCTTGATACCTTAAGTAATAAAATAACGATAAATAATATTCATCATTCACCTCACAAAGCGGCTATTTTATCAACTGTTTTGCCTGGTTTAGGACAGGCCTATAATAAAAAATACTGGAAAATACCTGTCATTTATGCAGGACTAGGAGCGTTAGGCTATTCAATAAACGTTAACCATAAAAACTATATAAAGTTCCGTACTGCGTATAGAATAAGAATGGATAAGGATAGTATTACTCACGATCAATTTGAGGGAATTTACAACCCCGATCAATTAAAAGATTGGATAACTTATTATCACCGATACCGAGATCTTTCCGTTATAGGTGTTGCTTTATTATATGTAGTAAATATTGTAGATGCAAGTGTAGATGCACATTTAATGTCATTTGATGTAAGTGATGATTTATCTTTAAACATACAACCAAATTTATATTTTACAGAAAATAAAAAAAACTATATAACTGGCTTAACTATAAACATATCATTTAAGAAATAAAGAGATTACTAAACAATAATTATAAAATTTTATGGATATAGCCCTAATCGGATACGGAAAAATGGGAAAGGAAGTTGAACAAATTGCTCTTTCTCGACAACATAAAATAGTTTTAAAAGTAGATGTAAATAATGCGACTACTTTTACAATTGATGAATTAAAAAAAGCAGATGTAGCTATTGAGTTTAGTACACCTGAATCGGCGGTAAGCAATATATATAAATGTTTCGATGCTGGTATACCAATAGTAGTTGGTACAACAGGCTGGTTAGATAAATTAAGTGAAATTAAGAATACTTGCGCTTTCAAAAATCAAGCATTATTTTACACATCTAATTATAGCATTGGCGTAAATTTATTTTTTAAGCTAAACAAATATTTAGCTTCTCTTATGAATTCTTATCCCGACTATGATTTAAAAATTGAAGAAATTCATCATGTGCATAAATTAGATTCGCCTAGTGGTACAGCAATATCTATAGCCACACAAGCATTAGAAAATTTAAAACGCAAACAAAAATGGGTAAATGCTCCTACTGAAAATAAAAATGAACTAGAAATTATTTCCAAAAGAATAGATGAAGTACCAGGCACACATACTGTAAATTATACATCAGCCATTGATGAGATTAGTATCACACACATTGCTCATAACCGTAAAGGTTTTGCTTTGGGGGCTGTAATAGCTGCAGAATGGGTGCAAGGGAAAAAAGGCATTTTTGGTATGGATGATCTCATGGTTAATTTATAACATTAATTAACTTAATTTTAAAATATTAATAAATCAATTCTTCGTTTATAAACGAAGAATTTACATTTTCCAGCTTATGAATACTTCTTACCTATTATTACTTGCTTCTTTTATAACTACTGTAATTGGATTATGGAAATTATTTCCATTAGCTGGCGAACAAGGCTGGAAAGCATTTGTACCCTTCTATAATTTTATTGTATGGCTAAAAATTATAAAAAAACCTTGGTGGTGGATATTCTTAATTATTACCCCAGGTGTTAATTTTTTAATAATTGCCATTATGTATTTGTTAACAGCAAAAGCATATAATAAACGTTCGCTTCAAGAAAAAATAATCGCATTTTTTATAGGGTTTATATACCTTCCTTACATCGCCTTTCAGTCAGATATAAAATACGTTGGCCCTGAAGATATGAGTAAAAAGAAACCGTCTATTGTTCGTGATTGGACGGAAGCCATCGTATTTGCTGTAATTGCAGCCACAGTAATTCGTACTTTTTTTATTGAAGCTTTTACGATACCAACTTCGTCTTTAGAAAAATCAATGATGGTGGGTGATTATCTTTTTGTTAGCAAAATGAGTTATGGCGCTAAAATTCCCAATACCCCTTTATCTTTCCCATTTGCCCATCATACACTCCCTTTAACAGAAAATAAAAAGTCGTATTTAGAATGGTTCAGTTTGCCATACTTTCGTTTACCAGGTTTTGGAAAAGTGGAAAACAATGATATCGTAGTATTTAATTATCCCGATGGAGATACCGTTGCTTTAAATGCACAAGATCAAAGTTATTATCAATTAATAAGAACCTATGGTTATAACACCGTATGGAATAATAAAGAGGTAAACCCTGAAACAGGTAAAGCTTATTTTGGAGATATCGTGGGGCGCCCTGTAGACAAAAGGGAAAATTATGTAAAACGTTGTGTAGCTATTGCGGGTGATACGCTATTTATAAAAAATAGAGAATTGTTTATTGATAGTAAACCAGCTTATGTTGCTGGAACCATGCAATACACTTATAAGGTTAAAACAAATGGTACCAGCTTTAACCCTAAAATGCTTGAGAAATTTGATATAACAGACCCCATCCGATTTTCACAAGATGCTACAGGTGATTATTATATTATAAATCTACCAAACAATAAATTAGAAGAATTTAAAAAATTAGACAATATAAAGTCTGTTGAACCAATTGTAGATTCCTTAGGTGTTTATGACCCAAGCATTTTTCCTCATAAATATAAATATAGATGGAATAAAGATAATTTTGGCCCCTTGTATATTCCTAAAAAGGGGGTAACGGTAAATATTGATACCAGCAATATTGCTCTATATAGCCGTATTATTCTAAATTACGAATCGAATAAAATGGAAATAAAGGGTGATAAAATTATTATTAATGGACAACCTGCGAATTCGTATACATTTAAAATGGATTATTATTTTATGATGGGCGATAATCGACATAACTCTGCAGATTCAAGATATTGGGGTTTTGTGCCTGAAGACCACATTGTTGGTAAACCTGTATTTATTTGGATGAGTATAAAAGAAGATAATAAAAATTTGAATGTAAGAGGGCAAAGTGGATTTGTTAAAAAGTTAAAAACGTCGTTATTTGATGATCCAAGCAGAAGAGCTCGTTTTTTCACATTTGTAACTAAAAATGGTTTATCTCGTTCTTATCTGATACATTTTATGGTTATTTTGATTGGTATAGTAGGGTTTAATTATTATAGAAATAAACGTAAAATAAAATAAATGATTATACGCTAAATAAGGCCGCTTGCTATTTGAAAGAGCAAAATGTATTGCTTCTTTTTCTTTATAATTAATTAATTTGAAAAAGAGTTCAACTATAATAGAATGGATTAAAGCAATATTATTTGCTGTTATTACTATTGTTCTTTTTCGCCTTTTCTTTTTCGAAGCTTTTACTATACCTTCCAAATCAATGGAAAAGTCGCTACTTACCGGAGACTATATATTGGTTAGTAAGTTAAGCTACGGCCCTCGTATTCCTAATACCCCCTTGTCAATACCATTTATACATCAACAATTACCTAATGAACAAAAAACAAAATCTTATTTAAATTGGATTAAATTACCTTATTGGCGAATAGGTAATTTAAGGGCTATAAAAAAAGGAGATATTATTGTTTTTAACTACCCTATGGAAGACAATGTACCTGTAGATCATCGCACTTACTATATTAAAAGATGCGTAGCACTTCCTGGTGACACGTTAATAATAAAAGAAGGTCAAGTATACATCAATCAAAAATATGCAGATTTTCCAGAAAAGCTACAATTTAGCTATCGATTAATACCCGCCTCTAATGATACTATAAATACTCGAAAATTAAGAAAAATGGGTATTACGGATGGGGGAATTATGTACAATAAAAGAGATTATTGGTTTACTTTAAGTATGGATAAAATAAATAGAATTAAAAGTTTATTGAATATTAAAAAGATAGAACCTTTATTAGAAAAAAAAGATATTTATAATGATTTTATTTTTCCCGGGAATGACTATTTTGTATGGAATACCGATTATTATGGACCTCTATGTATACCTAAATCAGGCGATTCAGTAAAACTAACAGTTGATTCATTGCCTTTGTATAGCAGGATAATTAGTATTTATGAAAGTAATAAATTGATGGTTAGAAATGATTCTATTTTTATAAATGATAAATACACAACGTCTTATACTTTTAAAATGAATTATTATTTTGTAATGGGCGATAATCGTCACAATTCATCGGATTCTAGGTTTTGGGGCTTTTTACCAGAAGATCATATAGTGGGCAAAGCCTTATTTGTATTAGTATCTGTGGATAAATCAAGTATTCCCAGTACTATTCGTAAAAACAGGTGGTTTAAAAAAATCGAGTAAAATTATTTTGTCTTTTTTCTTGGGGGGACAATTGAATTACTTTTTATATTGTGAGTAGGATTTTTAGGATCATTATAATATTATCATTCTCTTCTTTTTCATTCACAACATTTAAGTCAGTACCATAATTCCATTTTCCGTTTTTAAAACCAAAACCATCATAACTCATGTCTGTGCAATAGTATTGATATTGTCCTACCAGTTGAG
>JBDTFR010000010.1:0-20491 GCA_039937835.1 Bacteroidia bacterium | reverse complement strand
ATGGAAGAACCCAGCATAGCAGGAAACAAATAACTAATCGCTTTTTGTAAAAGATCTTTGGTGCTTTCCCCTGGATGTTCTTCGTGTGTTCGGTGAATTTGTTCTACTACTACAATGGCATCATCTATAATTAAACCAATAGCAGCAGCAATGGCTCCCAAGGTCATAATGTTTAAAGTATATCCAATGGAATATAACACAATTAATGTAAGGCAAAGGGTAACGGGAATCGTAATAAGAATAGTGGAGCTTGCTTTCAAGGAGCGAAGAAAAATAATAGCCACGATAATCGCTAATAATAATCCTACCCATAAACTATCGCTTACGCTTTTTACCGATTCATTTACAAAATCGGCCTGTATATAATAGGGATGAATATTTACATCTTTTGGAAGAATTTGTTGCAGCCTTTTCACTTTTTCTTCCATTTGAGTAGAAAGGGATATCAAGTTGGCGTTGGGTTGTTTCACCACTGCTATCAATATACCGTCCTTTCCGTTTGCATTTATTTTGGTGTACGCTATGGCTTCTTTAATTTCAATATCAGCAATATCGTTTAGTTTAATTATCCTTTTTCCATCATTGCTGATAATTACATTCCGTAAATCTTCAAGCGTATGAACAGTGGCATCTGTAACTGTGAGGTATAAAAACCGATAATCCGTTAAATAACCATTTGATTTGATGAAATTAGTTTGCCTAAATGCATTACTAATAATATCGGGCGTTATCGAAAGCGAACTCATTTTTCCAGCATTAAGGGTCAACCAATATTCTTTGTCTTTGCCTCCAATAATTCGTATCTCAGAAACGCCATCTACCTGCGATAAAAAAGGCTTTATAGTGAATAATGCAAGCTGTTTTAATTCAATAGGAGATTTTACGTTACTCTCCAATGTAAAACCCATCACCGGAAGTATTGACGGATTCATTTTTTCTATTGTAATGCTAATATCCGGTGGTAGCGTATTTTTAATTTGATTAATTTTTGATTCGATACGTTGTTGGCTCAAATCAACGTTGCTCTTCCAATCAATGAAAGCCGATATTTCGCAACTACCCCTACTGGTGGTACTTCTGATTAACTTTAAGTCAGGTATTTGTTTTATAGCGTTCTCTAATGGTTTAGTAACGGTTACCATCATTTTATCCACAGGCTGTAGTCCTGCGTCGGCTATTACTTTAATTTTGGGGAAGGTAATTTCCGGAAAAAGTGCTGTTTGCAAATTGCTGTATGCAAGCACGCCACCGATAAGGATGAGAGCTAACATCACAGTAAGCGGATTCTTATTGAAAAGAAAAAAATTTTTCATCTTTTGCTTATTGAACTATTTTAACCAAGGCTGTATCTGATAAGCCATAATTTCCATTAACCACAATTTTATCGCTTACGGAAAATTGCGGAGATATTATTTCCACCTTATCTTGTGTTTCAATACCTTTTACAATTGGTATTTTAACAGCTGTGCTATCATTTAGCATTTTCATTATCCAAAAATTTTGTTGCGTTTCATCTGTCAAGACGGCCGCTTTAGGAAGGGTAATTGAGTTTGCTTTGGCGCTTTTGATAATTCTAATTTTAGCAATCAGATTTTCTGGAATCAGATGACTTGTATTTACGTTTATAACAATACTTTGTGTTTGTGAAACAGCATCTACAGTTGGCATTGAATTAGCAATCGTTCCCTTCAATTTTTCCCCGTCTGGTAATATGACATCAACAGATTTTTGATTGACGATGTAAGGTTTTAATTCATAAGGTAAATCCAAAAGAAATACTAAACTATTCATGTTGCCAATTACTGCCAAGGACTCCCCATCCAACACGTAATCACCTGCCTGATGGCTGATTTGCGTAATATAACCTTCTTCGTTTGCTTTGATAGTTAATAAACCAGAAAAATTTAAAGTTGAATCTAGATTCGTTAGGCTATTACCAATGCTATGCGCTTCTTTGGTTTTAAGTATGAATAAAATGTCTCTTTTTTTTACAAATGATCCTAAAGAAATAGTAGCTGATGTTAGGTATCCATTTGTATTTGCCTTCACATAACTCCTTTGTAAAAAGGCAGAAGTGGCATTTAATTCAATGTATTCTACCATAGGGCCTACACTTATATTTGTAATTGATATGGGAGTGTGTGCGTCTATAATGGCATCATTGATTTTATCCGACTTATGATTGCATGACATGAATGCTAGTATAACTCCCACACTAAACAAACGAATAAAAACATTGCTTGATTCCATATTTATTTTATCTGTTCCAATAATTGATTTGATTAATAATTTGTAAACGATTAATGGTGTTGATGGTTAACTGGTTTTTCAAATTTAAGAAACTCGTCGTAGCAATTAAATAATCTGAAATTCGTGCATCGCCCGTACTTAGCAATTTCCTGTTAGCAGTAATTAATGCTTCAGCATATTTTAACTGCATATTTATTTGTATGATTAACCCATTTGTTTCATTAAGCTGTTGAGTCAATTGTTTAATTCGTTGTTGGTATTGACGGGTAAAAAAATCGGAATATGCAGTGCGTGTTTTATCAGCAAGAGCTACTTTTGAATAATTTAACTTTCTTTGTTTTCCGTCATAAATTGGCAATGCAAAACTAAAGCCTAAACTGGTTCCAAAATCTTTGTAAGGTAGCTGAGTTAGCGTTGAATTATATCCGCCATCTGCAAACAAACTTATCTTTGGCCTGTATTTAATATCAACTAACAATTTTTTATTAATAAGCGTAAGGCTATCTAACTTAAATTGTTTAAAAAACAAAGAATTATTAATTGAAGGAAGGGTCTCAACTTTTATGTTCGGCTCAATTAAATACACAGCAGCGGTATCTGTAATACCGCATAAATAATTCAAGGTAGCAATATTATTTTTATATTGGATGGTCACTTGTTTTAAAACTAGTTCTTGTTGCTGCACCGAGACAAGAAAAGTTAAATAATCCGTTTGACGATAAATACCTTTTTCAGTTAAGTCTTTTAGGATTAATTCTTCTTTTCGTAATAAATCAACCAGTTCTTTGTTTAGATTATATTGGGTTATATCTCCATATGCTGAAATATACTGAGCGGTAATGCTTCTTTTTAAATCTTGTTCCGTAATCTTCACCGAATTTTTAAGTGATTCATTTAGGAGTTGAATGGATTGCAGTTGAGCAGAAACGATATTTTTACCCACAATAGCTTGGCTCACTCCAACCAAGGCACTATATGAGCCACCATTTGTTATTGCTTGATCATAACCATATCCATTAATAACCGGATAATAAACGTTATTTGAAATAAAATTTACTTGCGGTTTGTAGCTTGCCTTTATCAAAAGACTGTCAAGACCATTAGACAGTACTTGGTTTTGATAGTCCTTCAACAGTGGGCTATTTGAAATGGCTTGTTGAATATAAAAATCAAGATTATTGCTTTGAGCGATTGCTGCACAAAACCAACTGTTAATAATAAACAGAATAAATATGATTTTCTTGGTCATTCGTTTTTCAAGTTTGTTGATTTGTATTATTCGTTTCATTCTGAAAAACCAATTCAACTATATGACGGTTGTTTTGAAATGAATAACTAACTTCATAATCCATTGTTTCAACTATTTTTTTAACGATTGAGAGCCCTAACCCGAGAGAGTCGCCACTCGATTTATCTTTTTTAAATCGATTAAAAAGTTCTATTGGATTATTTTTCAAAGGGAAACCAGTATTTGAAATTTTAAAATGTTGATCTGTTAATTCAATATTAATTTCACCTTCTCTGTTATTGTGTTTAATTGCATTAGTAATAAGATTGGTAATGAGCACATCTGCTAATGATGAATTTATGTTAACGATAATATTATTTTTAATACTAGTGTTCAACGTAAGTTTTTTAGCTTCTATCAATTCGGTAAAATTTACAATATGTTTTTTTACTGCCTCGCTAAAATTAATTTTCTCTTTCTGTCCGAATTGATTGTTTTCAATTTTCGAAAGTAAAATCAATGATCGGTTAAGCTTGGAAAGTCTATTGGTTGCATCATAAACAGATTGAATCATTACCATTTGCTCCTCGTTCAGGCTCTCGGATTGAATGAGTAACTCCAATTTGGTTTTAATAATAGCCAATGGAGTCTGTATTTCGTGAGAGGCATTTTCTGTAAATTCTTTTAAATTTTTATAATCCGTTTGTATTTTATCGGTCATTAACGTGACCGACTTATTAAGTTCATTAAACTCATTTATATCTGATGGTAGAATATTCAATTGTTTAGCATGAGTAACATCGAATTGTTTTATTTTATCTAAGCTTTCATAAAAAGAGGTCCAAATAAATTTTGATATGGTACGATTGACAAAATAAAGGGCAATAAAAAAAGAGACAATTAGTGCAGCTAATGCAATGGCTATGACTTCAATTAAATCATCGCTTTCAACCAATGATTTAGTAATGGTAATTTG
This sequence comes from Bacteroidia bacterium, assembly GCA_039937835.1. GTDB lineage: Bacteria > Bacteroidota > Bacteroidia > 2-12-FULL-35-15 > 2-12-FULL-35-15 > 2-12-FULL-35-15. The sequence goes on along the minus strand of JBDTFR010000010.1, from coordinate 16,037 downwards.
ATAGGTGTTAAATTTGCTTTGGGCATAGAAGGCGATCAATCTTGAAGGAACTTTCTCACCAGCTTCTTCTTCATCGATTTGTATCGTGTCTTTGGTTATTACGTTAGAAGTAAAAATTTCTGGAGCTACTTTAGTTATTTTTACAATATCCCCACTAATAATTACTAATTGTGGAATGCTATCAAGTGAAGCAATTTGTTTTTCTATGATTTGCTTTTCCTCATATAATTTTTCGACAATATCATTGTTTACAAAAAATTTTAAAGCAAAATAAAATATAATACCTCCCATCAGGAATACCAATAATGCAGCAACACCATAAAATTTATTGGTTTTGTGTAATAGCTTCATTCCAATGAAAATTTATAACCCATACCGTAAACCGTTTTTATATAATCCTTACTCCCTTTTTCTATTAGTTTTTTTCTTAGATTTTTGATATGTGTATAGATAAAATCAAAACTATCCGCATTGTCTATATTATCACCCCATAAATGTTCTGCAATCGCATCCTTTGTTAGTACTCTGTTTTTATTTGTAATAAAGTACATGAGTAGGTCAAATTCTTTTTTTGTTAGATCCAGCTGTTGATTGTTAACTGAGATCATTTGCATATCAGGAATAAGTGTAATTTCATTCAATATGACCTCCTTTTCCCCTTCAAAATTTTTACGCCTTAGCAAGGATTTGATTCGGGCATTTAATTCCGACAAGTAAAATGGTTTGGAGATATAATCATCTGCTCCGAGTTCAAGCCCCAAAAGGGTATCATCCAATGAATTTTTTGCGGAAATAACAATGATACCAGCGGAAGAGCGCCTTTTTTTTATTTTTTTAATGATGTCTAAACCATTCCCTCCAGGCAACGTAATATCAACAAGAATACAATCGTAATCATATTCTCCCACTTTATTGTAAGCTGAATTAAAATCGAAAGCTGATTCACACAAATAGCCTTCTTGCTTCAGGTATTCAATGATCGAGTCTGAAAGTGCTTTTTCATCTTCAATAACCAAGATTTTCATAAAATAAAGGTATTATTAAATTCTGAAGCGATTTTGAAGTTTGGATATAAGCCGCTCATAACTCATTTTTTATAAAAGGCAAATCTTCTTTTATAAAATGAATAGTTCAATTATTACATAAATGTAAAAATGAAGCGAAATTGTTTTATTACCAATTATGCCCACACCTTGGTACCCTCTGTACAATTTTTACAAATATCAACTTCGGCGCGTGAACGTAATACGGCAGCTCTAAAATTATTGTACGCAACACCTTTCCAGATTTGGCGAAAAGAAACATTTTTTAAATCGCCTAATTGATGTTTAGCATCTTTATCAAAACAACAAGGCACCATTAATCCGTCCCAAGTAATTACGGTGGAGTGCCATAAACGCCAGCAATGATTAACCATGCTATTTTTTATTTGATAGGTCCCATTGGTTTGTTTTTTATAACGAGCATATTTTTCAATAGTAGGTATAAGCGCATTACCATTCACGTAATCATACATTTGAGCAGTTTTAAAACGTAACTCATCTACTCCTATTTCTTTCGCTAACGCTTCTACTTCTTTAATTTGATGTTCGTTTGGTTTGACTACTAAAAATTGAAAAATTACGTGTGGTGTTTTCGATTTTAATTTTTTTTTCCATTTAATAATCTGTTCCGTACCGTCAATTACCTTTTTAAGGTTACCGCCCACACGGTATTGTTCATAGGTTTCTTGGGTGGTACCATCAATAGATATAATAAGCCTATCTAGCCCACTTAATACGGTTTGTTTTGCTTTCTCATCTGTTAAATAATGTGCATTGGTAGAAGTAGCCGTATATATATTTTTAGAGGACGCATATTGCACCATTTCTAAAAATGATGAATTTAAATACGGTTCTCCTTGAAAATAAAATACTAAATAAGATATTTCTTTATAAATATCATCAATTGTTTTCTTGAAAAAATTTTGTTGCAACATTCCCGTAGGTCGGGTAAATTCTCTTTTACCACTGGGGCATTCGGGACATCTTAAATTACATGAGGTGGTTGGTTCAATGGTAATACTTAAGGGTAAACCCCATTGAATGGGCCTTTTAATATATTTTGAAATATAAAAACTACTTATAACCTTAAAAACATTTACTATTCGTTTTAACGATAGTTTAGAGACAAAATTAAGACCATCTATTATTTTCGTATTCAATTTAAAGTTGTTTCTGTAAAAATACCAATAGATTTTTAATACGTTAATAACAAAATCCTAATTAAAGCAAAAACCGCTTTGGAAAAAATATTCCAAAGCGGTTTTGTTGTAAGGGATGCTAATTTTATTTCGTTACGTTAAATTTCCCACGTTTTACAATTTTATAGTCTTTGCTAATTATAGAATAATTATAAGTTCCACTAACAAATTTTGAAAGATTCACAGTAGTGATATCATTTAAAATTGTTGTTGTGTAAACCTTTTTACCTGAAATATCACAAATATACAAAATAGCGAATTTGCTAGCATCTAATTTAAATCGCACTTGATCTTGCGCTGGATTAGGATACACATTAACATTCGCTACTTCCAATGTTGTATTAATACCCACAGTAGTAGGTAAAGCAAGCCAAGTAACTCTCTCAACACTATCTGTTTTAAAATTTACTTTCGCACTAACTAAAGGAAGTCCAATGTTTTTAGTTAACCAATTATAGGTTTTTGTTGAATCTATTTTTTGATTACTTAACGTCCAAACTCCTTGTATTCTGTAAAATGTTGAATCGATAGAACGTTGTATCTCTTGAAACCTCAAGCAATTAAAAGTACCATAGGGAGTAGTAATACTACCCCACGCATCTACTATTGACGTTTTTGTTCTTGTTGATTTAAGACGAACTGAATCCATTATGGGGTTGGTTGGCGCTGCTATTTTTACGTCTATTACAGATGTTCCCGTAAAAGTAGTACCAAAAGTAGATGGATATTTTAAAATAGTTTCTGCAGGCGAAAAGTGTATTGCTAATGGCTGTAATACTAATGGCGGCATTATTGTAACTACTCCTGTAGCTATCAAATCAGTAGTGCCATTGTTAAGAAATTCAAAATTTTTACCAGTTTTATATGCTAAGTTTGCTGTTGGGAACATCGCTGCATAAGGTGTAGCGCTTGCTGCTAGTAAACTAAGAGTATCTTTTTTTTGATCTTTTAATACCGACATACTCCAAATCTGATTAGCACCTGCACTACCAATAGTAATTTTAGGTAAAGTATCAATTGTTTGAAGGTATTGTTTTGGAGCAGTTGGCATATCTGCAGTAGTAATAGTAATTTGAGCACCAGCCGCTAAGGCAAAAATGCTAAATGACAATAATAAAATCTTTTTCATGGGGATATTTTTGTTAATAATTTTTTATAAATATTTTGCAAAAGTAAGCAATTTGTTTTATTTTTTTTATAAAAAATGTTAATGTCACGTAATTAGTTGATTAATAATTATATAATTTAAAACACCACGTCACCATCGTACAATTTTATAATTGATCTTTATAGTTTTGCTAATTATATAATACGATATTAAAATTTAATCCCTTCCCCATAGCTTTAAAACCCAATTTTTATTACATTTATAAACATCCCCGCATCCATTTATCAAAATTATTTAATCTTATGAAAAAGTTAATTACATCGTTTTCTTTCATTTTTATTATTGTATCCTCTCTCACAGCACAAAAAACCATGACACCAGAAATGTTAATGGAACTTGCCAAAGTAAGTGGCTTAGGTATTACAAAAGATAATAAATCAGTAATTTTTCAAGTGCGCAACTATACTATTTCCACTGATAAAAATACTGACAAGTTTTACACAATTCCTCTTGCAGGTGGAGATGCTAATATGATTGATAATGCAAATTCGTTATTACCAAACAATCGTAAATCAATAGATGGAAAATATAGCATTATCAGTAATGAGATAAAAATAAAAAAAACATATGGCACTGATTATTATCCTGACTTAAAAAATTCTAATGTAATGATCTATGATAATCTCAATTACCGCCATTGGGATACTTGGGAAGATGGAGCATTTGGCCATGTATTTTTAAATACATTAAAAGACAACAAGGTAGTTGATAGTATTGATCTAATGCCAAATGAACCTTTCGACTGTCCGCAAAAACCATTTGGTGGCAATGAAGATTTTATTTGGAGTAATGATGGAAAACAAATATTATATGTTTGCAAAAAAAAATATGGGGCAGCATATGCTATTAGTACCAATACTGACATTTACGCTTATGATATTTCAACAAAAAAAACAACAAACCTTACGGAAGGCATGATGGGTTATGATATTAAGCCTACCTTTTCATCTACAGGTACGCTGGCCTTTTTAAGTATGAAAACAGATGGGTACGAATCTGATAAAAATGATCTTGTTATTAGTAACAGCAATGGCAAAATAAATTTAACAAAAGATTGGGATGGAACAGTAAGTGATTACTTATGGAGTACGGATGGAAAAGAGATTTATTTTGTAGCGCCAATTGACGGCACGGTGCAATTGTTTTCAGTAAATAATCCTGAGTTAACAAAAAAACAACCCGTTATAAAACAAATTACAAAAGGCGATTTTGATGTAAAAAAAATAGTAGCTCAAGTTAACAATACAATGGTGGTTGAAAGAACCGATATGAATCATGCTACCGAATTATACACGGTTGATATTACCAAAGGTACCTTAAAACAATTAACGCATATTAATGATGCCACTTATAATACACTAACACTTAGTAAGGTTGAAAAGCGTTATGTAACTACAGCGGATGGACAAAAAATGCAGGTTTGGGTAATCTATCCGCCTAATTTTGATCCAGCTAAAAAATATGCAACACTACTTTATTGTCAAGGCGGCCCACAAGCAGAGATCTCTCAATTTTATTCTACCCGTTGGAATTTTCAATTAATGGCAGCCAATGATTATATTATTGTAGCTCCAAATCGTAGAGGTTTACCGGGATTTGGTGTTAAATGGAATGAAGAAATAAGCAAAGATTATGGCGGAAAAAACATGCTGGATTATTTAACTGCCATTGATGAAATTTCAAAAGAACCTTTTGTTGATAAAGCAAGATTGGGTTGTATTGGAGCCAGCTACGGCGGATACTCTGTGTACTATCTAGCAGGTCATCATAATAAACGTTTTAAAACATTTATTGCACATGATGGAATTTTTGATTGGACAAGCATGTACGGAACTACTGAAGAATTATTTTTTGTTAATTACGATTTAGGCGGTCCTTATTGGGATAAAAAAAATACAGTAGCTCAAAAAGCATACAACGAATTTAATCCCGTAAACTTTGTAAATAAATGGGATACACCTATCTTAATTATTCAAGGCGGACAAGATTTTAGAGTGCCTATTGGACAGGGGTTAGCAGCATTTCAAGCAGCACAATTACAAGGCATCAAAAGTAAACTGCTTTATTTTCCAACCGAAAATCATTGGGTATTGCAAAATCAGAATGCTATTGTTTGGCACCACGAATTTTATAAATGGTTAAAAGAAACATTATAGCAATTAATAAAACGACTACTTATCGAGTTGCTATACTTTAATCAAATTAGGTTTAAATAAATTATAATGATGAGGATATTTTAAAGTTTAATCTTTAAAATATCCTCATCATTTTTTATAAAATCAGGTAAATTACCTGTATCCAAAATCATGATTTTATACGCCTGTGATTTAGCACAATTGATTTGCGCTAAATTTGGAATAAAATTATAGGCTACATAAGAAGTATAAAACATAATGGGAATGTGACCATCTACTGAAATAGTGGTATTAAAAATCACCCCTTTATTATTTTTTGAAATAAGAGGTAGTTGATTAATAAATGTCATTTCTTTTAATTCCACTTCCCTATTATGATTGTCTTTTGGTTTCCAATCCGTATGATTATTCTGAATTTTAGCAAGATTTAGAAGCATTATGCACACTGCAACTATACCCACATTACTTATAAACATTTTTAAACTTGTAGCTTTTATTTTTGTTTTTAAAAACATTAAAATAGAATCCGCTAAAGCACCTAGCCCTAAAAAAGCAAAAGGAGAAACAATGAGGCAATAGGAAATCATTTTTGTAGTTGCTATTGAATAAATGCCATAAGTAATAATTATAGCAGATAGCATGAATACTTTATATGTATTTAAAGAAGTTGTTCTTATTAATATAATCAGTCCCGTTAATAATAAAAAAGGAATAGCATCACCCGATCCATAAATAGTATATATAGCTTTAAAATGAAACCAAATAGTACCCCCATGACCCTCTACGATTTCAAAAAAATGTTTTGTGTTATATAAAAATTCATATTCTGCCTCTTTAGGATAAGTATGAAATATAAATAATTGCCAAGGAAGAAAAATCAGTATAGAAATACCCATACTATAAATTATGGGTAGGTATTGCTGCCATTGAAAAGATTTAATTTTATTAGTTAAACTAATAGAAATAAACCAAGCAAAATAAACAAGTAACCCTACTAACCATTTTACCAATACTGCGCAACCAGAAAAAACACCAATTAAGACTAACCAATATTTTTTGTTAGTGTGCTGGTACTCAAACCATGCCCAAAAACTAGCCGTAACATAAAATAAAAATGCAATATCATTATGGTCAGTTGAATACCTCCCCGCAATTAATTCCAACGGATAATAGGCTACAGAAAAAAACAGTGCACCATAATAACCAACATTTTTATTACTTACTATTTTTCCTATTCTATAAATAAAGAACGTAATAATTGCATGTAAAATAATACTTGGTATTCTTACTGAAAATTCATTAATACCAAATGCTTTTAAACTCAATGCTATTTGCCATTAAAATAGCGGTTGCTTATGAAGCCATATGTGATTTGCTGTCCAGTTGGTGTAATCATAAGGTATTACCGTATCCCTATAAAGTATGGGTTTAAAAGGATTAATTAACATATTTTTAGCCACCAGCGCATGGTACTGTTCATCCCATAAAACTAAAAACGGATCAAGGTTAGCAATAAAGTAACCTAACCCAAATGAACCTATAATTAAAAAAATAAAAGCAATTGTTATTTTGTTCGAATGAAATGTAATGATAGATGCTATTATAAATAATGCACTTATTAAAAGTGGTAAAAGTTGATGAGCCGTAAAATAAGGGTATAGCATTGTAATAAATATTAATATCAATTTATGTTAATCGCTTTCTTTTTATTAACCATTATTTTATCAAACGAACTATTTTTATCACTTTTCCAAAGATAAATAATTTGATAGAACCCGTTTCTCTTCTTGCTGTTAAGTTAAAATATATATTGTGTACTTTTGTTTAAACTGATTTTTACACCGTGATCGCTAGTAACTTCCCGATTCAGCAACTAATACCAGAGATAAAAAAAGTATTAGCACAACAAACACTTCTTATCATACAAGCTCCACCTGGTGCAGGTAAATCAACTATTTTACCACTCCAACTCTTAAATGAAAAGTGGCTGGAGGGTAAAAAAATAATATTATTGGAACCCAGAAGACTTGCTGCTAGAGCAGTGGCGACACGAATGGCAAGTTTATTAAATGAAGCCGTAGGAGAAACAGTTGGTTATCGCATTCGTTTTGAAAATCGCGTAAGTGCTAAAACACGAATAGAGGTAATAACGGAAGGTATGCTAACGCGAATGCTACAAAATGATAATGCATTAGAGCAAGTTGGTCTAGTTATTTTTGATGAGTTTCATGAGCGCAGCTTACATGCAGATTTAGCGCTAGCGCTATGTCATCAGACACAACAAATTTTAAGAAATGATTTGCGTATGGTAATTATGTCTGCTACGTTAGATAGTGCTAAATTAGCGGAGTTGCTTAATAATGCACCCGTACTTACTTCTGAGGGTAGGCAATATCCAATACACATCAATTATATCCATATCGATGAAAAAATACAATTACCGATAAACACCGCTCGTATTATTCGTAAAGTAATTACAGAACAATTAGGAGATATATTAGTTTTCTTACCCGGTGCCGGGGAAATTGAACGCACTCGAAAGCTCTTAGAAGAAACACAATTAGATATAATCATACAACCCTTATACGGCGATTTATCATTACAAAAACAACAAGAAGCAATCCTTCCTGATCCACAAGGCAAACGTAAAGTAGTTTTAGCAAGCTCCATTGCCGAAACCTCGCTAACCATTGAAGGAGTTAAAATAGTGATTGATAGTGGTTATTCCCGTATATCGCGTTTCGATTCCAGAACCGGGTTAACAAAATTAGAAACGGTAAAGGTTACTAAAGATGCTGCAGATCAACGAGCAGGAAGAGCTGGTCGTATAAGCGCTGGTACTTGTTACAGGCTATGGACGGAAGGCGCTCACCATCATTTAAACGCAAACCGTAAACCAGAAATTTTAGAAGCAGATTTATCATCATTAATGCTTGAACTAAGTCAATGGGGCATACAACAAATGGAAGAATTGTTATGGCTTACCCCTCCCCCCATAGGTGCAGTAGTGCAGGCAAAAGAATTATTAATAACATTAGGCGCCATAAAAAATAATAAAATTACGGAACGCGGTAAGCGAATGTTGCAATTACCTACTCACCCTCGTTTAGCGCATTTATTAATAGAGAGTGTTGATTTTCAGAAAAATGATTTAAAAGAACAATTTATTGCATTGGCATGCGATGTTGCAGCAGTGCTGGAAGAACGCGATCCACTTAGCAAAGAAGCTGGGAATGACCTCTCTTTAAGAGTTGAATCTATACGGAGATATAGATCAGGGGAACGCGTAAATGCAGATATACGGACGCTGGATAAAATTGAACGATTAGCTGCTATTTGGCGAAAAAATTTTAAAATACCTGTTGATAATTCTCCACCTTCCTCTTTTAATATTGGGAAACTTATTGCCGCAGCTTATCCAGAAAGGATTGCAAGACGGGTTGACAAAAATGGTTTACGTTATCGTTTAGCAAATGGACGGATAGCCAAACTACAAGAAACAGATGTACTCGCACAAGAAGAATGGCTAGCGATTGCCCACCTAGATGCAGGTAGCAATGAAGGCAAAATATTTATGGCGAACGCTTTTAACCCGGCTGATTTATTTGATATAGCAGAGGAAAAGGAAATAGTTGTTTGGGATAAACAAAAACAAATGATTGTTGGCGCCATTGAAAAACGAGTAGGTAATATTATTATTGAAAGTAAACCCTTTCATAAATTTGATGAAGAAAAAACGATAGCAATTATTTGCAACTTTATTCGTGAGGAAGGATTATCCGTTCTTAATTGGGGAGAAGAACAAGAAGATTGGCAAGCAAGGGTTTTAAGTTTAAAAAATTGGCGATCAAGTGAAAGTTGGCTCGATGTAAGCAATGAAAATTTATTAAACACGTTGGAAGAATGGCTATCACCATATCTTATTGGTATCACTAAATTAACAGCACTTCAAAAATTAAATCTTAATCAAATAGTACAGGGCATCCTACCATGGGATTTAAATCAAAAATTAAATGTGCTTGCTCCTCCCCGATTGGAAGTACCTACTGGGTCAATGATTAAACTAAAGTATTTTTCTGACGGAAGTAAAATAGAAATGGCGGTGCGTTTACAAGAAGTATTTGGTTTATTTGAAACACCTACGGTAAATGAAGGAAAAAATAAAGTATTAATGCATCTTCTTTCTCCAGGCTATAAACCCATACAAATAACCCAAGATTTAAAAAATTTCTGGAACAAAACATATTTTGAAGTTCGAAAAGACTTATTGGCACGCTATCCCAAGCATCATTGGCCCGATAACCCTTTAATTGCTGAACCAATGCGCGGGCCTAAAAAAAGAATAAAATAAGCAAAAGTCTGCTTTTAAATGGTTATCAGATTAATAGAACTAGCTTATTGCAAATTAGTTTTTTATTTTAGCATAAAATTTGAATTTATTTCAGGCATCATCCCATGAAGAATTGTTTCTTATTAACTGCATTACTATTATTAACTGGAAGAGTAATGAGTCAAAACAAAATAAAATTTACAGAATATAACCTTGCTAATGGGTTACATGTAATATTACATGAAGATCATTCAACACCTATCGTTGCGGTTACTGTGACCTATCACGTGGGATCCAAAAACGAAGACGCCATGCGCACTGGGTTTGCTCATTTTTTTGAGCACTTAATGTTTGAAGGGAGTGATAATATTAAACGTGGACAATATATCAACTATGTTCAAAACGCAGGCGGTCAATTAAACGCAAACACTTCTTTTGATCGTACTTTTTATTATGAAGTACTACCAAGCAATCAATTTGAGTTGGGGCTATGGCTAGAATCAGAACGAATGTTACATTCTAAAATTGATTCAATTGGTGTGGAAACACAACGCAAAGTGGTAAAAGAAGAATTAAAACAACGTAATGAAAATACTCCATATGGTTCGATGATTAATGAAACATTTGCACATGCTTTTAAAGTGCACCCTTACCGTTGGACGCCTGGCGGCTCAGCTGAATACATTAATAAATCCGAATTACAAGAATTTATTGATTTCTACAAATTATTTTATGTACCAAACAATGCAACCCTTTCTATTGCAGGAGATATTAATCCAGAAGAAGCCCAATTATTAATAAGAAAATATTTTTCAGATATTCCGAAAGGTAAAAAAAGAATTCCTCGGCCCACTATTGTGGAGCCTTTAAAAACAGAAGAAGTACGTGATACAGTTTATGACAATATTCAATTACCCGCTGTAGTAATGGCATATCATATTCCTGCAGAAGGCACGCCTCAATCATACCCAGTAAATATGCTTACCACCTTATTATCAGAAGGTAAAAGTTCAAGAATGCAAAAAGCGCTGGTAGATAAACAACAACAAGCTTTATCTACTGGTTTATCTAGCATACCTTCAGAACATCCAGGGTTGGCCATACTATTTAGCATTAGTAACATTGGTATTTCACCAGTATCGTTAGAGGCAGGAATGGAGGATGAATTAAATAAAGTAAAGAATGAATTAATTACGGAGGAAGAATTTCAAAAAATACGTAATCAAATAGAAAATGATTTAGTAAATAAAAATAGTAAAATGGCAGGTATTGCAGAGCGATTAGCTAATTATTATATTTATTATAAAAACACAAATCTTATTAATACAGAAGTTGAACGTTATTTTTCAGTAACACGTGAAGAAATAAAAAAAGCAGCTCAAAAATATTTTACTAAAGAAAATCGTGTAGTACTTTATTATCTGCCTAAACAAAAATAATAGAAAACAAGGCGTATACGAATTAGTGGATTAAACACGTAAAAAATGAAAGTGCTTAAGATGAAAAAAAGAATTCTTACAATTATTGTTATTATTATCGTTACCAATGCCATTGCTCAAAATTTGGATCGTACTAAAGCGCCTGTTGCTAACATGCCTTCAGCTATTCAACTAGGAGATATTAAAACATTTGTATTAGAAAATGGATTAAAGGTAGTGGTGGTTGAAAATCATAAAGTACCCACCGTTGCTTATTCAATGATACTAGAAATTTATCCACAGTTAGAAGGCAGTGCTGCTGGCTTAGCTGACATCGCTAGTGAATTATTGACTTGTGGTACCACTCACCGCACAAAAGATGAAATTGACAATGAAATTGATTTTATTGGTGCGAAACTTACCACCTCGCCTAAGGGTTTTAATGCAAGCGCACTAAAAAAAGAGAATGAAAAATTATTAGCTATTTTAAGCGATATTACTTTAAACTCCAACTTCGATCAAAAAGAATTAGATAAATTAAAAAAACAAAAACGCTCGGCGCTTGAACAGCAAAAAGATGATCCAGATGCCATCTCTAAAAATGTACAAGCTATTTTAAATTTTGGTAAAAACCATCCTTACGGTGAAATAACAACAGAACAAACCGTTAACCAAATTACGTTAGAACAATGTATTAATTATTATCAAAATTATTTTCGGCCCAATGTAGCGTATTTAGGAATTGTTGGAGATGTTACGGTAGAAGAGATAAAACCAATGATTGAGAAGTATTTTGGAGGGTGGCAAAGATCCGATGTTCCAAGCATGATTCCTACCATGCCAACAGCTCCCTCCATGAATAAATTGTTTCTCATCAATAAACCAGAAGCTGCTCAATCTGTTATTAATATTACTTATCCTGTTAATTTAAAACCTAATAGTGAAGATTTAATAAAAGTAAAAGTTTTAAATACTATTATAGGAGGTGCCGCTTCTTCTCGTTTATTTCGCAATCTTCGTGAAAAGAATGGATATACCTATGGTTGCTTTTCTTCTTTAAATAGTGATGAGTTAACGGGTCAGTTTAGCATTTATACAAAAGTAAGAAGCTCGGTAACAGACAGTGCTATTACTGAAATTTTAGGTGAATTAAAACGAATTCGAACCGAAAAAGTAGATTCTGCAGAACTAGCCGGTGTAAAAAATTATCTGACTGGAAGTTTTGCCATCTCATTAGAAGATCCTGCTATTATTGCAAAATTTGCAATTAATATAGATCGTTATAAATTACCTGGTGATTATTATATCAATTTTTTAAAAAATCTTGCAGCTGTAACAGCAGACGATGTATATGCAATGGCACAAAAATACATCCATCCTGATAAAGCAAATATTATTGTAATTGTTAATAAAGAGAATGTATCAGCTTCGCTATTAAAGTTTAATTCTAATAACACCATTGAATATTATGACATTTATGGAAATTCACTGGCTAGTAAGTTAAAGCCTGTATCGCCTAATATATCTACTAAAACGGTAATTAATGCCTACTTAAAAGCAATTGGAGGTGCACGGAAAATAAAAAGAATTAAAGACAGCAAAATTGTACGTACTGCCGATTCGCAGTACGGGAAAATTACAATGACTGAGCAGAAAAAAAATTCTATTAAATATATAATGCAAGTAGAGGTAGGTGGCGTACCGATTCAAAAAACAATTTTTGATGGTGAAAGAGCCATTCAAGATGGTATGCAAGGCAAAAGAAATATTCTTGGTAATGAACTGGCAGAACTAAAAACAGAAGCCATTATCTATAAAGAAAAAGATTTTGAAAAATTAGGTTACCAATTAAATTTAAAAGGTATTGAACCAATTTTTGGTAAAGATGCCTATGTTATAGAAGTCACTAATCCGTTAGGTAATATATCAACGGATTGGTATGATGTTGAAACAGGTTATAAAGTACGTACCGTAAATACATCTAAAACAGAACAAGGTATCCTTACTCAAACAATTGATTATTTAGATTATAAAGCAGTAAATAATATCCTGTATCCAAATGTAATTCTAATTAATGGTGGTCCTTTTCCACTTCGTTTAACACTTCAATCAATAGATATTAACAAAAAAATGAGTGATGATGAATTTAAAATAAAATAAGTGATGGAAAATGTAACCACTAACATCTCTTAATCTTTTCGATTAAAAAATTTATTGAATTTACGCTACTCACTATTTTTACATCATTACCATTTTATATTTTTATCTCTTTAACGTATGCCTGCTATCTTTTCTAAAAACTATTTTGAGAATTACAAGGTCACATTTTTATTGGCTTACCCCGTAATTTTAAGTCAACTAGGGCATATCATGGTAGGTGTAGTAGATACTGCAATGGTTGGTAAAATAGGCACCTTAGAGCAGGCAGCCGTTGCTTTGTCGAATGGTCTTTATACCATCGTATTGGTTTTTGGGTTAGGTGTTTCGTACGGTGTTACCCCATTAGTAGCTGCAGCGGATAGCACAAATAATTATAAAGAAAACAGATCCCTTCTAAAACATAGCATTGTCATCAACACGTTAATTGGCGTGTTGCTCTTTTTATTGTTATTAATGATCTCTCCTATTTTAAATTTATTTGATCAAAAAAAAGAAGTGGTTGCATTGGCCATTCCATTTTTAAATGTAATGATGCTAAGCATGATTCCTTTATGCATCTTTTCAGGATTTAAGCAATTTATTGAAGGGCTTTCCTACACACGTATAGCAATGGTAATTACGATTGGTGCAAGTATCTTAAATATTTTATTAAACTATTTAATGATTTTTGGTCATTGGGGAATTCCTGAAATGGGTTTAATGGGTGCTTGTTGGGCAAGTTTTATATCTCGTGTGGCAATGGCTATTGCTATGTTTCTATATGTGTATTATAATAAAACATTTAAAATTTATTGGCAAGATCTTGATTTCCGAATTTTATCGAAAACATTAACAAAAAAAATATTAAAAATTGGTGTTCCATCCGGATTACAATGGGTCTTTGAAGTAGGAGCATTTGCATTTGCTGTTATTTTAATTGGTTGGATAGGGCCAAAAGCACAAGCGGCACATCTTATTACCTTAAGTCTTGCGGCAATTACCTATATGATGGCAAGTGGATTATCTGCCGCTACTACTGTAAGAGTTGGAAATCAATTGGGTATAAACAGTGAAGAAGGTGTGCGCACCGCGGCTTTTAGTTCATTTATAATGGTACTAGCATTTATGGGCATTACAGCAATTTGCTTTATTTCGTTTCGTTTTTATTTACCTTCTTTGTTTACCAATGATGAGGACGTAATTAACTTATCCGCCTCTTTATTAGTAATAGCTGCATTTTTTCAATTAAGTGACGGGATACAGGTTGTTGCATTAGGCGCACTAAGAGGAGTTAAAGATGTAAAAATACCCACACTTATTACATTCTTTGCTTACTGGATAGTTGGCCTACCCATGAGTTACGTATTCGCTTTTGTTTTAAAACTAGGTGCATTGGGCGTTTGGTGCGGTCTATTCTTAGGGCTTACTACTGCAGCCATCCTTCTATTTTTAAGATTTAATTATGTGAGTCATATTAAATCAGTTCATTAATTTTTTATTTCTATAAAATAAATTAATTCCATTAATTGTAAAAGTGGATTTGGTTGATGATCAAATAAACATAACGCTATCGGAAGATGCAATGAGCTTTAACCGAATAGTGAACCTTAGGAAGCTGAGGAATATATTTTTTTTAATTAAAAATTTTTTGCTTTAATTATCGATTATTATTACAATTTTTTAATCAAAATGTTAAAATTTATTTTTTGAATAAAGAATAAGTAGAACGTTTCAATAATATTCATTGAGCGAATTGTTTTATGACGATTGCTTATTTTTAATGTGTAATTTGGAAGCGTTATATGAAATTAAAAAGATTGGCAGAATAAATATCACCTATATTTCATTTGTAGAATAAATTTTTCTCCTGAATTATTGTTAAATAATAATTTACAGATTAAAGAAAGTGGTAGCATGGGGCATTAAGAAATGAAGTATAAATATTCTAACGGCTTTTTAAAATAGATTTATATTAATCTTTTTTTAAACAGAATATATGCTAAACAATTTTTTAAATATTCTAAGCGAAATTATTCCTATCTCCAAGGAATTGAGAGAACACCTTCAAAAAAAAATTTCAGTACAACGATTGCCTAAATTGGCCGTTTTACTTGCGGAAGGGCAGGTTTGTGATAAATTATTTTTTATTTGCGAGGGATTATTAAGAGTCTACTACTTTGAAAAGGAGGAAGAAATCACTTCAAGAATTGTTATAGAGAATAGTTTTGTCTATTCACCATCCAGTTTTATTCAAAATAAACCTTCTATTGAAACCATACAACTCTTAGAAGACTCAACCTTTATTTGCATGAACAAGAATGACTTGGAAGAAATGTTTATTATGTTTCCTGAAACAACTTACATGGCTTTAAAAATTACGGAGCGATATTTATTAATTAACGATTCAAGAGCTAGAGCACTAAGGCTACCAGCCAATGATCGTTACCTACTATTTCAAAAACAATATCCTGGTGTTGTTTCAAGAATTAAGGTACAGTACCTTGCCTCTTATTTGGGATTATCACGCTCCTGCCTAAATCTATTTCGATCAAAAATAATCACCAACAGAATGTCCAAAATTGGACAAGAGAATGTCCAAAATTAA
>JBDTFR010000009.1:0-6299 GCA_039937835.1 Bacteroidia bacterium | reverse complement strand
TTTTTTAGCCAGACGAGACACTTTTTGAAGACCATAGCAGCGCTCTACGGACAAAAAAAGTAACGAAGTATGGCACAAAAAGAGGCATAACAAACATTTTAAATAAATTTTAAACAGGCTCTAAGATAAATTGATTTTTTATTTTATGGTCAACTAAAATTATCCTGCTATTTTACGCTTATTATCAAGATCATAATGCACTTCCATATTAATATCAAAATCAATACTTAAGACTGTAACAGAGCCATTCATATCTCCATGTATTTCTGCACGTTCATGATTTTTATATAGTAAGCTACCTGATAAAGACACCCCTGCAATGGTAATTTTTCTATCTAAGTCACCTTTCTTATAATCAATTCCCACTGCAGCACTTGCCCATGCACTAATATATGCATCGTTAATTTTAAAGGAAGGCTCAAAAGAGATATTGGTGTAGGCATCTATTCCAAATCCAAAGTTTGCCCAACCCCTTACTTTCAAATTTTGTCCTATCCATGGGCTTTCTGCCTGAACTGATACATTTATACCAATACCAGCATCTATAACCCCTTCTCCAATACCAAAATAAGCAGTCGCTTTTAAATTATCTTTACATAATAATTTTATTTCTATTGGAGAAGCTTTCTTCCCAATATATACTTCCCAAGTATGGTTAATTCCATCTACTTTAACACCCAACTGTCCTTCCGCACATATTCGTGGAGCGGAATTGAATGTTACATCAAACACACCTTGAAAGCGTTTTTCTGCGCTGTAGTACCCTAAATAACCTTTTGCTGTGGCTATTGAACTTGATTTGGAATTACCAATCAATGCACCACCTCTTAATTCAATAGCAAAATTCCCTTCACCATACTCTACACCTAAAGCAACATTGAATTTTATACTCTTACCTTTTGAAGGTGTATCATATAAATACATTCCCGCAAGAATACCATAATTTACTGACATATCCGGCAAAGGCGCAGGGGTATTTTCCATGTTTTTCATTTTATGATAAACCGATCCCTCAAAACCATCAATTGTAAACGGAATAGAGCCTAATGGCATTGATAATCCAATTAATTTGCCACTAAAAAACCAATAGGCAAACTTATCGCCTTGCGTGGTTTTTCCATTAATGAATTTTAAATCACCTACAATGGGTCTATCTTCTTTAGGAACTGCTATTTTAACAGCAACCATGGCTTGAAAAGAATCCCCATAAGTTGGATCATCTTTTACAAACATTAATTTACCTCTTACTTCTGCAGCTTTTGTTTTTATGTATATGTTTGTGTAATCAAATTTTACAATTTTATCAATTTGTCCGTTTTTTAGCTTATCGCCTACGTTCGTCAAGTCGAATTTAACATGTGACAAAATTGCACCCGCTATTGCACCTCCTGCTCCATCCATGTTTCCTAATTGATCTTTAAGAAGAGCTACCAGAGCAGCATCCATTGTTTCTGCTATACATTGAGCAAGGATGTCTGCAGCTACTTTTTCAAAGTTGATACCTTTTACATAATCGCTAGCAATATCTTTAGTCGCGTCTTTTATAGTGTTAAAATTAGTTGATAGAATAGTATGCACAATTGTCTCTCCTACATCTTTAAATAAATTTCCTGCATTTTGAACAATGTTATTTAGATCAACACTTTGGTTTACACCGCTTTCAATAATATTAGTAGCAACTGTTTGTACTTGATCTCTAACATAGCCTGTAATTTTTCCGGTAACGCCTATTTCAATAAAACCTGTAATTTTTGAAGTAACATCTTTTTCCACTGAATTACTAACTGATTTCTTACTTTCATTGATAAGACCATTTTTTGTTTTACTGATAATGTTTGCAACAGATTTTTTTAGAGCCTCCTTTTCGTTTTTTTCTTTGCCTTCTAAATTATCAATAACGGCAATTAATTTATTATTTACTTCTTTAAAAAAATTAGTCAGCAATGAGTCAACTTTATTATTCAAAGGCTGTACAATTGTGCTATCTATAGACTTCCGTATTTTTACAGTTGCAATATCACTAATTTTTAAAACAGGTTGGTTAATCTTGTTTATAATAGCATCCGCTGCCCCTTGTATAAGCATATTAGCTATTTCTTTAGGGCTCTTATCAACAATTTTTTCTACAAAATCGCTCTCCAGAATTAATTTAGTAACGGTTATGTAATCTATTGTTTTAGGGGGAGCATTTGTAAACTCAGCAAATACTTCTGCAAGCATTACTACTTTCTTCATATCGATTAATACAGAAGCAGGTAAGACAATGTTTTTCTTACTATTATCTGTGTTAACAAATGTTCCATTGCTGGAAGAGCTGCCTATCCCTATATCATTTAATGTCTGACCAATACCAATAGCAAGATTGTCTTCCGCACTGCTTGTACTCGAAGAGTTATTTGAGTTAGTAGCTAAAGAATCCTTACCCATTGAAAAATCTATGGTAGTAAAATCACCATGTAACAATGGGTTTTTGTATAAACTATACGAATTAACTATAGGTGCTCCGCTTTCACCAGCAATATCATCTGACATTATTATACGTGCCGATATACCAAATGAATAAAGATTTTGAACTCTACCACAACCTACTCTATCTACTTGTATATCATAACTACTTGCTTTACCCATTGCTTGGTAGGTTAGCGGTAGTATTCCATTTGGTGTTTCAAAACCAATATTTCCATTACCCCATGCACAAAACTTTTGTAATTGATTTAAATTAAGATTAAAATGTGGCCAGTTTAAATTCATGTCCATTTCCAATCTGTTATTACTTTTAAACACAGCTCTTGTTAAGGTAATGTTTATTTTTTGTTCTTCTCCTCCACCCGGATTAAATGTAAACGAATAGTTATTTAGGGCATTAATTAAATAACCATTTCCAAATCCAAACTCATCTATTTTTATAAAGTAAGGGAAAGCACCTGCCGTATCTAAAACAGGTACTTGAATTTTACCTGTTAAATGAGATAAATTAACCAGATTATCGGTTATGGAAATTTTAAATTTATTACCAACTGTTGTAAACGTGTTGAATTTAAGCGTATCATTTTGTGGTTCATAATCAACAGTGGTATTAAAAGTTAAACCTCTTTGATTCACAAACATGGTTGTACTATCATTTGCAATATTTATAACATCACCATTCAATATTCCAGTGGCAGTAATTTGCCCAGTTTTTTCGGCATTAATTGGAATTATTAAGCTAGCTTTTGTCATGTAAAAGCCTTTCCAAGTAGGGTCAGTTACATAATCACCTTCAGAAACACTTTCAGAAAAATCAAACACATAATCTATTGGTTTTAAATCCATACTGGTATTATTAACCAATCTTATTCCTTCTGCATTGTTTACATTCTTTTGTTTAATAAAAAATAATTGATCCACATTATTGAAAGGAACATTAACACGGGTGTTAATACCATCTAAAACACTTTCTGGTAATTGTATAAAACCATTCAGCTTTAAATTGTATTTACTATCTTTTACATACACTTCTGAACTGTTTTCTAAATGCATTGTAAAGCCACCTGGTTCTAATAATTGAAGTTCATTATCATCTTGCAACGTATTAATATCTTGACTGTGTAATTTAAAATCATTACTTAAGATTAAATTTTGTCGTTTAGCATTAATAAAAGGACTATTTTTTCCTGTAATACCTAATGGGAATTTCCAACTAACAAAACCTCCCAATAATAAATTTTGAGTATTTATTATTATACTATCTACCGCATATTGTGCATTCTTATTCGCTATAATGCTATCTGGTGTTAAAGAAAAAAGCGTAAGGACTATTTGATCTCTAATTTCACCTTGTGCCATTACCCATGTATTATTGCCAATTGAATTTAAATAAATATCATTAAAATTAAATTCAGGTGCCTCTCCTATACTATTTAATATAACTTTTCCTTTCCCACTTATTTTATGGGTGATGCTATCATATGATGTTAGATTGGTAACGGCAACTTCAAAACCTCCTGCTAAAAATTTTTCAATAACGGCTGAACCTGTGAATTTGAATATTGGGCTTTTTGCAATTTCTTGTTGACCACTTATTCCTTTTACTTGCCAAACATAAGGAGTCATTTTTTGTAAACGCATCATGTCTTTTGTTGGCAATGCAAAATTTTTGGGCTCACTAGTACTCGCTGGTATATCTGCTTCAAAAAAAGGCGTATTATTTAATATAGCTGTTTCTTTCTCTTGTCCATTTAATAAGGGTACAATTCGAAATTGATATGCTATCATTTGAGTTTTACTAATGGCATTATTGGGCTTACTCCAAGTAAAATAACCATCATCTTTTGAGCCTAATTGATAATCATTAGGCAATGATTTTAATTCAATTACACCGCCTTCTGGGTAACCATAATTAAACCAACATGCCTGACTGTAACCATTATTTTTTATTTGGCTTTTATTTTGTTCAATTGTTTTTACAGTAAAAACATAACACTTTCCTTTTTCTAAAGGGGGTTCTGCGGGTCCATATAAATAGTTATTTTGAGAGATTTGTTGAGATTGCCAAATGGGTAATGCTTTATTATTCACAATGGCATTTTGTGGGTTAGAAGAGCCTGTATTCACCTCATATAGATCTATTTGGTAATTTAACGAATTAACATTTAAATTACCATTGGTATTTGAAATTTGCCATTGAAATAAAATGTTTTGTTGGGTCAAATTCTCTATGGCACTTCCACAGGTAGGAGCAATAACCATTGGTGGGTCATTTAAACTTAAATAAGCAGAAGCACAGTTGGGTAATGATATTTTTTTATTCGTTACATAATCTATTACTTCAAAACAAAAAGTATAAAACCCTTCTGGTAACCTGTTATTATTCGCTTCTAGCTGAGCACGAGTAATACCCGAGAAATTTAAATTATTATTATTAAAATACCAATCTAAATCCGCCCCGCTTATTTGAAAAGGAACGCCAGGAACTACGTTAATGGCTTGTGGTGGCTTTGCGTCTGGTTTTGATTCTATAGTAAAATTTGAGCCTGTAATTTTTAACTTTAAATACGCATTCCAACTGGGTTCTGTAAAATCAGTAAAAATAATGGTCGCTTTTATTTTGGGAGTTAAAGGGTTTGCGTATTCATCTAAAAAAATAGTTTGCGGTGGTAATAAAGTAGTGGTAACAACACTGGGATATATTTGGGCTTCAACTTTTATACCCAATAGTATAATTAACAGAACCGTTATTAGTCGTTTTAACATCATTTTTTATAAATAGTCGTCAAAAATAAGCTTTTTTTATTGTTTTTCATTGGTAATTAATTTGTAAGTGTTTGCTATGGATTGCTTTTAGATATAAGAACATTATTCAGCCTAACTCAATCAACCATTAATATTTTATAAGTATATGTATACAAATTAATTAGTTAACATTTTTTATTTTTAATACGCATTTTATAGCTAAATCATTTTAATAATAATCTGAGCTCGACTAATTTTAGTGTCAAGGTTAAAATTTACTATTGGAATAGACCGATCAAAACTAACAACTACTCTTTAAAATTTTTATGAAGGGAGGGAATTTTGTTTGATCCAATTTAAAAAAGACACCAATCTTATTAAACATTTCGTTGTTTTTATAATTTATCAGTTAATTAAAGATTTATCATTTTTAATTTTAACTTCGAACCACAATTTATTTATTATCCCATACTTAAAAAGAAGATTCAATATATGCAGGATGCAATTTCCCACTCAACTTTCCTACCTAGCCAAAAAATAAGTTTTAGAAATATAAAAAATAAACCAAATAACATATCGAGGACTGCCGTTTTAATAAGTATATTCCTTTATGTTACATTTTTTTCATCACTATCGGCACAAGTAAAAATAACAGGAAAACTAGTTCACAAAGATAAATCACCAATAGAATTTGCGGAAGTAATATTACTCAACAAAGATTCTATGGGAGTTTTGAGTGAGTTGGCAAACGAAGATGGTAGCTTTCTTTTAAATGCCAAACAAGGATCATATACCTTGCAAGTTCGTCAATTTAAAACGCTATTTTATAAAAAACAGATCGATGCAACTACAGATTTAAATTTAGGAATCATTGAAATCGAAAATTTTTCTCAAGAGTTGAATACCATAAATATTGAAGTAAAAGACAAGCTAATTGAACGAAAAGTAGACAGAGTGGTTTTTAACGTAGAAAATTCATTGAGAGCGGTGGGTGGAGATGCCCTAGAAGCACTAAGTGTAACACCAGGTGTGCGGGTGCAAAACGATAAATTGAGCATGATTGGCAAAAGCTCATTGGCCGTGATGGT
>JBDTFR010000008.1:0-112939 GCA_039937835.1 Bacteroidia bacterium | reverse complement strand
TTTTTTAGCCAGACGAGACACTTTTTGAAGACCATAGCAGCGCTCTACGGACAAAAAAAGTAACGAAGTATGGCACAAAAAGAGGCATAACAAACATTTTAAATAAATTTTAAACAGGCTCTAAGATTTTAAGTCTAAAAAACTAGCCCTAATCGAAACGGGGAAATTGTTTTCATATGAAACACCTTAGATTTTATTTTAGTAATAATCTTATTTTTTATTTAGCAGCCTTACAGCATAAATATTTTCTAAAACCTTCAATAAAATTTGCAATGGGGTACATCAATCAAATATTCTTTTTTTATAATCGAAATTAGATTATTAGAATGCCTTAAAAAATAATTGATGAAATAATGATTACTACTCAAATGGAAAAAGAGCTCACAGAAAATCTATTTTCGTATGGTACCTTGCAACAAGAAGCTGTGCAATTAGCTATATTCAATAGGTTATTAATTCCTTGTGCAGATGAGTTGCTGGGTTATACATTAGAAATGATTGAAATAAAAGACGAAGCGGTACTTGCCAAAAGCGGCTTATCTCATCACCCCATTCTTAAACATACAGGTAATAATACTGATTGTATAAAGGGAAGTGTGTTTGTCATTACCAAAAAAGAATTGCATCAGGCAGATGAATACGAAGTTGACGATTATAAACGAATTGCTGTTCAACTAAAATCTGATAAAACTGCTTGGGTGTATGTTAGTGTTTAATAACTATTTAAATTCTTCTAACTGAATATCCTTTACATTTAATTGAAGATTAATATTGCCATTGTATTCATTTTCTTCAATGGCATAACAAGCACTAAATTTTTTTTTGCGCAGTACATCATCAAAATGCTGAGACTGGCCAAAAGCAATGGCTGAAAAACCTTCGCTATTATAATCTGCCGACTGAATATCCATTTTTAAATGATTACTTCCTACAATGCGCACATACCCTTTGTCAACTAAATGTTGGGTAGTAAATATAGGTGGCATGTTGCCAGGGCCAAAAGGAGAAAATTGTTTTAAGATGCGGAAAAATTTGGGTGTTATATCTTTTAATTCTACTTCCGCATCAATTTCAATTTCTGGTGTTAACATATGTTCTTCAATACTGTTAGAAACTATTTCTTCAAAGCGTTGTTGAAATTTTTTAATATTTTCTATTTTCATAGTAAGTCCTGCCGCATATTTATGTCCACCAAATTGTTCTAATAAGTCGGCACATGCTTCAATGGCATTATATACATCAAAATCTTTTACAGAACGGGCAGAGCCTGTCGCCATGCCATTCGATTCGGTAAGTATAATGGTAGGGCGATAATATTTTTCTGTTAATCGAGAAGCGACAATGCCTATCACTCCTTTGTGCCAATCGGGATGAAATAAAACTGTTGTTTTACGGCTTATTAATACTGCATCATTATCAATCATGCTCATTGCTTCCTGTGTAATCGCTAAGTCTAATGATCGTCGTTCTGTATTGGTAACATTTATACTAAGTCCAGATGTTTTTGCATGTTCATGTGTTTCGCAGATCAGCAGCGCTACCGCATCTTTACCACTTTCAATTCTTCCAGCAGCATTAATACGTGGACCAATAGTAAAAACCAATTCATTTATCGAAACTTCTTTTTTTATATTGGCCAGTTCTAAAATGGCTTTAATACCCTTACGGGGATTTTTATTTAGTTGTTGTAAACCAAAATAACAAAGCGTTCTGTTTTCATCAACAATAGGTACCAAGTCAGAAGCAATGGAGATAGCAGTAAGATCAAGGTATTCCATTAACTCCTCAAAAGGAATGTTATTTTTTTGTGCGTATGCTTGCACCAATTTAAAGCCTACACCACAACCACATAACTCATCAAATGGGTAATTACAATCAATTCGTTTTGGATCTAAGACAGCAATAGCAGCGGGTAATTCATCTCCGGGACGGTGATGATCGCAAATGATAAAATCAATAACGAATTGATTGGCGTATGCTATTTTATCAATCGATTTAATACCGCAATCCAATGCAATAATTAAAGAAAAATTATTTTCCTTGGCGTAATCAATTCCCTTGAAAGAAATACCATAACCTTCTGCATACCGATCAGGAATATAATATTCAATTAAATGAGTAGTGGTTTGATCGGTTAATTCTAAAATAATTTTTTTAAAGAAAGAGTATACTAAGGCAACCGCCGTAGTTCCATCTACATCATAATCACCATAGATTAAAATTTTTTCATTATGTTGAATTGCTTTTTCTATGCGAGAAATAGCTTTGTCCATATCTTTCATCAAGAAGGGATCATGCAGATGAGTTAACGAAGGGCGAAAGAATTTTTCTGCTTCTTCATAGCTTGTAATACCACGAGCTACCAATAGTTTTGCGATAAGTAAGTCTACACCTAATGCTGCAGCCAATGTTGCTGTTATTGCCTGATTGTTTTGCAAGTTCACTTTCCAACGTTTCTTCATCATTTATTTTAAAAAAAAACAACACTCATTACACAAAAACTTATTATAAATTACAACCACTTTTTTTTCTTAAAATACAGTGCTAACGATCCCATAATTAAAATCATAACTACCCAAGTAATAAGATATCCCCATTTTGTATGTAGCTCTGGCATGTTGTCGAAATTCATACCATATACACCAACAATAAAGGTAACTGGCACAAAAATAGTCGTTATAATGGTTAATACTTTCATTATTTCGTTCATTCTGTTACTTACACTGGAAAGATAAATATCCATCATTCCTGAAAGTAAATCGCGATACGTCTCCACGGTATCAATCACTCTTAATGCGTGATCATGAGCATCTCGCAAAAATATATCAATTTCTGCACTTATTAGTTTTGATTCGCTACGCTCCATATTGCTTACTAATTCACGCATTGGCCAAATGGCTTTGCGCACGTAAATCATTTGTCGTTTCATTAAATGCAACTCTTGCATGGTTTCCTTGGTAGGATTGGAAATTAATTTTTCTTCTATTTCTTCTATTTCATCACCTATTTTTTCTAGAATAATAAAATAATAATCTACTACCGCATCCATTAACGAATACGCTAAATAGTCAGCTTTCATTTTTGTAACTCGGCCTTTCTTTTGTCGTATTCTATTTCTTATCACATCAAAAGCATCACTACCATTCGATTCTTGAAATGAAATAACTACATTGTCCAATAGCACAATACTTAGCTGTTCTGCAGTTAATGCAGTATCATAATAAAGCATTTTCATTATAGCCACCACATAATTATCATAATCTTCGAATTTTGCTCGTTGGTTAGTATTAGCAATATCTTCTAAGGTAAGGGGATGTATATTAAAATGTTTGCCTATGGCTTCTATGATTTCTGCTTGGTGTACGCCGTCAACATTAATCCATTTTACCATCGGATTGTCAACACAACTTAAACATTCGTTAATATCAAAAAATACTTTTTCTATAAAATTTTCTTCATCGTATTCGATTAAAGTTATTTTAGTTTTCTCATTTCGTTCTACACCATGGTAGATAACCGAGCTAGTAGGTGAGCCTATCTTAATTTTTTTCTTACGCTTGTGCATAATTGATAAATATATTTTAAAATAATTTATTCATTATCCTCTTCATTATTTAATTCCAGTGCTTCAACAGTTTTGTTCTTATTGCCTTCAATTACCATTACAATTTCTCCCTTTATTGTTTTTGAACTAAAATGCGTGAGTAACTCTTGCAAGGTACCTCGTTTATTTTCTTCAAATAATTTACTCAGTTCTCTCGATACAGATGCTCTTCGTTCGCTACCAAAAAAGGTTATAAATTGTTCGAGTGCTTTTATCAAACGATGCGGCGATTCATAAAAAATCATGGTTCGATGCTCATTTACCAACGATTTAATTTTCGTTTGTCGCCCTTTTTTTTGAGGTAAAAAACCTTCAAAACAAAAAGTGTCGCAAGGTAAACCAGAGTTTACCAATGCCGGTACAAAAGCCGTTGCACCGGGTAAACATTCCACTTCTATACCATTTGCAATGCATTCGCGAATTAATAAAAACCCAGGGTCCGAAATTCCAGGAGTGCCTGCATCGGTAATCAAGGCTATCTTTTCTCCATTGGCAATGCGTTCAGCAATTAAAGCAACTGTTTTATGCTCGTTGTGTTGGTGGTGAGCATACATTTTTTTATCAATACTAAAATGCTTTAATAAAATACCCGATTTACGAGTGTCTTCCGCTAAAATAAAATCCACTTCTTTTAAGATGCGTATTGCCCTAAGTGTAATATCTTCTAAATTACCAATGGGGGTGGGTACAATGTATAATTTCAAAACGTAACGTATTTTTTAATTTTGTAAATAAGTTGCAAACTTCGTAATGAGTTTAAATATATTTTCAAATTCATTCAAAGGTAAGGTTTCTGCTTTGTCATAAATATCATGATAGGCTTTTATGCCCCCCATTGTATAAATAAAGAAAGCCTTAACGCTCTTCTCTGAAAAATAATAATGATCGCTATTGGCTGCCTTACCTCGTATTTTTACATCTTTAATAAAATTATTTTTTAAATTTATTTGTTTTAGCGTATCAAACTCTGTTTTATATACACTACCATTTACTACGGTAATGCCCTCTTCACCGGTTCCCATAATATCCATGTTTAATAAAAAACGGATTTTGTTTAAGGGAAATAAAGGGTGTTCGGTATAATAGCTTGAACCTACTAAGCCCACTTCTTCTGCACCAAAAGCCATAAAAGCAATAGAATAGGAGGGGGGGTGTAGCCGATAATATCTAGCAAGACTCAATAACATCGCACAACCACTGGCATTATCATTAGCACCCGGAAAATAAATGCTTGTTCCTAGTTTTCCTAAGTGATCGTAATGGGCAGAAAAGACGATGAAAGAATCGGGGTGAACCGTACCTTTCACATATCCAATTACATTTTGCGATTGATACTGAGGTATAAATTTGTTTTGAATGTTCACCTTACATCGTAGTTGTTTTAACGCTTTAAAATCAATATCAACAGCAGAGGTTAAAATAGTAATTACAGAATAATCAGCTACAGTTTCCGATTGTCCCCAAGTTAATTTTATATTAAAATCAATAATGCCAGCCACATTAAAATAATTGGTTTTTACTTTTTTAAAATAGGCCAATTTGGTTTTGTCGGTTACTGCCCGATCATCAACCATAATAAACGTATTGGCAGCTTTTTTTATGTTTTTCTTAAAACTGATCAACGCCTTTTCAGATGCGGCATCAATAGAATCAAAAATCAATACCGTGTAGTTTCCTTTAACAGCATTGCTGGCTGCCGATATTAACATATTTTCTCCTACCACACCTTCAAATAAAACGCTACTTTTTTTCTTTTTGCAAGCAGTTAGTTGAAAGGAAATAGGGAACGGAAAGGTATTGATGGGAAATTTAAAATATTGATCATAGTGTTGATCATAGTGTTGATCAAATGATTTTAAACCTAACTTTTTAAAGTTGTTTTTTATATAATTGGCAGCAATGGAATCTCCTTTGTTTATATAACCTCTCCCATACATACTTTCAGATGCCATCGTGTCAACTATTTTTCTTGCATAAGGCAATACCTGTTGATCTTTTTCTATTATTTGTGAATGCAGCGGTATGATTATAAAAAAAGAAAAGAGTAGGCAGAGAATATGCTTTAACATTTTTATAAACTAATGGTTTAATGATGCGGATTAATAATAAGACCTTTTACTTATTCGCATTTTTATTTAAAAGGGCTAATAAGCGTTGCACTGTTTTATTTTCTTCGTCCCAATTGTATAGTTGTTGAAGATTGTTAAAATAAATTAATGCCGATTCAATAGTTTCAGATGCACTCAATTGTTGAATAGCAATGGTATACTCCTGCATGTTTCCATCAAATAATTCACTAGCAAATTGAAAACGGTCGTTTATGCCAATTACCGTGCTTAAATTAATAACCCCCATTTTTTTACCATCCTCATTCGTAGTTACTTCTTGTTTCATAAGATAAATATCAATAGAAGCCGCTTTTTTTTCTTCCAGTTTTGGCAGAGGAGGAGGGATTGGTTTAACTTCTGGTGGTGTTGCTATAACATCACTTTTAATGATTTGAGGTGGCGGAGGTGTTACAATTATATTTTCAGCTGGCGGCTTGGTCGTTTCTACAGTGGCATTGAGGTGCTCAAAAATGATAAATTTTTTCTGCAATTCTTGAATTTTATGAAGCATTAACATAACATCAGGTTGGGGTACCCGATCCATATTTTCAAGTGTAGTTGATTGCTCTTTAATACGATTAATTAATTCAATAATCTCTTTTTTTATCATTTGTTTTTCCATGTAAATAACAATTAATGTTTTAGTTAAAAAGAATTAAGCATTGATGTTTAAAACTATTTTAATGCATTTTTCATTAGCTTTGTATTGTGTTTACTGTGCTCTAAAATAACTAAAAATATCCATGTTAAAACAAGAAATTGCTTTTAGTTGTTAGCCGAATTTGCACACTTAATATACCGAAATTTATTCTCCAATTATGATTTATAGCCTCACTCAAATAGCAAACATTGTTAACGGAAGTTTAGCAGCGAGTAATCCAGCGGCTACCGTTAAAAATTTATTAATAGACAGTCGAAAAATTAATGATCCTGAAAATTCTTTGTTTTTTGCCATTAAAGGCGAGCGAAATGACGGACATTTATTTTTAACTGAACTTTATGAAAAGGGAGTCAGAAATTTTATTGTTTCTACCTTGCCCGCTTCTTTAGATAATTTTCCCGCTTCTAATTTTATTTTGGTGAAAAATACCTTGCTTGCTTTACAGCAATTGTGCGCATTTCATCGTAAACAATTTAAAATACCCGTTATTGCAATTACAGGTAGTAATGGTAAAACCATTGTAAAAGAATGGTTATATCAATTAATGCGGGAAGATAAAAATATTGTTCGCAGCCCCAAAAGTTTTAATTCGCAAGTAGGTGTTCCTCTTTCTGTTTGGCAACTTTCAAAAGAACACGATTTGGGTATTTTTGAAGCAGGCATCTCCTTACCAAACGAAATGAAAATGCTTGAAAATATTATTCAGCCCACCATAGGGTTGATTACTAATATAGGTAAAGCACACGATGAAAATTTTGAATCTCAAAGCCAAAAAGTGGCTGAAAAGATAAAATTATTTTTAAATGCAGAGGTGTTAATTTATTGTAAAGATTACTTAGCCTTGCACGAAGCATTGACTAGTGACCGGCAATACAAAGAAATTGCTGTGTTTACTTGGTCAAAAAAAGTTCGTGCAGATTTATTAGTTGGCCGAATTACACAAACTGAAACCGATACCGAACTACAAGGTATTTATAAAAATAGCTTTATTCGTATTTCTATTCCATTTAAAGACGAAGCAAGCATCGAAAATGCAATTCAATGTTGGGCAATGATGTTGTATTTAGGGTATGAAAATCATGTAATTGCAGAACGGATGGCTTATTTAAGCCCTATTGCCATGCGCTTGGAGCTTAAAGAAGGAATTAATAATTGTTCCATTATTAATGATAGTTACAACTCTGATTTAAGTTCGTTGGCAATTGCATTAGACTTTTTAAATCAGCAAAAACAACATCCTAAAAAAACCTTAATACTTTCTGATATTCTACAAAGTGGTCAAACCAATGAAACGCTTTATAAAGAAGTAGCCGATCTTATTAATAAGAAAGGTGTTTCGCGGTTAATAGGTATTGGTGAATCAATTTCTGGTCAAGCCGAACAGTTTAATATTGAAAAAAAGTTTTACACTTCTACAGCTGATTTTTTACAACAATTTAATAACTCATTTTTTAGAGACGAAACTATTTTATTGAAAGGGGCAAGGGTATTTGGCTTTGAAGCCATTAGTAAAATTATTCAACAAAAAGCACATGAAACTATTTTAGAGATTAATCTGAATGCCATTGTACATAATTTAAATTATTTCAAATCAAAATTAAAAAATGATACCAGGACCATGGCCATGGTGAAAGCATTCTCCTACGGTAGTGGAAGTTTTGAAATAGCCAATATTTTACAATTTCATAGAGTGGATTATTTAGCAGTAGCGTATGCAGATGAAGGGGTAGAGTTGCGTAAAGCGGGTATTACTATGCCTATTATGGTAATGAATCCTGAAGAACAAAGTTATGATGCCATGATTCAATATAATTTAGAACCAGAAATATATAGTTTTCGTGTTTTAAATTTATTTGAAGAAACATTAAAAAGAAGTGAGCGAAATAATTTACAACCCATGCCGATACATGTTAAATTAGATACTGGCATGCACCGCTTAGGATTTGATGACGTGGACATAAATGAATTAATTGTACGTATTAAGAATAATAAATCCATTCGAATAAAATCAATTTTCTCTCATTTGGCAGCTAGTGGGGAGGCTGAACACGATGATTTCACTTGGCAACAGATAAAATCATTTAACACCATGAGTGAAGTCATAAAATCGCATTTCGATTATTCAATATTGAAACACATTTTAAATTCTGCTGGTATTTCTCGCTTTCCAGACGCGCAATTTGAAATGGTTCGCTTAGGTATTGGCTTATATGGTATTGGTGCTAATGATGAGGAGCAAAAACAAATGCAGAATGTGAGTACATTGAAAACGAGTATTTCTCAAATTAAAAACATTCCTGTGAATGAAACTATTGGTTACAGTAGAAAAGGAATTGCGATACACGATATGAAAATTGC
Source organism: Bacteroidia bacterium (assembly GCA_039937835.1). Classification (GTDB taxonomy): domain Bacteria; phylum Bacteroidota; class Bacteroidia; order 2-12-FULL-35-15; family 2-12-FULL-35-15; genus 2-12-FULL-35-15. Next base: position 104,208 of record JBDTFR010000008.1, on the reverse strand, counting down.
TACTGTGCCCATTGGTTATGCAGATGGCTTGAGTAGAAGATTAAGTAATGGAAAGGGAAAAATGATTGTGAATGGAAAACCTGCACCAATTATTGGCAATGTGTGTATGGATATGTGTATGCTAAATATCACCAATATTGCAGCCAATGAAAACGATGAAGTAATTGTATTTGGAGAAGAGTTGCCTATTACGGAGGTAGCAAAAGACGTGGATACAATACCTTATGAAATTTTAACAAACGTGTCGCGCAGGGTAAAACGAATTTATTATCAGGAATAGGTTTAGAGCGTTGGATAATATTCGTTCACAAATTTGTATAAATTAAAATTTTCTTTTTTTAACGATATTTCAATTTGTTGATGCAATAATTTTTTCGACACACCTTTCATTCTCTTGTTTTGTACTAAGCGATAAGCCTTTTCCGCTAATAAATAAGGGCGCTTCTGATTTACTTCAATTTGTTTATGCTTATTAATGGCATCTATTAATTGATTTACCCCTTCGTTTTTAGTGGCTACCGCTTTGATAACCGGAATCTTCCAATTACTCAGTGGCTTTGAATGTACTAGTTTAGTTACATTCTTAACAAAAATATCAGCTCCATCTCTATCGGCTTTGTTAATAACAAAAATATCAGCAATTTCCATAATACCCGACTTTATAACTTGCACCTCATCGCCACTTTCGGGTACTAAAACCAAAATAGTGGTATCGGCTAAACCTACTATTTCTACTTCACTTTGCCCCACACCTACCGTTTCTACAAGAATGAAATCAAAAGAAAAGGCTTTCATTACATCCACAATTTCAATTATTTTAGCAGATAATCCGCCCAATGATCCTCTGGTAGCTATGGATCGAATAAATACATTTTCGTTCGTAAAATGTTCCGCCATACGCAATCGATCGCCTAATAAAGACCCATAGTTGAAAGGAGAAGTAGGGTCAATAGCAATTACCCCAACCGTTTGGTTGGCATCAGTAAAATTTTTAATAAGTGAATTAATGAGCGTGCTTTTACCCGCTCCAGGTGGACCAGTAATGCCAATAACAGGCGTATTTTTTTTAAATACCAAGGAAGTCAATAACGCTTCGTACCCTTGTAACTCATTTTCTACAATGGTAATACAACGTGCTAAGGCTTTTTTATTGCCTTGCATTAATTCCTCTATCAATAGCGATGTAGATGCCATAGCCACAAAGATACTATTAAAGAATAAATTTAAATACTTTACTGTTTTCTTTAATAAATGCTTGGTAAAAACTTTGTGCTATTTTTGTAGTGTATTAATTTAAAATATGCATCCACTCTCAGCAGTAATAATAACGTTTAACGAGCAAAAAAATATTGCCCGCTGTATCGATTCGCTTCAAGGCATTGCTGATGATATCGTGGTGGTAGATTCTTTTTCGAAGGATAAAACGGAAGAAATATGTAAAACAAAAAGCGTTCGATTTATTCAACATGCATTTGCGGGGCATATTGAACAAAAAAATTGGGCCATAACACAAGCTCATTATCCTCATGTTTTATCGTTAGATGCCGACGAAGCACTTGACGAAACCTTAAAAAAATCGATACTTCAAATAAAAAATAATTGGCAATGTGATGGTTATTATATGAATCGTTTAACTAATTATTGCGGTAAGTGGATTTATCACTGTGGCTGGTATCCCGATAAAAAGTTACGTTTATGGGATGCTCGAAAAGGGAAATGGGGTGGAGAAAATCCACATGATAAATACGAGCTCTTTAATGGCGATAAAAATGCGGGTTATTTAAAAGGCAATATTTTACATTATAGTTTTTACACCATAGAACAACATCAACAGCAAGTAAATTATTTTACGGACATCGCTTCAAAAGCGTTGTATAAAAAAGGGAAAAGTGCCACTGCATTTCAATTGGTTGTTAATCCCATCGTAAAATTTATACGCGATTACTTTTTGAAACTTGGCTTTTTAGACGGCTATTACGGATTTATAGTTTGTAAAATTTCTGCAAAAGCAACCTATCTAAAATATGCTAAATTGAAAAAGTTAGGAAATAAAAATTAATTTCTATTTCCCGTTAACTCAAGAAATAAACCTTGATAACTTTTGGCTATTTTATCAATAGAATGTTCTTTAATAACGTACTCGTAAGCTGCATCGGTAAGTTTTATTTTTAAAGAAGCATCGTTGAGAATTCGATTACAATTTTCAGCAAGTGATTTATAATCTTTTACATTACTCATTAAGCTTCTTTCTAATCCGATCTCTTTTAAACCGCCAGCATTCGTGGTAATTACGGGTACTTTATAAATAAATGCATCCAGTACGCTACTTCCTAAACCTTCTTCTTCGGAGCTCATCATAAAGACATCAAAAATTGAAAAAAAATCTTCTACCTCCTCCACAAAACCCATTATTTTATAAACAGCTGTTAATTGTAGTTCTTTTATTTTTTCTTCTACCAGAGGTTTTAAAATACCATCACCGAAATGTAAAAAAATAAAATCTTTTCTAAGCAGCGATAATTCATAAATGGAATTCACCATTGTTAAGGGATCTTTGTGTTGCACAAAAGCCGCTGTGGTACCAAGTATCTTTTTACCTTGCAAATCCATTTCGATTATAAATTTTTGTACTCTTTTTTTATTTAAATTTTTTGGGGCGATCGCATCACTAATGATGCTAACATTGCGTATACCAAAATTGGTGAGTATATTTTTTATTGCTTGAGAAATGGCAATTACCTTATCGGTTCGTAAATACTTTTGTTTTGTAAAAAATCCTTTCTGTACAAAATCTACGCGACGAGTATATACAATAGGCCGGTGATGGAATAACTTTGTAAGCACCGCATAAAATTGTGCTTTCGCAGTTTGAGTATGAATTAAGTCATACTTTTTGCCATTGCTTATTAAAAAAAATAATGCGGTAAATAGACCATTAACAGGGTGTATTTTAATTCCTAATGTTGCTGCATTTATTGAAAGTGGAAATTTCTTTCTACATAAAAGTTCCATCTCTGTTCCTAATTTTTTAATGCCTTCAATGTTGTAATAAGTTTGTCGTTCTCCTCCACGCCAAGTCTTTTCTGTGTTTATTTCTAAAATTTTCATTTCTCTTTTTTCGGACAGGTATTTATAAATAAAAACAACGAATTAAAGAAGGTGTAAAAAGTAACACCTGCTTGTGTTTCTAAGGTGTCTTCTGTTAAAAAGGAAATTAAAACAATAAGTAAAAAAGAGCTATATAAATAACTAAAAAGAACCCCTTGTTTATAAGCTGGATAAATAAGTGTAATCATAAACCAAATAAATCCAATTACACCAAACGTTACCATTATTGTTAAATATTGATTGTGCGCTCTTAATCGCCATCTTTTATCTAAGGGAGTATTTATTTTTACATACTCTTCATTAAATGCTTGTTGAACATCACCCGTTCCTACTCCAATAAAATAATTTTGTTTAATGATGCTATAAGCGGTTTTCCAATATTCAAAACGCTGTGTTAACGAATGCCCATTTGGGTTGCCTGTAGTCTTATAAACACGAATTTCCCATAACGTTTTATTAATACGGTTTCTAGTGCTGGAAAGCTCTTGGTAATTTACATTTGCAACCCCTCGTTCTATCGATTTTATTTCTTCACTCGATAAGCTATTGATGGCAGCAGCATCTTTAGTAAATCCTTTTGAAGTAAGGAAGCGAAGTAATGTATATCGAAGGTCGTTCTGCTTTAAGTCTTTTCCATTATAATCCAATTTACTTCTTTTATTCCAAGCTGTTTCCATTTCTGAAAAACAATTATTTATCCATATAAAATAGCCATTCTCTGTTTGTGTATTTTTAAGATCATGTTCGTACTTGTGACCTTGAGCTGTATGGTCTTTTAAATCTATCGCTACAGCATGCATTTCAATAACAGGTGAATATAATAATACATTTATGGAGTAAATGCTAAGTAGTACAATAATTAACGTTACGCTAGTTGCGAGAACCTTTATGCCTACATTTTTTGAACTAAAGGCATTGAATAATAATATGATGATGACAGTAGCAATTAATGCTGCTAATCCAGTAAGAGACTCCATCAGCATTAAAAATGTTAATAGCCATATAATCGTAATAAAGTAAATTAACTTATTAAATGCAGTGGTGCTTTCTTTTAAAAAATAAAATGCTATTAAAATACTTAGGGCAATGAGCAGCGCAAAACGAATGTGTGATATAAAAATAGAAATATTTCTAATATCGAGGATTTGTATATTGGTATAGCCTAGTAAAATAAAGCAACTAAAAAACGAAGCTGTAATTATTGTAGCGATAAAGAGTTGTAAAAAGCGATTAAATAGTGCTTTAGAAACGGGAGGCGAAGTTGAAAAAATAAGTGGTAATAAGAATAAAGGTAGCTTTATTTTTATATCCTTAAATGCGTAGTCAAAATCAGTTGTATAGAATAGCCCAATAAAGTGAAGTAATAATAGAGAGCTTACCACTAAAGCTGCTTTATTATTTATAAATAATTTAATTTTATTTTTAAGATTGCCTTCCCAAAGCCAGTTAACAAATAAAATTATTTGAGACAGACTCATTAAAAACTTTGAAAAGGGTAACCCAATTATTAATAAGGCAATGCCAAATAGGTATAAATAATAATGGTATTTTGGATTTAAATGAAATCTCATAAATTGTAATGAGTTACAAAAATAATGATCTAGTTTTCATATCTTTCCAATAACAATTATTTTTTTCAGTTTAATGGGATGAATGATATTAGCTTCCTTTCATTGCTTTTAGTTTTCTTTGCTTATCGTTGCTCGAATTTGAAGGCTTATCAATTTTGTTGATTGTGGTTAATATTTTAGTATAATCGGGTGTGCTTTTTAATACCGTTATAGCAGCTGTTAATTCTTTGTCGTCTTTAAACGAAGACTCTAATCTGCCTTTTTGAAAATAATACCTAGAAGCAATTTCTTCTTCTAAGTACTGTTTTATTTCCTCTTTATGCTGTATTACATCGTCTTTTTTGTTGTGTATTATTTTAGCTTTTAAAGCATCTATATCTGAATCAATAATGTCTTTGCTTTTATCATCTTTTGCAGCAAGCTTTAATTCATCAATCGCTTTTTCTGTTTTAGTTACATAATCATATTCTTTATCTGCTAAAAAAGCAACAAAATCAGTATATTCCGAATCAGATAATTTAAATTCTTTTGCAGTTGCTATTGTTGGATGAGCTATATAATATTTTGTTGCATAGTCAAATATTAGATTTTTAATTGCAAGGCTGGTTAGTATGCTACTGTATTGTATTGGTTCAATTGCTATGTCAGGAGCAATTCCTCCGCCATCATAAACGATGCGACCATTTTTAGTTTTAAAAGGAGATATTAATGAATCAGGCACTTTCGCTACGCTACCGTCTTCATTTCGGTGAGAATAGTCTAATGCTTGAATGCACCGACCACTTGGTGTGTAGTATTTTGCAACGGTTACTTTTAGTTGTGCATTGTAACTGAGTGGTCGTGTTTGTTGCACTAATCCTTTTCCATAAGAGCGTTGCCCAACAATGACCCCTCTATCTAAATCTTGAATAGAACCCGAAACAATTTCGGAGGCCGATGCGGAGCCTCTGTCAACCAACACTGCCATAGGAATGTGAGTATCCACTGGATTGTTTAAAGCAATATGAGATTTATCCCAATCTTTCACTTTTCCGCGAGTACTTACTACCTCAGTTCCTTTTTCTGTAAATATATTTACAATGTCTACCGCTTCTTTTAACAGCCCACCTGGATTACCACGTAAATCCAATACCAGTGATTTAAGTTCTGGTTTCTTTTTTAATTCTAATAATGCTGTTTTTACTTCTTCAGCCGCATTTTCTGTGAACCCTGTAAGTTTAATATATCCAACTTCTGGCGAAACCATAGCAGCATAAGAAACATTTTTAATTTTAATTTCTTCTCGACTCAGTAATTTTTCAATAGGCTTTTTTTCCCCTTCACGTTCAATTAAAAGCTTTATTGTGGTACTTGCTTGCCCTTTTAAAAATTTGCTAATTTCATCCGTTTTTTTACCTTTTACATCAACATCATTTATTTTTAAAATCTTATCACCAGCCCTTAAATCAGCTTTTTGAGCAGGGAACCCTTCGTACGGTTCAGATATCACTACATAATCTCCTTGTTGTCTTATCAATGCACCTACGCCGCCGTATTGGCCAGTAGTCATGTATCGGTAATCTTCTATTTCTGATTCAGGAATGTAATTGGTATAGGGATCTAATGATTCCAGCATTTCGTCAATACCTTTTTTCATTAATTCACCTGGGTTAGTATTATCTACATAATAAATATTCAGTTCTCTAAATAAAGTAGCGAAAATATCAAGGTTCTTAGATACTTCGAAATAATTGTCGACAAAACTATAGGAAACAATTGCATAAGACCCAATAAGGATTGCAATAATAAGAAGCTTGAACTTTTTAATTGATTTTTTCATACGATGAAATTTTATAAATAAATTGTTAGTGCAGTACAAAAATCATGTCAAAAATTTAAGGAACAGGATCATGCCCACTGCCTCCCCATGGATGACATTTCAGTACTCGCTTAACAGTTAAAAAAAGACCCTTTAAAAAGCCATATCTTTTGATTGATTCTATGCCATATACGGAGCAGGTAGGCTCAAATCTACATGCAGGCCCTAATAAAGGCGAAATGGTATATTGGTATATTTTTATCAAACCAATAAAAATATAATTAAAAATAGTTATAATAATATTCAACTCTGTTCTGTAATTTTTTTATTTAAACGTTTTAATGTTTCAATTAGTTTCTCTTCTAACTCAGAATGATTAATAATTGTGGTGGATGTATATATTAACATTAAATTAATTTTTTTAGTATTTAGATTTGTATATAAAAGCGCTTTATGTTTTCGGTAAACTTCTCTAATTAATCGTTTTATACTGTTACGATCCACCGCTTTTTTAAATTTCCGTTTAGGAACACTAATAAGTATTTGAACTGGCATTATACTTTGGGGTATTTCATGCCAAATAATTTTAAAAGGAGAGTTATAAAAAGAATTTCCTTTATTAACAAGCTTGTCAATTATTAGCTTGCTACATAAACGTTCGTTTTTAATAAATGTTTGCATACTTAACATAAAGGTATGATAAATACTGCTTTATTCCTTTAAAATTAGGATGAAGGCAATAAAGGCTTATACAAACGGTATTATTTAGCTTTATTGACGGAAATAATATAATGCTCTAAAGCCATTGTCATAGAAGGAGCCTTTTCAGTAGGAGCCATGATATCTACTTTTAGCCCCATTTCTTTTACATTTAACGTAGTAGCGGGACCAAAAGTGGCTATTCGTGTTTTATTTTGTTTGAATTTTGGAAAATTTTTAAATAGCGAGTCAATCGCTGATGGACTAAAAAATACTAACACATCGTAATTTACATTTGCTAAATCGCTTAGGTCGCTAATAACAGTGCGATACATAACTGCTTTGGTAAATTTTATTTTTTGCTCTTCTAATTTATCTGCAATTTTCTCTTTATGAACATCTGAGCAAGGAAGTAAATAATTTTCGGTCTTATGTTTTTTTATCACCTCCATTAAATCTTCCACTGTTTGTTTACCGTGAAAAATTTTACGCTTTCTATACAATACATATTTCTGAAGGTAATAGGCGGTAGACTCCGAAATACAAAAATACTTCATCGTTTCGGGAACGGTAACTCGCATTTCTTGGCACATTCTAAAATAATGATCTACAGAGTTTCTGCTAGTCATAATTACCGCAGTATAATCTTGTATATTTATTTTATCTTTTCTAAAGTCCTGACCAGATATCCCTTCTACTTGTATAAAGGGTCTGAAATCAATTTTTACATTGCATTTTTTTGCAAGATCAAAAAATGGCGACTTATCGCCTTCCGGTTTAGGTTGTGTTACTAGTATTGTTTTTACTTTCAATTTTTATATATTTAATGGAAAAAGAAACAAAACTTTTGTAGTGTAAAATTAGCGCAAAATTAACTGATCTTCATCATCAATATTTTTGCAATAATTAAAAATGGCACTACTTCAAGGGTGCAAAGATATAAAAATAAGTAAAACTTCGAAATTCTAACACTTTTAAAACCAATTAGTAATCCACGTATTAATCGCGAACATATTAATAGAGTAATAATAATAAACCCAACTTTGATAAATAAATCGACTGGAAACTGCTTTACAAAAGTTAAACCGATAACTATAGGGAGCAAAAATAACCCTAAGGCATTGCAAAATAAGAAAAGATTTAAGATATAATCTTCCGCTTCTTTTTGAGTTTGAAATAAAAGCCCCATCCATTTGGTAACGATTATTTTGGTAGAATAAATAACGGATATGATTAAAAATGCGCTAATATAAATAGTGGCAGTTGCAACTTCTATTACGTTATAATACAATTCTGTTTGAATAATGAAGGAGGTGCTTGTTAACAAAAATAGCAGGAATAAAAAAAAGGTTATTCTATTATTCATAGCACTTTCATTACGATTCCCCAAAATGCTAGCATGGTAAATAAATAGCCCGGTAATGGTTTGGTGTAGTCGCTTTCTGTTGGTAACATATAACCAAACAAATAGTAAATAAGATAGCAGCAGGACAAAACCAACAACATAATCGTATTTAGTAAAGTGAAGGAGCGGGTGATTATCTTTTACTTCTAATAGATGATTGGTAAATAAAGAAGGATTTAGAGTGGTATCACTAGCCGACGTTATATTATCTAATGGAATTAATAAAAGTCTTTTCACAGGTTGTTATATTCCAATTATATTTTAATGAATTTTAAAAATCAAATTCTTAGTTTTACATCTAAATATTATTTGTAAATATACGTTCTTTTTGCTTTTTAGTTAGCGTCTTTTTTTACTTCCTAAATTAAACACCCTAGAAATGTTAAACCCGAACTTAAATCCCCCTTTTAACCAATCATCGGTGGTATGGGGTATATAATTATTTTCAATTATACCAGCAGAATTTGTAAACATTAAATGAAAAATATGACCACCTGTATCTATCTCAAATCCTAATGCTAGTGGAGCGAAGAATGGATTTTCGCTATTGTTGTTTCGATAATTTGAGAACGAATAAAAATAATCCCCTATAATTGAAAAACGTTGTGTTATTTTTATACGCCCTCCAACTCCCATACTAAAGATGCCATTTGTTTCTTCCGCGCCATTATCTGGGTTAATTACACCTACTACAAAATTACGGTGTTGATAGCTGGGAATTAATTCCATCGAAAATCGCCATCCAAATTTACGTGCTATAATTAATTGAGTAGCATATGAAACTCGCTGAAGCTCGGTTCTTTTGCTGGTTTCTATTGCACCTCTGTAAAATTGAGAGGAAGTTTGCGGATTATAACTCATATCGCTATATAATGCGATTGAAAAGGGAATATGGTTGTCAGTGGTTTGCGATAAAAAGCGGTATTTAACAAATCCATCAATTAATTCGTTCTGCGAACTTCTCCCTACTCCAAGTGTTATATTATCGGTAATACCAAAATCAAATCCTATTCGTACATCGGCTACATTATCTAGGCCATAAAGGGTATGCCCTCCACCATTACTTGCTTCACCAATATTTCCAAAACGGTGAGTAATATTAAAATCCATTGTTCGTTTTTTTACTGGTTCAATGGTTTGAGCATTTATTATTTTCGAACCTTTAAATGTTGCAATTGTTTTGTTATGTGTTTTTTTTTCGCCAATTGAGTCGAGCAAGTTAAGCATATCATTTTGTGAAAAAAGAGCACTGCCTATAAAACAAAAAATACTGATTGTAATTATTTTTTTTATTGATGTCATAAACTGATTTAAATTTAATTCTTTTTGTAAGGTAAAAGAGTTGCAGTAAATTTTACTTCTGTATCAGATGGAAAAATACCAGAATATAAAGCTGGTATTTTAATATTATGATCGGCAAATAAAATGTTAAATTTAGAAGAGAGTGTTATCTCCGCATTCTTTATTGTTAAAGTTCCAGTAATTGTTCTTTCTTTATCTATACCGTGTATGGTTAGCACGCCAGTACTAGTTACTTCATATTGACCATCTTTAGTAACATCGATTTTCTCATTAATCTTCCCTTTAAAAAAGCAGTAAGGGAATTTTTCGGTTTCAACGAAATTTTCGTTAAAGTGTTCTTGCATTAAAGGTTTGTCAAAAATAAAGCTAATCATCGGAATTTTCATTTGAAAATCTCCTGTTTGTACATTTAAAAGTGGTTTGGTTACTGTATTTTTTGCAGCAATGTCTTCAATAGAAGTGGGTGAAAAAAATGTTATTTCACACGCATTTGCAATATATATTTGTGCTTTTATTAGGTGAGTTATTGCCATAACAATAACAAATACAACTGCGGCTTTCTTTCCCATTATAAACTAAATTTGGCTTTTATTTGCTTGTGCTTAATTATTTTTTGCGCCTTGTTTTATCCATGCTATGAAGTCATTGCGCTCTGTATCTGTAAGTTCATAGCCAGATCCTGAAGTGGGCATATCTCTTAATGTTTCTATGCGGTTATAAATAGAATTGTCATCTGCTTTTTCTTTAAGGCCTACATAGGTTGTAAAATCTCCAGTTCCTGGACCATTCGCTGAATGGCAATCATTACATTTTGCTTCCGTTATGGGGGCAATTGTTTTTGAATAGGATATAGAGTCCTTAACAATAATAGCTTTCTTAGGCTCTACTGTTTCAAATGTACAGCCTTGAAGAGTTACAGCTAAAAGAAAAATTCCAATCACCAATTTATTCATCTGTCTATTTTTTGAAATTTCATCGTTTATTTTTAAGTTTTATATCAATAATAACACCAACCATTTTTTATTTTAAGTAAATATTGGCGAATATTTCTAGTCAGTCATGGTAGGAGCTTTTATTACTAATGATCATAAATTCATTGAAATGACAGCCACATTGGATGCCGCCGATAGAACAATCATTTTTTTATTTAGAGAATTTGCAAAATTCTTTTTTTCTAAATTAAATATAATTCAATACTCACAAATAATGAAAAATATAATTTATTGACATTTTATTAGCTGTTAATAGAGTTAATTCTTCGATCAGTAAAATTAACAAGTTAGTTCTTTATAATTTTTTTTACTTCTACTCCGCTATTTTTTTCAACCCTAAAAACATAATTACCTTTTGGAAGAGCTGCAATATTTATAACATTATTCGAAATTAGGTTTTTTTCTGTAAGAATTAATTTACCAGCAACATCGAAAATATTGAGGTTCATTTTCTCAGTTGCATTCGTTTCATTTTTTATATATACATAGTCATTAGCAGGGTTAGGGTATAGGCTAATGTTGGTATTTTCGTTCATTTGCTCCATTACATTTACGGTATTTGATAGGGTTTGAGTGGTAGCATATGTATAGTCGCCGCTAGTACTATTATTATTATTTGTTGCATTGCCCGTTGCGTAAAAGGTGATTGTTCCTACACTGGTTCTTGGTGCAGCCCAATTGAAAGAAAACGTATGGCTATTCGCTGTTTTTCCTCCGTCAATTAAATGAATTACATTTGTCCTCCCATTTTTAGCTTTTAAAACAAGTATAGATGGATCGTTATTAATTATACTAAGAGTTCCAGCATCAATATTCGCACTTGTGAGTGCTTCAAAATCAAAACCAAAAACTTTTGCCCCAGCTCTACTTATAGTTACGTTAATTACATAGGTCTCTCCTGGCGTGTAGTTCCAGTTAATTAAAGTAGGCGCTGTTATTTTTATTGATCCTTTTGGGTCATTTAGAGGAAAATCTGAATGGCATGATCGGCAATTGCTTTCACCAGGAGAACCCGTATACCCTTCAATACCTATACTCTGGTATACAGTAGAAGACATTGAAATTATTGCAATACAAATGGCTGCAAATAGAATAAATCTTTTTTTCATAGCGAATATAAATTTCGTCAAAAAAGAATGAAAAATAAATTTTTTCCCTTTTAAAAATAAAATTATTGAGAATGAAAATTAATTTTTCCGTGCTGTGGTATATTCAACGAGGCCTATCAGTGCCGTTTTAGCTGGGCTGTCAGTAAAACTGGAAAGTATTGCTAAGGATTTTTGTTTATACTCGTCCATTCTCTTTTGTGCATATTGTATTCCGCCACTTTTTATTACAAAATCAATTACTTCCGCTACTTTTTGTGGGTCGTTATTGTTATTTTTTACAATATTAATTATTTTGCGTTTGTCAAAAAAGGAAGCATGGGTTAACGCATAAATTAAAGGAAGTGTCATTTTTTTTTCTTTAATGTCAATTCCTGTGGGTTTCCCAATAGCGATATCATCACCATAATCAAATAAATCATCTTTAATTTGAAAAGCAATACCTACTGCTATTCCAAAATCTTTCATTTGTTGTATTGATTCCTGACTATTAGTAACAGAAGCGGCACCGCAAGCACAGCACGAGGCAATTAAAGAAGCCGTTTTTTTAGTAATGATATCAAAATAAATGGCTTCGTCAATATCCAATTTTCGTGCCTTTTCAATTTGTAAAAGTTCACCTTCGCTCATTTCGCGCACCGCAGTAGATACTAAGCCTAATAATTCATAATCTTTATTTTCCACTGCTAATAACATCCCGCTGGATAATAAAAAATCACCTACTAAAACGGCAATTTTATTTTTCCAAAGTGCATTCACAGAAAAAAAACCTCTGCGGATATTGGAATCATCTACTACATCGTCATGTACTAAAGAAGCCGTATGCAATAATTCTATTAAAGAGGCTGCGCGGTAGGTGGATTCGTTCATTTCGCCACATAGTTTAGCAGATAAAAAAACAAACATAGGTCTTAATTGTTTCCCTTTTCTTTTAATAATATATTGAGTTATTTTATCGAGCAGTGGGATGGTGCTTCTCATAGAAGATTTAAACTTCAATTCAAATGCAGCTATTTCTTTTTCAATGGGTGCTTTTATTTCGTTTACAGTCATTTTTTTAGTAGCAATTGCCTAATAATATAAAAATATAGGTAATGGTTTTGGAGGAACAACTTCTTGTATAGCGCCTGTTTAAAATTTAGTCAAAATGTTTGTTATGCGTATTTTTATGCCATACTTCGTTATTTTTTTGTCCTTAGAGCGCTGCTATGGTCTTCAAAGAATGCCTCGCTTAGCTAAAAAAACAAATCATAAGATTCCAAATAAATAAAATTTAAACAGGCTACTTATTTTTTACCAATTATTCTTTAATTTTCATTTTTCTTTTTTCAAACCCTTCTTTATTTTTGTTGGCTAATTGTCCACAAGCTGCATCAATGTCTTTCCCTCGACTTCTTCGGATATTCACAATGATGTTTTTATTTTCTAAGTAGGCTGCAAACGCTTCTAAACGTTGTACAGTTGTTTGTTTAAATTCTTCATCATCAATAGGGTTATATTCAATGATGTTTACCTTACATGGAATATGTTTACAGAAATTCGCTAAATCTTGCGCATCTTCTAAACTATCATTAAAATCTTTAAATGCAATGTATTCATAGGTTACGCGCGTACCTGTTTTTTCATAAAAATATTTTAATGCCTCTGCTAACGCTTCTATTGAATTACTTTCATTGATGGGCATAATTTTATTTCTTTTTTCATCCGTGGCCGCATGTAATGATATTGCTAAGTTAAATTTTACTTGGTCATCCCCTAATTTTTTTATCATTTTTGCAACTCCTGCAGTACTTACGGTAATTCGTTGTGGCGACATGTTTAATCCTTCAGGAGAGGTTATTTTAAAAATCGAATCCATTACATTTGCGTAATTCAATAAAGGCTCACCCATGCCCATATACACAATGTTAGTAAGCGCGGTATTATAGTTTGTTTCGGCTTGCTTTTTTATAAGCACCACCTGATCATAAATTTCATCGGCATTCAAATTACGTAAACGTTCTAATTTTCCAGTGGCACAAAATTTACAGGTGAGACTACATCCAACTTGTGACGAAATACAAGCCGTCATGCGCGTGGTACTTGGTATTAGCACCCCTTCAACAATATTATTATCATACAATTTAAATGCATTTTTAATTGTACGATCTTTGCTAACTTGCATTTCATCCACTATTACGGCATTAATTACAAATTGCTCTTCTAATAATTCACGAGTTGATTTAGAGAGGTTAGTCATTTCTTGAAATGAACGGGCCGATTTTTTCCAAAGCCACTCGTGCACTTGTTTTGCACGAAAGGCTTGATCGCCATTTTTAATAAAAATGGTTTTTAACTCTTCTAAAGATAAGGCGCGTATGTCTTTTTTTATAGCCAATCGTTAACAAATAAATGAAATTTAAATACTGCATTTATAATCCGGCAAAGGTACAAATAATGGCAATATCCTCTAGAATATCTTTATAGGATAAAAGCAGGTGATAATTTGTAATTTTGTACCCTAAGAAATTATATATGCGCCAATTTACAGCTGATTATATTTACTCAATAACCTCCGAACCACTTAAAAATGGAGTGATAATAGTTGATGAAGATGGTACCATTCATGAAGTAAGTTCCACTATAAATAATAATTTGAAGTTAGAATATTATGAAGGAATAATTTGCCCTGGGTTTATAAATACACATTGTCACTTGGAATTATCACACATGCGCGCACAGTTGCAAGAAAAAACAGGTATCGGTGTTTTTATTGAAGGTATTATTTCAAAACGTGGATTAACCTCTGTAAAAACAATTAAGCAAGCGATTGAGCAGGCAGAAAAAGAAATGATAAAAAATGGAATAGTTGCCGTAGGCGATATTTGTAATGATAACAGTACGTTTGAACAAAAAGCAAAAGGTAATTTATTGTACCATACTTTTATTGAAGTGTTTAATTTAGATGATCATAAGGCACAAGAAACATTTGCCAAAGGAGAAAAATTAGAAACGGAATATCAAAATACTTTTAGTCTATCAAATAGCAGTAATCAAAGTTTTGCATCCATTTCGCCGCATGCGCCATATACCATGTCGGAAACATTATTACAACTAGTTAATGAATATGCGGAAAAAAGAAAAACAATTATCAGTATTCATAATCAAGAAAGCGCGGCAGAAAATGAATTGTTTATTTCTAATACGGGGGCTTTACTTAACTCGTTTAAAAAAATAGGATTTAATACCGCCTTACTTCGTAAAACTGGCATTAACGCTTTACATTCAACCCTCCCTTTATTGTGCGATGCCTCAAAGTTAATGTTGGTGCACAATACATTTACCTTAAAGGAAGATGTCATTTGGGCGCAGAAAAAAATGGAAACAGATCGTCAGTCAAAACTGTACTGGTGTACCTGCCCAAATGCAAACTTATATATAGAAAATACGCTTCCCAATTATACTATTTTTATGGATACCAATGCCGTGGTAACCATTGGTACCGATAGTTTGGCGTCCAATTGGAGTTTATCTATTTTAGATGAATTAAAAACCATTACCAAGTACTACCCTGAGATTGACCTAAATACCTTGTTAACATGGGCAACAAAGAATGGTGCTGATTGTTTAGGGTTTGAACAATTAGGAACCATTGAAAAAGGTAAAAAGCCTGGGTTAAATTTATTGAGAAATATAAAGGATCTTAATATTGTAGAGGAGACAACTGTTTTAAAATTAATTTAGTAGATCTGGATGATGAAGTAATAGTGCCTCTGCTATTACTAAATCCATAGGAATGGTGATCTTAATATTTTCAGAATTTCCTTCAATTAAATTTATTGGTTCTCCAAAGGCTTCCAAAACGGTCGCATCATCAGTAAATTCTGGCTTGTAAGCTTTTAAGAAAGCCTTTTTTATTAAGTCAGATTGAAAACATTGAGGGGTTTGTATAGTAACATATTTTGTCCTGTCTACAGCAACACTTTCCTTCTTTTTTACAAATCGAATCGAATCTCTGATGGGTATACTAGGTATGGCATTTCCTTTTTCTTCAGCAACTGTATAAGCATCAATAATGGTTTTTTTACTAACCAAAGGCCGAGCAGCATCATGTATGCCTACGATAGAACCATTTACAACAAGCTCCAATCCGTTTTTTACAGAATGGTATCGAGTTTCCCCACCTTCTACTAGTTGATGCTGAAGGTTAAAAGAATATTTTTCACATAATTGTTTCCACTCTTCATTATATTGTTTTGATAAAACCAATATGATCTCCAGTGGTTGGATGGAACGCTGAAATTTTTCAATGGTATGCATTAAAATGGGTTTCCCATTTAAATTAATAAATTGCTTGGGAATATCCTTATTCATTCGGGTTCCTGAACCACCCGCAACTATAATTACATACTTTTTCACCAACAGGGTTTTATAAACAAAGCCTCTTTTTTAGAGAGGCTTTGTGATTTTTTTATAATATTAACATGGCATCGCCATAGGTATAAAAGTGATACTTTTCTTTGATCGCCTCTTTATAGGCTTTCATTATTAAATCGTATCCACCAAAAGCAGAAACCATCATTAATAAGGTAGATTCAGGTGTATGGAAATTAGTAATCATGCAATTCGCTACGCTAAAATCATAGGGAGGAAAAATAAATTTATTTGTCCAACCATCGTATGGTTTTAAATAACCTTCTGTGCTTACAGATGTTTCTATTGCACGCATGGTAGTGGTTCCTACAGCACAAACTTTCTTTTTATTTTCACGGCATTTATTAACAATCTCACAATTCTTATCTGTAATAATTACTTGTTCAGAATCCATTTTATGTTTGGTAAGGTCTTCTACTTCTACCGTGCGGAAGGTACCTAAGCCAATATGCAGCGTAACATTTGCAAAATTCACCCCTTTTAATTCCAAGCGTTTTAATAACTCACGACTAAAGTGCAAACCAGCAGTAGGTGCTGCCACTGCTCCTTCATTTTTAGCATATACCGTTTGATAACGTTCTTTATCTTCTTCAGTAGGAGCGCGCTTAATGTATTTGGGTAAAGGTGTTTCGCCCATGTTTTGTAAAGTTTGGCGAAATTCTTCATAAGAGCCATCAAACAAGAAACGCAAGGTACGTCCTCGTGAGGTAGTATTATCGATTACTTCTGCTACTAAAGCATCATCATCACCAAAGTACAATTTATTTCCGATACGTATTTTACGTGCTGGGTCTACTAATACATCCCACAAACGGCTTTCTGCATTTAATTCACGTAATAAAAAAACTTCTATTTTAGCGCCTGTTTTTTCTTTATTACCATACATACGTGCTGGGAATACCTTGGTATCATTCAATATCATACAATCGCCATCTCCAAAATAGCCTAAAACATCTTTAAATAGTTTATGTTCTATTTTGCCTGTTTTACGAGTAATAACCATCAATTTGGCTTCATCGCGATTTTTTGAAGGGGTTTCTGCCAATAATTCTTTTGGTAGATTAAATTTAAATTGTGAAAGTTTCATACAGTATTCTGATGTTAGCTATAAGAAGCTATGGAAGTATTCTTTAACGAATAATCTCATAAATCTTACGGGATTTATACTAAATTTTGAGTTTGCAAATGTAATATTATAAAAAGCAGATGTCAATATAAATCGTATTTACTTTATAAAATGCTTGTTTTTAGGGTCTTTTCAAATGCTTCTAAATTCATTGCATCGGCTAATTTATAACTACCAATTCGGGTACGAATTAATGCCGTTAAATGTGCGCCGCTATTTAATGCCAAGCCAAAATCACGTGCTAGTGAGCGTATATAAGTACCTTTGCTGCACACTACTTTAAAATCTACTTCAGGTAAAGCAATACGAGTAATTTCAAAAATGGTAATGGTAATTTCTTTGGGTTTTATTTCTGCATTGCCTCCTGCACGGGCAATGGTATACGCTCGCTTGCCGTCTATTTTAATTGCTGAAAAGAGGGGTGGGGTTTGCTGTATAGTACCTATAAATTGTTTGCTGGTTTCTAGTAACAATTCTTCAGTAATATGTTGATAAGGATAATGAGCATCTATTTCTTTTTCCAAATCAAAACAAGGGGTAGTAGCACCTATGTAAAAAGTACCCGTATATTCTTTTTCTTGTGCTTGGTATTGCTCTATATTTTTAGTCTGTTTGCCAGTACAAACTATAAGAAGTCCTGTTGCTAAAGGGTCTAACGTACCCGCATGACCGATTTTTGGTTGTACTCGTTTGTTTTCAAAAAATAACGAGGGGTGTTGCTTGATAAGGTATTTCATTTTATTCACCGTTTGGAAAGAAGTCCAAGTGAATGGCTTGTTAATGAGCAATACTTCGCCTGCTCTAAAATCAAAGTTATGCATTAAATAATACTGAGTTCGTAGCCTGAAAAATAAAGAATGATGATAATAAGTCCGATCGTAATACGGTAGTATCCAAACATTTTAAAGCCATTTTTTGTTAAGAAATCAATGAATGATTTTATTGCAACCATTGCGACAATAAAGGCTATCACATTCCCTAACACTAATAATTTTAATTGAACAGAATCAAGTGTAATACCATCTTTATAATAATCTAACATTTTTTTTGCTGTAGCACCAAACATAGTAGGTACAGCTAAAAAAAATGAAAATTCAGCCGCTGCCCTACGGGTCATTTTTTGAGTTAAGCCTCCAATAATAGTTGCAGCAGAGCGAGATACACCAGGTATCATAGCAATTACTTGGAATAGCCCTATTTTGAATGCAGAGAGATAAGAGGGAGGGGCATCCGTTTTGTTTTCATCATTAAATAATTTATCTAAAAATAAAAATAAAACACCTCCTAAAAATAAAGTAATACCTACTACGAGTACATTTTCAAGCAAAGCGTCAATAAAGTCATTAAATAATAAACCAAAAACGACTGCAGGAATAAAAGCGATAAATAATTTAAAATAAAAATCAATGGTTTGAAAAAAACGTTTCCAGTACAATACAATAACAGAAAGTATGGCACCTAACTGAATAGCTACGGTAAATAATTTAGTAAAAGGTTGTTGAGCAATTCCCATTATCGAAGAGGCAACAATCATATGCCCCGTTGATGAAATTGGTAAAAACTCAGTAATGCCTTCTATAATGGCTAAAATAATGGCTTGTATATACGACATGTAAATAGGTTGAGAATTGGCATGATGGAAAATTTACCAATTAATTTGCAATACAAATAAATAAAATTAGGTTGAAATTAATCTTTCGATTTTTTCATAATGCCCAATAGCACCGTTACCAACCCAATTAATATTACAATTGGTGAAAGGGTTATTCTTCTAAAGCTGAAGATTTCGTCAGCATGAAACTCATTGGGATTGTCAGATCCGCCGCCAATCATTAATAAATAACCAATAACAACGATCACGACGCCTATTATAAGTATGCGGTAGTTTTCTTTTCCGAACGCAAAACCGGGTTTTCTGATTCCTTTACTCATTGATAAATATTTTAAGAAACAAATGTAATATAAATTTAGTCAAAAGAATTGTTAAATTTTGTTGTGTTTTTTCATTGATTACATCATGGACTACTTCGTGCGTTTTTTATTTTTTTATCTCCTTTAAACAATTTATAATCATGTTTAGGGCGCTATCAATGTTAGAACGTTTTGTTCTAAATGATAAAATGGCTATTCTAATTACAAATTGTTTATTGATAATGGATGAGCTTAAAAAGATAGTACCATCATCGTGAATGGCTTTCATCAGCTGTTTGTTTTTTTCATCGGCCTGTTGTTTGAATGGATACCAAAAATAACTGACTGATAAATCGGGTGTTGGACCCACGTTAAATCCTATTTCAATTAATTTCTCTCTAAAGTAAGTGGTTAATAGTAGTTTTTCTTCTAAGCAAGCAATAAATGGCTCAATACCATGTATCTGTAAAGGTAGCCATAAGCGTAATCCTCTAAAATGTTTGGAAAGTTCAGGCGAAACATTTGCTGGACTATACGTTACCTCATCGCTTTGGGCATCTTGCATATAATTAGCAAAATATTGATTAGAATGTAACACCGCCTGTTTATCTTTTATTAGTACTGCCCCTAATCCGTATGGTATAAACATGCCTTTATGCGGATCGACTATTAAAGAGTCTGCCTTTTCAATTCCTTTGAAGAGCTCTTTTTTTGATGTTAAAATAAAAAAGCCGCCATAAGCTGCATCTACATGAAACCATAATTTATATTTTGTAGTGACCTCCGCAATTTCATTTAATGGATCTACTGCCCCAGTATCAGTGGTTCCAGCAGAGGCTACAACTAGGAAAGGATTTAATCCATCGTGTTTGTCTTTGGCAATTAATTTTTCTAATTCAGTTGTTTTAATTTTATGATGTTCATCTAAGGGCACATATCGAATAATTACATCTTCAAGCCCTATAATTCGTAAGGCTTTTTGAGTAGAATGATGTACTTGTTCACTGAGGTAAATTACACTTCGAGTAATATTTTCATTTTTAATAGCATGTTTGTCTCGCGCTGCTGTTAAAGCAATAAGTGTAGAAATAGAGCCGCCTGATGCAAGGTTACCAACGGCATCTTTAGGAAAAGAAAAGATTATTTTTAACCATACTAAAATTTCATTTTCTATAGCAGCTGCCCCTGGCGATGCATAAAAAGAGCCTACATACGGATTGGTGACCGCTGCAATAAAATCTGCGATGGCAGACATAAATATTCCACCTCCAGGAATATAACCCAAATGCCCTCCTGAAGCAGCCATAATACCCTTTTCAACAACTTCCTTTTGGTAAAGTTGAATAAGTTCATCGAACGATTTTTTTTTATTTTCAATTGCTAATAAAGTACTGTAATTAGTTTCTTCTTTAAAGGATTTAGCTTGTTCTAATTTGGCTAGAAATTGATTCGTATAATCTCCTGCCTTTTTTAAAATCACTGTTTTTTCGGATTCGGAAATTTCTAATTGTTGACTTATTTTTTCTAATTGAGAAAGGCGTTTAATAAGGGATTCCATCATTTAACAATTTATGTATTATTTTAAAGACTTTTAAAATTTAATTTCCTCTTGGCCAATTTCATAAGTTAAATGACCATTCACAATTTTTGCGGGCTGTGTGTAAGGATGTTCTTGAGCTTTATCTACACCCATAATGTGCATTACTATCCATCCCTTTGCTTTTAAATAATCAGAAACCATAGAACGGTGACATCGCCACCAAACCGCCTCAGAACACATATAAGAAGTGCGTTTACTAGAACCTATTTCTTCTAATTCTTTCATGCCCTCCTGAAATGTTTCGGTTTCCATAAAATCAGCATAAGCACGGAAGGCTGGATGCCGCCATACTGTATTTTTTGAATCGGGATTTGTTTTTCTTCTTCCACCCAAATTTTTTAGATGAATGTATTGGAGACCAGCTTCAGGTAAGGAAATGGCTAATGCTTCTTTATTAAAATGAGGATATTTTCGTGAGCCCGGAAAACTCCTAATGTCTACCACTATTTCAATTTGAAAAGAGTTCAACATTTCTACAAATTCTGTTAAGCTGCGAGTAGAGTGACCTATTGTCCAAATAGTTCTATTTTCTTTTTTCATTGTACTTAAATTGTACGCGATTTTTATTTCAAATATTTTATTTTTTTCAAAAGTATTATTATAAAATACGGCTAAGCATTTGTCACTACTCGGAAATGCGTTTCCTTTGAATAAGTAAACTATAAAGTAATAAATACAATTAGTTTTTTTTGATAAGTGTAATACCAACATTGCGTAAAAACTGTTAAACGCGTTTTAGTATTTAATACAACGCATTTGTTTTTAAACGCAAATATTTACGAACAGCCATAGAGGTGCTTATCCAAGATATAATAATTCCAAACCCGATTACCAAACTGAACAACATTCCAAGCATTTTAAAATCTTGCAATTCTGCTAATTCTGGTAGTTGTTTTTGTGCAAAATATAATAGTGCAATTAACATAACAATAGCTATTAACGCACCATATATACCATGTTTAATGCCTTTAAATATAAAGGGCCAACGTATAAAACCTTGTGTTGCGCCTACTAACTGCATTGTTTTTATAATAAAACGTTTGCTATATATGGATAGTCGAATGGTATTATTTATTAAGGCCAAGGCAATGACCATTAACAATCCAGTAAAAACTAAAATGGTAAACCCTATTTTTTTAACGTTATCATTGATTTGGTTAATCATTGATTTTTGATAAATGACTTCTTTTACAAAAGGTAAATTAAGCATGCTTTTTTGAATCCAGTCAATACTATCGGTATTGGCATAATCCGCATTTAAATGAACATTAATAGCTGGGAGCAAAGGGTTAACTCCTAAAAATTCAATAAAATCTTCTCCTAAATCCTCTTGTAAAGTTTTAGCAGCTTGTTCTTTGGTAATGTATTCCGTGTTTTTTACGTAGTGAGAAAGATCTAATTTTCTTTGCATTTCAACTATATCAGTATCTTTTGCTGTTTCATTCAATATAATTTGAAACCCAATTTTCTCTCTTAAGTTGTCTGCTAATTTTTTTGTATTAAGTATAATAATACCCAATAACCCTAACATAAATAAAACTAATGAAAGGCTTACTACAGTGGTGATCGATGATCCGATTACTTTAGGTTTATGATGTTTTTCTGTCACGTATGTTTTCTTTTCTCGCTACTAAATTAAACAATTAATTAACAACCATTTCCTTTAATTAAAATTGAAATAAACAATACAAGGTTAATAACTGCAAAGGTTTACCCCAATAGGTACAGCGCTAGATTTTTTTTAAATTTCATACCGACTTCAATTACTAAGACCTATTGCAATTTTGTATATTCGCATCAAAATAGAACTCAATTTATAAGTAATTACACCAATATGGAATATAATTTTAGAGAAGTAGAAAAAAAATGGCAACACTATTGGGCAACTAACAAGTCGTATAAAGCAGAAGATAATTCTAACAAACCTAAATATTATGTATTAGATATGTTTCCTTATCCAAGCGGAGCAGGCTTACATGTGGGGCATCCTTTAGGATACATTGCATCTGATATTGTTGCGCGTTACAAACGCCTAAAAGGTTTTAATGTATTGCATCCAATGGGTTACGATTCATTTGGATTACCAGCAGAACAATACGCCATTCAAACAGGCCAACATCCGGAGATTACCACAAAAAATAATATTGCTCGTTATCGTGAACAACTTGATAAAATAGGATTTTCATTTGATTGGGAACGAGAGATACGCACCTCTGACCCTTCTTATTATAAATGGACTCAATGGATTTTTATTCAGCTCTTTAATTCTTGGTATAATAAAAAAAGCAATAAGGCAGAGCCCATTCAAACACTTATTGAAGGTTTTGAAAAGAATGGATTTAAAGGTACTGCTGATGCAATTTTAACGGGCGATATTGAATTTTATCAAGATGGTTTTACTGCAGCTGATTGGCATGCCTTTCCCGCAGAAGCAAAAGAGCAAATTTTACAACAGTTTCGGTTGGCTTATTTAAGTGATACGATGGTTAATTGGTGTCCGCAATTGGGTACAGTATTGGCAAATGAAGAGGTGAAGGATGGCCTTTCTGAAAGAGGTGGCTACCCAGTGGAACGTAAATTAATGAAACAATGGAGTTTAAGAATTACCGCTTACGCAGATCGTTTATTAAGGGGCTTAGAGGAGATTGATTGGACAGAAAGTATTAAAGAAGCACAACGAAATTGGATTGGTCGCTCGGAAGGAACCAGTTTAAAATTTGAGATCCATCAATTTAATGGT
The DNA here is from genome assembly GCA_039937835.1 of Bacteroidia bacterium. GTDB lineage: Bacteria > Bacteroidota > Bacteroidia > 2-12-FULL-35-15 > 2-12-FULL-35-15 > 2-12-FULL-35-15. Next base: position 80,437 of record JBDTFR010000008.1, on the reverse strand, counting down.
GAACAAATTGAAGTGTTCACCACCCGACCTGATACTGTATTTGGGGTTTCTTTTTTAACGCTTGCCCCTGAACATGAATTGGTGGAAAAAATAACCACTGCTCCACAAAAAAAAGCGGTTGATGAATATGTGGTGTTTGCAAAAAATCGCAGCGAACGGGAACGCATGGCAGATGTAAAAAAGATAACTGGCGTTTTTACTGGAGCCTATGCTACTCATCCGTTTAACGGAAAAAAATTACCCATTTGGATTGGCGATTATGTATTGGCAGGATATGGTACTGGTGCAGTAATGGCTGTTCCAGCGCATGATACACGTGACTATGCATTTGCAAACCATTTTAAATTACCAATATTAGAAGTAGTTGCAGGAGGTGATATTTTAAAAGAAGCATATGATGCGAAAGAAGGAAAGTTAATTAATTCTGATTTTTTAAATGGTTTAGAAGTAAAAGAATCAGTAAAAAAAATAATTACTGTTATTGAAGAAAAAGGGATAGGACAAGGGAAAACAAACTTTCGCTTGCGCGATGCGATTTTTGGTAGACAACGTTATTGGGGCGAACCGATACCAGTTTATTATAAAGATGGTATTCCGCACGTATTATCCGAAAATGAATTACCCTTAATATTACCTGAGGTCGATAAATATTTACCTACGGATACTGGTGAGCCTCCCTTAGCACGTGCAAAAAATTGGAAATATAAAAATCAATACGAGTACGAGCATTCTACTATGCCTGGCTGGGCAGGTAGCTCTTGGTATTTTTTGCGATACATGGATCCTAAAAATGACAAGACCTTTGTAGCTAAAGAAGCGGTTGATTATTGGCAAAATGTAGATTTATATATTGGCGGTGCAGAACATGCTACAGGGCATTTATTGTATGTGCGTTTTTGGACGAAATTTCTGAATGACCTTGGATTAGTTCCTTTTAATGAACCAGCCAAGAAATTAATTAATCAAGGGATGATACAGGGGGTGAGTTCTTTTGTTTATCAATTTGTTACTCCATTTTCGTGGGAACCAGACTCCGATAAAAAGGATGAAACTCTTCCTGCCATTTTTTTATCCAAATCAATCTATGAAAAAATTCAACAAAATAGTTTAAAAGGTTTTGAATACGAAAAATTAAGGAATTACTATAGACAAGAATTTAAAAAATTAAACCCAAAGCATAATATTTTAGACGATTATCCTCTCGCTGCTTTTCCAGTTCACGTTGACGTTAACATTGTTCACAACAATATTTTAGATAAAGACGCATTTAAAAAATGGATGAGCGAATATAAAAACGCAGAGTTCATTTGTGAAGATAACGGCGACTACATCTGCGGAAGCGAAGTAGAAAAAATGTCTAAATCAAAATGGAATGTGGTTAGTCCAGATTTAATGGTAGAACAATACGGAGCCGACGCCTTGCGTTTATACGAAATGTTTCTTGGTCCTTTAGAACTTTCAAAGCCATGGAATACTAACGGTATTACAGGCGTTTCCAATTTTATCAGGAAGTTATGGAGACTTTATCACCAGGGAGAACAACTGATGATTAGTGAAGAAACTGCTACAAAACAAGAGCATAAAATTTTACATAAAACTATTAAAAAAATTACTGCAGATATCGACAACTTTTCATTCAATACTTCCGTAAGCAATTTTATGATTTGTGTAAATGAATTAACTGAAATAAAATGTAATAAGCGCGAAATATTAACATCTTTAGCAATCATTATCGCACCTTATGCACCGCACATTGCAGAAGAATTGTGGAGTAAACTAGGAAATATAGAAAGCATAACCTATGCTACGTTTCCAGAGTATAAACAAGAATATTTAATTGAAAGTGCATTTAATTATCCTGTATCGTTCAATGGTAAAACGCGTTTCTTTCAAGAATATGACCTTTCTTTATCCAAAGAAGATATTGAAAAGGAAGTATTAAATTTGGATCAAACAATAAAATATTTAGAAGGCAAAACACCAAAAAAAATAATTGTAGTTCATAATAAAATTGTAAATATTGTTGTTTAGGTAGAGGTGAGGCTAGCTTTACTACTCTATTTAAAACAAAATAACAGCATGGCACAGCATTTGAAAGGAGAGGGCATTAAAATTAATTTAAGATGAAAAAGATAGTGATAATATGGTTAGTGATTGCCGGTGTTACTTGTTTGTCTTTTCAAAGCAATCAAATTGATTTATCTTTTTATAAACAAGACACGGTTTTAAAAGAGCTTCCTGTAATAAAAAATGAAGCTTTTAAACGAGGGGAAGAATTAACCTTCCGTATGCGGTATGGGTTTATTGAAGCAGGCGTTGCCACCTTATCTGTTACTTCTGAAGAGCAACAAATTGGCGGACGTAAAACGTATCATGTAGTTGGTTTAGGCACTTCCAAAGGCACTTTCGACTTTTTTTATAAAGTACGCGATCGGTATGAAACCTATATTGATGAAAAAGCAATTATTCCGTGGGTATTCGTGAGAAGGGTTTCAGAAGGTGGATACATCATTCATCAAGATTATGTTTTTAATCATTTCCTACAAAAAGTAAGTACTGACCAAGGTACTGTGTATGATATAAAACCCAACATGCAAGATATGTTATCAGCTTTTTATTATGCACGAACAATGGATTTATCCAATGCTAAACCTGGAGATATATTCACCTTAAGTTGTTTTATGGATAAAGCAATATTTCCTTTACAAATTAAATTCATTGGTAGGGAAAATGTAAAAATAAGTTTGGGTACTATTAGGTGTCTTAAGTTTCGCCCCGTTGTTCAGCAAGGCCGGGTTTTTAAGCACGAAGAAGATTTGAATATTTGGATTAGTGACGATAAAAATCATATCCCTGTAAAGGGTCAGGCAGATGTATTAGTGGGGTCTATTAAAATAGAATTAACCAACTACTCAGGATTAGTAAATCCTATTTCAAAAGTGGATTGATTTATTGAAAAATAAATTTTCTTTTACGTTTGTATTACTAATTACTGAAAAATCACTTGGCTTTTCTGGCCACTTTTATTAAAAATTATAAAATTATTTTTTCTTTTTTATAATAAATTACATCACAGCTTTTTTATTTTTATGTGTTGCAGGATCTTAAAATATTTTCAGATGTCTTTTTAATTGCAATTCATTTTTCTTTGCCTTCTTTATTGAGAACAAGAGTTCCCAATCATTACAAATAAAATCGAAGGTTCCCTGATAAATAGTCAGGTAAAATAGCTCTTTACAGCCAATACGTCAGTTAGGTATTGCTTTTTATTCTAAAACCTCCTCTTTTAATTTTATAAACTGCATTGGAATACTATTTGAGTCTATTGTAATAAATAATGTTAAAATTCAAATTTTATGAATCTAAATAATTTTACTACAAAATCTCAAGAAGCTGTTCAGCAAGCAATGCAAATTGCTACAGTTAATGGTCAGCAGTATATAGAAAACGGACATTTATTAAAAGGTATTTTAGAAGTAGATGAAAACGTTACTCCTTTTATATTAAAAAAATTAAACGTTAATACAACTATGTTTTCAGCAGCTTTAAATAAAATTGTTGAAAATTATCCCAAGGTATCAGGCGGACAGCCAATGTTATCAAACAATGCCAATCAAGCACTTTCCAAGGCCAGTTCATATTTAAAAGAATTTGGCGATGAATATGTTTCCATTGAACATTTATTACTGGCTATACTTTCTACAAAAGATACTATTGCTACTTTATTAAAAGATAATGGGGTAACCGAAAAAGATTTGAAAGCTGCTATTACTGAGCTACGCAAGGGCTCAAAAGTGACTAGCCAGTCTGCAGAAGATACCTATAATGCACTTAATAAATTTGCAGTTAATTTAAATGAACAAGTAAAAAAAGGAAAATTAGATCCTGTTATCGGCCGTGACGAAGAAATAAGAAGGGTATTGCAAATACTCTCTCGTAGAACAAAAAATAATCCCATTTTGGTAGGTGAACCTGGTGTAGGTAAAACAGCCATTGCAGAAGGGTTAGCGCATCGTATTATCAATGGAGATGTCCCTGATAACTTAAAATCAAAACAAATATTTTCGTTGGATATGGGTGCTTTAATTGCGGGTGCTAAATACAAAGGAGAGTTTGAAGAACGTTTAAAATCTGTAGTAAAAGAAGTTATTGCAGCAGAAGGAGAAATTATTTTATTTATTGATGAAATACATACGCTTGTTGGTGCTGGTGGTGGGGAAGGTGCTATGGATGCAGCAAATATTTTGAAACCTGCATTGGCTCGTGGTGAATTGCGTGCCATTGGTGCAACTACTTTGAGTGAATTTCAAAAGTATTTTGAAAAAGATAAAGCATTGGAAAGAAGGTTTCAAAAAGTAATGGTAGATGAACCTTCTGTAGACGATGCAATCTCTATACTTCGGGGTATTAAAGAAAAGTACGAAACACATCATAAAGTAAGAATAAAAGACGAAGCAATAATTGCAGCAGTAGAATTATCGCAACGTTATATTAATGATCGTTTTTTACCAGATAAGGCAATTGACTTAATGGATGAAGCGGCATCGAAATTACGGATGCAGATTAATTCAATGCCAATAGAATTAGATGTTTTGGAACGTAAGATACGTCAGTTCGAAATTGAGCGAGAAGCCATTAAACGAGAAAATAATACGAAGAAGCTGGAAGAGTTAAACAAAGAAATTGCAGAACTATCCGATCAACGAACGAATTTGCGTGCTAAATGGCAAGCCGAAAAAGAAGTAGTAGAAGGCATTCAGAAAATTAAAGAGCAAATGGAGCATCTTAAATTTGATGCTGATCAAGCCGAACGTAATGGTGATTATGGTAAAGTGGCAGAAATAAGATATGGTAAATTAAAAGAGTCGGAAATACAATTAAAATCATTTGAAAGTAAGTTAGCAGAGATGCAACAAAGCGGATTAAAAATGATTAAAGAAGAAGTAGATAGTGAAGATATTGCTGATGTAGTGGCTGGTTGGACAGGTATACCAGTATCGCGTATGTTACAAAGCGAGCGCGAAAAATTATTGCATCTAGAAGACGATTTACATAAACGAGTAGTAGGACAAGATGAAGCCATTGAAGCCATTAGCGATGCCGTAAGGAGAAGTAGAGCAGGTTTGCAAGATACCAAAAGGCCCATTGGTTCATTTATTTTTTTAGGTACTACAGGAGTTGGTAAAACAGAACTTGCAAAAGCGTTGGCCGAGTTTTTATTCAACAATGAAAATAGCATGACGCGTATTGATATGAGTGAATATCAAGAGCGGCATGCAGTAAGTCGTTTAATTGGCGCACCTCCAGGTTATATAGGGTATGAAGAAGGAGGACAACTTACTGAAGCGGTGCGTAGAAAACCTTACAGTGTAATTTTGTTAGATGAGATTGAAAAAGCGCATCCAGATGTTTTTAATATTTTATTGCAAGTATTGGACGATGGCCGTTTAACAGATAATAAAGGCAGAGTGGTAAATTTTAAAAACACCATCATTATTATGACCTCTAACATGGGTTCCCATCTTATTCAAGAAAATTTTGAAAAAATGAATGAGGGCAATAAAGACGAGATAATTGCTAAAACCAAAGTAGAAGTTTTTGAACTACTAAAGAAAACTATACGCCCCGAATTTTTAAATAGAATTGATGAAACTATTATGTTTACGCCACTTAGCCGTGAAGATGTAAATAAGATTGTAGAAATTCAATTCAATGGCATCAAACAAAGTTTAGAAGAAAATGATATTTTCTTAACAGCCACTCCTCAAGCAATAGAATGGTTGGCTCAATTAGGTTTTGATCCTCAATTTGGAGCTCGCCCAGTAAAACGAGTGATACAAAAAAGAGTTTTAAATGAATTGTCGAAACAAATTCTAGCAGGGAAAGTTGAGAAAAATGCACGCATTGTTCTAGATGTATTTAACAATGAGTTTGTTTTCAGAAATGAAATAGAAACTGATAAAGTTGAAAAAATAGATAAAATAGATAAAAAAACAAGAAAAAAAGCACAAGTACAATAACTTATATTATGCTAATAAAATATCGCTGTTAAATTATGTTAATCATAAAATATATGGCAATCAATTTGTGTTATACTAATTATAATAATTAAAATGTAAAAGCTATGAGAACTAAAAAAGTAATAATAGATGATCGTCCGAAAATAAAAATTCAATTAGATGAAAGAACAACTATAACGGTTCGTACCATGGGAGCATTAAATGCTTGGAAAGAGCGTTATCCTAAAGCTGTAGTGCTTTCTGAAGCTTAAAAAAGCATAAAATAAATGATAGAGAGTGCAACGCTATAAACAATAGCATCACTTGATAGAATTACCCCCAGAGGCTGATTTTCAGCCTCTTTTTTTTGCGATAATTTCTGTGTTATTTGATTTCAAAATGTATATTTGGTTTATCGATAAACACATTTTTAAACATATCCAAGTTTTAGTATCCATGTTATGGCGAAATAAAACTTACCTCTTAATCCATGAACCAAGACTTAGTTTCATATTACAAAGACAGAGCAAAAGAATACGAAAAAATTTATTTGAAACCCGAGCGACAAATCGATTTACAAAATGCAACAGTAATTTTACAATCTTTATTTGCTCACAAAACAGTATTGGAAATTGCGTGTGGTACAGGGTATTGGACAGAAAAAATTGCAGAAACAGCGACCTCCCTACACGCAACTGACATCAACGAAAGCGTAATTGAAATTGCACAAAAAAAGTATTATAAAAACAAAGTAACCTTTGAACTTGCTGATGTTTACAGTTTCCAAATTGAAAAAAAATACGAAGCTGTTTTTGGTGGATTTATTTGGAGCCATATTCTGCTCCAAGACCTTGACACGTTTATTGATAATATAAAAGACTTTGTTTCATCAGATGGAACAATCGCTTTTATGGACAACAATTATGTTGAAGGAAGCAGCCATGAAATTACCAAAAAAGACGAACAAGGAAATACCTATCAAACAAGAAACCTTGAAGATGGAACAGCGCATTTAGTATTAAAAAATTTTCCGAAAAAAGAATTTATCTTAAACAAACTATCCAGCATTGCAACAGAAATAAAGTTTATAAATCTAAAATATTACTGGATAGTAAGTTTTAAACGGATAGAAAATACGAGCCAAAAATAAAAATGTAGTTTGTACTTTATTTAAGAAAAATTGAAACAACTAAAACAAAATACACTAATGATGAAAAAAGCAACTCTTCTTACATTCATAATCTTATTAGTAATAAAATCTTTCGCCCAAGAACCACAGAAAGATACCTATACCATTCAACGATTAATAATATACAATCAGAATGGCGAAATTTTACTGGAAAAACAAGAAAATGGTTGGATGACACCAGCATTGAGACATAACTCAAAAGTAACCACAACCGAAGGCCTAATTAATTTAGCATCCAATTTTGGACTTACAATTACCTCCCCAAAACTTGCAGGAATTTTTATGTTCATTTCTGATGAATCAGCATCTTCTTTTCGGCAGCATTATATTTCGAAATTAGTGAATGGAGAATTAAAAATACCAACAGGGAAAATGGATGCGAAATGGTTTTTGCCTCAGGAAGCTATAAAAATGATGTCGTTACCAGATGCTAAATTAATTTATGCGGTTAGAGATATGACGGATCAAATTTTGAAGTATCCCGAAATAATTTGGGGTGGTACTTTTTCCTTGTGGAAAGAAAATGATAAGACCGTTTATAAAACAATTGAAAATTTTTATCCCGTAGGAAAAGTGGAATAGAAACGCTTCCCCAAAATTGTATAACAATTATTGAACATGATTTTACTCATGGTGGATTTTTACTAGAGATGATGGTTGCGATAAATAGCACCACACTTTGCGCCCACAGGCGTATTCGTAGTGCTAATTATTTACGGCGTTAAAAAAAGGAACAATGGTAAATTAAGTAAACTTAATACAATTCATAAATTTTCACTTTATATTGTTTATGCTCTTGGAGCAGCATTTATTTCATTTGTTTCCTTGTACGTCTTTATAATCATTTTCGCGTGGATCAGATCCTTATTAACTTAGACCATTTATAAATGTTATTTTCTCTATTAGCAAAATTCACAAAACATTCTTAAGTTTCGATTTGTTTCCAAACCGTATCTTTGATTTATTGATGAATATCTTTGTTCAAAATAGCAAAATGTTAAAGTCAATAAGAAATAGTACAAATAATAAGCTTTTTATATAGTTTCTATTTTGGCAAGCGAATTGAAGAACAGCATGAAGTCGTTAATATTTATAGTTTTGCAAATGTAGTTAATAAATTCTAATCTTAAGTACTAATATTATTTTGAAGGAATGAAAAAAGTTACCTACTATCTCCTCGCTATATTTATCATAATTTTTATAGTGCTTGTTGCGATGATACGAAAGGATGTGCCTGTAGAAGAATTAAAAGCGCAGTATGCCAATGAAGATTCCAAATTTATGAAAATTGATGGAATGGATGTTCATTATCGTGATGAAGGTAAAGGTACACCCTTGGTGTTGATACACGGAATAGGATCTTCGCTGAATACTTGGGATGGTTGGGAAGAGCATCTTCAAGGCAGCTTTCGAATTATTCGTTTAGATTTACCCGGTTTTGGATTAACTGGACCACATGCAAACCATGATTATTCAATTGAATTCTACGTTACTTTTATGAAGACCTTTTTAGATAACCTAAAAATTGATTCCTGTTATATGGCAGGAAATTCGCTAGGTGGATACATTACATGGAATGTTGCTGCAGCCTACCCTAACCTTGTAAAAAGAATAATTTTGATTGATGCTGCTGGTTATCCTTTTTCTCCTGATGCTACCCCATTTGTTTTTAAACTCGTTCAGTCGCCAATTGCTCCCTTATTAAAAAATGTAACACCTCGGTTTTTAGTAGCTCAAATTATTAACCAAGTATATGGCGATGATTCGAAGGTAACCGATGAGGTGATAGATCGATACTATCACCAAATTTTGCGAGAAGGCAATAGAGATGCTTTTTTAGATCTCGCTAGGAACATTCAATTTACGCAGTATGAAAAGTTGAAAAGCATAAACACGCCAGCTTTAATTTTATGGGGCGGAAAAGATACCTGGGTGAAACCAATATGTGGTAAACGATTTGATAATGACTTACCACATTCAGAATTGATTATGTATCCTAGCGCTGGGCACATTCCAATGGAAGAAATTCCAGAACAAACAGCACATGATGCTAAACGATTTCTCTTAGGAGATTTAATCAATTTCGGTGAGAACGTAAATTGAAAATTCTGTATTTTCTATTCAATTACAATCAATCTAGTTAACATTTTGAGTAGATAGACTTTCTTTCAAATAGCATCTTTGGTTTATTAATAAATATCTAGATAGATTTCTTTAAGTCAGATTTATAGGTTTTATTTGATTTCAGAATGTACCTTTGGTTTATTCATAAACATCTTTGTTTAAGTTAACAGAGTGTTAGTATTATTATAATAATCGAACCAAATGGAAAATAAATTCAATATAGCAGTGCTAATAGATGGCGATAATGCCCAGCCGAAATTAATGAAAGAAATTATTGAAGAAGTTTCAAAATACGGGAAAGCAACTATTAGGAGAATTTACGGAGATTGGACTTCGCACCAAATGAATGGGTGGAAAACAATTATCAATCAGTATTCTATAAGTCCAATTCAAAAGTTCTCCTACACAACTGGAAAAAATTCTACCGACAGCTCTTTAATAATTGATGCGATGGATATTCTGCACGGAAAAAATACGGAGGGGTTTTGCATTGTTTCAAGTGATAGTGATTATACGGGCCTAGCAAAACGAATAAGAGAGGAAGGACTTTTTGTAATGGGAATTGGCGAAAAAAAAACACCTGAGGCGTTTGCCAAATCTTGTGAGGTGTTTACATTTACCGAAAACCTAATGAAGGAAGAAGTTAAACCAGTATTTACTAAAATACTTAAACAACAAGGAAAATCGGAACACAAAGAAATTTTTTCAAAAATTAAATTATCAAAAGAAGATTTAGAAACTATTGATAAAGCTTTTGATATTTCAACAAATGAAGAAGACAATGCGCACATTTCAACGTTAGGATTAAACATTAGGAAAATTGATCCAAGCTTTGACCCAAGAACTTATGGATTTAAAAGTTTGACAAAACTTTTTGAAAATATTGATAAGTACGAAGTCATTAAGAATGAAGTTGGTGGTTTTAATCATCCATTATTGCGGATAAGATAGCAATTGCTAAATCATATTTAAAATTATATTCTTATCAGTGGGCTTTCAAAGTATGGTGGTTAATTGAATATCCATTAAATCGAATATTGGCTAGGTGACAGGTAGTAAATCCTTTGCTTTCTAAGCAACTACAATTCATGCCTTTACCCTTATGCGTAAGCATAAGAATATACACAAAACAATATCATTCATATAAAAGCCCTTCGAAATGAGTGCCATGCACAAACCTTCGCCAAACGATTTTAAGAAATCGTACATTAACTAAAAATAGTTTACTGATTTTGTGATTTTCTTGCCTTTTCTGCGAATAATATAAAAACGATTAAAATTTCCGATGTGGAAAAAGAAGAATTTATTTCAGTTATTAAGAACAATCAAAACCTGATCTATAAGATTTGTTATTCTTATTGCTCTGATGCTGAGAACAGAAAGGATTTGCAGCAAGAGATTCTAATGCAATTATGGAATTCATTTTCAAAATTTGACGGACGCGTTAAAATTTCAACTTGGATTTATCGAATTGCATTGAATACAGCAATTTCTTTTTATCGGAAGGATAGTAAACATACAGACAAAAAAGTAACACTTGATTCATCGATTATATCGCTTTCCAATTTCGAGTCGGATGCTGAGCAGGATGAGAAAATTGTACTGCTTTATAAGTTTATTGAGCGTTTAGATGAAATAGATAAAGCATTGATTTTACTCTATTTGGACGATAATAAATATAAAGATATTGCCGACATTATTGGAATTACAGAAACGAATGTGGCTACCAAAATTAGCCGTATTAAGAAAAGTTTGAAAGCACAATTTAACAGTAATTAAAAACTAAAAAATATGGAATTAGGCGACTTAAAAGATGCTTGGACTCAGTATGATAAAAAGCTTACGGAGAACTTGAAACTAAACGAGGAGTTGTTTAAGAAAATCAATTTTAACAATTGTAAAAAAGAAATACAAAAGCCATTATATTACGAAATTTTTAGTGTTGTTTTTTACTTTCTTATATTAACTTTTTTTGTTGGTGCATCCATACGTTTTATTAGTGAACCAAAATTGTTCATACCTGGATTCATTTCTGCGTTTATTTGCCTCTTGTTTTTAATTATAACGATTATAAAAATAAATCGCTTCTTAACTATAGATTATTATGGTTCTTCCGTTTTAAAATTACAAAAAGATATTGCGGCTCTGAATAAGCTTTTAATTCGCTTTAGAAAGTATGAATTAATTTCAGTTCCGATAGTAGTAGTTTTGTTCATGCCGCTATTGAATAAAATATTTAATAATATCGATGTTTACGAACACGTTAAGCTTTATATCATTGAGATTATATTTATTATTGTATTGACGTACCCCGCAACGTTCTGGATTTATAGAAATTTATACGATAACAAGTTTAAAAATGCAGAGAAGTTATTGTCTGAATTAAATAAGTTTGAAAAAGAAGAATAAATAAACGTTTGTTCCCATTTATTCGAATTGCCTGTTTAAGCAGTGTATTTGCCATTCCCTAACAAATTAAATTGTTGTATAAAAATGATTTCTACTTTTATCAATCACGAATTAAAAGCCTTTTGGCGATCTAAGAATACAGGTAAAGGTATTGCAGTATTAGTTGTATTAGCCCTTTTAATACTGTACCTTTTTGCAACCATTGTTTACATTGGACTATTTTTAGATAAGGAATTACTTATTTTTTTTCCAAAAGACGATGTGGTTGGCTCTTTTTATGGAGTCTTGATGCTTTATTTTCTGATGGACTTACTATTGCGTGTTAAGCTACAGGATCTTCCAACGTTAAGAGCACAACCCTATTTGCATTTGCCTATAAAACGAAATACAATCGTAAGCTACCTTTGCTTCATGGGTATGGCGTCTGTGTTTAATTTATGGCCTATTGTTCTTTTTCTTCCTTTCATTGTAAAGATCATTGGCCCACAATATGGTTTTCTGGCAAGTTTCACATTGGTTACTTCCATTGTAGGATTTACTATATTCAATAATTACCTGGCATTATTTATTAAAAGAAAATCGAATGTTAATGGCTGGATTTTTTTGGGCGTTGCCGCTTTCCTTATTATGCTGCTCTTAGGCGATTTTAAACTGCACTTGTATTCTATTTGCAATGCATCTTATTTCTGTTTCAACTATTTGCTTTCACAACCATTATTAGTATCGATTCCATTGCTACTTGCTATAGGAATGTATTATCTAAATTTTGTTTATCTCAGGAACAACCTATATATGGATGAGTTAAATGCTCATAAAATATCTGAACCTAAAAGTAGTTCTGAATATCCGTTCTTAGGTAGATTCGGCGCAGCTGGTGATCTAACGGCAAATGAAATCAAGCTAATACTTCGAAACAAACGGCCTCGTTCCGCACTCATCGCAAGCTTATTCTTTTTATTATATGGGCTTATACATTATACGAATAGCCGGTATGGACAAGGCTGGAATATTTTTGCTGGTATGTTTATGACTGGAATATTTGTTATCAATTACGGACAGTATATGCACAGTTGGCAAGCAGCGCATTTTGATGGGATATTAGCAAGTAGAATATCCTTCAATGATTTTATTAAATCAAAGTACATTCTATTTACATTGGCATCTACTGCTGCATTAATACTCACAACGCCATACGTTTATTTCGGCTGGAATATATTGCTGCTGAATCTTATTATGTATCTCTGGAATATTGGTGTGAATGCCACCATTGTGCTATTCTTCGCTAATCGAAATGCAAAACGCATTGATCTTTCAAAAAGTGGGTCGCTTAATTGGCAGGGTGCCGGAGGTACGCAGTTATTGTTGTCACTACCACTTTTCCTAACACCTTATGTGCTGTATTTCCCCTTCGCAATGATCGGTCAGGAATCCATAGGGCTGGGCGTTATAGTGGGAGTAGCAATTTTTACAATTCTGACACGTACTTTTTGGATAAAGAAATTGGAAGTAGATTTTATCCAGCGACGATATACTATTTTAGAAGGCTTTAGAAATAAATAAATCAATATGATCGAAATCAACAACCTCAAAAAAATTTACAATGGTGTAACTGTTGTAAATGTACCACACTTAAAAATAAATAAAGGCGAAAGCATTGGTCTTTTGGGTAACAACGGTGCTGGTAAAACTACCTTGTTCAGAATGATACTTGATCTGATACGCCCTGACTGCGGCGAAATAAGATCAAATGCGGCAAACGTTGCTGGAAATGAAAACTGGAAAGCATATACCGCGTCCTATCTTGATGAGGGGTTTTTGATAGAATATTTAACGCCCGAAGAATATTTTTATTTCATTGGTGGGTTGCATGAACAGTCAACTGCTCAAGTGGATGAGGTACTATCAAAACTAACTACTTTCTTCAACGGGGAAATTATAAAGAATGGTAAATACATTCGAGATCTGTCAAAAGGTAATCAGTGCAAAGTAGGTGTAGCTGCCTGTTTACTTCAAAATCCCACATTGCTTATGTTGGATGAACCTTTCGCCAATATTGACCCGAGCACACAATTTAAACTAAAAAAAATATTGAAGGATGAAAGTAAGCACATAACAACAGTTATATCCAGTCATGACCTTAATCATGTTACAGATGTATGTAATCGAATTTTATTGATGGAAAAAGGAGTTATCATTAAAGATATTATTACCAGTTCATCTACCCTTCATGAATTAGAAGAATATTTCGGTACTGGAAAACATATGCAACTTTCAGGCGAATTGGGTGTGCTTCATTAAGTACTGAAATAGGATCAAAAGTATTAATCTATGCTACCAATAATAATTTTAACATGACATCCAAAGCTCCAGTACTAATTAACTTTTAACATACAAATTACATTTATTAGTAAACACTTTTGTGCAACAAAGTTTCTGCTGTTGTGCCGCTGAAGAAAACAACAAGAAAACTGATGACAAAAAATTATCCTAACGTAGTGCAAGCATAGGTATTGCTATAATTATAATATTAGTAACGCTATTAAGTAGCCTTTTAATTTCACCTTTTAACAAATTGGTTGGAAAGGAGGCCGCCGTGCTCATTTATTACCTTGTGTCAATGGGATCATCTTTCTTTATCATTTATTTAATTAAAAAAAGAAAAACTAGCGACAATTCATTTAATATCATTATTGAAAATAAACGAATTATTCAATTTTTAATTTTAGTAACAATCGCGGTTATATTTGGCGTACTTGCACCACTTCATAGTTTAATACCAATGACCGAAAGCTTTAAAAAAGCGCTGATGGAATTCATAAGCCATAAAGGTATTTTTACCTTTTTGTTATTGGTAATTGGAGCGCCGATTTTGGAAGAATTAATATTTAGAGGAATAATACTAAACGGATTTTTGAAAAAATATCCTCCCACAAAATCTATTCTAATCTCTAGTTTTCTTTTTGGGCTATTACATTTAAATCCTTGGCAATTTCTAAGTGGTTTAATAATAGGTATTTTTTCAGGAAGGATTTATTACCGAACCAAAAGTTTATCGCCTTCTATTATAATCCATGTGTCCGCTAATTTAACGGGTTTTTTATTACTTTATTTTACTGACACAGCTTCAAGTATGGACGATACTTTATTAGAAATGTATGGCGGACTCACAAATTTAATCGCAGTGATTGTTAGCTCCATATTGATTCTTGCAGTTTGCATTTATTTTTTAAAAAAGGAATTCGCCAGAAAAAAAGTTGAAATGAAAATGCAAATCAATCTTTAAAATAATCACTTCAAAAAATAGTAGTTCAGTTATTCTTTAGCTTTTTTCTGCCGTAGATCGCTGCTATGGTCTTCGAAATTACCTCATCTGGCTAAAAAGCACATCATAACATTCCAAATAAATAAAATTTAAACACACTCGTATTCTATATATCTTCGTTCCTAAAGAATTTCTATTAAGGTTGACAAGAAATACACGAGTCAAATCTGCTATTTTTAAATCGAACTCCTATGGTATAAGAATTACTGTACTCAAAGACTTGTGCCGAAAGTAAAAATAGTATTGCGAAAACAAATACCCAGAACAAATGCGCTAGGTATTTATATTTTATTTCTGAAACTAATTACTTCATCAACTTGCATTTCTTGGCTGGAACTTTGCAGCCAAGAAATAATAGATAAGGAAAGACACTATTTGTTATAGAATAACAGGGGTAAATTATTTTATTTGACTTTGAACCATTTCTGCATGTTGAAGGTGAGTTTCCAAAATAGGAAGTACTTTTTGTAACAATGCTTTTAATTCCGCATTTTGTGATTGAGGTATCAATATTGTTTTCACAGCTTCAATTACGGCTTTATGATAAGCTACTTCATTATCAACATAGGCTTTATCAAATGCTTTAGCAGATTCTGAATTGAGCATTTTTTCTGTTTTCTTCGCGTTAGCAAGATACTCTTTACTTACAGCATTGTTTAAAGGTGTTACTTTCAACTTTTTAACCAGCGCTACTGCCATATCAATAACTGATTGATGATCTGCAATCATGGTTTTTGCAAATTCTAATACTTTGGAATCCTTCGATTTTTTTAACGCAATGTTTGCAAAGTCAATATCATTTTGGTTAGCCACTACTGCTACGGAAGCAATTTCCGCATCTGAAAGTTTAGGTGCCTTATTTGCAAATGCTGGAGTTAAAGAAGTAACGAAGAACAATACTAGCCCAGTTACCAAAGATGATTTTTTTAAATTTTTCATTGTGGATGTGTTTTAAGTTTATTGCTATTATTAGCATATTGTTTCATCATAGTGTTACAATATTTAAGCCGTAGTGATAAATAAATAATTAAAATACTGGCGACGATACCTCCTTAAAGAATTTGCAGCTATTCTTAATTCCTTGACTATTGAGCCAAAATCGTTCCTCCACATACAAAGTTCAATTGCTATTTTTTTATATTCTGAATAGTATTCTCCTAACTTTTTTCACAAAGTTAAATTCAAATTCTTTGGACTTAATTTTGTGTCCATATGAATGGAAAAGGTTGATGCGTCATCGTCGCAGTTAAATAAAACAGATTACAATAATATTAATAAATTAACAGACATATAGATATAACTAATGCACATGAAAGAGCTGTCCGGCTTGATTGTCAAATGAAAAAGGCAACAACTTTTTTGTAATCGACTTAGAAAAAAATTTAAAATAATTACTAAATAACTAAAAATTATCAAGATGAAAAAGATTATAGTAACAAGCATGATGGCAATTATATTTTTACCTTCTTGCAAGAATTCAGAAAATAAAATAACTGATAATGACACTAAAAAAAATGAAGATTTAATTGTGCAAGAAAATAAAATGGTGATCGATGAAGCTAATCCATCTGATACTAGTTTTATTGATGCAGTAGATTATTACCAAAAGAAGAAATACGCAGCCGCAGCAGATTACATTGAATGGGGAATACTCCAATTAAGGCAGGAAGAACAGCCAACCGATATGCTGGGTGGTAACTTATTAATGGATAAACAAGTACAAAATTTAAGATCATTAGAAGTTGAAGTCCGTAATAATAAAATTGAAGACATAAATGATTTAACGCAGGCAATGGTAAGCGCTGAAATGCTTGTAGCACATGATTATATTATTTATAGTATTGCCACTTTAACAGAAGCGCCTTTAAAAAGTAGTAATTATTTTGATAAAGCAGTGCATGCGATGGACAAAACAATATTGAAACTAAACGGAGATGCAAAAATGGAGGCTGAACACATAAGAGATGATAGTAAGGATTTAAAAGATAAAATGAAGGCGGGTGCAAAAATATCAGAAAAAGATTTAAAAAGTGAGGCGAATAAAATAGAAGATTTTCTTAAAAAGCATAAATCTAAGAAAGTATAATAGTTAATCTTTTTTCTCTCTATTTCCCGTGTAAGTCATAAGTTTTTTTTACTGAATGAGCTTTGTTTTACACGGGATATTTTCTCGCATGTAACTATGTGTTTGCTATTAAATCAAAATATTCATCATCCTCATTTTTACCGCCGAAACCCTTTCCAATAGTTTCGTGTGTCTTAACAAATTCAATAGCACTAATCCATTTAACCATTTTATATCCTAATTGATTTTCAACACGCAACCGAATTGGTGCACCGTGTTCTATTAGTAAAGGTTTATAATTCATTTCCCAAGCTAACATCGATTTAGGTTTCAAGCAATTGTCTAATGTATGCGTATCATAATAGATTCCTCCATACAAGCCCTCACCGAAAGAATAAAAAGCGACGGTGGTTACCTCTGGATGTGGTTTTACCAAATCTACAATTTTACTCATCGAAACTCCTCCCCATTCTGCAATCCCACTCCAACCTTGTATGCAACTGTGCATGTTAATGCTTTCTTCTTTGTCCATTTTTTTTAAATCAGCAAGTGTAAGTTCAACAGGGTTCTCGACAAGACCAGTGATTTTGAGTTTATAATTTTTAAAATCAGTTGCTAGGAGTTCTTTCCATTCTTTCGAATCAGGCATCTTTCCATTTGTCCAAAAATAAGGAGAGATATCCTTTTTAGTATAATATTTTTTTGGATTGAATTTATTAATGGTTTTAAGCCAAAGTGATTCATTTAATTTTTTCTGTATGAATTGCAGTATCCGCGGTTTTCGCCAGGATATCCAATTGGCAAGTACATTAAATATAATGACGAATAAAATGATTGCAACTCCTACCCATAGCCCAGCCGAAGAAGAATCATTTGGAACATTTAGTATAATATGATTCAAATTTTTACGGAGTCCTGTTGAGGCTACAAGCGACACATGAACGATGATAAAAATGACATAAGCCAGCATGATCAAGAAATGAAAAGAGCGTGCAGACTGGCGATTAAAAAATAATTTGGTATACCAGTTGAAACGGCTGTCAATAGCTGGCGACATCGCAAGACCAGTTAACATGGCGAGTGGCGCCATCACAAATACAACAGCGAAGTATGACAGTTGCTGCAATGCATTGAAGTGGTAAAACCCATTGGGCTCAATCGGCATGTTAAAAGTTGCGTAGTGTACAAATACGTTCCAACTATTGGGAATTATTTGCCACGATCTAGGTACTAATCTCTTCCATTGATTTGTGTATAATAAAAGAAAGAAGAAGATGGCTCCATTTAAAATAAAGAACGGAACCGTAATAAAATGCCAGGATCTCGCTATGCCCACCGTATGGCGATAGCCAGGTAAGCCTATTAAAGGGCTTATATAACGTGAGTCTTCTTTTGCTGTCCACAATTTGTCTTTGGGAATTTTTTTCGGTGTAAATCTTATCCATTGGGTATTGGGTGCGCAGCCATCGTTCCAGTATAATCGCGGATGATCAACTAAAATAGAAAGTCCGCTTCTGATGATTAAAACCAGAAAGAAAAAATTTACCCAATGACTTACGTTAACCCACATCGGAAAACCAGAAGGCTCTTTAGGTGATACCACTTGAGAAAAAGAAACAGATGGATCTGGTGGTAATCCGAAAAATAAATATTGAATCCATGCAATAGTAATAGATCCAATGAGAATAATACCTAATATAATAAGCATGTAAGGTTTTAGACTTACGAAAAAGCGTCTGTCGTCAGGAAAACTCATTGCTTTTTCTGCTGGTGTGAAGCGAGGAAACATAAATAATATTTTGTGGTTCTAGTATAGCTTAAGGATCAGTCATTGATTAATACTACCACTTCAAATTTAATTTATAAACGGCAGCTCTTTTTTGCTTTTATATTTTATAACCTAACAATTTACGTGCTTAACTCTTTTAGCTACCTAAATACTATTCATATTTAAATTTATTTAAGAAGTAAATACCGTGTGTGTGTGTGAGTATTATAAGTTAACTTTTACAGTCAATTAGGGTATAAAAATGTTGTAGGAAAACGATACTATCCTTATAACTCTTGCATTTCAAATCCAAGAAGAAATTTCAATCTTTCATTTACGGTTACATTTTAATATAAAAAGCCAGCCGCTTCGAAATAGAAGTGGCTGACTTTTTTTACGTTTTACATTCTTAATAGGATTCTATTGTGTAGTCATTTTATGGATTCTCCGCTGTTACAGTTTCCGCTGACTTTGCTTTATCGGGTTCTTTTTCAAGATCACGATCCAATTCATATATAGAGGTTGGGTTAGCCTTTTCTCCTCCAGCTATTTTAACTTTATCAATTAAGTGCAAGGCCATCGTTTCTTCTTCGATCTGTTCTTTTACAAACCATTGCATAAAATTCCAAGTAGCCCAATCTTCTTCTACGTGCGCTAATTTTACTATCGAGTAAATTGCTTTTGTATTATCCACTTCGTGCCCAAATACTTTTTGAAAACAATCATTTACACTGGTTGGGTCGGGCGCTGGAGCAGCAATAGCAGTAACAGTTACATGTCCTCCTCTTTTTAAAATATATTCAAGAATCTTCATCATGTGATTGCGTTCTTCTTCCGCATGCCTGAAAAGAAAATTTGATATTCCCCCATAACCTTGGCTATCTGCCCATGCTCCGTAAGATAAGTATATTTGTGAAGCATGTGCTTCTTTTGTCATTTGATCATTTAATGCTTTTTCAATATTCTGTGAAAGTCTGTTCGTATTCATTTTTTTTTGTTTCTAGTTTAACCCCAAATTATGCGCCAAGCTTTAATGAACTGTAAATAGTGGGGCTTAAAGGAGACGAAATATTCAGTGAGTAATTCATTCCTCAAAAGGGATTTTGTTAATACTATAAAATAGTAGAAAATCTATTTTATAGCACTGATGGGTTTTTCTTTAATTACAGTTAATTCATTGATGTTATCTTAATCTCCACTCTTCTGTTTGCTTTCCCTTCCGTTTCATTCTTAGCATTCGGGTAAATCATTTGTGTGGAAGACAAGCCTACAGTACTCAATCGTTCTTTTGCAATTCCTTTTTTTATCAAGTAATTGAAAATGGTTGTCGCTCGCTGTTCAGATAATAGTTGGTTATCGGTTATGTCCTTTTCTGATTTAACAATTCCTTTATTTATATGTCCCTCAATTTGAATTACCAGTTTTTTATTTTTTTTCAAGAGTTGATACAATGCTTCAGCAGAAGGGTAGGAGGAAGGCAGCAGGTCCGCCCTGTCAGCATAAAAATTAATATTTCCAAAATTATATTTTGCGCCTTCTTTTAATTTCGGTAAAACAAAAGTGGCTTCATTAAAGGTATTTTCTGTTTTTAAGGTATTTGTGTTTAATGTTTTGTCCTGAATAAAAGTACTGTCAGAAAAGGAGGTGAGCGTATAATCTTGGTTTTCTTTGAGGTCTGTTTTTACAGAATAATTGCCATCTGCTGAGCTTTTAAATTGTTCGATGGTATTCCCAGAATTGTCTGAAAGAATCATTTCAGCTTCCACTGGTTTGTTGTCAGAGTCTACTACTTTTCCATTAATTGTTACTTGCTTCAAAAAATTAAAATAAATGGTATGGCCTTTGCCGTTTGGATAAACGTTATCAAGAATTAACATATACCGTTCTCCCTTTTTTACCGAAATGGATTGTGAGTAAGCGTTCCCAACTCCTATACCCTCATTTGTATTCTTCACATTTGCCATTAAGCCTGTAATGCCTTGTATTGATTTATCTACCCGAGATAAATTATTACGCAAAGGGATGAAGGTGTTTTTTGCAAACGCATCACAAAAAGTGGAAGCATCATATTTGTAGAGCAAGAAGTCGTAATCGTTTTTAGGATCTTCAGGTACTATTTCCAAAACGAATTCACCAGCTCGCTGTATGGTTAATAGATACCAAGCAGTATTGTGCTCTTTTTCAAAAAGCAATTTATTTTTAGTAGTAATTTCTTGAATGTTACCAAATCCGTTTGGCGATTTTGTAACACCATATATCATATTTCCAGAAACAGTAATTGGTATCGCTGTCTTGCAATCAGATGCAACAGGTTTTAACGTAGCGTCGTTTTGAGAGAATAACAAACCAATTTGCGTAATCATTAACAATATTAAGGTAGATTTAATTTTCATGTGTTGTGATATTATTTTAGGTATATGTATTAACTCTTGTTTAGCTATTTTTATTTTATACTAATTAATCTATATCGATTTTAGTGGTTTAAGGGACGAATTAATTTCGGCAAATAAATATTGGTTTTCTTGTTTCGATTTACTTTCATAAGTTATATTTGATATTATTAAATACTTTTGCTTAATATAACAAGCATTTATAAAGATGGATATGAAAATAAAATTATTAAAAATTTCAGGAACAGTTAATAAACCGGCTACACTTTTTTTGACAAGTATAATTGCGTTGTTAGTAACAAGCAATAATGGTTACTCACAAGAAATAGAATATAAAAAAAATTCGATAATCACAGGTGTTGGCCTTGGCGTAAATGAAGGCGACATAGAAGTAGGACTGGGTATGGTATACTCAGTAGGTTGGCAACAAAATGTGGGCGAGAAAAATAGACTTCGAATAAACCCAAATTTAACTTTTGGTGGGTTCACACCGCTCATCATTAGCGATGCGCAAGACCAATTTTATAAAATAACTACATTGGGTTTAAATATTCATTACGACTTAATTAAATATAAAGGAGTATCGATGGTAACAACAATTGGTGGTTTCGTTAATTATTCTAGAGGTTTATTAGGTACTGGAGGCCGGCAAAATGTGAACGTTAGCGGTTCCGAATATTTCCATTCTATCTATTTTGGAGGTAATGCTTCTATCGGATTACGTATTGAACCAAAAGAGAGTAAACTTGCTTATGAATTTAGACCAATAAACGTTCATGGCGGGAATAAAGATTTTGTGTTGATTTACATAATGTTTGGAATCGATTTTAAATTAAGAAAATAAAACAATATCTTTTAGCGAACAAAAACAAATTATTTTAAATTGTAAATAAAAAAAAATGATTGAACACTTTACAAACCGACTTGAATATTTAACAAACACCATTCCGCAACTTCTTATGGAAATTGAAGAAGATAATTTTTCATTGAAACCATCCCCGAGTAAATGGAGCAAAAAAGAAATCATAGGTCATTTAATTGATAGTGCTACAAACAACCATCAACGATTTGTTCGTGGCCAGTTTGAGCATTACCCAGAAATTAAATACGATCAAAACAAATGGAATGAATTCAATTTTTATCAGCAAATAAATGGACAACAAATTATTTCTTTTTGGGTAGTTTACAATAAACAACTTATAGAAATAATGAAAAGAATACCAAAAGAAAATTTAGCCAGGGAAATAAAAGTTGGTGGTAATAATTTAACATTGGAATATTTGATAATAGATTATGTTAAACATTTAGAACATCATTTAAAACAAGTAGTAGAATATTAGAAATATATATCTTAGGCTTTTGTTGTGATTTGCTTTCAAAATGTATCTTTGACTTATTGATAAATCCCGTCGCTCCAACATAACTACATGTGATACGTTCAAAGTTTATCTTTGAGATTGTGTAAGCTACCCTAAAACACCAATGCCCCCAACGCACTGCCCGATAGTAAAAAGTGGAATATGAATAAAAAAGGATTTATCAGAAGCCAACATAAAATAGAAGTTTATCATACCTGCCCATAACAAGCGGTTTTTTCCGTATTTTAACATGCTATAAGTTCATAATTACAGAACGATTTTGAAGAACGAAAAACTGACACGGAAAGAAATCATTGACGACCGCTTGAAACAAGCTGGTTGCATTGACGGCGACAGTTCTCAGGTAGTTGAAGAGTTTAACATTATAGTTGATGCAAACATGGTTCAAGAAGCAGCAACGCTTTATGCTGGTAAACAATTATTTATCCAGCAGGCAATTACAATTTATGGAGTTGCTGCGCAATTTCATTTTAGAAAAAGGCGAGTTGCAAAAACGAAACCTTATTGAATCACCTTTTACCTTAATTCATCCTCAAGGTATCAGAGGCGTTTTTAGTCCCGTGAAAATTGAAGAAATTTTAGCATTCACTGATAAACTTATAGCAGCATAACAATGACAAAAAATAAAACGATACATGTAAAAGGAACTGAGATTGCGATATTTCAAAATGCAGACAGTGAATTCATTTCACTCACAGATATAGCACGACATAAGGATGCAAACAATACAGATACTATAATTCAAAATTGGTTGCGCAATAGAAACACAATTGAGTTATTAGGTTTTTGGGAACAATTATACAACCTTGATTTTAAACCCCTCGAATTCGAGGGGTTTAGAAAACAAGCAGGGTTGAATAGTTTTGTTTTAACACCAAAAAGATGGATTGAAACTACCAATGCCATTGGTATTATCTCCAAATCGGGTAGATATGGCGGCACTTTTGCTCATAAGGACATCGCCTTTGAATTTGCCTCTTGGATATCTATTGAATTCAAGCTCTATATTATCAAAGAATTTCAACGTTTAAAAGCGGATGAAAATGATCGTCTTAAATTAGGATGGAATCTACAAAGAACACTCTCTAAGATAAACTACCGAATTCATACAGATGCCATCAAGGAAAATATCATTCCAGCTCAACTTTCAAAAAAAGACAGTGCAGTGGTATATGCCAATGAAGCTGATTTATTAAACATGGCAATGTTTGGTAAAACTGCTCAGCAATGGCGAAATGAAAACCCTAAAGCAGATGGAAATATAAGAGACCAAGCCAACTTGGAGCAATTAGTAGTTCTTTCAAATTTAGAAAGTATTAATGCGGTATTAATACATCAAGGCATGGAGCAAAGTGAAAGACTATTACAATTAAATAAAATTGCCATTACACAAATGAAATCACTGGTCAATAATAACCAAATAAAGGAATTAAAATAATATGTTACAAAACAATCCTATACTTAAAGCATTAATCAACAGCCTTTGGAATACCCTTTGGAGTAGTTACATTGCCACCCCCGTTAACTGTAGTTGAGCAAAATATTTATTTGCTTTACATGAAAGGTCTAGATGAAATGGGAATCAAAATGCAAGCGGCAGTTGGAAAAATCTGAATTTGGGCGTGTCCCTCCGGGTCGGGCTATCCGTTTCAATCTTTTTTTTCGTGCCTCAAAAAAGTATTTCCACTACTATCCCTCACGCAAAAAAACAATACCCTATGAGTAACATACCAACATGGCAATTCCCTAAACTTAAAAGAGAATGCGAAAAGAAGAAGTTGATCTAATGGTAGTGATTTGCTTTCAAAATGTACCTTTGACTTATGCATAAGCCCATAATTTTAGTAACAAACAGAAAATACACAATATTGATCGTATTTTTAAATCGTATTTTTAGAAATGATTTACTTAACTTTTGACAGTAATATTTGGATTTATTCATTAGATGAATCTTGGCAAATTGAGAATCAACTTGATTATCTTGAACCATGGATTCAAAGAGGCGAAGTGAAACTACTTCTTCCGAAAATGATTATAGAGGAATGGAATAAGCATGAAGAAAAACAAGTTGGAGTACGGGAAAAGAAACTACGTGAGTTTTTTAGCATGGCAGAAGATATTCTTCCTTCTGCGTTTTTTTCAGAATACAAAGAACCCGCAGCTCAGAAAAAAATAATTGATGACCAACTAAAAAGAGCAAAAAAGTTAATTTTAGAGAGTGAATGTATAACTGAATATTCAGAAGTAAAAGACAGAATAGTTAACGACGGAATTGCTAAAAAAGCGCCATTACATAAAAAGAGCAGTATAGCCGATGCTATAATTGTTTATTCGCTGATTCACTATGCAAAACTTAATCAAGGAAACCATTATTTTTTTATTTCAAATAATACTGATGATTTCTATCAGAAAGTTAGTGGTAAATGGGAAATTCATCTAGATTTAAAAGTTGATTTTGAAAGTAACAATATTCAATCGTTCACTACTCTTACTGAGTTGATTTATTTCTTACAGAAAGCACATGGTTTGAAATTAGATGAAAACATTAATCAGAAAAGGAAAGAAAGATTAAGAAATAAATTAAAGGAGAAAGTTTACAATCCTGAGTATGATAAACTAATAGACAGCGGTGAAAGTTCTTATATTCAAAACATAAACACCATTGACTTTATTCTTAAGGAAGCAAAGCCAACGAAAGAACAGGTGATTTTTGTATTAGCCCTTGTAGATTCTGATGCTTCATATGAACGCAATTTTTATAAGCGACTTGACAAAGCAAGCTGGTTTAATATACTAAAGCGAAAAGGCGCTTTTATAACTGAAAATAGTCCTGCCTCTATTTACGAAAAGGAAGTTCTACATATCCCATTTTGGGAACCACTTGCTTATTTAGAAAAACTTTCGAATCAAATAAAAGCAGGAACGGAAATTGAATTAGCAGATGAAATAATTTTTATAATCAAAAGTGTATCTGAAAATCCAAAAGAGAATTTTAGAACTTGGTATTTTTTGATTAAGATTTTAAACAATCTTCCTAACGAAGTAATTTCTAAAGAAATACTAGAATTCATTCCCGTTTGGCTTACTGGAAGTTTTGATACAATGATGGAAAGTTCTGAGTTATGCGAAAGTTTGTTGCCGAAATTCTTATCAGATGACGCGACTCAAGATGATATTGAGAAGGCAGAGGTAATTCTTAGGCATTTATTTGCTATTGAGAAAGCAAGAATAGTTGTGGAAGGATTTTCTGGAATGGAGAGTGAAAGTTACCACTCAAGAGTTTCTCTATACTACTTAGCGGATACCCTTATTGACAAAAAATTAGCTTCAAGAATAGTAGCTCATTGCAGCAGTGATATAATCATTTATTTAGCGAACAACTTAAAGAAATTACTTTTTGATTTCCCGAAGGGAATTAATATTTCAATTGTTGCGAACTGCAAAGAGATTATTATCAATTGTTATATTCAAAATGAAGAGGTTTTCGTTTCAGTAACTGAAAAAGGAAGTGTTGATCTAGTAATTGGCAAAAGTCAAATACCAAATTTTGAAAATTATAATGAGATAGAAAGCAAGAAGAAGATTATCAGGATTCTTAAAGAATTAAAAATTGAATACACACCAACTGAAGACAATGAACATAATTTAAGCATGCTTACAAATGCTCTAATTAATGGATCTAATTATTCCTTATCTGCCAATGCTATAAGTAAACTAAACGACAGAAACTATAATCAAGAAAGAGTTGTGGACGTATTTGCACTTGTTTTCAGAGACCTTCTCAACGAAAAAATAAAACAAAATGCAAATGATGGAATTGTATTGTTGCGGTTATTTTTAAGTGATAATTTTTACCGACTTTCATTTTTCTCTAGAGTTGTTTTTTATGTGATAGGTGAAAATTGGAAAATTACCAAATCTCTTTTTTGGGAGCAAGTAAAAGATGATGACAGCAAGCACATTTTGTCAAACTATAAGTTTGATAAGGATCTGTATGAAGTATTAAATAAAAATCAAATGTTTTTAAATGATGCCGAAACTAAATTGCTGCAAAGCATAATTGGTAAAGGACCACAAGGCGAAATAGATGATCGTGAACTAAAATATTCTGACTACTGGAAACTTCGTTGGTATTCTGCTTTGAGAGATGTAGAGCCATTCAAAAGTAAATATAATCAGGCTTCTCAATCACAAAATTTGACTAATGAACATTATGAAAATGTTGGTGGGAGCAGCTCGGTTTCTCCATTCTCATTTGCCGAAATTTTGCAAAAGAACAACGAAGAAATTGTAAAATACATTCACAATTTCAAACCAAAAGACCGTTGGGAAGAACCAACGATTGAAGGTTTGTCAGGTGCTTTGAGTAAAGCAGTAGAAAACGAACCAGATAAATTTTCAGAAGAAATAGAATTATACAAGGATGTTTACTATATCTATACTTATCATATTCTAAATGGATTTAGAGAGGCATGGAAGAATAAAAGGTCTTTCAATTGGAAGAAGGTTTTGAATTTTGCTAAAGATTACATCACAAGCGATAAGTTTTATTCAGGACAACTTAGTTTACAAAATGATGGTCGGGGAGCAACGCCTGATTGGATTTTTGGCTCAGTTGGGAATCTATTAACACAAGGAATGCAATCTGATAGCAATGCTTTTGATTTAGAATTACTGCCTACAGCAAAAGAAATTATTAAAATCATAGTTGCTAATTTAAAACAAGTTGAAGATTTCAAACGGACGAATATGGACTACCCAACATATGCGCTCAACTCAACTGCTGGAAAAATTCTAAGGACTTTGCTTGACTATTCAGTGAGGAGGGGAAGAAGTTTAAAATCTGACGATAATTCACCAAAGTGGGAAGCTGATATAATTGCATTGTTGGAGTCGACCTTTAAAAAAGGTATCATTGATGGTTATATTCTTACTGGTTGGTATTTTCAACAGTTCTACTTTTTGGATAAAGAGTGGTTAACAAATCAAGTAAAGGATAATTATGAGCTCGAAGATAAATATTGGCTTGCGTTTATGGGTGGTTTTGCCTTTAGTAATCCACCTTTCAACAGAGACATTTATCAGTTGTTTTACCCTCATTATGAAAGAGTAATTAAAAACCATGTTGAAATTAAGAGCCTTTATGAGAAAGGACTAATAGGACATATTGTTACTTTCTACTTTTGGGGCTTTGAAGATTTTAAAAGTGAAGGACTTCTTTTGCTATTAATTAATAAGGGCAAACCATCATTAATAGTTGAAATTGTAAATTTTGTATCGCTCCAAGAGGCTTATGTCAAGAGTTTAAGTGCAGTTGAATCAGGTAAATTCGAAGAAATTATTTTTAATTTTTGGAATTATTTAGCAACTAAGTATGAAAGCACAAGAAACGAGGAAGAACAAAAAATTCTGGCAAGACTTTCTAATTTAATTGTATTTGTTCCCGAACTAAATGAAAAATACACTGGCTTGATTTTAAAATCAAACGGGTTGTCTGATAAATATTTTCATTCTCATTATTTACTTGAAAAATTAATTAAGCTAATGGCAAAGGGAGAGCAGACCGAAGTAGCAAAATACATAGGGCAGATTTTATGCTCAATCCCTTTTAAAGGCTATTCTTCAACTATTGACAACAAGTATATAATCGACTTAGTAATTTTCCTTTATGAAAATGGACAGAAAAATACTGCAGTCAAATTCTGCAATAAAATGACCAAGCAAGGACATGTATTTCTTATTCCTATACATAACAAGTACAAATAATTCCAACGTATAAATAAGCTCGGAGTTTTTGAAGGTAAACAACAATAGTTGTTCTAATGCGCATTTGTGGTGTAAATTGTTTCTTCGTAAATCCCAAACATGCTATACGCATTTTCGCTTTGCTTTAAAAATATGCTATTTACATCCCCCTTTTTTATAGCTATTCCCCTCCATTACCGTTACCTTAATATAAACCATTTATTCATGAAAACCGATATAAAATCAGCGGAAGACATTATAGTGCTAGTAGATACTTTTTATGAAAAAGTAAATGCAGATGCTTTGCTTCTCCTGTTTTTAATGAAGAAGCAGGAGTAAATTGGCCAGAACACCTGCCAAAGATGTATCAGTTTTGGGGTACACAATTATTAGGTACACAAGATTATAAAGGGCAGCCTTTTCCGCCGCACATGAAGCTACACATAACACCCACACATTTTCAACAATGACTAAAATTATTTATTGAAACAGTGAATCAACTTTTTGAAGGTGCAGTTGCCGATTTAGCCATTTATAAAGCTAAAAACATTGCTACTATTTTTCAATATAAATTAGGCTTAAAACAGCCTCATCAGAATGGCTGCGCATTGTACTGCGCATAAAAAACAAGAGAAAATAATTTTTTGACTAAAAATTATAAAACTGGGCGATGTGCTTTTATTCAGGCTTTATTTTTACTATTTTGTTGTCTCTCATTACAACAAGTTCTGTACTTTTTTGCTTTTTAAAGTCAATTAATTTTTCGTAAACTTTTTCAAGCCCGAGCAAGATTTTATTTCTAAGTTCTATTTGTTTTTCAACTGTTGTCATTTTGTATTTTTTAGTTCGTTAAACTTCACATGGTCAATAATATTTAATCGTCCGTCAATTGTTTTTTCGGCTAAAAGTTCGTGTTTCCCATTTGAGTTGTCAAAAATTAATGTTCCGTCAACTATTGGTAAATAAATCTCAAATAGATTTTTTATACCCCTGTAATATCTTCTTTCAATAACGTCGGGTTCAATATTGTGTCCGCCTTCAGAAACTCTTATTTTCACACGCTCTTGGGCTAATTCCACATTCTGAAGCCAAAAGAAAAGCAAAGTCGTAGTGTATCCTTTTTCTCTTGCTTTTATAACTTTCGTTTTGTAACTTCTTGTAGATAAGGTAGTTTCGAAAGCAAAGCTTTCATTATTATTCAACAATTCATCAATCCTTTTTAGCATTATTCTACCTGCTTCAAAAGCTACTTTTTCGGGTTGAAATGGGGATAGCCCTTTTGCAATTTCGTCAGCGTTTACAAATTCCTTACAGTCAATAATTTCGGGCAGAATTGTAAATGAAGCAGTTGTTTTTCCTGCTCCGTTGCAACCAGCAATTATGTAAAGATTTTTGTCAACCATAGTTTACAAAGGTACAAAATAAGACCTTTGGTTTTATAGCATGCAGCTATGAGTATTACACATATTCGTAGTGTGTTACACCAAATGTAGCAATACAATTAAACTTTCTCTTGCTTTGCGATTATTTATAACACCTTGCATGTAAATTTCGTTTGTTAATATACAACCTGCGTTTAATTGCACTTTTCATAAATTACCATAAGGATTATTCCGTTGTGAAAACATTCTAGGCGGAGGAAACTTCGTCTTTTTTATTTTTATTCCCCTCCATTACCGCTACCTTTATAAAAACCATTTATTCATGAAAACCGACATACAATCAACGCAAGACATTGTAATGCTAGTAGATACTTTTTATAAAAAAGTAAATGCAGATGCTTTACTTGCACCTGTTTTTAATGAAGAAGCTGGAGTAAATTGGCCAGAACATTTGCCAAAGATGTATCAATTTTGGGGTACTCAATTATTAGGCACACAAGATTATAAAGGGCAACCTTTTCCGCCGCACATGAAGCTGCACATAACACCCCAGCATTTTCAACAATGGTTAATATTATTTACAGAAACGGTACATCAACTTTTTGAAGGTGCCATTGCAGACTTAGCTATTTATAAAGCTAAAAATATTGCAGTTGTTTTTCAATATAAATTGGGGCTAAAAGATACCATGAAGCAGCCTCCAAATAAATCTTAAAAGTCGGCGCTAAATTAAAAATTCAAAAGCAGATTAAAAAATCACGTTTTTTCTTAAATAAATAAACGTTGGTAGTGGTGCGGCTGAAGTCCACGAAAAGTGCGAACCTCTAGTTTCGTGGCAATGAGGTGTAGGGCTTTTGCGTGAAAAACGAAAGCTGGAGGTTGGTTTTCGTGGTCGCTTTTTCTTTGCTCCTTTATTTTGGAGAATCAAAAGAAAGGAGAAGTATAATGAAAACTAGAATTAATTACGAGAACTTTTGTAATCAAACTATCGCTAGTAAATTACTATAAAAGACAAATTCTATTTATATTCTTTCAGCAGGTTTGCTTCATAAAATATAAATAGAATTTTAAATAATTAAATGCTACAATGCATTTAATTGCTCAATATAAGAAATGGCTTTATCTTCTAATTGCGCAGAAATTTTTTGAAAGTGTGGTTTTATTTCTTTCGCACCTTTTAATTTTTTACTAGCATTTACTTTTTCAATTAACTCGTCGGCTAAGTCAACCGCATCATCAATAATGGTATTTATTTTATCTTCATTAACACCAGGGTTCGTTAACATTTCAGAATAACATTCTTCTATTACTCCACCCAATACACTGTTTATGTCTTTTTTAATTTCTTGTCTGCTTGCCATAATTTTATTTTTTTAAGATTAGTTTAATTCAGTTAATTGTGCTTCAATTGCTTTTATTTTTGCTTCTGCATCGGTTTGTTTTTTGCGTTCATTCGCTAACAATTCTGGTTTTGCGTTGGCAATAAATTTTTCGTTGGCTAATTTTATTTGTACCGATTTTAAAAAGCCTAAATTATATTCTAGGTCTTTTTGTAAACGTTCTTTCTCTGCTTCCACATCAATATTTTCAGAAAGAGGTACATAAAACTCCGTCTGTTTTAATAAAAAAGAAAAGGCATTGTCTACTTTTTTGGTAACATACTCATAATTGGCTAAATTACCTAGTTTACAAACAATGGTGTTGTATTTATCTACGCGAAGGTCTTCATTTATTTTTGCAAACAAAGTTAATTTTTCTTTCGGCGAAATGTTTTTTTGTTTACGGATGTTTCTAATGGTCGTAATTATTTCCATCGCCACATTCATTTGTGTAATAACACTAGGGCTTTCAGCAGTAGTGCTTGGCCACGTAGAAATTACAATACAATCTTTTTCATCGCGCGGCGTAATTAAATGCCAAATTTCTTCGGTAACAAAAGGCATAAACGGATGCAAGACTTTTAATATTTTTTCAAATAAAATAATCGTAGCATCATACGTTGTCGCATCAATTGGTAATGATGTGCCATCTAAATATTCCGGCTTAATCATTTCTAAATACCAAGCACAAAAATCATCCCACACTAATTTATAGGTAGTCATGAGGGCTTCGCTCATTCGGTATTTGCTGTATAAATCTGCTAATACCAATAATTGTTCATTCAACTTAGCTTCGAACCATTGTACTGCAGCAGCATTGTTCTCGGGCTGTTTGGCAGTGTTATCAACTTCCCATCCTTTAATTAAGCGGAAGGCATTCCAAATTTTATTGGAGAAATTACGGCCTTGTTCGCAAGTGCTTTCATCAAAAGGCAAATCGTTTCCAGCAGGTGAACAAAGTAACATGCCTACCCGCACGCCATCAGCACCATATTTTTCAATTAGCTCAATAGGGTCGGGAGAGTTACCCAACGACTTACTCATTTTACGCCCTTGCTTATCGCGAACAATACCTGTTAAGTATACATTGGTAAATGGTTTTTTACCTCTGTATTCATAACCAGCAATAATCATGCGTGCTACCCAAAAAAATAAAATTTCTGGTGCCGTTACTAAATCGTTGGTAGGGTAATAATAATTAATGTCTTTACCGTCCGGATTTTTAAAGCCATCAAATACACTGATGGGCCATAGCCAAGAGGAGAACCAAGTATCCAGTACATCTTCATCTTGTTTAATATCTTCAATTTTAATGGAAGGGTTTTTAACTTTCAATTTTTCAAGTGCCTCTTCTTTCGTTTTGCACACCACCGTATTTCCTTTGTTATCATACCAAGCGGGTATTTGTTGTCCCCACCATAATTGGCGACTAATGCACCAATCGTGTACATTCTCCATCCAATGTTTATAGGTATTTACAAATTTGTCGGGTATTAACTTAATCTCTCCATTTAAAACATTTTCTAATGCTGGTTTCGAAAGGGTATCCATTTTTAAAAACCATTGCATGGATAATTTTGGTTCAATAACAGCATCGGTACGTTCACTATAACCCACCTTATTTTTTATATCTTCAATTTTTACAATCTGCCCCAGTTCTTCTAAGTCTTTTGCAATTTTTTTACGGATCACAAAACGATCTTCGCCTACATAAAATTGAGCGGCTGCACTCATTTTTCCATTGGCATCAATGGTATCAATTACTTCTAACTGATGTTTTACTCCCAGGTTATAGTCATTGATATCATGTGCAGGAGTAACCTTTAATGCGCCTGTTCCAAATTCCATGGTAATGTAATCGTCAAAAATAATAGGCACTGAACGGTTAACAAATGGAATAATCGCTCGTTTGCCTTTTAAATGGGTATAACGTTCATCTGCTGGATGCACACAAACGGCAGTATCGCCCAAAATGGTTTCTGGCCGGGTAGTGGCTATGGTTATCCATTCATCTGCGCCTTCAATTTTATATTTTACATAATATAATTTAGAATTGACTTCTTTATAAATGACTTCTTCATCAGAAACTGCTGTTAAGCCTTGCGGATCCCAATTCACCATTCTAACGCCACGGTATATTTTATCTTTATTGTATAAATCAATAAATACATCAATCACGGCATCACTTAAATCTTGCTCCATAGTAAAACGGGTACGATCCCAATCACAAGAAGCACCTAGCTTTTCGAGTTGTTTAAGAATAATGCCGCCGTATTTATTTTTCCACTCCCAAGCATGTTTTAAAAAATCTTCGCGCGATAAATCGGTCTTCCTAATCCCTTTTTCTTTTAATAAGGCCACTACTTTGGCTTCTGTGGCAATAGAGGCATGGTCGGTACCTGGCACCCAGCAAGCATTTTTTCCTTGCATACGAGCTTTCCGTATTAATACATCTTGTATGGTATTATTAAGCATGTGGCCCATGTGCAAAACCCCTGTAACATTTGGAGGCGGTATTACAATGGTGTAAGGCTCCCGCTCATCGGGAACGGATTTAAACATGTTGTGTTTTAGCCAATGGCTATACCACTTGTCTTCGGTTATCTTAGGATCGTATGTTTTTGGAATTTCCATAATTTTTCACTTATCTTCGTATAATTAAAGGGTACAAATCTACTAAATTTAATTTTTTAAAAGTTTTATTATGGCACGGTTTTCGCTTCTTGTGATTTTGTAAAATAAAATGCTCAAAATATAATTGATTAACAACTTTTATAGTATTAAAATGAAAAAAATAGTTTACATATTCTCGATTTTACTGGTTTCAACTGTTTGTTTGAAAGCACAAGAGGGAGTAAAACCAACAAATTTAGCGGCAATTCCAAGTACCTCTACTGCTGAAATTCAATTTGATAATGAATTACATGATTTTGGTGTAATAAAATTTGCAGGAAACGGCACATACGAATTTAAATTTAAAAATACGGGCAAAGAACCTTTAATTATTACCGATGCTAAAGGGTCTTGCGGCTGTACGGTTCCTACTTATCCTAAAAATACACCAGTTAACCCAGGTAATTATCAAAAAATTAAAGTAACCTATGACACCAAAAGGCCTGGTAACTTTACGAAGACTGTAACTGTTTATTCAAATGCAAAAACGCCTGAAAAAACAATTACGATAAAAGGATTTGTTGAACCAGAAGTAGTAGAAGAAACATTTCCTACGAATGGAAAAAAGGGAACAGGGCCTGTTTCAGTAGGTAAATAATATAATGAAGGACACCTATCAATTTTAATTATAAACCCCAAAAATGCAAACAATGAAAAAAACAATTTTATCAATCGGCTTACTTTTATGTGTAGCAGTTGGTGCAAATGCACAAGAAACAACTACGCCTAATGCAGTTAACCCTAACGCCCCTAAATTTAAATTTGAGTCTGAGGTAGTTGATTATGGTACAGTAGCGCATAATGCAGATGGAAATCGCGAATTTAAGTTCACCAATGTAGGAAAAGAGCCTTTAATTATATCAAATGCAGTAGGTTCATGTGGATGTACTACACCACTTTGGCCAAAAGAGCCAATTAAACCAGGTGGAACAGGCATTATTAAAGTACATTATGCAACAGACAGAGTAGGAGCTTTTGAAAAAACAGTTACCTTAACTTCAAATGCAGAAACACCTTCAAAAGTGTTGAAAATTAAAGGAACTGTTAATCCAGATCCTACACCCGCAACACCACCAACTGCGCCAACACCTGCTGCAGGCGGTAAATAAAATAAAATTTAGTTTTTAACGAGTATCTTTTTAAATCCTTCTCTAATTTTTTAGAGAAGGATTTATTGTTTACTATCTTTGTGAAAGATTAAAAAATAAACACATGCCAAAAATATCTACAAAAGGTATCACCATGCCTGCATCACCCATTCGTAAACTGGTGCCATTTGCAGAAGCCGCTAAAAAGGCAGGAAAAAAAATATATCATTTGAACATTGGTCAACCCGATATTGAAACGCCAGAGGTAATGTTAAATGCTATTAAAAACACCTCTATAAAAATAGTTGAGTATTCGCATTCGGCGGGTATAGAATCTTACCGAAAAGGACTTGTTAATTATTACAAAGGATATCAAATTGATGTAGATTTTAATGATATAATAGTAACTACAGGTGGTTCAGAAGCTATTGAAATAGCAATGCTTACTTGTTTTAATCCAGGTGATGAGTTAATTGTACCAGAGCCTTTTTATGCGAATTACAATGGTTTTTCATGTGCTGCTGATGTAGTTATAAAGCCTGTAAAATCAACTATTGAAACGGGTTTTGAACTACCTCCCATTGCTGAATTTGAAAAACTGATTACGCCCAAAACAAAAGGCATCATGATCTGTAATCCAAGTAACCCTACTGGACGATTATATACAAAAGAAGAGCTAGAACGATTAAAAGAGTTAGTACTAAAATACGATTTGTTTTTATTGAGTGATGAGGTGTATAGAGAGTTTTGTTATGATGGTTTAGAATATGTTTCTGCGATGCATTTAAAAGGTATTGAGAATCACGTAATTCTACTCGACTCCATTTCTAAAAGATACAGTGCGTGTGGAGCAAGAATAGGAGCAATGATTTCAAAAAACAAAGAAGTGATGGCTACGGCACTTAAGTTTGCACAAGCACGGTTAAGTCCACCTACATTTGGACAAATAGGTGCAGAAGCAGCCTTAAATACACCTAAAGAATATTTTGAAAAAGTACAAAAAGAATATGTAGCAAGAAGAGATTTATTGGTAACTGCACTCAATAAAATGGAGGGCGTTTATTGTCCGAAACCCAGCGGTGCTTTTTATTGTATTGCAAAATTACCCATTGATAATGCTGATAAATTTTGTCAATGGTTATTAGAATCATTTGAATATAAAGGGGAAACGGTAATGTTAGCGCCTGCAACAGGCTTTTACTCCACTCCGGGTTCAGGAATAAATGAAGTACGTTTAGCGTATGTTTTAAATAAGACCGATTTAACAAATGCAATGGTCTGTTTAGAAAATGCGTTGAAAACCTATCCAGGTAATACTTCTAATGCCTCTAATAAGGTAGCAGTAGAAGCAAAGCATTAAATAAACAATCTCAGAATTTGTACTTAACTACAAAATTGTTAACTACAAGTGCTATGGTTGTAACTCTTTTATTATTAGTACCTGCGGCAAGAATAATAGAATGGCAGGGCGATAGGAAATTTTTATTTATTTGGAATGTTATGTTGGGTTTTCGTAGCCAGACGAGGCAATTTTGAAGACCATAGCAGTGCTCTACGGGCAAAAAAGTCGAGAAGTATGGCACAAAAAGGCGCTTAACAAACATTTTAAGTAAATGTTAAACAGGTTCTAGGATAGCCAACTCGTTATTATTTTTTTTCTGGAATTAATTGTTTAGCTTAGTGTTATATAATTAAAAATAGATAGAAAAGTTTAGTGAAAAAGAATTTATTTTTTAAAATTAACACTACATTAATTGGTAGTGTTTTTTATTTTTTCTCCATTAATCCTAGCTTGGGAGCAAACACAGATACAAGTAAGGTTGTAACCGTGCACCCTAAAATACCTGTGTCTATTAGTACACAAGGTATGACGGTGGAGCAGATTACGTCTGAGATAGATCATTTACTTGAAATGGAAACTATTCCTACTGATTTACTAAATGAGCTTAATTTAGCCATTCTCCACCTTAAAAATAAGCCAACAGCAGAATCCTTAACGGTTTCTAATAAAAAGCCCTATCCATCGGCCAACCTATATAATACTTGGGAGAATAATAAACTATTTCCAGAAGTAGATAAATTAAAATTGAAAGGAGATACCCTTATTAACTTAACGTTAGAAGGCTGTGCGCAAGGAACGTATGTTCACCCTTGCAATGGACCCATTACTTCTAATTTTGGATGGAGGGACAGTACACAACACAACGGCATTGATATTGACTTGAATAAAGGAGATAAAGTAGCAGCTGCATTCAACGGAATGGTTCGATTGGCTAAGAGATATGGAGGTTTTGGTAATGTTATTATTATAAGACATTATAATGGATTAGAAACAGTATATGGTCATTTGTCGAAAATAAAAGTTAAGCCAGGGCAGGTAGTTGTTGCGGGTCAAGTGATAGGTTTAGGAGGAAGTACAGGGCATTCAACAGGTTCACATCTTCATTTTGAAGTAAGATTAAAAGGTGTACCCATTAACCCCAAGTATTTAATTTCCTTTTCTGAACAAAAATTATTTTGTGATGAATTGACGGTAAGAAAAACGAAATGGGGCTTAGCAGCTTATCCCAAAGACATAAAAGTATATAAGGTTGAAAAAGGAGATACCGTATTTGGTATTGCTAAACGTTTTGGTACCACTACGAGTTCCATAAAAGAAATAAACAAACTACCTTACAAAGTTAGGTTAAAACCTGGTCAGTTAATTAACCTAACAGAGTAAGCGGTTTAATCATTTTTTAACTTGTTTAAGCACCTTAAAAATGCATCTCTCATGCCTTCATGTTGCGTTTCTCGCCCAAAATTATTTGTACGATGTGCCTCGTTAATAGATGAGTTAACATGGGTTATTTGCTGGTTTAACCAACCGATAACTTCTTGGAGTTTTTCTTTATTCATGGACAAAATAATTATATGAGTGTAGTTTTCTACGGCGTAATTTTAAATTGGTTTCATAAGCATTTGAAAAATAACAGCATATGCATGTTAATAACCTGTTTGATCAACTTATTTTAAGATTCATCGTAAAAAAACACAAATAAGTGAAACCTTTTGTTTTATTTAGCGTATATTTGTACATTATAAATCAAAAATATTATTATTTAAAATGAAAAATGGAATTGTAAAATTTTTTAATGAAACAAAAGGCTTTGGATTCATTAAAGCAAACGACTCACAAGAAGAATTTTTTGTACACGTGTCAGGATTAAAAGAAGAAATTCGTCAAAATGATGAAGTACTTTTTGAAGTTCAAGAAGGCAAAAAAGGTTTAAATGCTGTAAACGTAAGATTAGCATAATTATATTAAACTATAATTTTCCTAAAAAACCCCGCTCTACGTTGTATAGCGGGGTTTTTCTTTGAACAAAAAACCCGGCATGGATTCGATTATTTTCGTATTTTTGTTCCTCTTTAAAAAACAATTAATAAACTATTTATAAAATGAATATCATACAAGAGAATATTGATGAGTTGAATGCGGTATTAAAAGTAAAAGTAATCGCTGAAGATTATTTACCTAAGGTAGAAAGTGCTTTAAAAGAGCATCAGAAAAAAGCAAGTTTGCCAGGTTTTAGACCAGGTAAAGTGCCTACAGGTATGATAAAAAAAATGTACGGGAAATCAATAATGGTGGATGAAATTAATAAATTGCTTAATGATACCTTATATAACTACTTACATGAAAATAAAATTGAAGTCTTAGGAAATCCCTTACCTAAAGCAGATAATAAAATAGATTGGGACAATCAAAATGAATTTGAGTTTTTATATGAAATGGGTTTGGCCCCCAAGTTTAATGTGGAGTTATCATCAAAAGATAAATTCTACTACGAAACGGTAAAAATTGACGAAAAGTTGGTTAATAAATACCTTTTGGATATCGCTAAACGGTATGGAAAGGTAGAGCAAGTAGAGGTAGCAGCAGAAAGCGATTTATTAACAGGAGATTTTGTAGAGTTAGATAATAATAATGAAATTTTACCAGGTGGTATTTTTAAAACAGGCTCTTTACTTCTGGAAAATGTAAAAGACGAAGCTGCAAAAAAGGCATTCATTGGTGTAAAAAAAGAAGATAAGGTTATTGTTGAAGCTCAAAAATTGTCAGAAAATGCACATGGTCTTGCCACTTTGTTGGGTATTGAAAAAAATATTGCTGAAACATTAAATTCGAAATTTCAGTTTAATGTAAAAGGAATTAGTCGTTTAGTAGAGGCTGAAATAAATCAAGAGTTTTTTAATAAAGTTTATGGAGAGGGGATTGTAAGTTCAGAAGAAGAGTTTAAAGCTAAAGTTCGTGAAGAATTAGGTAGTTTATTTAAAAATGATAGTGAACGAAAATTTTATAATGAGGTGGTAAAATATTTAATGGATAAAATCCATTTTGATCTACCTACTGCATTTTTAAAAAGATGGATTGTGGCTGTAAATGAAAAACCTATATCTGCTGAACAAGTGGAAGCGGAGTTTGATAATTACACGCAAGGCTTAAAGTGGCAACTAATTGAGAATAAAATCATTAAAGAAAACGATATAAAGGTTACAAAAGAAGAAGTAATTGCACATACTAAAGAGTTAATATTAGATCAATTTAGCAAAAGCAGCCCTATTCCCATGGAAGAGGCTGAATTAACGGAGACGGCTCAGCGCGTATTAGCAAATGAAGAAGAAGCAAAAAAATTATACGAAAAAATATACGGTCAAAAAGTACTCGACTTATTTAAAAGTAAATTTTTAATAGAAAATAAAGAAGTGTCATACGAAGACTTTACAAAGTCAACAAAAAATTAAAAATTTTTAAATTTAAAAATCGATTGTTACCTTTCAGAAATATAAACTAATATAAAAATAAAGCTATGTTTGATACTAATGAATTTCGTAAATATGCTGTAAAGCATAAAGGAATCAGTGGAAATACATTTGATTCATACACAAAACATAATATTTCAAATGTTACTCCTTATATTATTGAGGAGCGCCAATTAAATGTAGCACAAATGGATGTGTTCTCTCGATTAATGATGGACAGAATCATTTTTTTGGGTACAGGTATTGATGATCAAGTAGCAAACATTATTCAAGCACAACTTTTATTTCTACAATCGGTTGAAGCAAAAAAAGATATTCAAATTTATTTGAATAGCCCAGGAGGCTCTGTTTATGCAGGTTTAGGTATTTATGATACCATGCAATACATTACTCCGGATGTGGCAACTATTTGCACTGGTATGGCAGCATCCATGGGAGCTGTGTTAATGTGTGCAGGTACAAAAGGTAAACGTGCTGCTTTACAGCATGCGCGTGTAATGATTCATCAGCCTTTAGGTGGTGCTGAAGGGCAGGCTTCTGATATTGAAATTACTGCACGTGAAATTCAAAAATTAAAAAAAGAACTGTATACTATTATTGCAAATCATAGCGGACAAACCTATGAAAAAGTATGGGCAGACAGTGACCGTGATTATTGGATGACGTCAGAAGAGGCCAAAAACTATGGAATGGTAGATGAAATATTAGTTCGGTCCAAATAAACTAAATGAGCACTATGTATACAAAGATGGTTAGCAGCGTGGCTGTTAACCATTTAATTTTTTTATAAATAAATGATTAAAACTAAAGAGTAGATTTTTAAAATTAGATTTAGGAGATAAAAAGATGGCAAAAGAAGATAAAGAAATAAAGTGCTCATTTTGTGGGCGTACGAAACAAAATACTGAAATACTTATTGCTGGTATTACTGGGCATATATGCAATCATTGCGTTACACAAGCGCAAACAATAGTAAAGGATGAAGCACTACAACGAACTAACTCATCGTTATTTAACATTATTCACTTACTTAAACCAATGGAGATAAAAAAACATTTAGATGAGTATGTGATTGGTCAAGACGATGCTAAAAAAGTACTTTCGGTTGCGGTTTATAATCATTATAAAAGATTGATCCAGACACAATCCAAAACAAGTACAAAAGACGAGATAGAGATTGATAAATCAAATGTAATAATGGTGGGGGAAACAGGTACTGGAAAAACCTTATTGGCACGTACCATTGCAAAAGTATTAAATGTGCCTTTTTGTATTGCTGATGCTACAGTACTTACGGAGGCTGGTTATGTAGGAGAAGATGTAGAAAGCATTTTATCTCGCTTATTGCAGGCGGCAGATTTTGATGTGGCCGCAGCAGAAAGAGGAATTGTATTTATTGATGAAATTGATAAAATTGCTCGAAAAAGCGACAATCCATCAATTACAAGAGACGTGTCTGGCGAAGGTGTTCAACAAGGATTATTAAAACTTTTAGAAGGAGCGGTGGTAGGCGTTCCACCTCAAGGTGGGCGTAAGCACCCGGAACAAAAAATGGTACAAGTAAATACAAAAAATATACTTTTTATTTGTGGTGGGGCTTTTGATGGAATTGTTAGAAATATTGGTAACCGATTACAAACTCAGGCAATTGGTTATAGCGTAAATAAAGAAAAACAGGAAATAGATAAAGAAAATTTATTGCAATATGTTTCTCCGCAAGATTTAAAAAGTTTTGGGTTAATACCTGAATTAATAGGCAGGTTACCAGTATTAACGTATTTAAATCCATTAAATGCAGATACCTTGTTGAGAATATTAAGCGAGCCTAAAAATGCTTTAATGAAACAATACACACAGCTATTTGAAATGGATGGCGTTAAAATAAAATTTGAAAAAGGGGTATTGGATTTTATTGTAGAAAAGGCAATGGAATTTAAGCTGGGTGCTCGTGGATTACGCTCAATTTGTGAAGCAATTATGATCGATTTAATGTATGATACCCCTTCTAATAAAGGCGTTAAAGACATTCAATTAACCTTACGCTATGCAAAAGATAAATTAAAACATTCTACACTTAGTAAATTAAAAGTAGCATAATACTGCTGTTTTTTATAAATCAAAAAAGTAAAATGCATTTGTAAGCGCCTGTTTAAATTTTTTTTATTTGGAATGTTATGATTTTTTTAGCTTCACGAGACAATGTTGAAAAAATAGCAGCGCTATGCGGACAAAAAAAGTAACGAATTAAGCAACAAAAAGACGCATAACAGACATTTTAAATAAATTTTAAATAGGCGCTAAGTTCAATAGGGATGAAATGGTAAAATACGTGCAGTAGGATAATAGAATATCAGGTATTTTAATTGCATAAAAATTGTAAGTTAGTTTATCATTTCAATAACTTATAAATTTTGCATTACCATTTAATGTTAACGAAGAAAACTACTATTTTCGCAATAAAATACACGCTGCTTTTTTTTGTATTAATACAAGGTAAGGCTGCTCTATCAAAAAATAGAGAAGAATTTATTATACACGATACATTAGTAATAAAAGATACACTTAAATTTTATAAAAATATAAGGAAAGCGGCTTATAAACATAAATTTACCAAACTTCTTTACCACGCTATTTTTGTGGACCCTAACCCTAAAAGCTACGAAGAGAAACCTTTATCTGATCAACAAAAAGCGGAAGATCCGAATTTAAAATATAAAGACAAATATATTCGTGAAATACACGTAGAAGTACACGATCCTTTTGGTTACTCCGTAAACGACACAGTAAGAAGAAAAATTAACCCATTTCAAAAATTAGGAAATAAATACCACATTACTACTCGGAATGTGGTTATTAGAAATTTATTATTATTTAAGGTAGATGATGTTATCGATTTACTAAAAATAAGTGAATCGGAACGGCTATTACGGGGCGCTCGATATATAAGTGATGCTCGTATTTACGTATTAAATGCTGCAGATAGTACGGATAGAGTGGATGTAAAAATTGTGGTACACGATCGGTGGGCATTAGATGCAACAGCTTCTGGAGGTACTGATGGTGGACACATAAGATTGCGTGATCGGAATTTAATAGGATCAGGTCAAACCTATGAACAATATGTAGGTTACGCTATTTCATCTAATTATTACGATTACAGAGGACAATATTATATTGCAAATATTGGACGTACATATATTTCTTCGAATTTATATTATAAAACAACACGTGATGCAACAGAAACAGGTTTCTCATTTGATAGACCTTTTTATTCTGCACTTGCTAAATGGGCAGGAGGGGTGGCTGGTACGAAGACATGGGGAACATATGCATATACCGATCCTACAGAAGGGGGAGAAAAAAAAGTAGCATTACATTTTTATAATTATGATACGTGGATTGCAAAAAGTGTTAACCCGGGCACAGGAAAAACTAAAAATAGAAGAGTGAGTAATTTAATTTTAGCAATAAGATATGTAGGCAATCGCTATCAGGAGAGGCCTTCTTTTTCGATTGATACCAATAAATTTAATGTAAACTCCTCTTTATATTTGAGTAGTATAGGTTTTTCGTTGAGTAAATATTATACCGATCAATATATTTTTCGATTCGGAGCCAATGAAGATGTACCAGAAGGTTTAAGAGTACGATTTTTATATGGATTGTTAGATAAAGAAGAAGTTGGAATTAGATATTATACAGGATTTGAAATATCTCGAGGAAAACACATTCAAAAAATAGGCTATTTATCTGCCTATGGTGCCTACGGCACTTATTATAATAAATTAGTAGCAAATAACGCAACGTTAAATGCTGGGCTAACTTATTTTAGCGATTTACTGAGAAGCGGGAGATGGTATTACCGTCAGTTTCTATATTTAAAATATGTTTATGGAGTTAATAAACCATCTTACGAAAAAACAACACTTAACCCTAGTGAAATGTATGGCTTTAATAATGGTACATTGCTGGGTACAAGCAAAGCTATTTTAAATATTGAGGGAGTAACGTATGCGCCTTATAATCTAATTGGATTTAAAATGGCGCCAGTAGCATTTGTTGGCTTAGGCGTATTAGAAAATGAAAAATATAAATTGTGGAAGAGCCCTGTTTATCAAGCTTACGCATTGGGTCTTCTCATAAGAAACGAAAATTTATTGAACG
Organism: Bacteroidia bacterium; assembly: GCA_039937835.1. Taxonomy (GTDB): domain Bacteria; phylum Bacteroidota; class Bacteroidia; order 2-12-FULL-35-15; family 2-12-FULL-35-15; genus 2-12-FULL-35-15. Next base: position 36,555 of record JBDTFR010000008.1, on the reverse strand, counting down.
CTAGTTTTGAATTTACTTTTGGCATGTATCCTAACTTGCCTGACAACAATAAGAATTATTCTAAATTTAACCCTGTTACTAGTTTTAAACTGAAAGTAAGAGGGTTTGATTTTTCTCGTCCTGCAACAGTAGAGTATGAATAAGGATATTGATATTTTAGTAAAGTGTTATTAAATGTGTTTTACCATTTATGGTTGCCGTTGCACTATTATCACAAGTACCCTCCCCATAGTTTAATAGAAGCGGTAAGTTTTTTGCTGATTTTAAAGCTAATACTCCACTTACGATCCATCTACAATTCGTCTCTACACGCAGTGGTAAAGTTATCATAATGTTATATGAGTTACCATTTAGTCCCACACCATTTGTCGTTCCATTTATAAGGTATACATCGTCTAATGTATTATAGGGAGTAGTTGCGCCCATTATCCATTCACGAGTTTGCTGGGTGCTCCAAGTCATAACGCCTTTTGTAGTAGTAACGCTGGCGTTATTAACCACTACGGTATAAGTGATATTGCCTCCGCTGTTTAAACCATTGTTCGTAATTGTTTGGGTACCTTGAACAAGATTATTGTTGTGATAAAAATTAGTTAGCGTGCTTTCAATAACAGTACCTGCTTTTCGATACCTCCCGCTGAATTTAGCTGTAATTATACCTCTTCTGTACACACCATCAAAACCTAAGCAATTAACAGAACCAAAGTCAATCACCACCGTTTTCGGCCAAGTGATCGTATCAAGCGGAGTAATGGTGACTTTAGTACAACTACCATTTAATATTTTAAAATTTTCACCTACTTCCGCTACTTGTTTCCATATTCCTGAAAATACCGATTGTGATTCAGCATCATCTCGTGCGGCAGTTGTATCTGTTTCTTTTTCTTCTACAGGACTCATTTTTTTACATCCTACACCCATCATCAATAATAATAAGGCTAATGAAACACAAGCTATTTTTTTAAAATGTGTTGTTTCCATAAATTGTTATTTTTTTTGAAAGTAGAGTTAAATAGATGAATTAACTTTTTTATAAACAATAAATTCGTGGGGATAAATATTTTTTTCATCTATTATTCCATTTACTCTAGAAATTTCTTTCCATTCTTTTAAATTAATTTCTGGAAAAAAGACATCTCCATCAAATAAATAATCGATTTTAGTTAAGTAAATAATATTTGTTAAATATAAGCTTTGTTTAAAGATATCACCACCACCAATAATAAATATTTCTTTATCAGAGATTTTTTTTGCTTTTTCGATCGCCTTTTCAATCGAGTCTACTATAATGGTATTTGGAGCGTGATAATTTTTTTGTCGTGTTACAATGATATTTGTTCTGTTTGGTAAAGGTCTAAATTTTTCAGGGATAGATTCATAATTTTTGCGACCTGTAATAATACAATGATCAGTTGTTTTATCTTTAAAAAATTTCATGTCGGCCGGTAAATGCCACATTAATGAATTGTCTTTACCAATTACATTATTGCGCGAAACAGCTACTATTATACTAATATTCATTATTAATATTATTTTAGATTATGTTTAAAGGAAAATTATTCAGTTAAAATATTTTTTTTTCATTATTGCAGGTATAAACCGTAGATACATGTTCTAGTTTTGTTGAATTTCCTGAAAGATCAAAATAAAATAAGAATAAGCAATACTAAAAAAATGCGTTGTAGTATGCTCAGCTATTTCAATTAACTCTTTGTTATTAATACTACGTTACCATTAAGATATCAAAAATACAATTTTAAAATATACGATGTCGTAATAGAGGAAAGTCTAGCAGACATTAATTCGTTTATATTTTAAATAAAATAGTTTATTGATTATTGAAAATAATTTTTCAATTATAGATAAAGAAATGATGAGGATAGAAAGCAAAGCCTGAACTATTATTATAAAAAAAACGGATGATCATTGACCATCCGTTTTTTTATAATAAAAAGGTGTTTTGATTTATTTTTTTCCTAATCCTATTGGGCTACCAATACGAGTCATTGCGCAACGGAACCCTAGCCATGCTGCAGCTTGCCGTTGATCAAGAAAACGTCTTGTGCCAGGAACCATCCAATAAGCACGGTCTCTCCAAGATCCTCCTTTATATACACGAGATTTATCGTTAATTAAGGAAGTTACACCAAATTCATACATCCCATTAGATTCTGCTTTTCCATTATTTGCAGAAGCGTCATAAGACTCTGACCATGTAGAGCCCGATATACCAACAGCTTGTGATTGAACATCACCATCATTATAATTTATATTATCGGCATATCTATAATTTCTTCTTTCATCTAAGTTATCATCTGGTACAGCAATACTTACATCTCTCCAACGAATCATACCAGGTATGCTAATAATGTTACTATCTGAGTCATATCTGATAGTATCATTAATCATAATTCCATCGATATCACGTTCCTGAGTTTTAAATACATTTCCACGGAAGGGTCTGAAATCAGATTTATCTTCTGGGGAAAGAGGACGATACACATCCATTACCCATTCACTAACATTACCAGCCATATTATACAACCCAAAATCATTTGGCCAATAAGAATAAACAGGAGTAGTAATATCTCCAGCATCATTTAATTGTCCTGCAATACCCATCATATCTCCATTACTACGTTGGTAGTTAGCAAGCATTTGTCCTAAAAATTTCGAATCCGCATTACGAGTTCCATGACCATTCCAAGGATACAATTTTCTATCAGTAATACGTTCACCAACCGTGTTTCCAATCAAGCCATAAGCAGCAAACTCCCACTCAGCTTCAGTTGGTAGACGGTATTTTGGTAAAAATATTCCATCTTCCATACGCACTATACGATCTCCACCATTTGGATCAAGAGAAGGAATAGGTGATTTTACTGTTCCTTGCCATTTCCCAGCAAGATATTGATCTGTATTAAAATAATCATTTTCGGTAGGCGAAGGAGCATGCTCTAAAATACCTTCTCTTACTAAAATAAATTCATTTACTCTATCCGTACGCCATGCACAAAAGTCAGACGCTTGTAGCCAATTAACACCTACTACGGGGTAGTCTCTGTATGCAGGATGACGCAAATAATATTCAACATAAGGTTCGTTATATGCTAAACGTTCACGCCATACTAATGTATCGGGTAAGGCTTTTTTTACAACATCATAAAAATTGGCTGCAAAAACGCGTGATGTCCAATGTAAATATTCAAGATAATCAAGATTACGAACTTCTGTTTGGTCAATATAAAAAGAAGACACCGTTACTCTTCGTGGAATAGCATTCCATTCATAAGTAACATCTTGTTCTGCTCTACCCATGGTAAATGTTCCACCTTCTACTAATACTAATCCTGGACCTGTTTCTTGTTCTTCATAAGGAGAAACTTCAAAACCACCATTTTTAGGATTATTGTATTCCCAAGCAGTTACGGGTGATCTTTCTTTAGAGCAAGAGGAAAAGATTGCTATTCCAGTTGCTAATAGGACGAGATTAGTCGATACTTTTTTCATTCTTTAAAGATAATATAGTTTTTTTGATTCTTTGTTAATAAACTGTTTTTTTTCTAAAAAATTGTGTAGCATAAATTTTAAAAAGAAGGACAACTTACGGTTCTGAATTTTTTCTTTTTTGGTTTACACTCGAATTGCAAAGAAAAAGAGATTTCATGTGATCCAGCTGTAGTATTAGTAAGTTTAGAAACGGTTACATCATAACTATACCCTACTTTAAAAAAGTGTTGTTGAAAACCAACCAAAGCAATAAAAGAATCTTGATTACGATACCATAAACCACCAACAATAGAGCCTTTACTAACATACACTCCTAAATTTAGCTGCTGAAAATCTTGTTGTTTTTGATATAAAATATTAGGAGAAATAAATGTTTCACTTCCTTTGTCGCCTATTGGTAACAAAGCTCCTGCATGTGCAGTAATCTTCATTGGTAATTTACTAGTGGTTAATAAACCTTCATCAGGTTCTGTTATATGATGGGCAGCAAATCCAAAAAAATAACGTTTACTATATCCAAATACGCCTGCTGAAATATCAATACCCGACTTTTTTTCAAGTTTTTGAGCTTCTTTTGTATTATAAACAAAACCTCTCTTTTCATCAATCATGTCGCCAAAAGTTAATTTTGACCAATCAATACTTTTTTGAAAGTAAGTTCCTTGAAACCCAAATTTCATGGAGAACTCGCGGGTAACATTTAACTGATAAGAATACATACCTGCCACGTTTGTAGTGGTTAATGTGCCTTGGCCTGCTTTATCATTGGTAACTAATAAACCTATTCCTCCACCTAATGCATCCACATGCTGATCGTAAGAAGCAGAATAGGTTACATAGGTTCCTGAAATACCCGGCCATTGGTTACGGTAATTTAAATTAACTCTGGGACATCTAGCAGTTCCTGCAAGAGCTGGATTTAAATATAAAGGGTTGGCATAAAACTGAGTAAATTCAGGATCTTGAGCAAATAAATGCTTGCTAAATCCAAAAGAAAATACGGCGATAAAAATTAAAACAGCGCGTTTAAACATATTAAAACAGTTTTAATAAGAATACAATTATACTTAAAATATACTTAAATGTTTCAGTTACATATAAGAATTTATATTTTCTAAGTTAAACTATAGAAAATATTATTAAATAAGATAATTTTTATCGCTGAGATAAAGCAACATCCTACCTCTAGAATAAATCATCTTCCGTTTTTTTTCTTATTAAGTGTTTTACCTTCATACTACTGATAATTGTATAGTAAGTTGTTTATTTATTCTTATAAGAATAAAACAAACCACCATTTTTAGAATTAATATATTTTGAAGCCTTGTGGAAGATTGCCTTATAGAATAATAGGAAGGGAAATTATTCCTATTATTCTTTTAAAAGGGATTTGGTAGCGATTTTTTAATCATTAGAATAATATTGATTAACTATATTATCTAAAAAAAATTTGCAGTATAAATTTTTAAAAAGAAGGGCAGCTTACCGTTCTATATTTTTTCTTTTTTGGTTTACACTCAAATTGTAAAGAAAAAGAAATTTCATGTGATCCGGCGGTAGTATTAGTAAGTTTAGAAACGGTTACATCATAACTATACCCCACTTTAAAAAAATGTTGTTGAAAACCTACTAACGCAATAAAAGAATCTTGATTGCGATACCACAAACCACCAACAATAGAGCCTTTACTAACATACACTCCTAAATTTAGCTGTTGGAAATCTTGTTGTTTTTGGTATAAAATATTAGGAGAAATAAATGTTTCATTTCCTTTGTCGCCTATTGGTAATAAAGCCCCAGCATGAGCAGTAATTTTCATTGGCAATTTACTAGTTGTAAGTAAACCTTCATCAGGCTCTGTTATATGGTGGGCAGCAAATCCAAAGAAATAGCGTTTACTATATCCAAACACACCAGCTGAAATATCAATCCCCGATTTCTTTTCAAGTTTTTGCACTTCTTTAGTATTATAAACAAAGCCTCTACGTTCATCAATCATATCGCCAAAAGTTAATTTTGACCAATCGATACTTTTTTGAAAGTAAGTTCCTTGGAAACCAAATTTCATGGAGAATTCGCGGGTGACATTTAATTGATAAGAATACATACCAGCTACGTTTGTAGTGGTTAAAGTACCTTGTCCTGCTTTATCATTAGTTACAAGTAAGCCTATTCCTCCACCTAGTGCATCCACATGCTGATCATAAGAAGCAGAATAGGTTACATAAGTTCCTGAAATACCTGGCCATTGGTTACGGTAATTTAAATTAACTCTAGGACACCTAGCAGTTCCTGCAAGAGCTGGATTTAAATATAAGGGGTTTGCATAAAACTGAGTAAATTCAGGATCTTGAGCAAATAAATGCTCGCTACATCCAAAAGAAAATACGACAATAAAAATTAAAACAGCGCGTTTAAACATAATTAAAACAGTTTTAATAAGAATACATTATATTTAATATTCAAGTATGGTTTAATTATAACGTAAAATTTATATTTTTTTAACTAAACAATATAAAATTACTATTTTTCGTTAACCACTAGTAATACAATATTACATATAATTAATTTTACAAACAATAATTTAATACTGCTTTTTTGATTAAATTTGAAGTTTAACGCTAAAAAAACGTCCTGATAATATGCGATTTTGGTTATGTTTATGCCTTTTTTTAATAGTGGGTAATTGTGCTTTTGCGCAAACTCGCAATACTCATCACATAAACATATCATGGAATTCTCCTATACAATCTAACACAGAAGAGAAAGAAAGTACTCAGCTATTAAACTTTAATACCGCTCAATATTCCTACTATGACGGGTTTTTACCTCGTTATTCACAAAACATTACGATTAATGGAGATGAAAAAGCGATTATTGGAACCATTACAAATGCATCCTACAAAGAATTAACTGATGTAGAAGTAAAAATGATTAGGTACCCTCTTAAAATAGAGTCAGAAGTAAAAATTCAAGCCACTATCTTTTACCATAAAAAACAAGCCAGTGGTTTCATTTCATTTATACCGATTCGAAAAAATTCGGCTACTGGGAAGTACGAAAAATTATTATCGCTCGATATTTTGATTACTCCAAGTTATGCAATTAATAAAAATGAATCCATTGCTGCTAGAAAAATATATAAAGCAAATTCTGTATTGCAAAATGGTAATTGGTTCAAAATTGCTGTAACTGCAGATGGTATTTACAAGATACCTTATGCAATGCTAAAAAAGATGGGAGTAAAGGTAGATTCTATTAATGCTAAAAATATCCGAATTTATGGTAATGGCGGAGGCATGTTGCCCCGTGCCAATTCTAAGCCTCGTATTGATGATTTAGAGCAAATGGCGATATATGTTGAAGGAGAAAATGATGGTGTTTTTAATACTACTGATTACGTTTTGTTTTATGGGCAAGGCTCAACCCGTTGGGTTTATGATTCAGCATCTTGCCCCAATTACAAACACATAACAGATTTATATTCAGACTCCACATACTATTTTCTAACTACAGATTTAGGAATTGGTAAGCGTATTCAACTTCAAAATTCTTCCTCCTTGCCTGTAACAACAGATGTTACAGGTTTTGATGATTATGCATTACACGAAAGTGATAATATCAATTTAATTAAATCAGGCAGCCAATGGTTTGGAGAATATTTTGCAAACACAACGAGTTATGACTTTTCATTTCTATTTCCTTATATTGATCTTACAAAACCTGCAGTTATAAATACAGCTCTTGCTGCACAATATTATTCATTTTCACCTTCTTATTATTCTGTTACTACCCCCTCTGGTACGAATACCTTTAGTGTAAAAGGCGTAAGTACTAGTGACTATGATTATGCGGCAACTGGTGCCAGTTGCTTTTCATTTACGCCTAACGATGCTACTATAAAGGTTACTGTTGAGAAGACAACCCCAAAAGCATTTGCTTGGTTAGATTATATTGAAGTGAATGCAAGAAGAAAATTAACGATGGATGGTAATCAAATGCTCTTTAGGGATGCAGAATCAACTGGAAATGGGAAAGTTGCTAGATTTAATCTTACAGCCGGATCAATAATACAATTGTGGGATGTGACCGATCCAACAAACGTGTATTTACAAGCTCTTACCACATCTGGAAACTTAAATCAGTTTGTGTTACCTACAGATAATTTAAAAGAATTTATTGCTTTTACAGGTTTGTCTTATTTAACACCTACTTTATGTGGTAAAGTAGTTAATCAAAACTTACATGCCATTACAAATAAACAGATGGTAATTGTTGCTTACCCCGATTTTTATGATGAAGCCATGCAACTTGCTAACATCCACGAGAAAGAGGATAATATATCAACTGTTGTGGTAACCCCGCAACAGATATACAATGAGTTTTCTTCTGGTGCACAAGATGCAACGGCCATCCGTAGCTTTGTTAAAATGATGTATGATCGTGCTGTAACTCCTACAGATTTACCACGTTATTTATTACTTTTTGGCGATGGATCTTATGATAATAAAACCAATAATATTAATAACACTAATTTTATTGTTACGCATCAATCGGATCAATCTACCAGTATTACAACTTCATATACTTCTGATGATTATTTCGGATTATTAGATGACACAGAAGGCGAATTTTTAGTTGGTGGTGGTGATGCAATAGATATTGGAATAGGTCGTTTCCCCGTAAAAACAAAAGCAGAAGCAAAAGTTGCTGTTAACAAAATCATTACGTATATGAAAAAAGGGATTCCTCCAAATGTTAACAATAGCGCGTGTTTAAACAATAATCTTTCCTCTTTTGGAGATTGGAGAAACATGCTATGTTTTGTGGCAGATGATGAAGATGGTGTAACTCATATTTCTCAAGCAAATACTCTTGCTGATTCGATGGAGTCATTACATAAAAATTATACGGTTGATAAAATATATTTAGATGCATATAAGCAAGAATCTACCCCTGGTGGACAACGATATCCTACGGTAAATGAAGCAATTAACCAACGATTAGAAAAAGGCTGTTTAGTTTTTAATTATACGGGGCACGGAGGAGAACGAGGTTTAGCAGCAGAGCAAGTGGTTACTGTTCCACAAATAAATAAATGGAATAATAGAAACAAATTACCTTTGTTTTTTACAGCTACATGTGAGTTTAGCAGATATGATAATAAGGACGAAGTTTCTGCAGGAGAATATGTATTTTTAAATCCAAATGGCGGCGCTATCGCCTTACTTACTACCGTTCGTTTAGTGTATTCTCAGCCTAATTTTGAACTCAGTCAAGATTTTTATAAGGTAGCCTTTACTCCCGTTAATGGCGTTATGCCGCGGTTAGGTGATTTATATGTGTATATAAAAATAAAAAATTTGAGTTCAAACAGTAGAAATTTTTCTTTATTAGGAGACCCCGCCTTACGCTTAGCCTATCCAAAATTTGATGTTATTACCGATAGTGTAAATAATAAGGTGGTAACTTCAGCTAGTTCTGATACTTTAAAGGCGCTTTCTATAGTGACTGTTTCTGGTCATATCGAAAATAATGGAGCAAAGCTTACCTCTTACAATGGAATACTACAACCCACGGTTTATGATAAGCCGCAACAAATTAATACGCTTATGAATGACCCTAATAGCGGTGCTTACACATTTGATCTTCAAAAAAATGTTTTATACAAAGGGAAAGTAAGTGTAACGAATGGTTTTTTTAAGTTTACGTTTATTGTACCTAAAGATATTGCTTATAAGTATGGTATTGGAAAAATTAGCTATTACGCCGAAAATGGTAATGAAGATGCAAATGGATATTATAATAAGGTGGTAATTGGTGGTTATAATGATGCTGCCATTACTGATAAAGTAGGTCCAGAAATAAATTTATATATGAATGACAATAAATTTGTTTATGGAGGAACTACGAATGAGAATGCTGATTTATTCGCCACTGTAAAAGATGATAACGGTGTAAATACGGTAGGTAATGGTATTGGACATGATATTACAGCAATACTGGACGCCAATACGGAAAAAGCAGTAGTGTTAAATGATTATTACCAAGCAGATTTAAATAGTTATAAAAGCGGTACTGTTCGTTACCCTTTTAAATCATTAAGTAAGGGATCTCACACCTTAAATTTAAAAGTTTGGGATGTATATAATAATTCTTCAGAATCACGTACTGAGTTTGTTGTATCTGAATCTGCAGAATTAGCTTTAACGCATGTTCTCAATTATCCTAATCCGTTTACAACAAGAACGCAATTTTATTTTGAGCACAATCAATGTTGTCAATTACTAGATGTTGAAATTCATATATTTACTGTGAGTGGTAAACTCGTAAAAAAGATGAGTAAATATGTACATGCAGATGGTTATCGATCTGATCCAATTGAATGGAATGGAACAGATGAATATGGAGAGAAAATTGGTAAAGGAGTATATATTTATCGCATAAAAGTAAAAACAGCGAAAGGTCTCACTGCAGAGAAATATGAGAAATTAGTAATTTTGCGATAATTTTAAATTAATTAGTAATTTAGCAGCCCTTAATAAAAAAGTATGAGAAAGCGTATAATACACATTCAGGCAATTTTAATTATAAGTATACTAACCTTCTTCGGACTTAGATCTTCTGCACAGCCCTTCGGACGGTCTTCTGCGAAGTTTGGTGGTCCAGGTACCCTTAGCTACTATCGCCCCGATCAAATAAATACCATTACTACAGCGGTTCCTTTTTTAATGATTGCCCCAGATTCTAGAGCTGGTGGTATGGGCGATGCAGGGGTAGCTACTTCTACAGATGCCAATTCTATTCATTGGAACCCCTCTAAATTAGGATTTGCAGAAAAACAAATGGCCGTTGGCGTGTCGTATACTCCTTGGTTAAGAGCATTGGTTCCAGACATAAACTTGGCCTATCTTTCAGGCTATTATAAAACTAAAAAAAGTGGTACTATTGGTGTTTCATTACTTTATTTTTCATTAGGAGATATTACATTTACAGATAACAATGGTGCTACGATTGGGCAATTTCGTCCCAATGAATTTGCTGTTGACGTTGCTTATGGAGTTAAGTTAGGAGCTAACTTTTCCGCTGGTGGAGCAGTGCGGTATATAAACTCTAATCTAACTGGAGGAGTAGATGTTCTCAATTCCCCTACACATGCTGGTCGATCCGTAGCTGTAGATGTGTCAGCGTTATATAAAAAAGAAAATATTAAATTATCCGATAAAAAAGCAACAGTTGCGGCGGGACTAAATATTTCAAATATTGGGACTAAAATGTCGTATTCAGATAAAAAAAATGCTGATTTTATACCCATCAATATGCGTCTTGGAGGATCACTAACAATAGTGTTAGATGAATATAATACCATTACCTTAGCTGCTGATGCAAATAAGTTATTAGTCCCTACGCCACCTATTTATAAACGTAAATTGGATAGTTTAGGAAATCAAACAAACACGCTAGAGTTAGATGCAGATGGAAATCCAGTAATTGCATTAGGAAAAGATCCTAACAGAGGTGTTGCCGACGGTATTTTTGGTTCTTTTAATGATGCTCCAGGAGGAGCTAAGGAAGAATTAAAGGAAATAAATTATTCCTTCGGGTTAGAGTATTGGTATAATAAATTATTTGCCGTTCGTCTAGGCTATTTTTATGAAAACCCTATAAAAGGTGACCGTCAATATTTTACACTGGGTGCTGGGATCAAATACAATGTGTTTGGATTGGATTTTGCCTATCTCATACCCACTCAACAAAGAAACCCATTGGAGAACACGTTGCGTTTCTCCCTAACATTCGATTTTGATGCATTTAAAGCACAAAATGTTGCAGAAAAAACAGAGTAATAATAGTTAATTCATTGAATGCCCATTATTCAAACATATGAATTATGGGCATTTGTATTTGGTAAAAATTATGAAAATACGTATTGGTTTTGGTTTTGATGTACATCAATTAAAAGAAGGGAATGAATTATGGTTAGGTGGTATTAAATTATTGCATACCAAAGGTGCTGTAGGACATTCAGATGCTGATGTATTGATTCATGCCATCTGTGATGCTTTATTAGGGGCAGCGGGTTTAAGAGATATTGGTTTTTATTTTCCAAACACCTCCGCTGAGTTTAAAAATATTGACAGCAAATTATTATTGGCTCGTGTAATGGAGTTATTAAAAATTGAAAATTATAATGTTGGTAACATTGATTGTACATTAATACTGGAAGAACCTAAAATAAATCCGCATATTGAATTGATGAAACAAACATTGGCTAAAGTAATGAATATTCCCTTAACCGATATTGGTATTAAAGCTACTACAAATGAACAAATGGGCTATGTAGGGAGAGAAGAAGGCGTATGTGCATACGCCGTTGCATTAATAGAAAAGATATAATTTAGTGGTCTTGTCTGGATAGATGTATTATAGACAACTATTAAAATCAAAAAATTGTTGTAGTGAGTGAAGCTCAGCTAATCTATAATAGTACTCAATATATTCTCTTTTAGGAGTTGATTTTTATTGTAAATTTGTAACTCTACAAATAGTAAAAATATGGAAAAGGAAAAATCTGCTGCAACAAAAAAAGCAGCAACTGTTGAGTCGAACACAACCACTAAATTTAGTAAAGAGACGTATTTAAAGTGGTATGAGTCGATGTTGTTAATGCGTAAGTTCGAAGAAAAAACAGGTCAATTATATATTCAACAAAAAATACGAGGCTTTTGTCACTTATATATTGGACAAGAAGCTTTAGTAGCTGGCTCAGAATCGGTATTAAGAAGAGACGATCGTGTAATCACTGCTTATCGCGATCACGCACACCCTATTGGCAGAGGCTTACATCCTAAATACATCATGGCTGAATTAATGGCAAAGGCTACTGGTTGCTCAAAAGGTAAGGGCGGCTCTATGCATATTTTTTCAAAAGAGTTTAATTTTTTTGGCGGACATGGTATAGTTGGTGGACAAATACCGTTGGGGGCAGGTATTGCTTTTGCAGATAAATATAATGGTAATGATAATATAACACTTTGTTATATGGGTGATGGTGCGGTGCGACAAGGTGCTTTACACGAAGCATTTAATATGGCCATGTTATGGAAATTACCCGTAATATTTATTATTGAAAATAATAATTACGCAATGGGCACTTCGGTGGAGCGTACTTCAAACGTTCATGATTTATATAAATTAGGATTGAGTTATGATATGCCTTCTTTTCCTGTAGATGGTATGGAATGTGAAGCTGTGCACTTGGCAATAGAATCAGCGGCAGCTCGCGCACGTAAAGGAGATGGGCCTACCCTTTTAGAAATGAAAACCTACCGTTATAAAGGCCATTCTATGAGTGATGCACAGACCTATCGTACAAAAGAAGAGGTGTCAAAATTTAAATTAAAAGATCCGATTGAAACAGTTTTAGCGACCATTAAAAAAAATAAATGGGCAAGTGAATCAGATATTGAAACGATTGAAAAAAGAGTAGATGATATTGTTGACGAATCCGTTAAGTTTGGTGAAGAATCTCCTTATCCAACTACTGATGAGCTATACAAAGATGTATATGTTCAAGAAAATTACCCCTATATTATAGAGTAAATTTTAGAAGAGGTATTTTTATTACCTTAAAAGATATGAGTATAATAAATTAGTATAGCAGATTATAAATTTTAATTTGAAATTTATAATACCATTTTAAATTACAAAAAAAGTATGGCTGAAATAATAAGAATGCCCAAGTTGAGTGATACCATGACAGATGGCGTGGTTGCAAAATGGCATAAAAAGGTAGGTGACAAAGTAAAATCAGGAGAATTGCTTGCCGATATTGAAACCGATAAAGCAACGATGGAATTTGAATCATTTCAAAATGGAGTATTATTGCATATAGGCGTTCCAGATGGTAAAAGTGCACCGGTTGATTCCGTACTTGCCATTTTAGGAAAAGAAGGAGAAGATATATCTGCTTTACTCGCAAAAGATGCACAACAAAATATAGGAAAAAAAGAAGAAGTTAATACAGAGAAAAAAGAAATAGTAAAAAACGAGGGAGATAAAAAAACGGGCGCTACTAATGAAGTAAAAATACCTGATACAGTAGAAATAGTTAGAATGCCTAAGTTAAGTGATACTATGACGGATGGGGTAGTTGCAAAGTGGCATAAAAAGGTAGGCGATAAAGTAAAATCAGGAGAATTGCTTGCCGATATTCAAACGGATAAAGCAACAATGGAATTCGAATCATTTCAAAATGGCGTTGTGTTATATATTGGTGTAGAAGAAGGTAAAAATATACCTGTTGATGCCATTATTGCCATTTTAGGAAAAGGAGGAGAAGACGTATCAGCAATAATTGCCGCAGATAAAAACAAAACAGAAACAGCTTCTACAAAACAAAATTCAATTGAAGATAAAACAGAAGCCGTTCCTACTAAAAAGTCAGATATACCAGCAGCGAAACAACAAGTTGTTGTACACGGAGTAAATAGTGAACGCATGCGTATTTCTCCTCTTGCGAGAAAAATTGCAGATGAAAAAGGAATAAATCCTCAAATGCTAAAAGGTACTGGCGATAACGGAAGAATTATTAAACGGGATATTGATAAGTACAAAACATCTGGAATAGGTATGCCTGCTGTTGTGGGTGTGGAAAGCTTCATAGAGGAAGACGTATCGCAAATGCGAAAAACAATTGCACGTAGATTAGGAGAGAGTAAATTTACTGCACCTCATTTTTATTTAACAATGGAAATTGAGATGGATGAGGTGATGAAAACACGTGAAGCCATCAATGGCGTTGCTCCTGTGAAAATTTCTTTTAATGATATCGTAATTAAGGCGGCTGCCGTTAGTTTAGGCCAACACCCAAAAGTCAATTCTTCTTGGCGAGGTGATAAAATAAGACACAATCAACATATTCATATCGGAGTGGCTATAGCTGTGGAAGAAGGGTTATTAGTTCCCGTGGTTCGTTTTGCTGATGGTAAGACATTAACACAAATATCTACGGAAGTAAAAAATTACTCTGTAAAAGCAAAAGATAAAAAATTACAACCGAGCGATTGGGAAGGTAACACCTTTACTATTTCTAATTTAGGTATGTTTGGAATTGATGAATTTACGGCTATAATTAACTCTCCCGATGCTTGCATACTAGCTGTTGGTGGTATTAAGCAAACACCCGTTGTAAAAAATGGACAAATAATAATTGGTAATGTAATGAAGGTTACATTATCTTGTGATCATCGAGTAGTTGATGGAGCAACAGGAGCGGCATTTTTAAAAACATTAAAGCAGAATTTAGAAAACCCCGTTTTAATGTTGGGCGGGTATTCTATTTAATAAAATATAAGCACACTTTGCATGGTAAATGCAAAGTGTGCTTATTTACAAATCAATTTACGGCACTAGTTTTTACTATATAATATTCCTTTAATCCATTTAATGAAATAAATTCTACTTCAAGTATTAATTGAGACAATTTTTTAAAAATTTATTCTTTTTTAGATTTCTATAATTTAAAACCAATCTACAATAAAAAAACCAATCCATTTCATTCTTTTTAATTTCTTATTTTTACAAAAAAAATTACTGTGGAAAATAACCAATTTGATATTATTATTGTTGGCGGAGGAATTGTAGGTTTAGCGGCAGCATATAAAATAAATTTAAAATATCCCTATAAAAAGATATTGGTTCTTGAAAAAGAAAAAATAGTTGCTGCCCATCAAACTGGACACAACTCTGGGGTTATCCACTCTGGGTTATATTATAAGCCAGGTTCTTATAAAGCAAAAAATTGTGTAGATGGAAGAAAAGAACTCGTGGCTTTTGCTAAAGAGTATAAAATACCACATGATATTTGTGGGAAAATTGTGGTAGCTACAGATGCTTCAGAATTAGCACACATGAATAAGGTGTTTAATAATGGACTAGCCAATGGAGTAGAGGGGATTGAAAAAATTGATTCAAAAGGTATTAAAGACATTGAACCTTTTTGTAAAGGTATTGAAGGTTTATGGGTTCCATGCACAGGTATAATAGATTATGTTGATGTGAGTAAAAAATACGTAGAATTAATAGAGTCTAAATTTAATGGGAGTAAAGTCCTTACTGAGCAAGAAGTAATAGCTTTTGAAAAGCACGCTGATTATACAGATGTAATTACTTCGAAAGGGAAATTTAAAGGTAGTTATATTATTACTTGTGCGGGTTTGCAAAGCGATCGTATAGCGAAGAAAGAAGGAGCGGCAATAAATACAGCTATTGTTGGTTTTCGTGGCGACTATTATGATTTATCAGAGAAGGGATTGAATAAAGTTAAAAATTTAATTTATCCCGTACCCAATCCAAAATATCCTTTTCTAGGCGTTCATTATACGCGTATGATACATGGAGGTACCGAATGTGGTCCGAATGCAGTGTTTGTATTTAAGAGAGAAGGCTATAAAAAAACAGATTTTTCTTTAAAAGACACTACAGAAGCGTTCGGATTTGCGGGGACTTGGAAGTTTTTTGCTAAAAATATAAAATTTGGTTTAGATGAGTATCGAGGTGCTTTCTCAAAAGCATTTTTCTTAAAGCGGTTACAAAAATTAATTCCTACATTAGCACTTGATGATTTAAAACCAGGAAGGGCAGGAGTAAGGGCAATGGCACTTGCTCCAGAAGGTGAAATGATTGATGATTTTAAAATTGAAATAAATGGAAATGCCATTCATGTATTAAATGCACCTTCACCAGCGGCTACGTCTTCGTTAGCAATAGGTAGTGCAATACAAGAAATGGCAACAAAACATTTTAATCTATAGTAGATTAAAATTATACCTAATATTTGTAAATGTTTTTATTACGAACATCATTCACGCAAATCTTTATTTAGTTTATCTGCTGTTGTAAGAAAGAGTTGTTTTATGGAAATTTAGTGTTAATTTCATTTGTAATAACGAACCAAGATGCAGTCTATTCCACAAGTTAAAGTAGAAACAAGCAGTTCGATCATTACTATTAATAATGAAGGTGTGGGACACATTCATTATAAAGATTATACTGTTTATGATTTACTTCAGCAAGAAGAAAATTTAAATGCATTAAACATCATTACTAAGGGAATTCACACTCCATTTGTTATAACAGCTGGAGGTTCTGTGGTTTTCACAAAAAAGGCAAAAGATAATTCTATATTAAATTCTACAATTTCACCTGTATCAGCCTACGCACTGATCGCTACAAATTTTGCATATCGTTTAATAGCTCAATTTTACATTAAAATACATAAACCTGCATTACCATTTAAAATTTTTGCAGAAGAGAAAGATGGATTTGAATGGTGTAAACAATTTGTGATAAAAAAGGAATCACCTTCTCCCTATAAAATAGAAACTTTTCAGCAATAATATATTTTCTTTAAAAGGGTACTCTTCCTAACATAGAAGTGAAGTTCATTTTTACTAAATTTTATAATTCATCATTTGAAAATAATTTCCCAAATAGAAACAACAGTAGCATTGATCAGTCTTGATGAAAATGGTATAGTTCATGTCCATTATAAAAGTTATGCGCTTTATGATGTGGCACAACAATTAGAAAATAAAGAAGCGATATATCAATTAGTAGGCACACGTGCAACACCATTTCTTATAACCAGTGGGGAAAATGTTATTTTTACTAAGAGTGCAAGAGAAAATGCATTAAAAATAGAACCAACCTCTCCAGTATGCGCATCTGCAATTGTTATTGAAAATTTGGCTTATCGATTAGTGGCTGAATTTTATATTAAAATTCAAAAACCTAAAAAGCCTCATAAAATATTTACAAATAGGGAAAAAGCCTATGAATGGTGTAAACAATTTTTAACGATAAAAGAAAACCAATAGTGCATATTAAATAATTAATTTTGAATCTTATTCTTGAGTAAATGGTTAATATTATTTCATATCAAATTGCTGAAAATACTAACATAAAAAAATTTAAAGCAAATTATAACGGTAAATTAATTAATTCTAGTTCTTTTGAATTATTTTATCAGTATGAGGATGGGTATGTTTTTATTGTCAATTATGGTATTGTAACCTTTGCCAATGTTACAGAAATTGAACGAAATTCTTTTATTAAATTTATTAAAAATTACTCTACTAATGAAATACAGCCTGCCTTACAAGAAGATTTTGTAATTGAAAAAAAAGAAACAGTTCATCCTCTTTTTTCTTATAATTCATTATGTGTTAATGAAATTAATAGCGATTTAGTTCGAATCACTATGCTACAAGTAACTCAATCCTTAGCACTGGATTTTTATCAAGAACAAGCACAACATTTGTTTGATGAAACGGTTGTACTTACCAATCAACTAGAATTAAATGGTACATTAAATATTTCAAAAAAAAACTTGTTAAAATTTATTGGCAAAACACTGAATACAAAAAATAGAATTATCGACAACTTATATATTTTTGATACCCCTGCGGTTGT
The DNA here is from genome assembly GCA_039937835.1 of Bacteroidia bacterium. GTDB lineage: Bacteria > Bacteroidota > Bacteroidia > 2-12-FULL-35-15 > 2-12-FULL-35-15 > 2-12-FULL-35-15. The sequence continues at coordinate 18,570 of JBDTFR010000008.1, read as the reverse complement.
TTGGGAGAATGAATTATTAGATAAAGTAAACGAAGGACTTACGAAAACATTTGATATTTCTATCCGATTTAAAGAATTAGAGTACATGCTTAAAAATGCTGAAAGGAATGTTTCTGTATTTATTGAAATGATTACCGCAAAAGAAAGCAATCGTTTGGAGTGGATTATTGTTATCTTAATCTTTATCGAAATTCTACATTTACTTTATAAGGGATAGCAAAATAATTGGTGTCATAATTTATATTATTTTTACAATCACAAAATACATACACATAATAGCTCAATAGATATGAAAAATACAATTTCTGGAAAAATTATTCTTCTTGCCTTAGTATCGTTTTTTATTAATGTAACTAGTTTTAAAGCACAATCCGCGCCTAAAATTTATAAATATGAAACGGTGCCTAATGACCCACTGAAAGCTCGAATTTATAAGTTAGATAATGGTTTAACAGTTTATATGACCGTTTATAAAAATGCACCAAGAATACAAACATACATTGCTGTGCGTGCAGGTAGTAAAAATGACCCCAGTGACGCAACTGGCTTAGCGCATTATTTGGAACACATGTTATTTAAAGGCACTGATAAATATGGAAGTAAAGATTATGCAAAAGAAAAAACGGAGCTAGATAAAACAGAAGCGTTGTTTGAGGTTTATCGTAAAACAAAAGATACAGAAGAAAGAAAAAAAATCTATCATCAGATTGATAGTGTATCCGGTTATGCATCTTCGTTTGCAATTGCCAATGAATATGATAAAATGCTGGCTAGTATAGGCGCTAAAGGTACAAATGCCTATACTTTTTTAGAGCAAACGGTGTATGTAAATGATATTCCTTCTAACCAATTAGATAATTGGACAACGATTGAAGCAGAGCGCTATCGCAACCCCGTAATGCGTTTATTTCATACAGAATTAGAAGCGGTTTATGAAGAAAAAAATAGAGGGCTGGATAGTGATAATAGCAAATCTTGGGAAGCTATGTTTCTAGGCTTATTTCCTAACAATACATACGGTTCACAAACTACCATTGGTACTATAGAACATTTAAAAAATCCTTCTTTAACAGCGATAAAAAAGTATTATAACACCTATTATGTTCCAAATAATATGGCAATTTGTTTATCTGGAGATTTTGACCCTGATGCAACTATAAAATTAATTGATGAAAAATTTGGCTCTTGGAAGAGTAAACCTGTTCCAGTATACAAACCATATATTGAAAAACCCATTACCGCTCCTGTAATTAAAGAAGTAGTGGGCCCAGATGCTGAATCTATATCACTTGCTTATCGATTTGGAGGTGTTGGTACTAAAGATGCAGATATGATTATGCTTATTAGTAAAATACTATCAAATGGTAAAGCAGGCTTAATTGATTTAAACCTTAATCAACAACAAAAAGTATTAGAAGGCGAAGCATTTGACATGGAATTTAAAGATTATTCCGCGCAAGTATTAAATGGAACACCTAAACAAGGGCAATCATTAGAACAAGTAAAAGATTTATTACTAGAACAAATTGAAAAAATAAAAAAAGGCGAGTTTCCAGATTGGTTATTAAAAGCGATTATTACCGATATGAAATTTCAACAAACAAAAATGTTTGAATCAAATAGCTCGCGTGCAGATGCTTTTGTTAATGCTTTTATTACCAATACTAATTGGAAAGATGAAGTAAACACCATTGATCGTTTATCAAAAATTAACAAACAACAAATAATTGATTTTGTGAAGGCTAATTTCACCACTAATTATGTTGTAGTATATAAACGAACAGGTGAAGATAAAAACATTCAGAAAGTGGTAAAGCCTACCATTACCCCTGTTCAAGTAAATCGTAACGATCAAAGCGATTTTGTAAAAGCCATTCTTCACAATACAGCAAAACCTATTGAGCCTGTATTTTTAAACTACGTTACTGATATTAAAAAATTTAATATTAAAAATAATATTCCTGTTTTATATACCCCGAACACAGAAAATAAAACATTCAATATGTATTATTTATTAGATATGGGTACGAATGAAAATAAAAAATTAGAAATTGCTGTCAACTATTTAAAATATTTAGGAACAAAAGAGTTAACTGCCGCACAAGTGCAAGAAGAGTTTTATAAATTAGGCTGTTCGTTTGATGTGCATGCAGATGAAGATGAAGTATGGGTAAGCCTAAGTGGTTTAACAGAAAATATTGAAAAAGCAACACAATTATTCGAAAACCTACTTGTGAATGCTCAGCCAAATGAAGAAGCGCTAAAAAATTTAGAGTCTGACATTCTAAAAAAGCGTGCAGATGCTAAACTAAACAAAAGAGAAATATTATTTAAAGCGCTCTTTTCTTATGGTAAATACGGTAAAAAATCTCCTTACACCAATATTCTTACAACAGAAGAATTAAATAATTTAACTTCAAAAGAATTAATTGCTAGTGTTAACGATATTCTCACTTATCAACACCGTATTCTGTATTATGGTAGCAATACTCCAGCTGAATTAACGGTAATACTAAATAAATTACATCAAGTTCCTGCTACTTTAAAACCATTACCCACTCCTGTAGAATTTCAAGAAACTGAAGCGAATACCAATGTATACGTTGTTAATTATGATATGAAACAGGCAGAAGTAATTTTATTAAGTAAAGACAGTACGTATAATAAAAAAAATGCTGCAGAAATTGCAATGTTTAATGAATACTTTGGGGGAGGAATGTCGTCAATTGTATTTCAAGAAATGAGAGAATCGAAAGCCTTGGCTTATTCTGTTTATTCTACCTATGGTAATGCAAAAAAGATCAACGAATATAACTATGTTTTTTCATACATCGGTACGCAGGCAGATAAATTACCTGAAGCGATGAACGGCATGATGGAGTTAATAAATGACATGCCAGAAAGTGACAATAATTTTAAAGCGTCTAAAGAAGCTATATTACAGGGTATTCAATCGGAGCGAATTACTAAAGCAAGAATTTTATTTAATTACGAAGCCGCTCAAAAATTAGGTTTAGAGTATGATATTCGTAAAGATATTTATACCCAAGTACCGGCACTTAATTTTACTGAAATAAAGGGCTTTGAAAATAAACATGTAAAAGAAAAGAAATATACCGTTTTAGTAATAGGTAATAAAGAAACATTAGATATGAAAACTCTAGAAAAATATGGAAAAGTAACATTTCTTTCCTTAGAAGATATTTTCGGGTATTAGTTTTTTTTTATAAAAATTTAATAGATCTTATACAGTAAGGGCATTCTTTAGCTTAAAGCCGATAGGTATAGAGCCAAAGAATGCCCTTGGTGTAAGTGATCAAGTAATAAAAAAAATACATAATTATCATTTGTATAATTTGTACAGGTAGACGCCAAACTAAGAGCTGACAAAATATGCAAGGAGCTTGGTGTTTAGAAGTGATTCACTATAGTTTTTTAAAAAGTTGAAGTAATAAAAATGGGTAAGATATCGCAGTCCCTAAAAATGACGCTGCATGTGCATTGTTTAAAATATATTGAAAAGTGTATAGACAATGTGCAACAGGCCATTGATGATGCTATGCAATCGGGAAACAATGAAACGAAAAACAGTGCAGGGGATAAACACGAAACAGGAAGAGCTCTTCTTCATTTGGAACAGGAAAAGAATTCAAAACAGTTATATGAGGCAATAGCTTTAAAAGAAAAATTGATTCGGATTGATCCATACCATTCTTCAAATATAATTAGTGTTGGAAGTATTGTTTTCACCACAAACGGCAATTTTTATATTGCGATTGCCGCTGGTAAGCTAGAAATTGATGGGAAGGTTTATTTTACTATTTCACCTTCTTCTCCAATTGCAATTAAATTAATTGGTAAAAAGCCAGAGCAATGCATAGAAGTGAATGATCGGCATTATGAAATACTATCCGTTTTGTAATTAAAATGCCCATAAGCTCCGCTACATATCTATTCTTAAAAAGTCATTAATTCAATTACGATCAAAAATTGTATATTTGTAACCCCAAATAAATTACAAAACAATAAACTATATATCATGAGCAAAATTAAAGTAGCAAACCCTGTGGTTGAATTAGATGGTGATGAGATGACCCGCATCATTTGGAAATTCATTAAAGATAAATTAATTCTTCCTTATCTTGAGTTAGATATAAAATATTATGATCTTGGTGTGGAGTATCGCGATAAGACCGGCGATCAAATTACTGTAGATGCTGCTGAGGCTATAAAAAAATATAACGTAGGTATTAAATGTGCCACCATTACACCGGATGAAGAACGCGTAACAGAGTTTAAGTTAAAACAAATGTGGAAATCACCCAACGGCACCATCCGTAATATTTTAGACGGTACCGTTTTTCGTGAGCCTATTGTTTGCAAAAATGTTCCGCGTTTGGTTCCGAATTGGACTGCGCCTATTTGCATTGGCCGTCATGCATTTGGAGATCAATATCGTGCTACTGATTTTGTTACCAAAGGCAAAGGAAAATTGACGATAAGCTTTACACCAGAAGATGGTAGCCCTGCACAATCATTTGAAGTATTTAACTTTAAAGGTGATGGAGTTGCGTTAGCAATGTATAATACTGATGAATCGATTAAAGGTTTTGCTCATTCTTGCTTTAATACAGCATTACAAAAAAAATGGCCACTTTATCTTTCTACAAAAAATACCATTTTAAAAAAATATGATGGTCGTTTTAAAGATATTTTTGAAGAAATATACCAAGCAGATTATAAAGCTAAATTTCAAGCTGCAGGTATTGTATATGAGCACCGTTTGATTGATGACATGGTTGCCTCTGCACTAAAATGGCACGGAAATTTTGTTTGGGCTTGTAAAAATTATGATGGCGATGTTCAATCAGATACGGTTGCTCAAGGTTTTGGATCATTAGGATTAATGACTTCTGTATTGGTTACTCCTGATGGGAAAACAATGGAAGCAGAAGCAGCACATGGTACAGTAACCCGTCACTTTCGTGATCATCAAGCAGGTAAACCTACCTCTACAAACCCTATTGCTTCTATTTTTGCATGGACACGTGGTTTAGAATTTCGTGGTAAATTAGATAATAATCAACCACTAATTGATTTTTGTCACACCTTAGAAAAAGTTTGTATTGAAACGGTTGAATCTGGTAAAATGACGAAAGATCTTGCTGTTTGTATTCACGGAAATAAAGTAGAGCATGGTAAACACTACTTATATACTGAAGAATTTTTATCTGCATTAGATGCGAATTTAAATGCAAAATTAAATAAAGCGAATACAAAAGTTAACTCTTAAATAAAAGCATAAAAAAAAGAAAAACCGCATGTTTTGCAGTTTTTCTTTTTTTATTTAGTACCTATTTACACCTGCATTTTTAAAACCAAATTTAAATTTTAATACGAACATTAAATACTTAAACGACATGGGATTAATTTCAGAATTTAAAACGTTTGCGCTAAAAGGTAATGTTATTGACCTTGCAGTAGCTGTTGTAATTGGTGGTGCTTTTAGCAAGATTGTAACTTCTTTAGTAGATGATATGATAACGCCAGCAATTTTAACACCAGCGTTAAAAGCAGCTAAACTGGCTGACTTAAGCCAACTGGTTATTCCTGGCACAGCTATAAAATATGGTAATTTTATTTCAGAAATAATTTCATTTATTATTGTTGCATTTGCACTTTTTATTTTTATTAAAGCAATAAATGCTACTAAGAAAAAAGAAGTATTAGTTGCAGCTCCTGCTGGCCCACCTAAGCCTACACAAGAAGAGTTACTAACGCAAATTCGCGATCTATTAAAAAATAAATAATACTTTTTTTAAATAAAATAATTCTGAGTTTTATATCAACTTCTATAATAGGATGAAAAATGGAAATGTTATTTATTAAATTAATATCAATCATCATTAACAGAAATTAACAATCAATCAACATGAAAACAATATTTACATTTTTTTTACTAATTATAAACATTACCATTTATGCTCAAGTAACAGAATCAGAAAAAAATATTAGAACAGTAACAACAGATACGATTTTAGGATGGAAAAAAGGTGCTGTTACCAATCTAGGTCTAACACAAGTATCACTTACTAATTGGGCAGCTGGCGGTGAAAATTCCATAAGTGCAAATGCGCTCGTTAGTCTTTTCGCAAATTATAAGAATGAAAAAGATGCATGGGACAATTCTTTAGATGTAGGGTATGGTTTTTTGAAACAAGGAAAAAAAAAGATGATTAAAACCGATGATAAAATTGATTTTACTAGTAAGTATGGTAAAAAAATAGGTAAAGGTTGGTACATAGCTGCATTAGTAAATTTTAGAACACAAATGACAGATGGATATAACTATCCAAATGATTCTATTATAATTTCTAGATTTATGGCTCCAGGTTATTTGCTGGGTGCATTGGGTCTTGATTATATGCCAAATGATAATTTCGATTTATTCATTGCTCCACTTACCTCTAAATCTACTTTTGTAATGGATCAAAAGTTAGCAAATGAAGGCGCTTATGGTGTAGAAAAGGCAGTATACGATACCACTGGATTTTTAATAACAAAAGGTAAAACGTATCGCTCAGAATTTGGGGGTTATATAAGAATGACCTACAAGAAAAATTTAATGGAAAATGTTTTCTTACAAAATAAAATAGATTTATTCTCCAACTATTTACATAATCCACAAAATATTGATATTAATTGGGAAGTATTGATAGCTTTAAAAGTAAATAAATTTCTTACTACTTCCATCTCTACTCAATTACTATATGATGATGATGTGAAAATTAGCATTGATAAAAATAAAGATGGAATAGTGGATGCGATAGGACCGAGAACACAATTTAAGGAAGTGCTAGCAGTAGGTCTTTCTTATAAATTTTAAGTTATAAAATTCCCTTTTTCAAAATAGTAAATTTTGAAAAAGGGAATTCCTACAATCTTCAAACAAACACTAACTAATTTTCTTTCAACTTTAACTGAAGTCAGATCATAAATAATTGCTTATTTATAAACTATAATTTTGCCATGTCCAATTCCTAATTTCCGGCATATCCATTCCTTCTTTTCTAATATAATTTTTATGTTCAATTAATTTATTGTGCATCTCCTGTTTCAAGTAAGTTGCTTTATCATACAGTTGTGGTAACCTGTCTAATGTATCAATCACTAAGTGAAACCGATCCAGATCATTTAGTACCGTCATATCAAACGGGGTTGTTACGGTTCCTTCTTCCTTATAACCACGTACATGAAAGTTTATATGATTGGTGCGTCGGTAGGTAAGTCTGTGAATTAGCCATGGATAACCGTGAAAAGCGAAAATGACTGGTTTATCTTTTGTAAATAAAGTATCAAAGTCCTTATCATTTAATCCATGTGGATGTTCTGTATCTGGCAGTAATCTCATTAAATCAACCACATTCACTACACGAACTTTCAGGTCCGGTAAATTTTTATGAAGAATGGAAACAGCAGCTAATATTTCTAAAGTAGGCACATCGCCTGCACAGGCCAATACTGCATCTGGTTCCATATTTTTATCATTGCTTGCCCATTCCCATATACCAATACCTTTTGTGCAATGTATTATTGCTTCCTCCATATTTAACCATTGCGGCGCAGGATGTTTACCAGCAACGATCACATTTACGTAATGTTTGCTTCGGAAACAGTGATCCATTATAGATAACAAGCAATTAGCATCGGGAGGTAAATATACTCGCACTATCGATGCTTTTTTATTCATAACTACATCAAGAAAGCCAGGATCCTGGTGAGTAAAACCATTATGATCCTGCCGCCAAACATGTGAAGCTAAAAGAATATTTAGAGAGGCGATTTTTCTGCGCCATTGAAGATGTGAAGCAACTTCCAGCCATTTTGCATGCTGGTTAAACATACTATCGATGACATGAATAAAGGCTTCATAACAATTAAATAGTCCATGCCTTCCGGTTAATAAATATCCTTCTAGCCAGCCTTCACATTGATGCTCACTTAGCATTTCCATAACACGACCTTCTTTTTTTAGAAATTCGTCTGCATCAACTACGGGTGCTTCCCACTGGCGATTAGTGGCTTCAAATACAAAATCTAATTTATTAGAAAGTGTTTCATCTGGCCCAAAAAGCCGAAAGTTTTTTTGCTCCCTGTTCTCTTTAATAATGTCTCTAATGAATTTACCAAGCACTAACGTATCACCTGATCCCATTTCACCACGCTTCATTTCAATTCCATATTTTTTAAAATCTGGCATGCGAAGATCATGAAGTAAAATGCCTCCGTTCGCATGCGGATTATCACCCATCCGACGTTTACCAGTTGGCGATAATTCTTGCAGCTCACTATTTAAACGACCTTTTTCATCAAACAATTCTTCGGGCTTGTAGCTTTTAAACCAATCTTCTAATTGTTTTAAATGTTCTGGATTTGTTGCTGGGTCTTTGATAGGAACTTGATGTGCACGAAAATTGCCCTCTATCTTTAAACCATCCACATATTTTGGCCCCGTCCATCCTTTTGGCGATTTCAAAATAATCATAGGCCATTGCGGACGTTCTGCATTTTTATTTTGAGTAGCATTTTTTTTTATCTGTTTTATTTCTTCTATAACCTTATCTAACAACTGCGCCATTTTCTGGTGCATTTCCATTGGGTCATCACCTTCAATTAAATAAGGTTTCCAACCATAACCTAAAAAAAGTTGTTCCAATTCTTTATCGCTAATGCGTGCAAGAATAGTTGGGTTTGAAATTTTATATCCATTTAAATGAAGGATGGGCAACACCACACCATCTGTAATTGGGTTAAGAAATTTATTGGAATGCCAGGCTGTAGCTAATGGACCCGTTTCTGCTTCTCCATCACCGATAACGCAGGAAACAATTAAATCAGGGTTGTCAAAAGCAGCACCAAATGCATGACTCAGTGAATATCCTAGTTCACCACCTTCATGTATGGAGCCAGGACATTCCGGAGAAACATGGCTCGGTATTCCACCCGGAAAAGAAAATTGAGTAAAAAGTTTTTTCAACCCTTCTTCATCTTGACTGATGTTAGGATACACTTCACTATACGTTCCTTCCAAGTATACATTCCCAACTATTGCAGGACCGCCGTGTCCAGGACCCGCAATGTATATCATGTCCAGATCATATTTTTTTATAATTCTATTGAGGTGAACATAAATAAAATTTTGACCAGGGGTGGTACCCCAATGTCCCAGTAACATTGGTTTAATGTCTGTTACTTTAAGAGGTTCTCGTAAAAGCGGATTGTTATACAAATAAATTTGCCCTACTGACAAATAATTGGCTGCTCGCCAGTATGCATTTATTTTATGAAGCATTTCATCTGACAATGATTTCTTTTTTATATCTAAAGATTGCGTTTCCATATTTTAATATTTTATTGATAATTATTGTGTGTTACTTTGAACGTTTGTATATAATTTTCTTACTTCATTGGCAATGATTATTTCTTCATCAGTAGGTATTACATATATCTTTACTTTACTTTTTTTTGTTGAAATAATTGTTGCATTTTTTTGATTTTCTTCATTATCTATTTCAATTCCTAAATAATCAAATCCATTACAGATGCGTGAACGAATTGCCGCGGAATTTTCGCCAATGCCACCTGAAAAAACCAATGTATCCAATCCATTTAATACTGCTGAATAGGAGCCTATCCATTTTTTTACTGAGTAGCAAAATAATTTCACTGCTTCCTCTGTTCTTACATCTTCCATTTCTTTCTTTAACAACTCCTGCATGTCAGCACTGGTTTCAGAAACCCCTAGTAAGCCACTTTCGTGATTTATCAACTGGTTGAATTGTTTTGTCGTCATTTTTTCACTTTGTAATATGTACCAAGCCACGCCAGGGTCTAAATCTCCCGGTCTTGTACCCATCATTAAACCACCTGCGGGTGTAAACCCCATACTTGTATCTAAGCTTTTCCCATCTTTTACCGCCGCTAAACTTGCACCGTTACCAAGGTGTGCTAAAATGATGCGTCCTTTACTCTCATCTTTACCATTTATATTTTTAAGGGTTTCCATAAGGTAAGTAAAAGACAAGCCATGGAATCCGTAACGCTGAATGCCTGCTCTATCAAAGCGACGTGGTATTGGTAAAATTTTGGCAACACGTGGCATTGCGGTATGAAAAGAAGTATCAAAACAAGCAACCTGCATTAATTGCGGGAATTGGATTTTAAATAATTGTATCATTTCAATTTCTGCGGGAAGATGATCTGGATCGTACTCAATTAGGTGATTTAATTCTTTCAATAATTTATCAGTAATAACTTCTGGGTGAGTATGGTTCATTCCATGCACAATTCGATGACCAACACAAACGATCGTTTCAAAATAGTTTTCCTTTTTTAACGAGTCAATTAAAAATACTGCGGCTCTTTTATAATTTGTTGCCTCTATTTTTAGTTTGCTTTTTTTATAACTGAGTTTATTGTAGACTGTAAATTCAGCATCCATCGAGCCAATCTTTTTTATTTGCCCCGAAAAAATTTTGCTTAACTTTTCATCTATATCATATAATGCAAACTTGATGCTGGATGAACCACCATTAATTACAAGAATATGTACACGTATTGATTTCATAATTTAATTTCATATCCTAAAGACGGTTATTCTTTAAAAATTATTTCATAATTATTATTGATAATTTCTTGTAAATATTAACATCGATTTTATGCGTAACATTTACTTAACTCCACTTTCGTGATTTTCTATTTTTAGAAAAGAAAGATTCACATAATTATCAAATGATAATTTTCCCAGCTAATAAGCTAATGGAAATATCGTGCCCCGATTTCATTTTCAGCTTATCAAATTTGAATATAATTAGAGCATCTTAAAACCGAGCGGTTTGAGTTGTAAGTTTTATAAAACGAATAAAAGATAATTATATCAATGTAAATGCTAGCTAAATTGGTTCCTAATTGAAAAAGAATGATGATCAATTAAAATAGCCGTGTGGTTTATTCTAGCCCAGAGTAGCTCAATAAAAAATAGAAATAATAACGTGTAATATTTCTTTATTGATATTAAATATTTATTGTTTACGCTTGCTTACAATTTCAAATTTTTGGGAGATGGATTCCCCGTCTTGATCAACTAATGTGAGTGTATGAATTCCTTCATCGGGAGCAACTCCCATCTGATGTATGTTTTGGGTGCTGCCAATGTAAACATTATCTAAATGCCAATAGATGGTGGTGTTGGCTTTTCGGTGTGCAACCTGAAAAATAGTTTTCCCCATTTTTCCATTAATTTCAACCGGCACATAAATCTTGCTAAACGCTTTCGGATAAATTATTTCCATTGCATTTAAACCAATTGTTTGGCAGTCGCCTCGATACGGCGGCAATTCTTTATATGAAGCATTTTTAGATTTGTAATACCACTCCATTGTAGGAGGAAGGACAAACCAACTAACATGTTGCATTTTGCTTACCTCTTCGCAATTGCTATTGACGCGGTACTTTCCTGTTTCATCCAAATGAATTAGCCGGTGGTATTTACAAGGAGGAGATTTTAATCCCGCCTTTTGAACCCATACTATATCTACTGGTGTACAAATATCGGTGGCTCTGCATCCGCTTGAGCGGCATACGGCAATTTTTTCCATATCATCATAGGGTGGTGAAAACCATTTTGTAGGTTTTAATAATCGAAAAATATCAAATAAAATAGGAGCAGCCGTTTGCACTCCAACTAATCCAGGTCGACCTTCGCCGTCAGCATTGCCAACCCAAACACCCACCACATAGTTAGGAGTAACTCCTATTGCCCAGCCATCACGATAGCCATAGCTGGTCCCCGTTTTCCAAGCAATTTTGTTTCCTGAAACATACTGCCGCCAATCGGCATCTTCATCAGGACGAGAAACTTCAACCATAGCTTCAAAAGTTAGATAAATAGAAGCGGCATCAAAATAACTAGTCGCAGTAAAATTTGGATCAACCTCTTTTTTTTCGTTGGAATAGGATGGTGGATGAAAATCATTTTTGTTGTATTGACCATTGTATTCTGCGTAATGATTTAATGTGCGCGCCATGCTTGCGTAAGCTCCGGTGATGTCCCAGAGCTTTCCTTCAGCACCTCCTAAAATGATTGATAAACCATAGTGATCAGGAGCATAGGTTATCGTAGTTAATCCGATTTTTTTTAAATTGTAATTGAATTTTTCAATACCATAATTTTGAAGCATTCTTACTGCGGGTATATTCAGGCTTCTTGCTAATGCTTGTTTTGCTGGAACCGCACCATCGAATGAGCCAGTGTAGTTTTGTGGAGAAAATCCGGCAATTTGTGTGGGAATATCTGGAATAATTGTACTTGGTAAGATTTCACCATCCGTTAACATACTGCAAAATAGAAATGGCTTTAAGATACTTCCTGTGCTGCGAGGGGCATCAATAACATCTACATCGCTTTCATATTCAGGGTGCCCCGTATTGTCTGTGTTACCAACGTAAGCAAGCACTCTGCCAGTATTTACTTCTAACACAAGAGCGCAGGCGTTGTGAATTTCGTTTGCGACTAATAACTTGTGATGTTTCTCAATAATTTGATTAACACTTTCTTGAAGCATTCCATCAATTGTAGATTGTATTTTTTGTCCCTGATAACCTTCTTTAATAATTCGTTGCAATAGGTGAGGTGCTGTTTTAGGTAAGGATTGAGGTTTGCCAGAAAGCGGTTCTTGTTTGCTTAACTCACAGATATCTTTATTGATAATGTTTGATTTTAATAATTGATCGAGCAAGCGGTTGCGTTTAGTAAGTAAACGTGTTTCATTTTTCCCTGGATAAATTAAGCTTGGAGCGTTTGGCAAAATTGCTAGCGTAGCAGTTTCTGCCCAAGAGAGTTTATCTATTTCTCTTCCAAAATAACGCCAAGATGCCGCATCTATGCCAACTACATTGCCACCGAAAGGGGCGTTGGAGGCGTATAAGGTTAGTATCTCGGCTTTCGAATATAATAATTCAAGACGAATGGCTAAAATAATTTCAATCGCTTTTTCAAAAAATGTTCTTGGTTTCCCTTTTCGGGATAAGCGTATAACTTGCATGGATAAAGTACTTCCACCACTTACAATTTTTTTTTCTTTAATATTTTGATAGATGGCTCTGAAAAAAGAGGTTGGACTAAACCCCAAGTGATGATAGAATCCTTTGTCTTCGAACTGAACAATACTCGATGTGAATTTATAGGGAAGGGAAGTACAATCTGGAAAGCGCCATTGTCCGTCGTCTGCAATACGTGCAGAGAGCAGCGCTCCATTGCGATCTTCCAATACTGTACTGGTTGGCGTATTGAATAGGGGAGAAGGCAAACAGAATGCAAACCAAGAGCTGAGAATAATCAAAATTATAACTGCAAGCCCTCGTTTTGTTTTTAAAAATTGGATGAATGAATGAAGGTGCTTCAAGTTAGATCTGTTATCGTTTTGCTATATTTTATTCTGCTAAAGCTTTAATTACTTCCACCCATTTACCTGCCTTGCGTGCGTTAATGGTATTGTCATACATGGCTTCACAGCTAACAGTTGGCAAGTAGTATCTCCCCAGATACGCCGCATTTAAAACAATTCGATACGTATTTGTTCTGTTAGGCAAAATATTAAAATAAGTATAAACCCTATCATCTCGAATATCCTGATAAGTTGGATTGTCGCTTTTTACTGCACTTTCAGCATCGTCCATTCTTGTATTGTGTATTTCCCAACCGCTTGCGAATAACTGTGTTAAAGCCATTTGTAAATACTCACCACGTAGCCCTGGATTTGTAATTCGCACTTCAGCAATAAAATCAGTTCCTTGTTCTAATTTGGTTACATCAATATTTTTACCGCTCATACTGGTGTAGTTGATCTCCATTTTCAAATCACTTTGTGCATCCGTTTGATCTCCTATTTCGGGAATCCCTTCTAATATCAAGCGAGCAAATAAAATACCACTGCCATTATTTTTTACGCTTATGTTTCCTTTGGTAGCTTCTTTTAATTGCATGTCGATTTGTCTAACAGGCAGTTTTGTGTTTAAACTTATCGGCGGGCGTTTATTTATGCTAGTCGTGTATCGCATTTCATTACTACCTCCAGTTGAAGCCACAAATTTTGAAACAGCAATGAGTGAATAAGCAGTTGTTTGTGTACTCATCCAAGTATTAGAGCTCAACTCTTTTGACACTTCTTTCAGCAACGGTGCAGCTTTTGCTTTCATGTTTAATAAGGTTAATGTTTCAAGTATCATGGCTTTGTCGCGCTCAGTGCTACCATAACTGTAGTCTAACTCTTGGTAAGGGGCTATTGTAGAAGACAAATTTTCGATTAATTTTTTTGCTATCTCTGGCTGACTAGCCTTTACAAATGCAGCAGCCAATCGCCATTTAGCCGCGACGGAAAGATGAGGATACTCTTTTAAACGATTCATCGCCCCTAATTCAGGACTCTTTGCTAATGCTAAGGTATATAAGCGATAGGCCTGAAGCAGATCATCGTTGCGATAAGAATGCTCACCACGGGTGGGTACCCAAGTATTTGCGGTGCTGCGTTGGTAACGTTTCCAATTATCCATCATACCTGAAGGAAGGGTATACCCTTTCATCTCTGCTTCAATTAAAAAATGACCAGCATAACTTGTGCCCCAATCACTCGCTTCGTATTGCCCCGCCCAGTAGCTCAATGCGCCACTTGCGGTTTGAAATAATTTTAAGCGTTCAAGAGCTGCTTTAATGTTTCTATCGATACTTGTTTTAAAGGTGCTGGTTAATTCCATTACATCACCCACGTACAGCTGAGGAAATGCAGAGGAGGTAATTTGTTCAACACATCCATGAGGATATTGAATTAAGTAATCTAACCGGTTGGTTAAGTTAATTGATGGAATGGAAGAGAGTTCAATGGTTCCTTTATTGGTACCACTCATTCCTACTGGAAGATAGGATGTGTTCCAGGTTTTGCCCGCTTCAATCAAACTTTCCATTACATTCACGATCTTAGGATTTGGGTTACGAACATCTAATTCAATGTTATACTCCGCTTTTTCAGTACCCGATGTTGCAATAATTTTTACTTTTCCGATACCCAATAATGAATTTACTTTTAACTTAAAGTTGACGATGTCATCTCCCACTTCTTTAAATTCAATTGACTTCGACGTGCCTTCTAGCACGCTAAAAAGATTATTTACTTTTATTTCTACTTTTACATTTTTGATTTGTTTCTCCATTGCAAAAACAGAAATTGGTAAATCAACTTCTTCTCCTGGACCAAGCACTCGTGGTAGTGTTCCCAAAATCATTAAGGGTTTGCGCACTGCTATGGTTTTATCTGCAGAACCATATGCATTTTTAAAACCAGCGATAACCATTGCTCTCACTGAGCCCACGTATTGTGGCATCATGAATTCATGTATTGCTTTTTGTCCCTTCTTTAAATAAAAAGGTCCCATGAACTTAACCATTGGTTTAAAGCGATTTGCTTTTTTACTTCCCTTTTTATTGATCTCTGCATCACCACCAATGGCTAAAATTCTTGATAGCTCTGCACCATAAGCGCCCATCACCATATCAAACATATCCCATGTTTTTACGCCCAAGGCTTCGTGTGCATAAAATACTGACCACGCATCTGGTGTTTTAAAACGGGTAAGATCCAGTAAGCCTTCATCAACCACGGCAATCGTATAACTCATTTCTTTACCATCTTTTTCAGATACTGTTAAGCTGGATTTTGTTTCCGGTTTCCATACATCAGGTGCTGTAATAACAGGAGTAACGTGAGTGGTTTTATCTTCAACGGATAATGGAATTACACCATACATGCGGATGGGAAGATCGTTTACCGTTTGCGCATGTGGTTGTATCAATGTTACATTCACGTATACATTGGGTGTCATTTCTGCAGTGGCTTTAAAGGTATAATTGGTTTCACCTTTTTTAGTGTCTACCCAAAAAGCATTGATCACTTTTGATCCACTTTCAATACTCACCAATGCACGACCATCAGCGCTTGATGGTATACTTAATTTCACATCCTCACCCACATTATATTTTTCTTTATCACTACTGAAAGATAATAGCGTTGCACCATCATTACCTTTCGGTGATGCACCTGCCCAAGCTGGCCAATCGATATAAACGGTGCTGCCTGTGGAATGCCCGCTTTCTTCATCCGTTACACGAACATAAAAACGCCCCCAGTCAGGGCGGTTAATGCGTAGCTTAAATTGCCCCTGCCCATTTGTAGTGGAGGTCTCCATCGACTGATAAGGCTCTTTGTATGTTTTTCCAACATAATTGGCCAAGTCGCCATCATAACTATCCCACCACCAGCGCCAACTTATTTTATAGATTTGTATTTTTACTTTTGCTCGTGATACGGGTTTTCCCTCAGCATCAACGGTGACTACTTTAATCGGATGATCGATGTCTGTTTCCAACATACTTGTGAACTTGTTGCCTTCAGGAACTTTCATTCCTACATAGGACGTGTAAGGTGAATACGGTATTGAGAATTGGTCAACACTAAAAGCTCCACCTTGTTCAAATACACGAATTTTAAAGGTAGCACGTAGCATTCCTGGTGCAGCATCATTCACGGTGATGTTGGGTTTCACTTCCGCAATTCCTTTTTCGTTCAGTGTGCCATCAAAAACGCTTTGATCTTGTGAAGTAAAGTCGATAGCAGGATCATCAAATGTATACGCTTCATATTTTTTGAAAACGGTTTTCATTTTGTTCAGTGTAACATCTACTTTAGCTTTCAAGTTTTTTGCTATTGCGCCGTGTAACCATTTTACTTCAAGTGTTCCAAGTGTATTTTTTTTGGTGATAGAAAGCTGTTCCGTTTTAAAATCCAAATTGATTTTTAAACGATTGGGCATAATGGTTTCTATCTTGATGTTTTTTGTAAACTGCACACCACCTACTTTAATGCGAGCGGTCCAATTACCAGTTGGTGAATTCTGGTCGGTAGTAGTAGTAAAATTATAGAACCCATTTAATCCTGCTGTTTGCATTGTTTTTCGAAATATTTGTCCTTGCGGATTTAGTAATTCAAATTGTACAGGATGATTGACTGGTAAAGTGTTTAGTTTATCTTCCAACATAAACGTTAGGAACAATGAATCGCCTGGACGCCACACACCACGCTCTCCATAAATAAAACCTTTTAAGCCTTTTTGAACTTGTTCTCCAGAAACATCAAATGCACTTAATGAGAGTGCGGAAGCATCATCTAATTTTAAATAGCCGCGCTGTGTACCTTGTTTCGCCACCATCAAAAAAGGTTTCTTTTTAAAGGTAATCGTGCACATACCATTCGCATCTGTTTTAAGTGTTTTTAAAACGCGTAATTGATAATCGTATAACTCAACAGTTGCATTGGGTATGGGTTTGGCTGAGATTAAGTTGGTAACAATTAAATTCATTGATCCATCCGTTCCTCTTTTTGCAATTAATCCAAGATCAGAAGCAAGTACATTTCGACTCACAGAACGACTGCGATAATAGGAATTGCTGCAAGGATTATCTCGTTGATCATAGTTGTAATCAGCATAGTCGTAATCACCTTCTTCATAATAATAATCTCCATAATAATCCCAATCGTGGGCCTCCTCTTCATCGTCATCAACTCCCGTTAATACTTCTTTTTCTTCTACTGTGTTTTTATCACATTTATACGTAGAGTACTCTTTTTTGAAACTAAGAATTACCTTATAAATGGCACCAGGTTCTGCATTAATTAATTCAGCTAAATCAAGTGAGTAAGTATTCCAATTTCCGATATCTGCACTATTTTTTTGTGTTAAAGGGATGGTTTTGTTTAATACAATTTTTCCCACGCGTCTTAATTCACGATCACCACCGAGGTTGTTAACCTGCAAAAATTGTGGAATATTTTTTTCGTAAATTTTTAGAATTTTTACATCTACCGCTTTTAAGTTCACCGCTTTGAACGGAAAAATCAATGCTTGAGAATTCGGTAATATAAAGCCTTTTCCAATTAATTGAATGGCTGGTTTTAGTTCTTCGAATAGTACTTCCATAGCATAGCGTTGTGCCAGCGGTGTTCCTAAAATATTTTTTATTCCCTCTTCCACCTGAATGGTATGTGCCCCGTTTAGTGAGGTTTGTGGGTATACACGTATTTCATTCCCTTCGGTGATAAATTTTAAATCGTTGTAATCTGATAAAGAAATAAGTCCTGTCAAGTTTTGATTTTCTAAAACAGGATCTGAAAACTGAATCACTGCATATTGTTCAGGAGATTGAATCACTTTTACATCCATTACTTTAAAGTCGCCAAGCGCAGGGATAATAATGGTTTTGCTGATATTTTTCTCCACACCAATTGGTGCACCATTCCAATTGAGGAT
Organism: Bacteroidia bacterium; assembly: GCA_039937835.1. Lineage (GTDB taxonomy): Bacteria > Bacteroidota > Bacteroidia > 2-12-FULL-35-15 > 2-12-FULL-35-15 > 2-12-FULL-35-15. The sequence goes on along the minus strand of JBDTFR010000008.1, from coordinate 156 downwards.
AATGCTATCTGGCTTTTCGGTTCGTTGAATACCACTTACATAAAAATGATGTGTTAACCGATTGGGGTCATGCGTCCAATTTACACTGAGCTTTTTACCATTCTGACTAACAGAAACAATTTTTTCAATTTGTTGCACATCTGCAACATCAGCAGT
>JBDTFR010000007.1:0-31677 GCA_039937835.1 Bacteroidia bacterium | reverse complement strand
TTTACGTTTGAAATATCCAGAAAAAAGGCTTTACTTTGCACTCCAAATAAAAAATATACGAAAATTAATTAATCAACAAAAGTAATAATAACAATGGGAACCATCATTTCAATATTAATCGTAATTGTTTGCCTTCTCTTAATACTCGTAGTGTTAGTGCAAAATTCTAAAGGTGGGGGCTTGGCTTCTTCTTTCTCATCTTCTAACCAAGTAATGGGTGTTCGTAAAACGGGCGACTTTCTAGAAAAAGCAACTTGGACACTTGCCATTTCATTATTAGCATTGTGCATCATTTCCACTGCTTATACGAAACCTACAGAGGGAGTTATTAACAGCACTCAATCTACTACTCGTAAAATGAGTGGAGATGTTTCGCCAGCAGCACCTGCAGCTAACTCCAAAGTTATTGCACCAATTAAAGATTCTACTAAATAACAAAATAAATATGAATTAAAATGTCAGAGTGTCACAACCATTTCTGACATTTTTTTTTTTTTAGTAATCAAACTGTAATATTGTCTATTATTCACATTTATAAGGTGTTTGGTATAATATCTGACAATAGCAATTGATTTTTCAAACCTTTAAGTCAAACTTTTAATTTATAAACAAAATGGCAAAAGTAAATAGCAAAGTAAGTATTAAACCTTTAGCAGATCGTGTAATTGTACAAGCAGATGCTGCAGAAGAAAAAACCGCTGGTGGAATTATTATTCCAGATACAGCAAAAGAAAAGCCTCAACGAGGAAAAGTTTTGGCTGTTGGTACCGGCAAAAAAGATGAGCCAATGACTGTAAAAGTTGGAGATACTGTATTGTACGGAAAATATGCTGGTACAGAAGTGCAAGTAGACGGTGGAGATTATTTAATCATGAGAGAAAGCGACATTTTCGCTATTATTTAAAAATTACAATTGAATTAAAAATAAAATTCAATTACCAAAATAGACTATTAACATAAAAAATAATTAAAAAACAAAAACAATGGCAAAAGATATAATATTCAATGTAGATGCGCGCGACAAATTAAAAAAAGGTGTTGATGCATTAGCAAATGCAGTAAAAGTAACATTAGGACCAAAAGGAAGAAATGTTATTATTGATAAAAAATTTGGTGCACCAATTGTGACCAAAGATGGTGTTACTGTTGCTAAAGAAATTGAATTAAAAGATCCTATTGAAAATATGGGAGCTCAAATGTTAAAAGAAGTAGCATCTAAAACAGCTGATGCAGCTGGCGATGGAACTACTACCGCTACTGTTCTTGCACAAGCAATTGTTACTGCTGGATTAAAAAATGTTGCGGCTGGTGCAAACCCAATGGACTTAAAACGTGGTATTGATAAAGCAGTTTTAGCTGTTGTTGAAAATTTAAACAAACAATCACAAAAAGTTGGTGATGACAATAAGAAAATAGAGCAAGTTGCTACCATTTCTGCAAATAACGATTCTGCAATAGGTAAACTAATTGCAGAAGCAATGAAACGTGTGAAAAAAGAAGGTGTTATTACTGTTGAAGAAGCAAAAGGTACGGAAACTACTGTTGAAGTAGTTGAAGGTATGCAATTTGATCGCGGATACATTTCTCCTTATTTTGTGACCGATGCAGATAAAATGCAAGCTGTACTTGAGACGCCGCTTATTTTAATTACCGATAAGAAGATATCAAATATGAAAGAATTATTACCTGTGCTTGAAAAAGCGGTACAAACAGGTAAACCTATCATCATCATTGCTGAAGATGTAGATAGTGAAGCGTTAGCTACTTTGGTAGTAAATAAAATCAGAGGTTCATTAAAAATTGTTGCTGTTAAAGCTCCAGGTTTTGGTGATAGAAGAAAAGCTATGTTAGAAGACATTGCTATTCTTACTGGCGGAACGTTGATTTCTGAAGAAAGAGGTTATAAATTAGAAAATGCTGATTTATCACAATTAGGAACTGCTGAAAAAGTTACTATTGACAAAGACAATACAACTATTGTTGGTGGAAAAGGTAAAAAAGCAGATATCACTGGCCGTGTTAACCAAATTAAGACACAAATAGATGCAACTACTTCTGATTATGATAAAGAAAAATTGCAAGAACGTTTAGCAAAATTAGCAGGTGGTGTTGCTGTATTATATGTTGGTGCTGCTACTGAAGTTGAAATGAAAGAGAAAAAAGACCGTGTTGATGATGCCTTAGCTGCTACACGTGCTGCAGTAGAAGAAGGAATTGTACCGGGTGGTGGTGTTGCATACATACGCGCTATCGATGGTTTAGAAAAAATGAAAGGTGCTAACGAAGATGAAACTACTGGTATTGCTATCGTAATACGTGCCATTGAAGAACCGTTACGCCAAATAGTTGCAAATGCAGGTGGAGAAGGTGCTGTTATTGTTCAAAAAGTACGCGAAGGTAAAAATGATTTCGGTTATAATGCACGCACTGATAAATTTGAAAATTTATATGCTGCAGGTGTAATTGATCCTACAAAAGTTTCTCGCATTGCTTTAGAAAATGCTGCTTCAATTGCTGCTATGCTTTTAACAACAGAATGTGTTTTAGCTGAACAAAAAGAAGAAGGTGGATCTGCAATGCCAATGGGTAACCCTGGCATGGGTGGTATGGGCGGAATGATGTAAACGCTAAATAATTTATTTATCACCCCTTGCTTTCGAAATAGGCAAGGGGTTTTTTATTACTACGGTTGTAATCTTTTATCTTTGCCACTTCTATAAACTATAATAACAATGATTCAACCAATACACAAATTCACTTTTTTATTTATTTTTTTATCTATAAATATTCATTTACTAAAAAGTCAAGAAGAAGCTGTAAAACCTGAACCGAAAAAAAAAGGTTCTTTTTACGTTGGATGGGGCTACAATAAAGATTGGTTTTCAAAAAGCGATCTTCACTTTAAAAACACATCGAACGAATACAACCCCATTACTAAGAATAACGATTACTACAACTTTACTGTATATAATGCAAAAGCGAAAGACCGTACTGGCTTTAAAGATATACTCCATACTGATTTAACAATACCGCAATATGTTTACCGAATCGGTTATTTTTTCAACAAAAAATATGATTTAGGAATAGAAATTAATTTTGATCATGTAAAATATGTTGTAAGAGATTATCAAACGTTACGTGTTAAAGGGTTAATAAAAAATCAAATTATTGATCAAGATACCTTAATAAGTCCTATTGATTTTTTACATTTTGAACATACAAATGGTGCCAATTTTATGATGTTAAATTTCGTAAAAAGACAGCAATTTATTTCTTCTAAAAAAGGTAATCATCACTTAAGTGGTATTGCAAAAATAGGTGCTGGTATTGTAATACCTAAAACAGATGTTTTTCTATTCGGGCAGGAAGTAGATAATCGATTTCACATTGCTGGTTATTGCATGGGGTTTGAAACAGGTTTACGTTATGACGCATTTAAATATTTGTATTTAGAATATACTGGAAAAATAGCATTTGCAAACTATACCAATGTATTAGTAATTGGTGCAGGTAAAGCCCATCATACTTTTTGGACCTTAGAAAATATTTTAGTACTAGGTTTACAAATTCCTCTTTAAATAATTTATTATACAAAAATCAAGCCCAACAAAGCAACTCATTTTTTATTGTCAATCAAACTCATCGAGTTTATAAATTACTTTATTAATCTTTATAATTAAAAATAAAAAGCGTAGAAAAATAGATTTCCTACGCTTTTTATTTTTAGCTATTGTTTATCTCCAGCCTCCACCCAATGCTTTATATACATTCGTTAATGCATTATATTGTTCTTTTTTTGTTTCCACTAATTCTAATTTTGATTGTAGTGCATCGCGTTGCGTCATTAAAACTTCTAAATAATTTGCTCTAGCGGATTTAAATAAATCATTCGAAATATCAATAGATGTAGTTAACATATCTACTTCTTTTGATTTTAAATTATAAGACTTTTCTAAATTATTAATGCTCGAAAGTTGATTTGACACTTCCACATATCCATTTAAAATTGCCTTCTGATAATCATACATTGCTTCCACTTGTTGAGCTTTCGCTTTATTAAATTCTGCTTTAATAGCACTTCTATTTATTAAAGGCGCCGCTAAGTCACCTATTAAGGAGTATGCTAATGATTGGGGAGTTGTAAAAAGATAAGCGAGTTTAAATGCCTGAAGCCCCACTAAACCTGTTATGTTCAGCGAAGGATAAAATTCTGCCCTAGCTGCTTTTACATCACATTTAGTAGCTAACAATTCCAATTCGGCCTGTTTAATATCTGGTCTGTTTTTTAATAATTGCGAAGGAATGCCTACTTTTATTTGCATCGGTAATGGAACTGCAAAATCTATTTTGTTTCGAACAATGGGTTGAGGATACCTTGCCAACAAAAAATTTATTTTATTCTCAGTTTCTGTAATCTTCTGAAGGATATCAAACTCCATACTTTGAGAATTTAGCACTTGTGCTTCGAATTGTTTTACTGCTAATTCCGTAACGATAGAAGCTTGTTTCTGAATTTTTACAATTTCTAATCCATCCTGTTGTAGCTTTATCGTTTCTCTGATAATATCTAATTCATTATCTAATGAAAGTAATTCATAATATGAGTTTGCAATTTCAGCTACTAAATTAGTAATCACCAAATTTTTTCCTTCTATAGAACTTAGGTACTTTGCAAATGCAGATTTCTTTGTATTGCGTAATTTACCCCATATATCCACTTCCCAACTTGTTTTTAAGCCAAGAAAATAATCGGGAAGTATTTCTGGAACTACATGTCCAGGAGTAATATCAGCAGAGGCATCACCTGCTCCCTGACTAGTGTAATGCCCTACTTTTTCAACTGTAGCAGAACCACCTCCTGTAACGGCAGGGAATAATAATCCTTTTCTAAAGCGTACATTATTTTTTGCAATTTCAATTTCTTGAAGTGTAATTAATACGTCTACATTATTTTTTATTGCGGTATCAATTAATGCAACTAAGTTTTTATCAGAAAAAAAATCTTTCCATTTAATTTCGGCAGAATTACTTGTATCTGTTACGTTTGTATAAGTAGATGGCATTGGTTTAAGTGGAATTTCCAAAACGGGTGTAAGTGTTTTACAACTCGTATAAAATAGGCACAGCAATAAAATACCAATGTTTGTATAGGGGTTAATTATTTTCATATTATTCATCAATTTCTTCGGTTAATGGGTTTTCTTCTTCTCCTTCAACGAGAATATGTTTTTCAGAAATGCTTGCGAAAATATAATACAATCCAGGAACAAGCAACAAACCAAATATAGTTCCGAACAACATCCCTCCTGCAGCGGCAGTACCGAGGGTTCTGTTACTAATGGCGCCTGGCCCTGTCGCCATTACAAGTGGGATTAATCCTGCAATAAAAGCAAAAGAAGTCATTAAGATGGGGCGTAAACGCGTACTAGCTCCTTCTATAGCCGACTTAAAAGCACTATGACCGTCTCGATGTCGTTGCACCGCAATCTCAACTATCAATACGGCATTTTTACCCAATATACCAATTAACATTACCATCGCTATTTGTGCATAAATATTATTTTCCAAACCTAATAAATTCAATAGAAAAAAGGCACCAAAAATTCCGGTGGGTAAAGAAAGTATTATTGGTAAAGGCAATACAAAGCTTTCGTATTGCGCAGATAAAACCAAGTACACAAAAAGAAGTGAGATAATGAAAATATATATGGCTTGATTTCCTTTTGCTACTTCATCATAGGAAATACCAGCCCATTCTAGACTATACCCTTTCGGCAGTTTCGATTTAGCCAACTCTGTTACAATGCTAATAGCAGTTCCACTGCTATATCCCGGCGCAGCACCTCCACTTATTTCCGATGAGTTGTACATGCTGTGCCTTGTAATTTCGGAAAGTCCGTACGTTTTATCCATCTTCATGAATGCAGAATACGGCACCATTTCATCGCGACTATTTTTTACATATAGCTTTAAAATATCCTGTGGTAAGGCTCTATACTCTGGAGATACCTGCACCATTACCTTATATTGTCTGTCATATTTAATGAAACTTGTTTCATAATCACTACCCACAAATGTGGAGAGATTACTCATTGCATTATCTATGGTGATTCCTTTTTGTTGCGCTTTATCGTTATCAATATTTAGCAAATATTGAGGGTAACTCGCACTATAAAAAGAAAAAACAGATTGCAGCTCTTTTCTTCTATTTAACTCTTTGACAAAATCTTTTGTAACAACTTCCATTTTTTTGTAGTCATCACTTTGTGTTTTATCCAACAAACGCAATTCAAATCCTCCAGCAGCCCCATAACCCGGAACAGCAGGAGGTGGAAAAAATTCAATAGAAGCGCCTTGAATATTTTTACATTTTTCTTCCATCTCATTCATTATCTGTCGCATGGAATGCTTTCGTTCATTCCAAGGCTTTAAATTAACAAGGCAGGTTCCAGAATTTGCTGCAGTTCCTTCCGATAAAATCTCATATCCCGACATTGTTGAAACAGATTTTACACCGTCTATGGTTGAGGCTACTTTTTGCAATCTTGAGGCAATTTCGTCAGTCCTTTCCAAAGTGGATCCTGGAGGTGTGAGAATGATGGCATAAAACATTCCCTGATCTTCATTCGGAATAAATCCTGAAGGAACAAGATTACTTACTCCCCAGGTACTGAGACAGAAAATGATCAACACTAAAAATGTAAGGATGCGCCGATTGACAATAAACCCCAAAAGTTTCTTGTACTTTCCTTGTAATTTGTTGAACCATTCATTAAATCGATGCAATAACTTGGTGACAATATTTTTTTTCTTTTCAGCTCCATGCGTGTTTTTAAGTAACAATATACATAGTGACGGGGTAAGTGTAAGTGCAACTATTCCAGAAAGAATGATTGAGGTAGCCATGGTAACCGAAAATTGACGGTAAAAAATCCCAACAGGTCCTGCCATAAATGATACAGGAATGAATACAGCTGCCATTACCAATGTAATAGCTATAATTGCACCCCCTATATCTTTCATTGCTAGCATCGTTGCTTCTTTGGAAGTGAGGTTGGTACCCTCCATTTTAGAGTGAACAGCTTCAACGACGACAATTGCATCATCTACCACAATACCGATTGCCAGCACCAAGGCAAATAAAGTAATGAGGTTGATTGATATTCCGAATAACTGCATAAAGAAGAATGCGCCGATTAAAGACACAGGTACGGCGATTGCGGGAATTAACGTGGAACGCAAATCGCCAAGGAATATGTATACAACCAAACTTACCAGCAAAAACGCTTCTATCAGTGTATGAACTACTTTTTCTATGGATGCATCTAAAAATCGAGATGCATCATACCCTATTTCATAATCCATTCCTTTAGGAAAGGATTCCTTCTTTATTTCTTCCAATTTCTTCTTGATGTTCTTGATTACATCACTGGCATTGCTTCCGTATGATTGCTTAACCACAATTGCAGCAGAATGTCGCCCATTCAATTTTGAATATATATCATAAAAGGAAGCTCCAAATTCTACATTTGCAACGTCTTTGAGGCGAAGTAATTCACCGTTCGGGCTCGCTCTCAATACGATATTTTCATATTGTTCTTTGGTATCATACCTTCCTGAATATTTTAATATGTACTCAAAAGCCTGTGATTTTTTCCCAGATGACTCGCCAGTTTTACCAGGGGAAGCTTCTAAACTTTGATTGCCTAATGCCTGCATTACCTCATCTGCAGATATTTTATAAGCCATCATACGATCTGGTTTCAGCCATATTCGCATAGAATAATCGCGATTCCCCAAAATATCTGCAAAACCCACTCCATCTACACGTTTTAATTCAGAAAGCAAATGAATATCTGCAAAATTGTAAAGGAAGTTTCCATCCAAAGAAGAATCTTTACTGTATAAATTTATATACATCAGCATGTTCGATTCTTCCCTAGTAATTATAACACCTTCTCTTACAACCAAGGGCGGCAATTTATTGATGACTGCAGCAACCCGATTCTGAATATTTACTGACGCAATATTAGGATCTGTTCCTAGATTAAAAACAACTTGTATGTTGGCCTCACCGTCATTCCCCGCACCAGAATCAATGTATTTTATTCCTGGAACTCCATTTATAGCTCTTTCTAATGGAATCACAACCGCTTTGATCATCAATTCACTATTTGCACCTGGATAGGTTGCAGTAATATTTACCTTAGGGGGAGAAATAGAAGGATACTGTGTTATTGGCAATTGAATGAGTGCCAAGACACCAAGAAAAACAATTATAAGCGAGATTACGATGCATAATACAGGCCTGTGTATTAGTTTATTAAACATATTATTTTAGATATAAATTCCCTATTATTTGATTAACTGTAAACTGCTTAAAACAACTTCCGGTTGTTCAAATTTAGTTTTGATTTTATCGTCTTCTTTTACATTCTGAATTCCTTCTAGAAGAATTTTGTCAGTTACAGTGAGCCCAGATCCAATAACATAGAGATTTGGCAGTTTGTGTGTAATGGTAATACATCTTGATTTTATTAGATTATTTTTATCCACCACATACACATAGTCTTTATCCTGAATTTCGTAAGTGGCCTTTTGAGGAATTACAAGTGCACCTTTTAATACAACAACTAATCTTACCTTTCCTGTTTCTCCATTTTTTAGTAGTAAATCTGGATTCGGGAATTTTGCCCTAAAATCAATGTTACCAGTAGTGTTATTAAATTCACTTTCTATTGTTTCAACAGTTCCTTTGTACTTATGTTCCAAATTATTTGCTAATAAAAGTGTGGCATTACCTTTCACATTTCCGTTATTGTTTGCTTTATAATTCAAATACTCCACTTCTGATATATTAAAATAGGCATATACGTCTTTATTATTTGAAAGTGTTGTCAATAAATTTCCTGCATCAATCAAACTACCCACTTTAAACTTAATCCTGTCAATAACTCCATCAAACGGAGCTTTTATTTCTGTAAAGGAAACGTGTAATTCCGCAATCGCCTGATCCGCCTTTGCTGCGTCAAATTTTGACTGTGCCATGGCAACTTCTGAAGGAGAAACAATGTTCTTTTCATTCAATGTTTTTACATTTTGCAATTCTATTTCTGACGCTTTCGCTTCTGCCTTTGCTTTAGCAAGCTCTGCTTGATATTGCTTTGGCATAATATTGAATAGCACCTGACCCGCATGCACTTGTTGCCCCTCATCTACATTTATTGATTCCAAATATCCTTGTACTTGCGCGCGTATTTCAATATTTTGCAAAGATTGAATTTGGGCAACATACTCCTTTGTAAAAGAGGTGTCAATTACAATTGGGCTCGTAACTGTGAACGTGGCTTCTTCACTTTTTTCTTCTTCTTTATTTGAAGTACAAGCCGAAAAGCATACGGCGATAGCAAGGCTAATTTGCCAAATTGATTTATTCATAACAGTAAAATAATTTCAGAGAAGATTGATGTTGTTCACCATGCGATATCTCGTTAACATGTTTTTAAATAACATTACTATTTTAAACTCGTAATATTATATCGTTAACAAAAAATGTGGTGTAAATTTAATTTTTTAAAATGCCGATTAGAACGTATATTCTTTTATAGCATTGTGAAAAAAAGTCAGAGTCGTAAGGCTCTGAAATAAATAAAATAAGGTTGGGCAAAATTTAAAAAATACCTATTAAAACAAATATCGTTTTGAGCGTTATTGCTAATGAATGGATTTGCTAAAGAAAAACCAAGTACTAGCGTATTTTTTTCGAAAGCATATTTTTCTTTTTCCGAGGTGTTTCCGCTATCAATATCATCTTCTATAAGATCAGTATAAAAATAAGAGTTTTTGTTTTGCGTGTTATTAGAAATGTAAAGTTGTTTATGTTTGACCATTTTAAAATTATGCGAAACAATATATTTCAGCGCATAGCAATGAGCTGGCATCAGTGATATCAACAGCACAATACAACAACAATATAAGAATACTTTTTTCATACTTTTAACAAAGATACAATTAAGAAAGATTAACAGTTGTAGTCGTTAACAGTTTTTAACTTTTTGTTAATGCTTATTACACGACTGTACACCATTACATAACAGTATTAAACTCATTTTCAATATTGTTCTGCTGGTTCAACGCTAAATTTAAAAATTGGTTGTGCTAGTTAACACATTTTAACTTTTAATATTGTATTCGTAAAATATTTTTCTCCCTTACCTGCTATCGCTCATTTAGCATTTAATAATAGTTTTATTTAATGTCAATTTCAAGAGGGAACAATTATTCTCTTCCCATAAAAAGACAGAAGGCCAGTTGTTAAAAAAAAGATTTTTTTTAACAACTGGCCTTCTGTCTGCTTTTGATATTATTAACTTATAAAAAAGGTAAACGAATTTTGTATTATTAGGAACTTAATAACTCTTTTACAATAGTAGAAATTACTTTTCCATCTGCTTTACCAGCTAATTGTTTAGATGCTAATCCCATAACTTTACCCATATCAGCGACAGATTTTGCACCAACGGTAGTAATTATTTTAACTATTTCTGATTTAATATCTTCTGTATTCATCTGTTTAGGCAAGAAAGCCTCAATTACAGCGGCTTGAGAAATTTCAACTTCTGCGAGATCTGCACGATTTTGTGTATTATAAACTTCTGCCGTTTCTTTCCGCTGTTTTACCATTTTTTGCAATGCCTTTAATTCAGTTTCATCGGTATAGCCTTCTGGCGATGTTTTTAATAATAATATGGTTGATTTTATAGCGCGCAATGCTTCTAATTTTAAAGTATCTTTTGCAAGCATCGCTGATTTTATATCTGTATTTATTTTTTCTTCTAAAGCCATTTTGATAATAATTTTAAATTAATAATTTTTAAAGTTACTAAATAAAAATAGTGTGACTATACTTTTAATCACTGTTTACAAGTAACTTGTTTGATAATAGTTTAAAGCCATTATTTTAGTTTACGTTATAAATTATGTATTTTTAAAAATATTATAAACGATCCCGTGGAAGATAAGAAGAAGAAAAAAATAATTAAGTGGAGTATAGTTGCCCTTGGCCTAATCATCTTTTCATTACCTATCATTCTTTTTTTATGTGTTTATTTTGGATTTTTTGGTAAGGTGTATACTAAAGAAGAACTTAAAAACATACAAAATTATGTAGCTTCAGAAGTGATTTCTGATAAAGGAAAAGTGTTGGGAAAATATTACTGGGAAAACAGAAGTACTGTTTCTTTTAAAGAAATACCTCCTATTGTGGTACAAGCATTAATTGCTACCGAAGATGCACGCTTTTATGAACACAATGGAGTAGATGCACTAGGATTATTACGTGTATTCTTTAAAACATTATTAATGGGAGACAAAAGCGCAGGTGGAGGAAGTACTATTGGGCAACAACTTTCTAAAAATTTATTTAAGCGAAAAAATTATGGTATTTTCACCATGCCTGTTAATAAAATAAAAGAGGCCATTCATGCCGTTAGGTTTAACAGCGTATATACCCAAAATGAAATTTTAGCTTTGTATTTAAATACGGTTTCTGTGGGCGAAGATACTTACGGAATTAAAAATGCGGCGATGCGCTTTTTTGGTAAACCACTCGATTCAATAAAAACAGAAGAGGCGGCTGTGTTAATTGGTATGTTAAAATCTCCTACCGCTTATAACCCTCGTCTTAACCCATCAAAAGCATTGGTTAGAAGAAATATTGTTTTAACCAATTTGGTAGATCGAGATTATATTACAAAAGAAACAGCCGATTCCTTAAAAAAAACGACTTTAAAACTTAATTATAAAAATGCAGGAATGTATGGTGATGTAGCTCCTTATTTTTTAGTTCAAGTAGAAGAACTTACCAAGAGGTTATTAAAAGATATAAAAAAACCAGACGGAGAAAGTTATGATTTGTATCGGGACGGGCTAAGAATTTATACGCCTATAAATTATGAAATGCAACTAAATGCAGTTGCTGCTGTTGAACAACACATGAGTGCTTTACAAAATTTATTTAATCGTTATTGGAAAAACGCTAATCCTTGGGGGCGCAACACAAGAGTGGTTAGCAGAGAAGTAGAAAAATCAAAACGTTACAAAAATCTAAAGGAAGCTGGTGCTTCAGATGCTGAAATAAAAAAAATATTTAGTACTCCCATCCCGATGCAATTATTTGACTGGAATGATGATAAAAAGGTAACCCTTTCTCCTTTAGATTCTATAAAATACTATTTAAAATTTTTACATAGTGGTTTCTTAGCGATGCAACCTAATACAGGAGAAATTAAAGTCTGGGTTGGAGGTAATAATTACAGTCATTTTCAATACGATCATGTAACCTCAAAAAGACAAGTAGGTAGCACTTTTAAACCCATTGTATATGCCACAGCAATAGAGCAAGGTTTAAGCCCTTGTGAATATATTCCTAATGAACAAAAAATTTATGACCAATTTGAGGGATGGTCTCCACACAATGCCGACAATAAATATGGCGGTAAATATTCAGTTAGAGGCGCTTTAGCCCATTCTGTAAATGTAATATCGGTTGAAGTATTGTTAAAAGCGGGGATAGAGAATGTAGCGCGTACTGCACGTAATATGGGTATTGAAAGTACTATCCCTCGCGTGCCTTCCATTGCATTAGGCGTAGCTGATATTAGTTTACTAGAAATGGTAAAAGCGTATTGCACCTTTGCAAATGGAGGCAAAAGTGTTTCACCTGTTTTTATTACGCGTATAGAAAATAAAGAAGGGAAAGTTATTTATGAACCAAAACAAGAAAAGAGTAAATATGCTATTTCAAAACAAACAGCCTATTACATGACAGAAATGTTAAAAGGAGTTGTAAATGAAGGTACAGCTAGCCGCTTAAGAAGTACGTATGGGCTGCGTGGAGAAATGGCTGGTAAAACAGGTACTACTCAATCACAAGCAGATGGCTGGTTTATTGGCTATACCCCCGGATTGGTTGCGGGTGCTTGGGTAGGTGCAGAAAGCCCTGCTATTCATTTTAATTCTATACTATATGGCCAAGGTGCTGCTATGGCTTTACCTATTTGGGCTTATTTTATGCAAAAATGTAAAACAGATGAAATGTGTATTCCTTATGTAAGGGGTAATTTTCATTTATCTAATGGTGTTGCGGCCATGCCTCAATGCGAATCTTTTGTAGAAGATAATTTACTAGATAAAATACAAAACTGGTTTAATAGAGATGGGCGCTTAAGAGCAGAGCGAAGAGAACAACGAAAAGAAGAAAGAAAAAAACGAAGAGAAATAAGATCGGACAAAAAGAAAAAAAGAGCAAGGCTTTTTGGTAATTAGGTAAAAGATAAATTGGTTATAGTATTTTTTTTATCATACGAATGGCTATTTTCATTTAGCTTTTTCATAATAACTTTTTATCAACATGGTAATAAATCTTTTTAAATAAACTTCATTCAAAAACGTGTTAGACCAGTTTTCAAACCGGCTACACTGAACACCCAAATAAAAACAATATAGGCCAACCCCAAGGGTTGGAATTAGTTGCTTTTCATAATTGTTTATTTTCTCGATAGTTTCGTAGCCATCGTAAAAAGCTTGTATTTTTTCTGTTCTTTCTATTTCGTCCTTTTAGGTACTATGCAATTATAAAATGTAGTAAGCGATGTCCAAGCAAAGCCAACCGTTACCGCAAAAATCAAAATCAAAAAGAGCAATTTTTTTGTTGTTGGAAATGTTCAGGTTGTCAAACCATATATCTAAATGAACAATATCTTTTCGTAAATTTAAATTACAAGCTTTTACTAATTCCTTTTCCAATACTGGTAAGGTTACTTTTAAAAATTTCATTTCTTCTGTTTTGTCGGAAAGAAATTTTCCAATATTTTCAAGTGGCTTGTTTAATAAAGTGTGTGCTGTAGTAAATTCTCTTTTGTGCTAAGCCCTTTGTTAGCGTGTGAATCTGTGTCATCAATTTGCCAAATTCGAAATGAGTTTCCTTACTATAATTGAGAATTTTATCTCCTTTGGCAAAGGAAAATAAAACGGCAAAACGTCAGCCTTCCGGTACTTTTATGGTTTGAATAAAATTTTCAGAGTTATCTGTAATTGGATACGAAACGGGAATACAATTTTTCATTAAAAGCTTTAATAAGTTCAACTCCTCTACTATTTCTTCTTTAGTCCGCCAATTATAGTTATAAATCCTGAAAATAAAACTTTCATTTTCGCTGTCAATACGGTTGGTATGGTTAATGCCAGTTTTTAAGAATTTACAAGTTGTAGATGCCGCCAATGAATATTTATCTCGAACAAAACTTGCAATATCTGAAGAGGAAAGTATAGAGCTAACTATCGAAAAATCTGTCATTTGATTATTGTAAAATGCGGTTTATAAAATTGAGTGAAACTTTTAATTTAGGTAATGATACAATTATAATTTTATACTGAAAAGTTCCCCTAATCAGTTATTGATTATTTTTTTGGGCACTATAAATTTCAAGTATATAATTTATTGTTTTCGTGTAAAATTTATAAAATGAAAAAATGCATCTAAAGGATTATACTTATTTTGAGCACATATGTGGGAAGCCCAGTAGTGCTATAGCTTAACAATAGAGCATTGTTTATAATCTTTCGCCAATTGATTGATGATCAAAAAAATAAAAATTAAATTCCAAATCTCATCTCTAAATTGCCAACTTTCCTATTATCAAATTACAACAATTATAAGCTCATAATTTTTCAGAAATGCTTTTAGACAATATTATGGATCATAAAAAAAGATTAGGTCTTAATGTTTCATTTTTGGCTTGGTTTTGGAAATAAAGAATCTTGAGTAATAGTGTAGTGATGTATTAAAATAATTAAATACTAAAATATGAATGAATCAAATCAACTGACTATTTATTGTATACCGGGATTGGGCGTAAACAGTCACCTTTTTAAGAAATTAAAATTAAGTGCCTGCACAATTCGTCATATAAAATGGATAGACCCCTTTAAAAAAGAGCGACTAGACCAGTATGCTATGAGATTGGCTGAGCAAATTGATACGTCTTCTCCTTTTGTATTAATTGGAGTTTCTTTTGGTGGAATGTGTTGTATTGAAATAGCAAAAAAGTTATCACCTTTAAAAACATTTCTTATTTCAAGTAGTAAAACATGTTACGAAATTCCAATAAGAGTAAGACTCTTAGCAATACTACCAATTCATATATTAATAAAAGGGGATTTCCACATGAAAATCGTTTGGCTTTTAAAAATCATCTTTAAAATAACTCCAGAAGTGGAAAAGGATTATGATGATGTTTTAAGCCATTTACCTCAAAACTATTTAGGGAGAGCAATTCAAATGATTGTTACTTGGAAAAACAAAACATGTCCTAATCATGTGGTACAAATTCAAGGAACAGAAGATAGGGTTTTACCCTTTAAAGGAAACGTGGAATATCAATACACTATAAAAAATGGAACACATATCATGGTGTTAGATCATCCTGAAGAGATAAGTGAAATTTTGAATAAAGAATTAGAGGAGATTAATTTGGGATTTTCTTAAGGTGAAAATTTCGAAAAGAACCAGATAATAAAAGATTACTTTTTTAACTAAATCGGATCCAAATTTTTGACAGCATATTGCTAATTATACCTAGTTAGAAGTAGCATTGAAGCGATTATAATTATCAAAATTAAAATTGAAAGCGGATTTGCAAAATTCACAGTCCAGCCTAAAAATTTATTTCTCTTAGGAGGAAAAATTCTTTTATCTTTTTTGTTATAATAGAATATTCCCCACTTCCAATTAGACTCATCATCCAAATCATTATAATTAATAGGGTCTTCGTTCATATTAATTGGATTTTTGATGTGAATGATTATCAAAATTAAAAATAATTTATATAACCTAAGCTTTATTGGATCTTGTGTAAACAACAAACACCCTCGAAAAATTTGCGAGCCTGTTTATTTATAATCAATTAAAAATTTTAATCATTAATCTACATTATCATGCAAAAAAGAATTATTAGGTTTTATTTCTACTTTTTTATCTTCATTTTCTGATAAGGTATAACGAGAAACTTGGGATTCAGAAGAATGAGGTGTTGAATCTAAATTAATATTTCTTCTTTTATATGCAGGCTCGTTTTCTAATTCTGATAATCCGTTTGGTGATTTTAATTTAAAGCTCAGCTCTTTTAATTTAGCTACTCTATCTTGTGCTTTTTTTAATTGCTCATCTGTTTGAACTTTTGCTATAATAATATTTTCGTCTTTATTATTATTATTATCTAAAAGTTGTATAGTGGCTTGAGGTTGTATTGTATCATTTGGCGGCGTAGTGCTTTGATTATTGTTTGTTATTTCAAATTCAAATACCGTTTGTTCTGGTTCTAATTTAGAAATTAAAGCTATTGGTTGTTGTTCTTCTTTAATAAAAACAAAAGGTTCTGTCGAGATTTTCTTTTCTTGTTCTTGATCATTCGTTATCGGTAAAATTTCATCTTTAATGAATGATGTTATTTCACTCGCCTTATCAATATTTAGTGTTTGTTCAACAACAGACTCTACCTTTTTAGGCTCATCCATTAATGGGAATACCTTTTTTGCAGGACTACGTTCTATCTGAATACCTACATCAGACTTTGAATTAAAACCAGTAGCAATAATGGTCACATTCACTTTATCGCCAAGAGATAAATCTACTCCATAGCCTTTAATTACCTCAGCAGTCATTCCCGCCTCATCTTGAATGTAATCTGTAATCTCCCCTAGCTCATCCATTGTAATTTCATCTTCACCACAAGTAACATTTACTAATACATAACGTGCACCTTTAATATTGCTATCATTTAATAATGGAGAAGCCATGGCTTGTTCTACTGCTCTTATTGCTCTGCAATCGCCTGATGCTTGCGCAGAGCCCATAATAGCAACGCCACTATTTTTCATTACCGTAATTACATCATTAATATCTGTATTAATTTGTAAGGTAGTAGTAATAATATCTGCTATGCCTTTTGCTGCAGTAGCCAATATATCATCAGCATGACCAAAGGCCTCAGTAACTTTTAAATTACCATAAATTTCACGTAGCTTATCGTTGCTAATTACGAGTAAGGTATCTACACTTCCTTTCAAAGCTTCCAAACCATCATCAGCTTGTTGTTTCCGCTTTTTCCCTTCAAAACCAAAAGGAATAGTAACAATTCCAACGGTTAAGATACCCATGTCTTTTGCTGTTTTAGCAATAACAGGTGCAGCACCGGTACCTGTACCTCCGCCTAAACCAGCAGTAATAAAAAGCATTTCGGTAGTTTTACCTAAAATGGCTTTTATTTCTTCTATACTTTCTATCGCCGCGTTTTTACCTACTTCTGGCAATGAGCCTGCACCACGACCTTTTGTAAGACTTACACCTAAAACAATTTTTAAAGGTACTGGAGAAATATCTAAAGCTTGTTGATCTGTATTGCATACAATAAAATCAACGCCTTTAATTCCTTGTTTATACATGTGGTTAACAGCATTACTGCCACCCCCGCCTACACCAATTACTTTTATAATTGATGAGTTTTCATGAGGTAAATCGAATTTCATCATGGTTTTTTATTTAAATTGGTTGATATTATTCAGTTTTAGCGGCATCTTATACTTATTAATTATAAAATTGCCGTTTTTTTTAATGTGTATTTAACAACACTGCCGTTAGTTACTAACTATGAAATGTTAATTTCTATCTATTTGCCACGATTAATTCTGTATCGAATCTTCATCGAAAAATTTTTTTATTTTGTCAAAAAAGCCGTGTGATTTTTCTTTCGAGTGACCAGTAATAACTGCCGTATCAACAGTATTTAAAGGCTTTACACTGTATTTTTCAATAGCTTGTATACCTTTCATTACTAATCCTACAGAGGTAGCGTACATGGGTAAAGTAACATCTTCGTTGCTTTTTGCGAGATGTTCATTTGGGTAGCCTATTCGGGTATCCATTCCAGTAATATATTCTACCAATTGAGTCACATGTTTTAATTGTGCTCCTCCACCAGTAACCACAATGCCCGCTATTAATTTTTTTTCATATCCTGAATTTTTTATTTCATAATAAACATGTTCTACAATTTCCTCCATACGTGCTTGAATGATCGCTGAAAGATTACGTACTGAAATTTCCTTGTGTATACGCCCTCTTAAGCCTGGTATGGATACAATTTCATTTTCTTGATTTTCACTTGCTAAAGCAGAACCAAATTTTATTTTTAATAACTCTGCTTGACTTTTTATGATTGTACACCCTTCTTTAATATCTTCTGTAATTACGTTTCCTCCAAATGGTATAACAGCAGTATGTCTAATAATACCATCTTGAAAAATAGCTAAATCAGTTGTTCCTCCACCAATATCTACTAATACTACACCCGCTTCTTTTTCTTCTTCACTTAATACAGCATCTGCAGAAGCAAGTGGCTCTAACGTTAATTCAGAAACTTCTAAATGGGCTTTGTGTACACACTTATATATATTACGTGCCGCAGCAATTTGCCCCGTAATAATATGAAAGTTTGCCTCTAAGCGTATACCAGCCATGCCTATTGGATTTTTTATGCCTTGCTCATTGTCAATAATATATTCTTGAGGAAGCACATGAATAATTTCTTCTCCTGGAAGCATGACCAGTTTAAACATGTCATCAATTAATGCATCAATATCTTTTTGTGATATTTCTTCTTCTGCGCTTGCGCGTGTTTTAATACCACGATGTTGTAAACTCTTTATATGCTGTCCGGCAATACCTACATTTACTACTTTAATATCTACCCCTGATTTTGATTCAGCTTCCGCTACTGCCGTTCTTATTGATTGCACCGTTTGATCGATATTTTGAACCACACCACGCGCTACACCAAATGATTCGGATTTACCCATTCCTAAAATTTCGATTTTTCCAAATTCATTTCTGCGACCAACTATCGCTACAATTTTTGTTGTTCCTATATCTAAACCTACTACTATTTCTGATGGTTCCATTCTCATTTATTTTTTAGTGCAAACAATTTGATTTTTAAATTTTAAATTAATTACGGAATATTTATTCCACCAACCAGTAGTATTTAAACCTTGACGATAGAATATTAATAACTTTTTAAATTTTTCTTCCATAGCAGTTGTATCACCAAATATTATTCTTTGATCTCCCACTATGGGTACTACTTCCATATCCAAATTGTCATTAATATATATCTGTTGAATTTGTGCTCGCCAAAAATCATTTGCATCAATAAAGCTTGCCATGGCATACAATTCATCAAACATGGTTCTTGCTTTTACAGCACTATCTTTTGATATACTCTGCATGGTGCGCTTGTAATTTTTAGCATATGATTCTGCTATTTTCCCATTCGCTATTAATACTTTCGCCGTGTATTTTTCTGAAAGCGGCATTAACATTCCATCATCATCCATGTAATAGCTTTCATCTGATACATTAAAAATGCGAAGGATTGGCTTTCTTTGTTTTACTTGCACCTTCAGCTTCCCATCAATCGTAATAGACACTTCTGCATTAGCAATATTAGGGTGACTATTTAATGCCTTTTCTATATCTGGTATGTTTACAGTAGCTTTAGGTTGATCAATAATTTTATTTCTACTTTTAATTAACTGTGCTACATCTATGTTATCTAAAAAATATAAATCATTATCTTGATTAACTTTTATATCCATGCTTTTACAAAGCAATTGATCTTGTTCTTTATTTACGAAGCCAAGACAAAGCAATAAGATTAATCCTAATACCGACCACAAAGAAATAAATAATATGTGCTTAAATTTTTTCAACAGTAATATGATGACTTTTAATTAATTGATTTTTGATGGGTTCAATGAACGTATCAATATCTCCCGCCCCCATCGTTAACAATACTTCTATTTTTTTATTTACAAGTGTATTTACTAACTCGTTTTTTTGACAAATAGTTTTATTAAGCAAGTGCATCTTATTTAGTAGCATGCTTGAATCTATCCCATCAATAGGCTTTTCACGTGCTGGATAAATTTCCATTAAAATACATTCATCTAATAAATCAAGGCTCTTTGCAAATTCATCTGCAAAATCACGTGTGCGAGAAAATAAATGAGGTTGAAATATACCTGTAATCTTTTTAGTTGGATACATTGCTTTTACAGATGTAATCGCTGCTTTTAATTCCTCTGGATGATGAGCATAATCGTCAATAAATACTAAATCATTTGTTTTTATATGGTATTCGAATCGGCGCCTTACTCCTTTAAAGGAGGCTAAAGCTGTAGTAATATTTTGTTCCGAAATATTAAGCTGAAAAGCTACAGCAATTGCGGCAATTGAATTTTCTAAATTATGTAAACCAGGCACTCCTAATGTTAATTTGCTAATTATACCGCTCGGGGTTACTACATCATAATAATAAACACCATTTTTTATTTGTATGTTTTGAGTATAATAATCTGCGGTATTATCACTTAAAGAGTAGGTAATAATTTTTTTATCGAACTTAATTTTATCAACAATACTTTTTTTAAGTATGAGTATTGATTTTACTTGGCGAGCAAATAAATTGTACGATTCTTCCACTAGTTTTTTATCACCGTAAATATCCAAATGATCGGCATCAACAGAAGTAATAACAGCAATTTTAGGGTACAGGGTTAAAAAAGAGCGATCGTACTCATCTGCTTCTACAACTAATAGATTAGGAAATTTAGAAGCGACAGGCTCATAACTATTGATACCGCCGTGCTTTAAATTTTCATTTAATATTAAATTGGTGTTATAATTCTGAGTTACGCCACCTAAAAAAGCAGAAGGGTCCAGTCCAGCTATTTTAAAAATGTGCGCTATTAATGATGAAGTCGTAGTTTTACCATGTGTACCCGCAACAGCAACTGTGTAAGAATTTTCTGTGATAAGACCCAACACTTCCGCTCTTTTTTTTAATGCAAAACCGTTTGACTTAAAAAAAATAAATTCTTTATGGCTTACTGGTACAGCAGGGGTATATACAATTAAAATTTCTAATTTATTTTCTGCACTCTTGGATTTAAATTGTTCTGGTATTAAATCTACTTCATCTTCAAAATGAATACAAATTCCTTCGGCAATTAATTCATCCGTTAATTTTGTAGGTGTTTTATCATAGCCCCCAACACATTTTCCAATAGCATTAAAATAACGCGCCAAGGC
The DNA here is from genome assembly GCA_039937835.1 of Bacteroidia bacterium. Classification (GTDB taxonomy): domain Bacteria; phylum Bacteroidota; class Bacteroidia; order 2-12-FULL-35-15; family 2-12-FULL-35-15; genus 2-12-FULL-35-15. The sequence continues at coordinate 10,469 of JBDTFR010000007.1, read as the reverse complement.
ACTCATGCCAATGCCACCAATCCCTATCAAATAAACGTTATGTATATTACTTAAGCGCATTTTCATTATTTATTACCAAATGGGGTACCCCATTTATTTCTTTTATTTTATTTCTATCTATTACTTCTTACTTACCCACTTTTACTATTAATTAAACTTATTACTTCATTTGCTATTACTGCAGCAGAATCTTTAAATGCTAAACGACCAATATTTTCAGATAGTTTATAACATGCTTCAACATCATTTAATAATTCCAAAATATTTTTACCTAACTCTTTATTAGCATCCGAATCTTTTATCAAAATTGCTGCATTATAAGTAACCAATGCCATTGCGTTTTTGGTTTGATGATCTTCAGCAACATTTGGAGACGGAATAAGAATCACAGGTTTTTTTACTAAACACAATTCTGAAATAGAGCTAGCACCTGCTCTAGATATAATTATATCAGCGACTGCGTAAGCATAATCCATTTTCTGAATAAAATCGACTACTTTAAATCCTGTATAATTATTTTTTTCTACTGCTTGTTTTGCTGTTTCAAAAAAACCTTTACCTGTTTGCCAAATTAATTGAATATCATTTTTATTAAATGTTGCTAAACAATTTAGAATGCTTTCATTAATGGTACGTGCCCCTAAACTACCGCCTAGCACTAAAATTATTTTTTTTGTAGCACTTAAACCAAAATATTCTATACCTCGCTCCGATTTACCTTCAAGACTTAATAAATCTTGTCTAACTGGGTTCCCTGTAAGTAATATTTTCTCTTTCGGAAAATATTTTTCCATGCCCCCATAAGCAACACAAATTTTATTTACTTTTTTTGAAAGTATTTTATTAGTAATACCGGGATAAGAGTTTTGCTCCTGAATCATCGTGCTTAATCTTTTAAAAGCAGCAACTCTCAATACTGGGCCACTCGCAAAACCACCAGTACCTATTACTACATTTGGTTTAAATTTATTTATTATAACTGCTGCTTTAAATAAACTAGCAATAACTTTTAGCGGAAATAATAAATTTGTAGTTGTTAGTTTTCGTTGTAAACCACTTATCCAAAGTCCTTCAATTTTATAACCAGCTGCTGGTACCTTTTCCATTTCCATTTTTCCTAATGCACCAACAAATAAAAATTCAGAATCGGGGCGTAATATTTTTATAGCATTGGCAATGGCTATAGCTGGAAAAATATGTCCTCCAGTACCTCCCCCACTAATTATTATTTTAAGTGGTTTCAATTTCAGCTCCTTTCTTTTTACTATCTACATCCCTACTGATACTTAAAATAATTCCAAGCGCGATACTCGTAAACCAAATAGAAGTTCCGCCCATACTTATCAATGGTAATGGTTGACCCGTTACTGGAAACAAGCTAACAGCAACCGCCATATTGACCATTGCTTGAAATACCAAACTAAAAGAAAGCCCAATGGCTAATAAACTACCAAAAGATTTATCGCTATTGATAGCAATGCGAACACCTCTAAAAAGTAAAACAACGTATAAAAAAACAATTAAGACAGCAGTAACTAGCCCCCACTCTTCAATTACAATAGCATAAATAAAATCAGAAGAAGCCTGCGGCAAAAAATTTCGTTGCATGCTATTGCCGGGCCCCTTGCCAAGTATACCACCAGTTGCAATGGCAATTTTCGCCTGTTCTGCTTGAAAATTATTTTCACTTTCCCCACTACTAAAATTTTCTAAACGAGCTTTCCATGTTTCACCACGTTTAATAACATCAGGAAATTTAAAAATTAAAACAATTATTAACGAAGCAAATAGTACACCGCTACCAATTAAAATTAATAGATGTTTTGTATGAATTCTTCCGATAAATAAAAGTATTAAACAGGTTAAAAATAATAATGCAGCAGTAGAAAAATTAGCAGGTAATATTAATACACAAATAATTATGATGGGTAAAAGTATGGGTATAAATGATTGCTTAAAATCTTTTATTACATCTTGTTTAATAGATAACATACGAGCTACATAAGTGATTAAAGCAAGCTTTGCAAAATCAGAAGTTTGAAATGTTAATGAGGTACCTGGAATAGCAAGCCAACGACTTGCATCTCCTGCACTAACGCCCTTTAATAAGGTATATAATAATAGTGGTGCAGCAATAAAAATAGCTATTTGGGAAATACGAGAAAAATAAGAATATTTTACTTTATGAATTAAGTACATTAAAAAAATACCAGAGGAGACAATAAAAATATGTTTGATCAAATAAGAAAATGTATCGCCTCCTTTATAGCGATACGCTAATGCTACAACCGAACTGTATACAACCAAAATAGATAAGAGAGAAAGTAACAATACTACCGTCCAAATTACTTTGTCGCCTTTGATATATTTAAATAAATTCATTCTTTATATTCAAAAATTATACTATGTTTATAAAGCCCTTACAGCTTGCTTAAACTGTGTACCACGGTCTTCGTAATTTTCAAACAAATCAAAACTAGCACAAGCAGGAGATAATAAAACAGTATCTCCTTTTTTACCCAACTTATAAGCGTTTACAACAGCCTCTGTAGCTGACTTTGCTTCTATAATAGTGGGAACTATTGCGCCAAATGCTTTAATTATTTTTTTATTATCCGTACCTAAACAAATAATTGCTTTTACTTTTTCCTTTATTAAATCGTTTAGCATAAAATAATCATTCCCTTTATCTACGCCGCCAAGAATAAGAATAACAGGATTATTCATACTTTCTAGTGCATACCAGGTAGAGTTTACATTTGTAGCTTTAGAGTCATTAATAAACTCTATACCGTGTACGTTACCCACTACTTCTAGTCGATGATCAATATTATGAAAATCGGATAAACTTTCACGAATAGTATCTTTACGAATATCTACTAATTTACCCGCAATACCTGCAGCCATAGAATTGTAGAGATTGTGTTTACCTTGAAGTGCTAGTTCTTGTATTGTCATAAGTAAAGGATTTAGTTGGTTTGTATTTATTACTACTTGGTTGTTTTCATTTAAATAGGCTCCTTGTTCTACCTTTTCTTTAATAGAAATAGGGTATGGTTTTGCTATTATTTTTTTATCTTTTAGATGATTCATAATTTCTATATCATCCATACAATAAATAAAGGAGTCACTCTCTGTTTGGTTTTGTATAATTCTTAATTTAGATGCTGCATATTTTTCAAATTGATAATCATACCTATCTAAATGATCAGGCGTAATATTTAATAATATCGCTATCTCTGCTTTAAAATCAAACATACCATCCAATTGAAAACTACTCAACTCTAATACATAAAAATCAAAATCACTTTCTGCTACTTGCATTGCAAAACTTCTTCCTATATTACCACCTAAGCCTACATTTAATCCTGCCTTTTTTAAAATATGATATATTAATAAGGTAGTTGTGGTTTTACCATTGCTACCAGTAATGCATATTTTTTTTGCGGTTGTATACCGTGCGGCAAATTCAATTTCTGATATTACCGGAATTTTTCTTTCCTTCAATGCTTTTATAAGAGTTGCGTTATCTGGTATACCAGGGCTTTTTACAACTTCATCGGCATTGAAAATTGATAATTCCGTATGCTTTTTCTCCTCCCAGGTAATGTTATATTTTGAAAGAACGTTTTTATAGCTATCTTTTAATTCCCCTTTATCCGAAAGGAAAACATCAAAACCTTTTTTTTTTGCAAGTACTGCACTACCTACTCCACTTTCTCCACCACCCAGTATTACTATGCGTTTCATCTTTATCTTAATTTTAAGGTAACGATGGTTAATACCGCCAACATAATCCCAATGATCCAAAACCGAGAAACAATTTTTGCTTCGTGTAATCCTTTCTTCTGAAAATGATGATGTAAAGGCGCCATTTTAAATAAGCGATTTTCACGAGCATGTTCAACTCCAAATCTTTTTTTCTTGTATTTGAAATAAAACACTTGCATGATCACTGATATACTTTCTATAAAAAAGACTCCACATAAAATAGGAATCAAAAATTCTTTACGAATAGCAATTGCAAATACTGCGATGATTCCGCCCAATGCTAAGCTGCCAGTATCTCCCATAAATACTTGAGCGGGAAAAGAATTATACCATAGAAAGCCCACACAAGCTCCAACAAATGCAGCTATAAAAATTACCAGCTCGCCCGAGTTGGGTATGTACATAATATCGAGATAATCTGCAAAAACCATATTACCCGAAACGTAAGCAAGTACACCTAATACAACACCTATGATTGCAGAAGTTCCTGTAGCTAAGCCATCTATTCCATCTGTAATATTGGCGCCATTTGAAACAGCTGTAATAACAAGTATAACAAAAGGAATAAATATTAGCCAAGCCCATTTCTGATAACCTTCTCCTAAAAATGAAAGCAATGACGAGTAATCAAATTCGTTATTTTTTATAAAGGGAATAGTGGTCTTCATCGATTTTATTTCTTCTCTAGAATAAGCAGGAGGCTTAATATTTACGCCCGTGCTGTTTGTTATTTGCATCACGTCAACGCCAGTATTTTTTGAGGTATATATTTTTTCCCTAACGACTACTCCATCATTAAAATAAAGTGTGGTACCTACAATTATCCCAATTCCAATTTGCCCTAGCACTTTAAATTTACCAGCCAGACCCTCTTTATTTTTTTTAAATACTTTTATATAATCATCTATAAAACCAATAGCACCAAGCCATACTGTCGACAAAAGCAATAAAGCAATGTAAATGTTATGAAGTTTCGCAAATAAAATAGTGGGTATAAATATAGCTGCAATAATTATTAAGCCACCCATTGTTGGGGTTCCCTTTTTTTGAAGTTGCCCTTGTAAGCCCAAGTCACGAATGGTTTCACCTACTTGTTTTTTTTGTAGTAAATCGATAATCCGTTTACCAAATACCATAGAAATTAATAACGAAACAATAAGCGCCATGGCCGCACGAAAAGAAATGTATTGAAACACTCCCGCGCCTGGAAAATTAAATTGCTTGTCTAAAAAACTGAATAAGTAGTAAAACATTATTTTTCAAATAATTTTAAATTTTCCTGCAACACTTGCATATCATCAAATGCATATTTCACCCCTAGTATTTCTTGATATTTTTCATGTCCTTTTCCAGCAATTAACAAAATATCTCCTGCATTAGCATAAGAACAGGCAGTTTTAATAGCTTCGCCTCTATCTGTAATTGATATTGTTTTTTTATTATTAACAGCATCTACCCCCTTTTTCATCTCTTTAATAATTGCGTCAGGTTTTTCACTGCGCGGATTATCAGAGGTAAGAATTACTTTTGTACTTAAATCGCAAGCTATTTGAGCCATAATGGGTCGTTTAGTAACATCTCTATCGCCACCGCAACCTACTACCGTAATTACTTGTTCGTTACCAGTACGAATATCTTTTATCGTTTTTAAAACATTTAATAAAGCATCGGGGGTGTGTGCGTAATCAACAATACCTATTATTCCATTCACGGTTCTAATGTATTGAAAGCGACCTTCAACAGCGTTTAATGCACTCAATGTGGTGAGAATATTTGTTTTATCTTCTCCCAACAAAATGGCAGTAGCATAAACTGCTAATAAATTGTAAGCGTTAAAACTGCCTATTAACTTGCTCCACACTTCCATACCATCAATATTTAAAAGCAAGCCGCTAAATTGATTCTCTACAATACGACATTTATAATCTGCCATGGTACGTAGAGAATATGTTTTTCTTTTCGCTTTTGTATTTTGCAACATTACCTCTCCATTTGGCTCATCTTTATTTGTTAATGCAAATGCATCGCTACCAAGCATATCAAAAAACTGCTTTTTAGCTTTTATATATTCATCGAATGTTTTATGATAATCTAAATGATCGTGCGTAATATTTGTAAATACACCACCTGTAAAATGAATTCCGGCAACGCGTTTCTGAACAATTGCATGAGAGCTTACTTCCATAAAACAATGAGTGCACCCTCTTTCTATCATTTGTTTAAGTAACCCGTTTAATTGTATTGCATCGGGGGTGGTATGGGTTGCAAAAATAACTTCATTATTTATTTGATTTCTTACTGTAGAAAGTAAGCCAACTTTATAACCTAGGTTTTTAAACAAGTTAAATAATAAAGTAGCAGTAGTTGTTTTTCCATTAGTACCTGTAATACCAATTATTTTGATGTTTTCAGAAGGGCTGTCATAAAAATTGGAAGCAATAATGGCGAGTGCAAGGGTAGAATCTTTAACTTTTATATACGTTATTTTTTCGTTTATAGTTAAGGGCAAGTCCTCGCAAATAATAGCAATTGCTCCTTTAGTAATTGTATCGTTAATAAATGTATGTCCATTACTATGGACACCAGCAACAGCTATAAATAAGCTATCTTTTTCTATTTTGCGCGAATCAAAACTAATAGCGGTAATTGCTACATTAGTAGAACCTATTACTTCTATAAGGCTAACTTTATATAATATGTCTTTTAACAATTTCATTTAAGTTAATTGTAAAATAATTTTAGTTCCTTTATTAAAACCTGAGCCAGCTGGTAATGATTGTTTAGAAACAGCACCGCTCCCTATAATTGTTACACGCATTCCATTGTTTTCTAATAAGTACATAGCATCGCGTGCAGTCATTCCTATTAGGTTTGGAATAATTTTATTTTTTAGCGTTTTTTCTATTTGAAAGGCCACAACGCCTACGGAAAGCGAATCACCTTTAATAAAAGATACCCATTCAGATCTGGAATCATTTGTTTTAATTGGTATTTTAAGCGTTGCTACTATTTTTTCTATTTCCTCTTGATACCCATTTTTTACTTGAGGCATATTATTCGCATACTGTGCTGTATCTGCATTTATCTCTTTATGAATTTCTAAACTGGTAGAATATACTTTATCGGCTACCTCTTTAAAAACGGGTCCCGCAACTGCTCCGCCATAATAAGAATCTCCATTAGGTGCACTAACCACAACTATGCACGAGTATTTAGGATTATCTGCTGGAAAGTATCCTACAAATGATGCTTGATAGGTCATTTTTCCATTAACAATACCCATTTGAGCAGTCCCTGTTTTACCAGCAATTTGGTAATCCGCAGCCCTTAAGCTTTTGGCGGTGCCGTGGAGAATTACTCCCTCCATCATTTTTTTTGCTTTCGCAATTGTTTGAGGAGAACAAATAGAAGGATTAAGTATTTTTGGTTCAAATACTTTTATTGTTTTACCTCGCTTCTTGACTTCCTTTACAAACATGGGTTGCATCATTTTACCATTATTTGCAACCGCGCTGTAAAAATTTAATATTTGAAGGGGAGTTATTCTTGTTTCATACCCATAACTTATCCAAGGCAATGATATTTTTGACCATGTTTTATCATTCGTACTTTTTATATATGGTTTTCCTTCACCTGGTATGCTAACACCTAGCCGAGAATTTAAATTCATTTTATATAAACGATCAATGTATTGCTGTGGATCTTTAGAATAATAGCGTGTGATTAATTTAGTAACCCCCACATTTGAAGATTCTTCAAAAACTTCTTGTACAGTAATAATACTTTTTTTAGGAGGATGAGAATCACTTACTTTCGTATTACTATAATAGCAAGTACCATTTCCTATATCAACTGTTTCTTCTAAGGGCACATTAAAATCTTCCATTAACGCTACTAATGAAGGTAGCTTAAATGTTGATCCAGGAACAGTTGCTGAACCAATTGCATAATTTAAGTTTTCAATATAAAGAGAGGTGTCTTTAGTGCTACGAGTTAAATTGGCAATGGCTTTTACTTCTCCTGTTTTTATTTCCATGAGCACCAAACATCCATGATCTGCAGCGTGTTTTCTTAAGGTCTCCATTAATGAATTTTCGGCAAGATCTTGTACATTTATATCAATTGTAGAAACAATGTCAGCACCATCTTCAGGTTCTACTTCATTATCATCATTGATAGGGCGCCACACATTACCAGCAATTTTTTGCATTAAACGATGACCGAATACACCTTCTAAATAGTCATTATAAGCGACTTCTAAGCCATATGATTTACCAGTACCATTCTCATTAAGCTTACCAATAGTACGAGCAGCTAAAGATTGAAAAGGTCGTTCACGTCTATTGGTTTGTAAATAAACAAATCCGCCCCTATTTTTACCTCTACGCAATATTGGGAATTTTTTCATTTTTTGTAAATCCGTATAAGAAACATTCCGTTGAAGTACCACCCATCTATCCTTTTCAGCTCTTGCCTTGCGTAAGATTTTTTTATACTCTTTCTGCGTTTTATCTTTAAATAAATTCGATAAGCTCCACGCTAAAGAATCTACATTATTATTAAAATATTCTTTTGTTATTGGCTCTGTATTTACATCCACTCCTACCTCATAATAAGGCAAGGATGTGGCTATCATGCTACCATTCGCATCATAAATATTCCCTCTTACTGCTTCAATGTTAAAAAAGCGAGTCGAATAATTTTCTGCTTTTGTTCGCCACTTATCTCCTTCTGAAAATTGGATAATAAAGATTTTAGCAATGATAGCAATACCGAAGACACATATAAAAAAGTATATGATATAGATGCGCCACAATATGTCTTTCTTTATATCCAATTATTCTTTTTGTTGAGTAGTAATTTTTTTAATAATAATTTTTTTAGGCGGTACTACTGATTCTTTAATGCCAGTTTGTTGTTGTGCCAAGACCCTCGCTATTTCTGTTTGTTTACTTTTTATAATAAAAGAATCTTTTACAACCATGTATTGCGTCCGCAATTCCTTTATTTCATTTGATAATTTATTTACTTTCCTTACTTGATCATCGGCATAGTATCCATTAGCGATATAACACACTGCTAGAAAAGAAAGAAAGAAAATAAATGGTAAGTTTTTTAGCGTTATTTCTTGTGATAAAAAATTACCGCTAACCACTGAGGCAATAGAACGCATTACTTTATTCTCTTTAGGTAATGCTTCAACAACTACCTCTTCTTCTTTAAGGGGTGCTTTGTATTTCAGTTTGTTACTTGGCTTACTCATTTTTATCGCTGTTAATGCCTTTGTAATTTTTCTTTTAAGGGTAAAAGCAATTATATTTTTTCCGCTATCCGTAACTTTGCACTTCTAGCTCTCGTGTTATCGTTATTTTCTTGATCATTCGGCACTATTGGCTTTCGTGTTATTAATTCAAAGGGCGTAAGTTTGTTTCCAAAAAAATCTTTTTCTACCTCTCCTTCAAATTTACCGCTACGCATAAAATTTTTAACTAATCTGTCTTCTAATGAATGGTAAGAAATTACTACCAATCTCCCTTTATGCTTCAATAACTCCAAACTCTGAGTTAATAATTCTTGCAACACATCTAATTCCTTATTTACTTCAATCCGCAATGCTTGAAAAACTTGAGCATAATATTGATTTTCACGCCCGCGCCGTACACATTTTTCAATCGCAATTTTTAACTCACTTACCGTTATAATTTGTTTCTCTTTGCGCGCATGAAAAATAACATAGGCTAATCTCCCTGCATTTTCAACTTCACCATATAACTTAAAAATGCGCTTTAACTCTTCTTCGCTATAATTATTAACAATATCTGCTGCTGTTTGTTTACTGTGTTGATCCATCCGCATATCTAATTGCGCATCAAAACGAGTAGAAAAACCTCTATCCGCTTCATCAAATTGGTGCGAAGAAACTCCTAAATCAGCCAGTAAACCATCAATAGACGAAACATTGTGCATTTTTAAAAAATTTTTCAGATACCTAAAATTTTGTTTAATGAGCACGAGTCGCGAATCTTCAATCTTATTCTTAATTGCTTCTTCATCTTGATCAAAAGCATACAACTTACCCGTTGTTAACTTTTTAAGAATTTCTCGGGAATGTCCACCACCACCAAATGTTACATCCACATAGATACCCTTAGGATTGATGTGGAGCCCATCTATACATTCATTTAAAAGAACAGGATTATGATATACCATTAGCTATTTTCTGTATCAGTTGATGGAGCAATACCACCCATTACATCTTCCGCCAGTTTCTCAAAATTAGCTGTACTACTATTAATAAATTTCTCGTATGCTTTTTTATCCCAAATCTCTATGCGATCACCTGCTGCAGCCATTACCACATTTTTAGTAATATTCGCAAAGCCAATTAAATCTTTAGAAATTAATAACCTACCTGTTCCATCCAATTCTACTGAAACCACTCCATAATTAAACAAACGAATAAATTCAACATTTTTCTTAACAAACTTGTTCAGCTTATTTACTTCTTTCACCATTTCATTCCAAGTGGCAATAGTATATAGCTCTAAAGACTTACTGAAAATACTCCGCTTCATTACAAAGCCTGCTTTAAGCTCTTTTGTAAGCTGCTTTTTAAATGCAACAGGAAACATTACACGTCCTTTTGCATCTGCACTGCATTCATACACTCCAAACAGATTTGTCATTTAATAAATTCT
>JBDTFR010000006.1:0-32138 GCA_039937835.1 Bacteroidia bacterium | reverse complement strand
TAATTTACAGAGAACCCGGTTCAGGCACGCGGCATGTGATGGAAAAATTTATTATAAAAAATAAATTACCAGTAAAAAAGAAGATGGAGCTTACCTCTAATGAAGCAGTAAAACAAGCGTTGATTGCAGGAATGGGTTTTTCTATTATGCCATTGATCGGAATTAAAAATGAATTAAACAATGGCGAATTACAAATTATTCCAGTGAAAGGTTTTCCGATAAAGTCGGTATGGAATTTGATTTGGCAAAGAGAGAAAGGTTTTTCAATGGTGGCGAGTTCTTTTTTGGAGTATGTGAAAGCGGAAAAGGAGAATATTATAAAGTCAAAATTTGACTGGGTGGAGTCATATGTTTCAAAATAAATTTTCAGCATTATAACAACAATTTAGTATTCATAACAACTATTATCCGTTTCTTTTGATCAATTCTAAAATAGAATTACCATGGCTACAACAGAAACACAACCGTATCGAATTATTAAAACAGAAAAAGATTTTGAGATACGTCTTTATCCTTCTGCTACTATGGCAAGCATTTCAATGAATGCAAAAACGTACAAAGAATTATCTTCTTCCGGATTTAGAAAATTAGCCTCCTTTATTTTTGGTGGAAATGAAGCAAATAAAAATATTGCCATGACATCTCCTGTACACATGGATATAAATGATCAACGTTCCTCTATGAGTTTTGTAATGCCAGCTAGCTACAATAAAGATAATTTGCCAAAGCCAAACAATTCTTCTATAACTATTGAAACCACTGCTGAAGAATATGCTGCCACCATTCAATTTGGAGGTTATGCGAATGACAACGAGATTAAAAAGTACGCCAGCAAATTAGAAAGTGCATTGAAGTCAAAAGGAATAGAATATCATGGTAACTTTCGCTTTTTGGGATACGATCCACCGTATAAATTTTGGGGAAGAAAAAATGAAATTATTGTGAGCGTTCGTTGGAAAGATATTAAAAGTGAATAAGATATATAATTATGGCTAATAAAGTAATTGCACAAATTGTTAACGCTGGTAAAGAATATAAAACGGGCGATACGGTGATTACTGCATTACACCCTTCTACGATGGATTTACTTTCGGGAGAACTAACATTGATTATTGGGCCTTCTGGTTCAGGTAAAACCACTTTGCTTTCTTTATTTGGCTGCGTAATTTATCCCACTTCTGGGGAAGTTTTTATTGATAGTGTAAAAATAAATGATTTAAGTGAAAATAAATTAGCTGCCATCCGATTAAAAAAAATAGGATTTGTTTTTCAACAATTCAATTTAGTAGCACCATTAAATTCACTAGAAAATGTAATGTTACCAATGTTGCTTCAAGGTATTCCAGAAAAAGAAGCCTCTGAAAGGGCGACCGCCGGATTGGCAAATGTTGGAATGAGTAAAAAATTAAACAAACTGCCGAAAACACTCAGTGGTGGAGAACAACAGCGAGTTGCTATTGCTCGTGCATTGGTTACGGATCCTGAAATGATATTGTGCGATGAGCCAACTGCTTCTTTGGATATTAAAAGCGTGGCCATAGTTATGGAAGAGCTAAAACAAATTGCCGCAAAAGGCAAAGCAGTTGCTGTTGTAACACACGATACAAGACTTAGACCTTTTGCAAACAGGGTCATATATGTAAATGATGGAATGGTTTCCGATAAGCCTTTTGAAGAAGAAATATTAATGACAAAATAAAATGCTATGAAATCGATATCACTAACTACGCTACTTGCCTTGTTGTTAATAAGCTGCACCAATAAAAGAGCCGAAGAGCCTGTGTTGGTAACTAAACGAGTAGATGATGTAAACCAAGTTGTTGGTGTGGGCAAAATACAACCGGAGAACGGGATTATAGAACTGTACTCAGAAGTTGGTGGCATTGTGGAGAAAATCTATAAAAATGAAAATGATTCCGTTCACGCAGGTGAAATTATTATTGAATTGAAACATAGTATTGAAGATGCAAATATAACTCAACTTAAAAGTGCAGTTAGGATACAGGAAGCGCAATTAAGTGTTGATGAGAACGCATTAAAAGATTTGCAAATAAGGTACAACAATTCAGTTGTTGAATTACAGCGCCTAAACAACTTATTGGCTAAAGGAGCAGAATCACAGCAAGTGGTTGATAATGCTACAGCAGATATGCAATCATTTATGGCAAACATAAAAAAGTCGCAGGCAACGATAGAGGTTTCTAAAATGAAATGGAAGGAAACTAAAACACAAGAAGCGACCGCAGAAGTGCAGTTACAACAGAAATTTATTAGGGCACCTGGTAATGGTATCATTTTGGAATTGACTATGCAAAAAGGAAACTACATAGACAACAAACAAATAGTTGCACAACTAAACCCCGAAGGAAAAATAATTGCCGTTTGTGAAATTGATGAGCTCTTTGCTAATAAAATTAAAGTTGGCCAACGCACTATTATCAGAAATTTTGGGTCTTTAGATACCATCACTACTGGTAAAGTATATTTCGCATCGTCATTTCTTAAAAAGAAATCGTTGTTTAATGATCAACCTGGCGAAAAAGAAGACAGAAGGGTACGGGAAATAAAAATTTCATTGGATAATCCAACATCTATTTTATTGAATTCAAGGGTTGAATGTGTAGTCATACTTTCAAAAAATAATCAATAAAATGTTTACACTAAAAACTGCCTGGAAATTTATTCGGTTCGACAAAGCCAAAAGTATTGGTGTAATAGTTGGAATAATGATTAGTACTTTTTTGATTGGACAACAGTTAGGTATTTTTATCTTTTTAACTGATTTGATGCAGTCACTTGCAACAGACGTAAAGGCTGATGTTTGGGTAATTGATAGCAAAACAAAAGACGTAAATCAGTTAGGTAAATTGGATGTTAGAACATTACGTGCAGTGCAAAGTATCCCGGGTGTAAAGCAGGCCTTTCCTATTTTAATAACTGGCGCGGCTGCTAATTATAAGAATGGCGAAAGCGGTGGAATTATACTTATAGGCATTGATATTGACAAACTAAATTCGGTATTGGATTCTTCTAAAATAATTGCTGGTAAACCATCCGACTTACAATTAGACGGTGCCATTAGTGGTGAGTTTTATGAACTTAAGAACTTGGGGGGAAATATTGATATCGGAACAGCATTAGAAATTAATGGTAAAAGAGCCTTTTTTGAAATGCAAACAAAGGGTTTTCGAGGGTTTGGTGCTAGTTTTTGTGTAACAACGATTGATAAGGCCAGATATTTTTCAAATCAATCTTCAAATAATATTAGTGCTGTACTCGTAAAATTACAACCCAATCGAAATGCCGACAGTGTTTGTACCCTTATTAATAAAACTATTTTTGGTGTTAGAGCATGGCCTTCCAAAAAATTAGCAAATTCTACACTTAAGAAAATATTAGGAAGTAGTGGCATAGCATTAAGTACTGGTACACTTATTATTTTTGCATTGATAGCTGGCTTCTTCATAATTGGCTTAACGATGTATACTTCTGCTTTAGACAGATTAAAAGATTATGGAACGCTAAAAGCCATTGGTGCAAGTAATAAATTTATCAGTGGGTTAATCTTGATGCAGGCTGTTATTTTTGCAATAGTTGGCTTTACAATTGCCTATTTCTTGTTACTTGGATTTAAAAAAGGAGTTGCCTCTTCTGGCTTGATATTTAGTTTTTCTCCATTGATGTTACTGGGCATTTTTACAGTCATTGGGTTAATATCTATTGGAGGTGCTTCATTTGCATTAAGTAGAATAAAAGGAATTGAACCAGCAACGGTATTCAGATAAAAATAAAAAATGAAACATAACTATTTCTCTTTATTGATGATGATTTTAATGATAGATGCAAACCTATCAGCACAATCAACCACTACATTATCTCAAGCAATTAATTCAGCCTTTAATAATAGGAAAAATATTCAAGCTGGTAAAATAGATATTGAGATACAACAGCTTAAAACAAAAGCCTTATTTAAAAAATATACGCCGCTAGTATCAGCCGAATATAATTATAACTACAATCCTATTTTGCAAAGTTCTGTTATTCCAGTCGGTAAATTTAATCCTACTTTACCGTCTGATGCAACTACTATTATTCAGTTTGGTACTACTTGGGCGCAATCTGCTGGTATAACTGCCACCCAACCATTATTTGATGCAACTATAAAAAGACAAATAAACGAAAATCGATTGCAAGAAAAAATCACTAGTGCATCACAAGCGCAAACAGAATATGAATTAGCGTATGAAGTATCCAAATCTTACGTTAATGTTTGGCTACAACAACAGCAAATAAAGGATGCTATTATTGATACTAGTAGAACTTGGATTAGTTATCAATCTCAATTGGAAAATTATAATTACGGTCGTTTATTAAAATCAGAATTGAATGTTGCCATTATTAACCACAATAATACAAAACAACAATTAACAGATGCAACAATACAATTGGTTGAAAATAAAATTTATTTAATGTATCTAACCGGAATGCTTGCTAATGACGTAAATGATTTTAATATTGACGCTTCCTTTTTTATGAATAGTAATTTACTGTTGGTTGATACAAAAATTATTTTAGATAGTATCCCTGTTTTTCGACAACTGAATTTTCAACAACAATTATCACTTTTGCAGCAACAAACTGAAAAGTCGAAATACATTCCAATAGCCAGTCTTAAAGGATTTTTAGGTGCTAATCAATATAGCAATGATTTTAATCCCGTAAAATCTAATTCCTGGTTTGGGTATAGTTATATTGGTTTTAATCTTAAATTCCCTGTGTTAACTGGCGATGATACGAGGAATAAAATTAAACAACTGCAACTGCAATCTCAACAATACAGCATACAACTGGATGATAAGTCGGCTCAACTCAATCAAGAATCGGCAACTGCTCAATTAGAATTGAGTCGATTAAAACTTCAATTAAAAACGCAACAAGACAATGTTAATTTATATAAAGAAACTTTAAAAATATTGCAAGACAGATTTAAAGAAGAGCAAATAACTGCCAACGAATTAAATAGACAGGAAAATGAGTTGGAAAAGGTATTGTCAGAATATCAAAGTACAAAGGCGAAAGCTTGGTTATTTGGATTATCCTATCTTAACGCTACCGGAAAACTTTCCAAATTATGGAAGTGATTTCAAAATAGTATTTAAACAAAAATCTTTATCTGTTTTCAGGAGCTACAGATTTATTTGTTCTCTTTTAAAACTGAAATAAATAACCGATACGAATAATATCGGTTATAATTTAATATTAAAGGTTATTAAATTAGTGGAGATAAAAATTAAACAAATTATAGAAGTGTTAATTCCATTTCAAACTGAGATAATAAATAATTCATTCCATTCTTTTTTAAGAAACCTCTCGTTTCCATATCTCTCTCGTCTACATTATAAACCATCAAATCATTTTTCAACAACATTGCTTTTTGAAAAAGAGTTGTTCCTATTCCCTGGTGTCTATAAGCTTCCTTTACTGCAAACTGTAGTACTTTACCATTTAGTTTATTTATTATTAAGTAACCAATAATTTCGTTGTGATGTTCAACTACATAATTAATTAATAATTCTTTTTGTCTTTCTAATGAACCACAAGTGCTTTGCCATGTTGGAATAAATGTCCAGTACTGCTTAATTTTATTAAGATCTATCGTTTTAGGTGATATAACGTTCCAATTATCATTATTGGGTTTAAGTGGAAAAGAACCCTTGTAACTATCCACTTTCCTTTTATTTAAAAAACCAATTCCTTCGTAAACCTTAATTGCATTCACATTTTTTGAAATAACTTCTAAAGTTATTTTTTTAACACCAGCTTCCTTAATAATAGGCAGAATAGTTGAATACATTTTCGAAGTTATTTTCATTCCTCTATATTTTTCTATAACGCCTGTTCCGCCATTGTAACAAGTAAGTTTCCCATCAATATCATCTATGCCGTGTAAAATAAAGCCGATCAGTTTATCTTTATGAAAAGCGCCAATAGACAACTCTAACTTCGTATTATCCATTTTCAATTTGCTACGGAGTTGTTCTTCGCTTAGTTTTAGCGGAACAAAATAATTTTCAAAAGAGGAGTTAAAAGTCTCTGTTAAATCATTTAGTGTAGTATCCTTCAGTGATCTGTAATTAATATCCATGCGATTATACTTTAATTTTATGAAGTAGTAGTTATTGTTTTAAATTAAAATAAGTCTCATCAACATGATTTTATTTTTATTGGATGAGTTGATAAAGATAATGAAAGGGAAAAGGGTAGTAAGATTGTGGGCTAAGAAGTTAAATAAATTTTTAACAGTGTTAGTAAAATGATCAGCATTTTATGTTTTAAAAATAAATGATATCCTCAAGCGAATTTTTACACCCAATCAATTATCACTCTTCAAAATCTTAATCTGCTCTACTGGATTATTCGAATCAAATATAGCACTTCCAACAACTAATATATCCGCACCCGCATTCACTACTTTTTTATGATTGTTTAGATTAATTCCTCCATCCACTTTAATCAACACCTTTAATTTTTTGGTAAGAATAACGTTTTTCAAATTTTCTATTTTAGTATAAGTACTCTCAATAAATTTTTGGCCACCAAACCCTGGGTCAACACTCATCACACAAATAGAATCTACTAATGCTATAAAATCTTCTAAAAGAGCTACTTCTGTAGCCGGCTTAATGGCGATACAGCATTTCATTCCTGTCTCTTTTATACTTAAAATAGTTTGCTTGATATTGTTCGTTGCCTCCAAATGTACAGTTAACGTATCTGCGCCAGCAGCTTTAAACTTCTGAATGTAATTATCTGGTCGAACAATCATCAGGTGCACATCCAATGGTTTTTTTGTATGTTTTTTTATGGCTTTAACTACTGGAAAACCAAATGAAATATTTGGAACAAAAACACCATCCATTACATCTAAATGAAATGCATCTGCTAAACTATTATTTATATACTCACATGTTAATTGAAGATTACTAAAATCAGAAGATAAGATAGATGGATATAATTGAGGGTACATCATTTTTAAAATTGTGAAATTAAATAATACGATATTGCCCTTTAATCCATTTTTTTTAATTGAATTAAATTGCATAATGATTTATGGACTAAAAACTATACCATCATGCAAAAGGCAAATTTTTCACTTTTATAATAGAACATATCGTTATCTAGAATCATAAATGATACATCTTCATTATTTTATTTTTTTAAATCTCCTACATAATATTTATTTATACATTGTTAATTATGTTATTCTAGGCTTAATTCCTTAGAATCAATTAAAGAAATTAGTTGTAAAATATAAAGAGGAAGTTTCTTTTTTAAACGCTTTCGAAATCAGCTTTTTGCAGAGTCATTTTCATTTTTAATTTTGTTTTATTTATTTTTGTTTACTCCAAAATAGATCCTTGCCTAATATCCATCTATTTTAATGTTCCCGAGAAATCCCTCAATTAAACCCTTTTATTGTAACGGTTATGGGTGGAATAGTTGGCAATATGATGAGGGGGATAATTACATTAATGTATTCCGAGAAATGTAAAGTTGGGAATTAAAAGGGTAATACTTTGCACACTAATTATTGGGCTTTTAAGTTGTTTCAATTTTAACAATTATTTAACAGCGCTTTCTTCTCAATAGCTAACAGACTTATGTTTTGACTCGGTTTTAAAAGTAGCTAAATTGAATTAAATGGCATAAATTTCCTTATATAGGTTTATGAAATTAAATTGCACCCTTTTACAAGTTTAAATCAAGTCTATATGAAAATAATAAATGAAATATTAAGCACCCAACTAATAACCATAAAAGCCATACTTCCAATAGTACTTTTAATTTTAGTTGTTATCAAATTTTCTTTTAAGAAAAATGTAAAAGAGTCTCCCTTATCGTCGTTGCAAAAACAATTATCCAGCGGAAAAATAAGTCTTGCTGAGTTTGAACGGCAAAAAAGGCAACTTCTCTTGGACGAAGATTTAAGAATGAAATCTTTCTTTTTATCAAAGAACATTAATATGTATTAATCCATTAAACTCTTAACAGTTTAATTAAACTGTTAAGAGTTTAATTAAATTTGAATTTATGAATGCTTTAATTGATTTATTAGAATATGGTCAAAGCTATTGGCTAGATAATCTTACCAGAAAAAAAATTACTTCTGGAGAAATTGCAAAAAGGATAAACCAAGAAGGCCTTCGAGGAATTACATCTAACCCCAGTATTTTTAATAAGGCCATATCAAAAAGTTCCGATTATGATACCCAAATAGCAGAACTGGTAGCAGTTGATAAAAATGCAACTGAAATATATGAGGCCTTAACTATTAAAGACGTTCAGGATGCGTGCGACTTATTAAAACCAGTTTTTGATGAATCAAAAGGAGTAGATGGTTTTGTGAGTTTGGAAGTATCTCCTTATTTAGCACGTGATACAGAGGGCACCATAAAAGAAGCACGTCGCCTGCACAAAGCGGTTGGTAAAGAAAATTGCCTTATAAAAGTACCAGGTACTATTGAAGGCATTCCAGCTATTGAACAATTACTTTATGAGGGCATATCTATAAATGTGACCCTTATTTTTTCTGTGCATAATTATGGTGAAATTGCCAAAGCGTATTTACGAGCAATGCAACAACGATCCAATGAGGGCTTACCATTGAAACATATTATTTCTGTAGCGAGTGTTTTTGTGAGCCGTATCGATGTTCTTACCGATCAGTTATTAGCACAACACATTACTTCATTTAAAGAAAATTCAACACTTTCTATGCCCACTACTTTAGAAGGAAAAGCGGGAGTGGCTACAGCGAAATTGTGCTATCAACGATTTGAAGAAATATTTAAAGGTGAAAAATGGGAAAAATTAAAATTAAAAGGAGCTCATTACCAAAGACCCTTATGGGCCAGTACCAGTAATAAAGATCCATTGTTTGGCGATCTCCGATATGTAGAGCCATTAATCGGTAATAATACTATAAATACCTTACCAGATGAAACGATAAAGCTATTTGCAGAAAAAGGAGTTTTAAAAGCCAATGCAATTAAAGAAGGATTAACAGAAGCAAACATGGTGTTCGATGATCTGCAAAAAAAGGGAATTGACATTGATCAAGTAACCTTGCAATTGGAAAATGAAGGCATCAATAAATTTACCGATGCATACAATGAATTGATTACGAATTTGGCAACTAAGCGAATGAGTATGTTAAACGAAAAAATTTCTTCGCAAGAAATTATTGCTGCAACACTAAAAGATGTTTTAGTTGAGACGTATAAGGCATTAGATGAAAAACAGATATCGAAACTTCTCTTTGAAAAAGATCCTTATTTATGGCATAAAGATACGGAACAATTAAAAGAAATACGCCACCGATTGGGTTGGTTAACATTACCAGAAGAGGCCGAACAAAAAACAAAATCAATTAAAAATTTCGCATTAACGGTGAAAGGGGAGGGATATACGCATGCTGTACTTTTAGGTATGGGTGGAAGTAGTTTATGTTCTGAAGTGGCGAAAGAAGCGTTTGGTACTGCTAAGGAATATATGGAATTACATGTATTGGATAACACTTCTCCCGAAGCTATTTTAGAAGTGCAGAAAAAAATTAATTTTGAAAAAACGCTTTTTGTTGTTGCCAGTAAGTCTGGCAGTACTGAGGAAACAATCAGTTTTTTTCATTATTTTTATGATCAATTAAAAAACATAAATAGTAAAAACCCTGGCGACCATTTTATTGCCATTACAGATCACGGTACACCGCTTGTAAAATTAGGGGAGGAATATCATTTCCGGAAAATATTTTTAAATGACCCTGACTTAGGTGGGCGTTATTCTGTATTGTCAGATTTTGGATTGGTTCCAATGGCCTTAATGGGTATAGATATTACTGCTTTTCTTTTATCGGCGTATCAGATGGAAATCAGTTGTAAAGATGTTCCAGCAGTCGCTAACCCTGGAATTAGTTTAGGTGCATTATTAGGTGTTTGTGAAAATCACGGACGTGATAAAATTACCTTTGTTCTATCCTCTTCCATTAAATCGTTCGGATATTGGGTTGAGCAGTTACTAGCTGAAAGTACAGGCAAAGAAGGTAAAGGTCTTATTCCCATTAATGGAGAGCTTCTCGGCGACCCTACTGTTTATGGAAACGACCGACTTTTTGTACACCTATTTTTGAAAGAAGATAATACAAAGGAGGAGGTAGAAAAATTAAATGCGCTTGAAAAAGCAGGTCATCCTGTAGTGCGAATTAAATTGAACGATAAACTTGCATTAGGTGCAGAATATTATCGCTGGGAAATAGCTGCGGCTATTGCAGGATTGGTTATTGGTATCAACCCATTTAATCAACCCAATGTGGAAGAAAGTAAAAAAAATACTTCAAATTTATTAACTAAATGGGAAAAAAATGGAAAATTTAATTATTCTAAATTACTGGTGGAGGATGATCTAATAAAAGTATACGGAGGTAAAAGAGGAGTTGAATTATTAAATTCACAAAAGAATTCTGTTACGGAAGTGTTAACGGGTTTTTTACACGAAGTAAACCCTAACGATTACATAGCATTACTTCCTTATTTTATGCTTACCGATAGTAGAAAAAAGATGTTGCAAAATTGGAGGCAACAATTACGTGATAATTTAAAAGTGGCAACAACGCTTTTAGAAGGGCCGCGCTATTTGCATTCTACTGGACAGCTTCACAAGGGTGGACCCAATACTGGATTGTTTCTGTTAATTGTTGCAGATGAAACTACACCTTTGACAATTCCTGGAGAAAAATTTGGTTTTGATATTTTACATCAGGCTCAGCCCTTGGGCGACTTTCAGTCGCTCGATGAAAAAGGAAGAAGAATACTTCTTATTAATATTGGAAAAGATATTGAAGCGGGTTTGAAGCAACTAGTACATTCCATTAAAAATTACACGGAAGAATATACTCATCACTAATTTAAAATTGATTATGATTACTACCTTGTTTTTAGATATTGGAGGTGTTTTACTTACCAATGGCTGGGATACTAACATGCGCCAAAGAGCAATTGACTATTTTAAATTGGATGCAAAAGAAACAGAGGAGCGCCATCACATGACCTTTGATACATTTGAATCCGGTAAGATGAGTATTAGTGACTATTTAAAGCACGTCGTTTTTTATGAGCCCCGATCATTTAATGAAAATCAATTTATTAATTTCATGCATGAACAAACGGTTGCTTTTCAAGATCATATCGATTTTTTTAAAGATCTTAAAGAAAGGTACCAACTTCAAGTAATTGCAATTAGTAATGAGCCTAGAGAATTGAATGCGTATAGAATAAAACGTTTTAAACTTACTACTTTATTTGACGCCGTTATTTCTTCATCCTTTGTGCATTTTCGAAAACCTGATAAAGATATCTTTCGCCTTGCGATAGACATTTCTCAAGCAGAAGTGGAGCAATCTATTTTTATCGATGATCGGTTAATGTTTGTTGAAATTGCCAAAAGTCTGGGATTGCAGGCACTACAATTTACCAATTTAAAAGAAGTAAAAATAAAATTATCTACATTGGGTTTATCAATGGGATCAAAAATACTACACAATGACTAATGAAATAGCAGAATACGGAATGATTGGTTTGGGTACAATGGGTCGCAACCTGTTATACAATATGAATGATAAAGGATATAGTGTGGCTGGTTTTGATAAAAACAAATCACAGGTAGAGCTACTTAAAAAAGAAGGGAAAGATAAAACTATTTTTGCTACGGCGGATTTATCTGAATTTGTGAAGTCGTTAAAAACGCCACGTGTTATTATTTTGTTAGTTCCAGCAGGAAAAATAGTAGACGATGTAATTGCAGAATTAAAACCTTTATTAAGTAAAGATGATTTAATAATGGATTGTGGAAACTCGCATTATATTGACACCGATAAACGAATTAAAGAACTTGCCAAATCAAATCTCCAATTTATGGGGGTGGGCGTATCGGGCGGTGAGTATGGTGCCCGAAATGGACCCAGCATTATGCCAGGCGGCGCTAAGGAAGTATATGCGCGTGTGCAAAAAATGTTAGCGTCCATTTCTGCTAAAGTAAACAATGAGCCTTGTGTAACTTGGCTAGGGCCTGGCTCAGCAGGACATTATGTAAAAATGGTACACAATGGTATTGAATACGGACTAATGCAACTTATTGCAGAAAGTTATCACTTGTTAAAAGTACTTGGTAATTTAGACAATGATGAATTGCATACTGTTTTTTCTAAGTGGAATAACGACAAACTACATTCTTACTTAATACAAATCACTGCCGATATATTTACACAAAAAGATGATTTAACGAGCGCTTACCTTGTGGACATGATATTAGATAGCGCCCATCAAAAAGGTACTGGCGCTTGGACTTCAGAAGATGCAATGAAAATACAAGTGCCCGTTCCAGTAATTGATAGTGCTGTTTCTACCCGCGATCTTTCTGCTTATAAAAAAGAAAGAGAAGCGGCGGCAAAAAAATTAGGAGAACCTTATTTACCAGAAGATGATAAATATGAAAAAGAAGATATTATTTACCTCGTGGAAGAAGCACTTTATTTTTCCATGATCATTACCTATGCACAAGGAATGGTACTTTTACAAGCAGCTTCCAAAGAATATGAATATGATTTAAAATTACAGCGTATTGCTTCCATATGGCGTGGAGGCTGCATTATACGAGCTTCTTTACTGGAAGAAATCCACACGGCATTTTCCAATCAACCCAATCTTCCTAATTTACTAATGGACGATGAATTTTCTAAAAAATTAGTGATTATGCAAAATAGTATTCGTGAACTTATTCAGATAAGTGTTAGAAACGGAGTTCCGGTTCCTGCATTCATGAGTTCTTTAACTTATTTTGATGGTTATCGCAGTGCCTGGTTACCAGCAAATCTGTTACAAGCACAACGTGATTATTTTGGTGCTCATACTTATGAACGAATAGATCGTGCTGGAACTTTTCATACGAATTGGAATCAAACAAAAGACGAATGAAAAAAAATAAAAAGGTAAAACCAACAATCATTATTTTGCTTGGTGGAACAGGAGATTTGGCATGGAGAAAAATAGTTCCTGCCGTTTATAATCTTTATTTAGATAAATGGATCAGTGAAGACTTTGCCCTTATCACTGTTGGTAGGGGTGAGTTGACGGATGCAGAATTACGGAAACACCTTAAAAACGGAATTGATACTTTTTCAAGATCAGGAAAATCCAAACCGAATGATTGGAGCTCATTTTCAAAATCAATTACTTATTTGCAAGGTCCTTACAGTGATGTAGCAACCTATACCGAGATAGACGAAAAGATAAAAGGATTGGAGAAAAAATGGAAAACAAAAGCTACTAAAATATTTTATATGGCGGTGCCGCCTAAAGAGTTTGAAGTAATTGCAAAAAATATCGGCATAACAAAAATTGCAGAAGATGTAAAGAATAGCCGAATCGTTATTGAGAAACCATTCGGTCATAATTTGGAAAGTGCAGTACAACTCAATGAAGTATTACACAGCATGTTTCATGAATCACAAATATATCGTATTGATCATTATTTAGGTAAAGAAACCGTACAAAATATTTTAGCTTTTCGTTTTGCCAATGCACTCTATGAACCCATTTGGAATCGCAATTACGTTGATAATGTTCAGATAACAGTACTTGAGGAATTGGGTGTAGAAAAAAGAGGTAATTATTATGAAACGGCAGGAGCTTTACGTGATATGATACAAAATCACTTATTGCAATTACTGTGCTTAATTGCAATGGAACCACCAGTTTCTTTTCAGGCGGATGAAGTAAGAAATCGAAAAGTAGATATTTTAAATGCAATTAGAAGAATAAAAGCAAATGAAGTAAAAGAAGTTGCTGTTCGAGGACAATATAATGATGGTATAATAAAAAATAAAAAAGTACAAGCTTATCGTAAAGAACCAGACGTAAATAAACATTCAAACATTGAAACATTTGCAGCGCTTAAGTTGTTTATTGATAATTGGCGTTGGCAAGGTGTTCCATTTTATTTGCGCACTGGTAAACGTATGAATGAAACGATTTGTACCGTTACTATTAATTTTAAACCAGTACCTCATAAATCTTTTCCTTCACAATGTTCGGAAGGGTGGCAATCCAATAGCATCATTCTTAACATACAACCAAAAACCACTATCACCATGTTGTTTCAAGCAAAAAAACCAGGACTTGATATGATATTGCATGAAGGAGAGATGGTATTCGATTCCAATGAAACGTATGCATCTGCAACACCAGAAGGATATGAAACTTTGCTTCTTGATGTTATAGAAGGTGACGCTACACTTTTCATGCGTGCTGATCAGGTGGAAGCAGCATGGGAAGTAGTAATGCCTGTAATTAATAACTGGAATGAAAATATTCCTACTGATTTTCCTAATTATAAATCTGGAACGCAGGGGCCCATCGCAGCAGAAAAATTGATTGAAAAAGATGGTCATCAGTGGACTGGAACAAAAAAGAAAATATGAGTGTTAGTTCAATTACTGATTTAAAAATTTTTAAAACACTTGACGGGTTAAGTATTGCTGCTGCGGAGTTAATTATTGATGCTGCAAATAAAGCGGTGCTCAAAAATGGAAAATTTACCATGGTGCTTTCTGGTGGCAATACACCTAAAAAACTGTTTACCATTTTAGCAGATAAGAAATACAGTAAGCAAATGCCTTGGAGTAACACAGTTATTTTTTGGGGAGATGAGCGTTGTGTTGGATTGGAAGATGCTGAAAATAATTCTCACCAAGCCAAAACTTTATTACTTAATCATGTTCCCGTTTTATCAAATCATATTTATGTTATTCCAGTAAATTTATCACCTGAACTTGCTGCTAAAAAATATGAACAAACTATCTTTAATTATTTTAAAGATTCAAAACCTTGTTTTGATTTGATTTTACTGGGCTTAGGTGAGAATGGTCATACCGCTTCTTTATTTCCTGATACAAAAGTATTAGATACTAAAACACTAGGCGTGGAAGATGTTTATCTAGAAGAAAAAAAGATATACCGCATTACCATGACAGCACCACTTATAAATGCTGCACATAAAATAGTTTTTATGGTAAGTGGAAAAAGCAAAGCAGTAATTTTAAAAAATATTATTTCAGATTCTTCTGCTTCAAAAAAATATCCTGCAAAACTTATCAAACCAACCGCTGGTGAATTAATGTGGTTTGTAGATGAAGATGCAGCAGCACTTTTACAATAATGTTATTTCTGCCACCGCATCATTAATCAACTATTCTTCTTTTGCTTTACTAATTGTTACAAGCACGTGATGTACCACTCCGTCATCAACTAATTTAACCTGATTATCTGGTTGATTATTACCATCAACAGTCATGTAAAATAAGACGGTCTCCTGTTGAATTACCTTAATTTTATACATGGTATTTTTATAACGGTAATCTACTTTAAATGAATCCCAATCTGTAGGTATACAAGGAACAATATGCAGCTTATCACCATGTTGCTGAATACCTAAAAAAGATTCAGTGATCAATTGATACATCCAGCTGGCTGATCCAGTATACCAAGTCCAACCACCACGCCCCTCATGCGGGGTTCTTGCATATACATCTGCAGCCAACACGTATGGCTCCACTTTATAAATAGCAATCTCTTCTGCGGTTCTTCCATGATTCACTGGATTGATCATGTTTAATAATTCCCATACTTTTTTATTTTCACCAAGCCTTGCAAATGCAATGATGAGCCATACAGCAGCATGTGTATACTGCCCACCGTTTTCTCTTACGCCTGGCACGTAACCTTTAATATAGCCTGGATTTAAATTGGACTTATCAAATGGTGGCTCCAACAGCTGAATAATTTTTGATTTTTTTTGCACTAAGTTTTTGTAAGCAGATTCCATTGCAATCACCATTCTTTTTTCATCTCCTGCTCCTGAAATTACCGACCAACTTTGAGCAATGGAATCAATTTTACATTCTTCATTTTTTGAAGATCCTAATTCATCGCCATTGTCGAACCATGCACGTTTATACCATTCCCCGTCCCATGCACTTTTATGTATGTTTTCTTTTAGTGCTTGTGCTTGTTTTTTACATTCATCCACAAAAGCGATATCACTTTGTGAAGTTGCAATGGTTTCAAAGCGTATTAAAATATCATAAAAGAAAAAACCAAGCCATACACTTTCGCCTTTACCTTTTTCACCAACTTTATCATACCCATCGTTCCAATCTCCCATTCCAATTAAAGGTAACCCATGAATACCATAATCAAATCCATGTTTAATTGCTTGTACACAGTGTTCATACAACGTAGCAGTTTTTGCAGATTGAAGCGGTAAATCATAATAAGATTCCTCCCGTTCATTTAATTGCCTCCCTTCCAGATATGGTCTTGATTCCTCTAATATGGCAACATCACCAGTATGTCTGATATAAATAGAGGTAACAAAAGGCAACCATAAAAAATCATCGGAACATTTTGTTCGAACGCCACGACCTGCTGGTGGATGCCACCAATGTTGTACATCTCCTTCTTTAAACTGACGCGAAGAACACAATAAAATTTGTTCACGTGCTAGCTTTGGTGCAGCATGTAACAATGATAAAACATCTTGCAATTGATCGCGGAAACCAAAAGCCCCACCAGACTGATAAAAACCACTACGCCCCCAAAGTCTTGAAGAAAGCGTTTGATATGTAAGCCAACCATTTGTAATAAGATTAATACTAATATCTGGAGTTTCTACATGCAAGGCGTTAATAGTTTTATTCCAATATCTTTTTATTTTTTCTAATGATTCATAAGCTTGACCTACTCCTCTAAATTTCTTCACCAACTCACTAGCCTCATCTGCATCATTTGAGGCGCCTAACCGGAAAATAAACTCCTGCTCTTCTCCATCTGCCAATTCAAATTGTAATTGAATAGCAGCACAGGGGTCAAGTGCCATTCCAATTTTTCCAGAAAGTTTTGTACGTTTTAATGCTTCAGGAGATTGAAGATTTCCATTCCGACCAATAAATTCCGTGCGGTCAGCGGTAAAAGTTTTATTTAAATAATCCACATCAAAGAACGCAACACGTGTTGGAAATTCAGTACTGTATGGATTATTTGCAAACAAAGCTCCAGTTTTTGGATCAACTTCCGTGTGCATATACATCGCCGTTTTACTTCTATCTCCTCCAAGCACCCATTCTACATAACCTGTTGCAGAAAGTTTTCTGTTTTTCCCAGATTGATTGCGAATCTTAATGATGGTAAATTTTATTTTAGCATTTAAATCAACAAAAACGGTCATTTCTGTTTTAATATCATCTTCCAAGTGTTCAAAAACACTATAACCAAAACCATGACGGGTAATGTAAGTAGAGGTGCCCCTAGCAGGTAATAACGTAGTAGACCAAAAGTGACCTGTCTCCTCATCGCGAATGTAAAAGGCTTCTGCATTTGGATCACATACTGGATCGTTACTCCAGGGTGTTAATCTAAATTCATGCGCATTCTCTGCCCAAGTATAAGCTGATCCACTTTCTGAAACAATGGTTCCAAAATTAGGATTTGCCAACACATTAATCCATGGTGCTGGTGTTTTAGTGTGTTCATCTATGGCAATAATATATTCATTACCATCTGGTTTAAACCCTCCGTGACCATTAAAAAATAAAAGATCCGTAGGGATTGAAAGTGAGTTAACACTTGGTTGATACGTTTCCGTTGTTTTTAAGTAAGGAATAGTGGCTTTACCAAGAGGTTTGCGTTTTGCATGATCGGCTAGTGTTCCGCCATTGTCTGATATATTAATACGGGCAACGGTTTCAAATAAAATACGATCCTCGTTAGATATTTGATCAGATGCTCTTACAAAGATACCTCCCGGTTTATCAACTAATTCAGATGGAATAAGGTCATGAATTTCATTTTGAAATACCTGACGATAACCACCATGATCTTCATTCCAAATTACTAAATCTACCGCAATTCCTTTTAACCTCCAATAAGAATGAGCTTGTATTAATTGCCTAACGATGTTTATATTTACTTGATGCTCTACCTTTAACAATACAATCGGAAGATCGCCAGAAATGGAATATCCCCATAACCCCGATTGACCACGACGATTATTTATAAGGACCAGCGGTTCGGCACGAAATGCAGAATTTAAAAATAAAATAGAGCTAGCAAGATGTCCGTACAATTGTGCATCCGCTTCTGATGCGTTGATTTGCCTAAGTACCACTTGACTGTGTGTCCAAGCCAAACCAAATACACGATCCTTAAGGCTTTTGTCTTGATACTTACTTACCAGTTGTGTACAGGTTTCTTTTGTATCTGTTACACCCATGATCATGTCTAGTACAATTGTTTCATAAGGCTCTAAAATAAATTTATAACGGATGGCAACAATGGGGTCTAATACTGATCCCTGACTTCCAGATAATGGTCCTGAACGACTCATTGCAATTGGATTTTCAGAGGAATTATCACGCCCAATAAAAGCCATTCGATCTGTTTCATAGGATATTTCTTTTGCCTCTTTATCTTGTAAGGTCATTAGATGAAACATCCATGGTGTTTGTTCATTGGCACGTGGACGACGTGTACATAAGATAGCATTTTTAGCAGCAACAATTTCTGTTTGCACAAATAAATTATTGAATGCTGGTTGCGCAATGTCTGAATTTTGATCGGTAAGCACCACCTCTGCATAACTGGTAACTTCAATTGTTCTTCGTTTGTTAGAATAATTAGTGATATGAGATCTTCTCATTTCAATATCATCTTCAGGTGATACAACAATTTCCGTATGGGTTTCTATTTCATTTATCGTACTTCTAAAATCTACACGCCCTTGAGAGTAGGTAACTTCATACGTATCTGTATTTTTACGTGTTGGCTGATGCGTGTTCGACCAGTAGACATCATTCTCCACATCTCGGATATAACAAAAGGTTCCCCAGTTATCACGTGTTACATCTTCGCGCCAACGGGTAACCGCTAATCCTTTCCATTTGCTGTAACCAGCACCGGAATTGGTAATCATTACATGATACTTGCCATTTGATAACAGTTGTACTTCTGGTATAGCTTTCGTTGGGGTATGAATCACACGGGTTTCAGTTTCACTCGCAACATAATTTACATCTGCTATATCGGTAGTGTGTGCAAAGAAAGTGGAAGCTCGTGGCACTCTTTCCTGCAACAATAAAATAGCTGCTTTAAACTGCGGTTCGGCTTCAAATAATTTTTGCATGGGTTTATCAAGCAGCAGGTAAGCCAAAGACAGAAGACTCATTCCCTGATGATGCGCCATAAAAGAATAAATAATGGCATGTGTTTGTCCCCGCTGCAATCGCGAAGGAGTGTAATCAATCGCTTCATACATTCCATGTCTACCGCAAAATCCACTTTGTTGTAGCAGCTCTAAATTTTCACATGCTTTTTCAGGTTTAACCATTAATGCTAATGCAGTAGCATAAGGAGCAATAACGGCATCTTCGTCTAAGCCACGTTTTAAACCAAGGCCTGGTGCGCCAAATGCACGATATTGATAATTGGAATTTGCATTGATCATGTTGTAACCTGATTCTGAAATACCCCAAGGAAAACCAGCCTGTCTTCCATATTCTATCTGCCAGTTAACCGCTGATTTAAAGGTTTGATCCAACAAAGTGTTTTCAAATGTTGGCATTACCAAAAGCGGCATCAGGTATTCAAACATAGAACCGCTCCAAGAAAGTAAAATAGATTCTCCATTTACATTGGTAAGTAATCGGCCTAATGCAAACCAACTTTCTTCTGGTAATTTTCCTTGTGCAATACCAATAAATATAGCTAACCTAGCTTCTGAAGCCAATAAGTCATAATAACTTTCATCCATTCGGTGGTCTTGTACATTGTAACCAATGGAAAGTAAATTAGTAGCATTATTGTAAAGAAAATTCCATTCGATATCAGAAAGTTCGTGACAAGTTTGTGCCAGATTATCAACGGTCGTAATTAGTTCTGAGGCATACTGAATAAAATTTGTAAGTGATTGCTGAAACAATAAAAGCCATTCCACTTCTTCTGTTGTATTTAATTCAGATTGATAGATAATAGCATTTTTGCTCAGATTTTCTGCAAGCGCTAATGAATCCATTAAATTTAATTCTAAATTCGTTAAATTAAATTCGACAAATTTAGAAGGCGCTTTTTCCAGTAGTACTCTATATTCAAAGATTTGAAAATGTTGATTTATTTTTTTTAATTGATGTTGAAATCGATCCATCCACCAAGACGCATCGCTTGTTGTATCGGTGCTTAATTTTTCTAATAGGATGTTATTCTTTTTTTCTAAAGAAGCCAACTGAATAGTTACTTCCGTTAACGTTATCTTATCTTTTACAGCTATAATTTTTAATGCTACAATACATTCTTCAAAGAATGTTTTTTCTTTATCAGGAAGCGAATCGTTCAGCACTTCCAATGTGTCCAAAAGACCTTGCAATAAGGTAATCGTCTGTACTCTTTGATAAGGAAGTGCCAGTAACCCTTGTCGGGTAACTAATAAATGCCCAACCAAATTTCCGCTATCCACTGTTGAAATATATTTAGGATGTAACGGTGCTAATGTTTCTGTATCATACCAATTATAAAAGTGCCCTTTATAGCGTTCCATTTTTTTCATACTGGATAAAGTATGAGATGTTCTTTCAATGGTTTCGGATAAGGTGATGTACCCAAAATCATGTGCAGAAAATGTTGAAAGCAGTGAAAGTCCTATGTTTGTGGGTGAAGTACGGTGCGCTAATTGTTCAGTGGGTTGTTCTTGAAAATTATCTGGTGGTAACCAATTATCCTGCTCTACCACAAAACGTTCAAAAAAGCTCCAGGTTTTTCTAGATAATTTACGAAGGAAAACGTGTTGTTCAGTAGACAAAGTTGAATCTTGCTTAGCAAGGGGCTTGCTTATTTTCCAAGTAATAGCTGGGGAAATAAACCAAAACAACACAATTGGGCCAGCAATAGTTATTTCTAACTGATAATTTAATCGTAAATAAAAGAAAACCACTATTGCTAAAAATGGTTCAATCCACATTGAAATATATGATCCAGTGAAACTTGCCTGATCGTATCGCTCCACATTAGCAGAAGGATCCCACTCCAATAATTTTTTCTTAGTGATGGACATACGACCCACTGTTCTGGCGATAGCAACAAAATTGGCGTATGCTTCATAGGGCAAACAGATTAATGTAAACGATGTTTTTATAAAAATATCTTTTATGTTGCGTATAGAGTTTTGGATGTGATGAAGAAAAGTAACATCCTTTGGTTTATTGATGGTATCCCAAATGGAAACAAAGACTACTGGAATAACAATGATTGCAGAAACAACAATAGTCCACATGGTGGAAGAAGATAGAACTAACCAACCCATTACAATCAAGACCGTAAGTGCTATTGGAACTAAACTTCTTCGGATGTTATCAAAAATTTTCCATCGTGATAATCTAGAAATGGGGTTTTTGTGCCATTTGTTATCTGAACCAGGAACAAAAGGGAGAAACCAAGAAAATATTTGCCAGTCGCCACGCACCCATCGTGAACGCCTTTTCATATCCGCACGATAAGTGGTGGGATATTTTTCAAATAATTGAACATCACTTAATAAACCAGATCGTACATAACATCCTTCTAAAAGATCATGACTTAAAATACTATTTTCTAAAAACCTTCCATCTAACGCTTTCTTAAAAATAGCAATATCGTAAATGCCTTTACCTATAAACGATCCCTCTTGAAAAAGATCCTGATAAACATCAGAGGAAGCACGTGTATAAGGATCAATTCCCGGTTCATTACCATGCATACGCGTGTATACAGAGCTGTTAGTTTCTGGTAAACTGACAGTAACTCTCGGCTGTAAAATACCATAGCCTTTAGTAACTCGCTTTTTTTGTAGGTCATACCATGGTCTGTTTAGTGGATGCGCCATGGTACCAATTAATTTCCAGGCAGAGCCTAGGGGTAATTG
This sequence comes from Bacteroidia bacterium, assembly GCA_039937835.1. Classification (GTDB taxonomy): domain Bacteria; phylum Bacteroidota; class Bacteroidia; order 2-12-FULL-35-15; family 2-12-FULL-35-15; genus 2-12-FULL-35-15. The sequence continues at coordinate 10,085 of JBDTFR010000006.1, read as the reverse complement.
AGTGTCAGCATCTAATGTGATGACATATTTTATTTTTGGGAAAACAGAATTATTACCAACAATGATTGAAAAGTTATTTTTTTCACCTTGCAACAATGCATTTAATTCAGCTAGCTTACCGCGTTTTCTTTCATAACCCATCCATGCATTTTCTTTCGCGTTCCATTGTCTGGAGCGATGAAACAAAAAGAACAAATCGTTGTTATTTCTTCCATACTTTCTATTAAGCCCAATAATTTTTTGTTGCGCATATTCAACCAATGATTGATCTTCGGGAAGTGTTTCTATTGTGGCATCTACAAAATCGGTAACTAAACCAAAATGTAAATTATTATTTCTATTGGCGAGAAATCTTACTTCAAGTGCATCAACAAGTGTTTCAATTTCTTCATGACTAGATAACATTGATGGCACAATAACCAAGGTGCTAAATTCAACAGGAATTTTTTTTGAAAAATCCATTCTTGGTAATAGATGCGGATGTACCCAAATGGTAGAATAAAAATTAACAACAGAAATAGAAAGTTGACTTGCGCATAAAACTGAAAGGATACCGATCAGTAACAAGAGCCATTTATTATTTGTATCTTGAAAGGCAAGCGCGAGTATTCCAATGGTAATAATGGCTGTAATGAAGGCGATAGATGACAGATAAATTGAAAAATAATTTTTTCTTCTAATTTTTCTTATGTGTTGCATAAGCGTAACACGCATATTTGCCAACTTTTTTGTTTGTTCGGTTCCGTCACCAATTAAAAAATAGCCCACATGTGATTCCCTGTTATCAGATTCATCATTCAATGTAGTTTTGTTTGAAAGCGCTAAAGCAATGTTAGCCACTTCAACCTCTGTCTTGGTACTCTTTTTTGCGATATGTTCAACCACGTGACGATAACGATCTCTTGTTGAAAAATCCATTCCTGCATACGTTTCATCGGTACTTAATAATTGATTAACGATGCTGTGTGTTTCAACAAAATCGCGCCAATCGAGTGCCCCTAAAAAGCGAAGGCTGCCAATGCTGTTACTCATGGATACTTGATCAGCAGCTTGTTTTTGAATTTCAGCACTGATCATATCAGTACTGGTTAAACCCGTTTCTGAAAGTTGCTGTTCTATCCAATTAAGAGATAAGCCAAGGTTTGGGCCTTTCCCTCGCAACTGCCTTGTTAGTTCCGAAACAAATGCACTCACCATCGGTGGATTGGAGCGAGCCATATCTGCGATAACAAGAATAAGATCCTTCGGATTTTTATCCCCCGTATCAACCATTTGTCTTACCCAATAATCGGCCAAGTTGCTATCTACACGATCAATGGCAATTCGAACAGACACACGTCTCAGATTCTCAATCAGTGCCAAACGCAACATGATTGGAATTGCCCAAAGCTCACCCATTTTTAAGGTATGAACACTTTGATAGGCATTAATAAATCCACTCAGGTTATTTAAATCTATTCTTCCATCACTATGAGAAATTATTTTAAGTGCAATATCGTAAATGCGCGTAAGGCCTGCAGATGCTCCTGTTGCAAGCTGAGGTAAATCTTCACTATAATCTTTAGGAAAATGAATTTTTGCACTGCGAATGTGTTCTTCTACCAAATAAAAATTATCCATCAGCCACTCACTTGCAGGAGTAATCTGATATTTTCTTTTGATGGCATCGGTTAATAATTTATGAACCGCATGTAGAATATCTTCGTTATCAATGAGCCGCTTAATAAGATGATCTTTGGCGGGTTTTGTACTTAGCTCATGTTTTGTTGCAAGTGATTTCCCAAAACGTTCCATCTGATAGGCGCTAAAAAGCTCCGCCCTCAATGGCTCTTCATGAACATAATTACGTTTTGAACCGGGTTGTTGAAAAAAATTTCTCATATTAGATATGAGCTCATGTGCCTTTGGAATTAATTTCATACAGTCTTTTCTTTTACAGCTAAAGCAACATCCACAATTTTTTGTGCCTCTTCAATTATTTGTTGCAGGTGTTTTTTACTTAAAAAACTTTCCGCATATATTTTATAAATATCTTCTGTTCCCGAAGGTCTTGCTGCAAACCAGCCATGCTCGGTAGTTACACGTAACCCATCTATAGGTGCATTATTACCCGGTGCATTAGTAATAATAGTTTCAATTTTTTCACCGCCCATTTCGGTTGTATTAATTTCATCAGGAGATAATTGTTTTAATTTTTTCTTTTGTTCTCGTGTTGCTTTTGCTTCTATCCGATCGTAAAACGGTTTACCAAATTCTTTTGTTAAGTCATTATAAATTTCTCCTGGATCTTTTCCACATTTAGCGGTAATTTCTGCAGAAAGGAGCGCCGGTATAAATCCATCTTTATCAGTGGTCCAAACATCTCCATCCATTCTTAAAAAAGTTGCACCGGCACTTTCTTCACCAACAAAACAAAGTGATTGATCCAACAAACCATCTACAAACCATTTAAATCCAACAGGTACTTCTATTAATTTTTTTTTCAACTTTGCAGTTACCTTATCTATCATTGTGCTGCTCACCACCGTTTTACCAATTCCTGCTGCATTACTCCATTGTGGCCTATTTTGAAGCAAATATAAAATAGAAACTGCTAAATAATTATTTGGATTTAAAAGCCCTTCGCTTTTTGTAACAATACCATGTCGGTCGTGATCGGTATCGCAGGCAAACGAAATATCAAATTTATTTTTATTTTTAATAAGGCTTTGCATGGCATAGGGGGAGGAAGGATCCATGCGTATTTTACCATCCCAATCAACCGTCATAAAACTAAAGGTGGGGTCTACTATTTTATTGATAACCGTTAAATCTAATTTATAATGTGCTGCAATTGGCTCCCAGTAATTGACCCCAGCTCCTCCTAAAGGATCAACGCCCATTTTTATTTTAGAATTACGGAGAATATTCATATCAATTACTTTTCCGAGTTCAGCAATATATGAATTTAAAAAATCATGCCGATGGGTGGTAGCTGCATGAATCGCCTTATTTAATGATGTTCTTTTTACTTCTTTTAATCCATTCTCCAATAATTCATTTGCTTTGTTTTCAATCCATTTGGTAACCTCCGTTCCAGCGGGACCTCCGTTGGGCGGATTGTATTTGAAACCACCATTGTCAGGAGGATTATGAGAAGGGGTAATAACAATGCCATCTGCCAATCCAGTTTTACGCCCGTTATTATATTTTAAAATAGCAAAGGAAATAACAGGTGTTGGTGTGTATTCATCATCTTTAGCAATCATCGTTTCTACTTCATTTGCAGCCAGCACTTCCATAGCAGAAGCAAATGCTGGAGCAGAAAGCGCATGGGTATCAAACCCTAAATATAAAGGACCATCAATTTTATTTATTTTGCGATACAAACAAATGGCTTGCGTAATTGCTAAAATGTGTTGTTCGTTAAAGGAGGTATCAAACGAAGAACCTCGATGACCAGAAGTACCGAAAGAAACACGCTGCGATACAATAGAGGGAGCAGGAAGTTGAGAATAATAAGCGGTAATTAATTTAGGGATGTTAGTAAGAATATTCGACGGTGCGGGTTTACCCGCCAAAGTACTTATTTTCATAAATATGTTAATGATTTTCTAATTGTTTTAATTTATTTAAACGCCTTACATGACGTTCAGCAGTATTAAATTCTGCCGAAAGAAAAATTTGTGTTAATTCCCAAGCCAATTCTTTATCAATAACTCGTGCACCTAAACAAATTACATTCATGTTATCATCTTCTACCCCTTGCTTTGCAGAAAATTTTTCAGTGATAAGGCATGCTCTTATATTTGCTATTTTATTTGCTGTAATACAAGCCCCAACGCCACTTCCGCAAATCGCTATTCCTCTAAATAATTCACCATTAGCCACTGCTTGCGCCATGGGTATTACATAATCAGGATAATCATCTGCTGGTTGTAATACCGTATTACCAAAATCAACAATAAAATAACCTGCGTTTTCCAGTAATATAGTTAAATGATTTTTCATTTCAAAACCAGCATGATCGGAAGCTATACCAATTTTTTTATCAAATGTTACTGTTTGTTTCATGTTGTGGTAAGGTATGATTATTTTTTTTTAATAACTCCATTGCTTGTTCAAAAACATGTGTTGCGGTGAATCCGAATTCGCGCATCACTACATCACCTGGTGCAGATGCTCCAAAAGAATGCATACAAATTACTTTTCCGTGTGTTCCCACATAACGTTCCCAACCCTGCGATACGCCTGCTTCAACGGCTAATTTTGCTAATGTAGTAGAGGGCAAAACAGACTCTTTATATTCCGATGATTGTTGTTCAAACAACTCCCAACTCGGCATAGAAACCAAACGTACGGAAATATTTTGTTTGTTCAAATGTTCTTTTGCTTCTATAATTAATCCAAGTTCAGAACCCGTTGCAATCAGTATCACATCTGGTATTTCCGTTTTTGATTCGGATAAAATATAAGCACCATAACGTAGACCTTCTGCGGCTGCATATTTTTTACGATCCAAGGTCGGAAGATCTTGTCTAGATAAAATCAACGCAACAGGTGCTTTCTTCGATTCAATGGCCATTCTCCAAGCCATTGCTGTTTCATTGGCATCGGCAGGGCGAATCACAATTAAGTTTGGAATAGCACGCAAATTGGCTAACTGCTCTATCGGTTGATGTGTAGGGCCATCTTCTCCTAAGGCAATGCTGTCATGCGTAAATACATAAATAACATTTAGTTCCATGAGTGCTGCTAATCGAATAGCGGGTTTCATATAATCTGAAAACGTTAAGAACGTAGCACAAAATGGAGTAATACCGCCATGTGCGGCCATACCATTGCAGATTGATGCCATGCCGTGTTCGCGAACACCAAACTGTAAATTACGCCCCGCATAGCTCCAGCCTCCGCCAGCAGCTCCCTGCAAGTCGCCGATTGCCATCAGTGGACTTTCAAAATTACCGGCATCTTTTAATTCGGTATGAGTAGAGGTGTTTAAGTCGGCAGAGCCACCAATAAAACCCGCTAGTTTAGGAAAAAATGCTTGCATTACTTTACCAGAAGCAACACGTGTTGCCATTCCTTTTTTATCGGAAGGAAATTCAGAAATTTTTGAATCCCAATCTTCATGAACTTTCCCATTGATTAGATGACTTAATTCTTTTGCAAGGGTGGGGCATTTGTTCTCATATAGTGAGAAATTTTTGTCCCATTCTTTTTCAATTTGTTCTCCATTTTTTACTGCTTTTCGAAAATGGGTCAAGCTTTCTTCTGGAATAAAAAAAGTGGGTTCAACGGGCCAATTCAAATTTTCCTTGGTTAATTTTACTTCTTCTACACCTAATGGAGAACCATGTGCCGCACAAGTGTCTTGTTTATTTGGCGATCCATAACCGATATGCGTACGTACCAAAATAATGGAAGGTCGATCTTTTTCTTTCTTAGCAGCTTGTATAGCTTCAGCAATGGTTTTAATATCGTTACCATCCTCAATGGATTGGGTGTGCCATCCGTAAGATTTAAAACGCATTTCATGATCTTCTGTAAAGGTTACTGGTGTTGCAGAAGAAAGTGTAATGTGATTATTGTCATAAAGATAAATAAGTTTGCCCAATTTTAAATGCCCTGCTAATGCTGCTGCTTCGGAGGCAACGCCTTCCATCAAATCGCCATCGCTTACTAAACCATAGGTGTAATGATCAATCGGCTCAAAGCCTTCTTTATTATATCTTGCTGCCAAATAGGCTTCTGATATAGCCATTCCCACACCATTGGCAAAGCCTTGCCCTAGCGGCCCAGTAGTGGTTTCTACACCAGGTGTAATTCCTAATTCAGGATGCCCTGGCGTTTTACTACCCCATTGGCGAAAGTGTTTTATATCCTCCAACGATAAATCATATCCTGTTAAATGCAATAAACTATAGAGCAACATAGAGCCATGTCCCGCAGATAATACAAAGCGATCACGATTAAACCATTTTGGATTGGAAGGGTTATGTTGCAAGAATTTAGTCCATAATACATAGGTCATTGGCGCAGCGCCCATGGGTAAGCCAGGATGTCCACTGTTCGCTTTTTGAACCGCATCAACAGATAAAAAGCGAATGGTATTAATAGCTAACTGATCAAGATCAGTTTTATTCAAAGTGGTTTTAACAAGTGTTTTCATAATAAGTAAATTTTAAGCAACATCAATTTTTTTCTCTAAATAAACATCTTGAATAGCGTTCAACAATGCTACACCTTCTTTAAAAGGACGTTGAAATGATTTTCTGCCAGAGATCATACCCATGCCACCGGCACGTTTATTAATAACAGCAGTTCTTACGGCTTCCTCTAAATCTTTTGCTCCATCAGAAGCGCCGCCGGAGTTAATAAGACCAGCTCTTCCCATAAAACAATTAGCTACCTGATATCGACACAAATCAATTGGATTATCAGTACTTAATTCGGTATACATGCGTTCATCAAATTTTCCATAATGCATTCCGTTTTCATTCAATGCTTTATAGCCACCATTATTTTCAGGAAGTTTTTGTTTGATGATGTCTGCCTGTATAGTAACTCCTAAATAGTTGGCTTGCCCTGTTAAATCAGCTGATACATGATAATCGATGTTATCTTTTTTAAACGCGCTGTTCCTCAAATAGCACCATAATACAGTGGCCATTCCTAGGTTATGTGCTTCTTCAAAAGCGTGGGCTACTTCTATTAGTTGCCGGTCACATTCAGCAGAACCAAAATAAATGGTAGCACCAACAGCTGCTGCTCCTACGTTCCAAGCATCTCTAACAGAACCAAACATTACTTGATCAAATTTATTTGGGTAAGTAAGCAATTCATTGTGATTTAACTTTACTATAAAAGGAATCTGATGAGCATATTTTCGAGACACACTTGCCAATATGCCAAAAGTGCTTGCTACCGAATTGCACCCGCCCTCTATGGCTAATTCAACTATTTTCTTTGGATCAAAATACATAGGGTTGGGGCTAAAAGAAGCTCCAGCGCTGTGTTCTACACCTTGATCTACGGGTAATATAGAAAGATAACCAGTACCCGCTAGCCTACCGGTATTATAAATAGAACGTAAATTTCTGAGCGTTTGTACGGATCTGTTAGAATCAACAATTACTTCATTAATAAATTGTGGACCAGGCAAATAAAGGTCTTTTTTCGCTATTGTTTTACAAACATGTGAAAAGAGATACTCTTCCTTTTTGCCGAGTAGTTCAACGATTGTACTATAATTCATAACGCTAGTATATATAATTTGAAAATGATAATTGAGAATGTAATTAAAATAGGATAAATTTTCATGCCAGTTTATCGTTTTAGAATTATTTTAAAAAATGGGCCAACGAGAAGTTAAGCTTTTCATAATGCAGTCATTTAGGTTTTTGTTTATAGATAAGTTCTATTTCAAGTAGGTACAAGAATTTATCTTATTAAAATGTATTGGTCATTCGTTTTATGTACCTAATGATTTTTAGGAACCTTATAAAAATTGAATTCTGTTATAGATGATGATAAATTAAATTCAGGATGTTAAATTATTGTTAACAATATTTTTCATTTTATTTTTTTTTAAGCTAAACCTTAAATTTAATTGTTTAGATTTGAGCCTAAATAGTTAAACAAAAAAATAGATGTTTAAGTTTAGTTTCTGTTAATCGAAAATATATCTTTTAACGACTTAATATAAAAGAAAGTGGTCACCATCAAACACTTTAAAAGAATGGGGCGTATTCCGAAAAGCCTTACGAGTAGGAATAAAATAATTGAAAACAAATGTTTAATAAATTTAATTTAGCCGATAAGTTGCTATTAATAGCAGCTTTTGCTTCCCTAATCTACTCAGAAACTTTATTTTTTAATGGTCACGAAATGCAAGCCATCTTTATAGGGTTGTGGGTGCCTTCAATACTGTGTTTTGGAATTTACTTACGTATAATAAATAAAAAGAAAAATGATTGATTTTATACCATATTTCGCTGGAATAGTAACCATATTATTTGGTCTTGGATTTTTTTATGCCATAAGGGATAAAGAAAAAAACGAAGGAATGTAAATGTTAACGAGCCATTAAGTTTGGCTTAATTAATAATTTTTAAAGTGATTACTAAAACACTTGTACTAAAGTTAAACTTTAGTACAAGTGGAAAGCTTTATCAGAAATTACCTATTTAGTCTATTGTATTTTAATAGACTGAATAAGTAATCATTTACATCAATGAACTAGAATACATAAAAGTGTTCTATGATTATGTTTTACTCGAATTCCTTACTAGTTTAAATGGTAAAGCGCAGGTTTCACTTCAACCTTATAAGTAAAGATGTCTTTTTCCGTTTTGATTTGTTACTTATTCTCTTCAACAAAAAATTGTTTTCTTTTACATAGTGGTGGTGGATTGCTTCATTCATTTAGTTTTCAAATAATTTTATTGAAATGGAAATTAATTTGATTTCGATTTGGTTTGGCATTAACTAATACATTACCTTTGTTTAAGTATTCTAATAAATATATAAACAAAGCGAAACATGCTCCATACCCTACAAACCCACCAACTCATTAAAAGTGATATAAAAACTGTTTGGGAATTTATGAGTTCTCCTAAAAATTTAGCCATCATTACACCAGATTATATGGGGTTTGAGATGATTAACAATATCGATACTGGCAAAATGTATACAGGGCAAATCATCGAATATTATGTAAAGCCCATCATGAATATAAAATTATACTGGGTTACGGAGATAACACATGTAAAAGAAAATGAATTTTTTATAGATGAGCAGCGCTTTGGTCCGTACGCTTTTTGGCATCACAAGCATTTTTTAAAAGAAGTGCCTGAAGGTATTGAGATGTATGATTTAGTGCATTATAAATTGCCTTTCGGTTTTATAGGAAAAATGGCTAATGCCTTATTTGTAAAAAAACAATTAAAAGAAGTGTTTGATTATCGATTTAAAAAAGTAGAAGAAATTTTTAATCAATAATTACAAGGGGTAATCGTTGCAAACTACAAATTGTATTAGTAAAATGAATCATTAAAAAAATAACATGAGTAACACTTATTTATTTGCAGGGGCATCCAGCTCCATGGCTATTAAAACAGCTGAGCAATTGCAAGGCATGGGGCACAAAGTGATTGGACTTTCTACTAAAGAAAGCACATTTGATTACGATCATTTTTATAAAATTGAAAAATATGAACAAGCATGTTTTCCAACCTTTGCGGATGTTTTAGATGGGGTAGTTTATTTTCCTGGAACCATTAATCTAAAACCATTTAATCGTTTAACAACACAAGATTTTATAAACGATTTTAATATTAACGCTTTAGGCGCAGCAAGCTTTGTACAAGCTTATTTATCGCAGTTAAAACAAAGTACTAAAGCAGCGATCGTATTCATGAGTACGGTTGCGGTACAAACGGGTATGCCCTTTCATGCTTCTATTGCTATGGCAAAAGGTGCGGTAGAAGGGTTAACAAGGTCTTTAGCTGCCGAACTTGCACCGAATATTCGTGTTAACTGCATTGCGCCATCATTAACGGCAACACCCTTGGCAGATAAATTCATTAATACACCAGAAAAAATCGAAGCATCCGAAAAAAGAAATCCACTTAAAAAAGTAGGCACAGCAGCCGAATTAGCAGAAGCCATTGCTTTTTTATTATCTGAAAAATCATCTTGGATAACCGGTCAAGTAATAGCAGTAGATGGCGGAATGGGAACTTTAAAAATATAATAGTATGGTAAAAGAATTTAAATTAAACGATATATTGACTTTAGAAAATCGATATCGTGCAACGTTCATTAACTCTTTAGGAGGATTTAAAAGTTTAGCTTTAATAGGTACACGCAATGGTGAAGGGATTAGTAATTTAGCTATTTTTAATTCACTTTTTCATATTGGTGCCAACCCACCGCTTTTTGGATTTATTGTAAGACCCGATTCTGTGGAGAGACATACCTTGAGCAATATATTGGAAACAGGCGAATTTACAGTCAATCATGTGCGTGAAGATTTTTTCGAACAAGCGCATCAAACTTCTGCACGATATTCTAATAATGTTAGTGAGTTTGAAGCAACCAAC
>JBDTFR010000005.1:0-84575 GCA_039937835.1 Bacteroidia bacterium | reverse complement strand
TAGATGATGCCATTGTAGTAGTAGAACAAATTCACCGAACACACGAAGAACATCCAGGGGAAAGCACCAAAGATCTTTTACAAAAAGCGATTAGTTATTTGTTTCCTGCTATGCTGGGTTCTTCCATTAGTACGATCGTTATATTTCTTCCATTTATGCTAATGAGTGGTGTTGCTGGAGCCTATTTTAAAGTAATGACCGATACCCTCATTATTACATTAGTTTGCTCTTTTTTTGTTACCTGGATAGGCTTACCTGTTATCTATTTACTACTCACAAAAAGAAAAAGTGCTAGGTCTCTCAAACAAAGTTCACATAAAGTAAAAGCCGTAAAAACTCAAAATTGGGTCTCGTTTTTCATTCATCGCCCTTATATAAGCATCCTATTTATAGTTGTTTTGGTAGGTTCAGTTTATTTTATTCTGCCTCGTTTGGCAACAGGTTTTTTACCTGAAATGGACGAAGGAAGCATCGTATTGGATTACAGCTCACCACCAGGTACTTCATTGGATGAAACAGATCGGATTTTGCGTGAAGCTGAAAAAATTATTACCCAGGTTCCGGAAGTAGAAACCTATTCGCGTAGAACGGGAACACAAATGGGCTTTTTCATAACAGAGCCAAACAGAGGAGATTATTTAATTCAATTAAAAAAGAACCGAAAAAGAACAACGGAGGAGGTAATTAATGAAATTCGTAAGAAATTAGAAGCTTCACAACCTTCGCTTAGAATAGATTTTGGACAAGTGATTGGAGATATGTTAGGCGATTTAATGACTTCTGTTCAACCAATAGAAATAAAAGTGTTCGGGCATGATCAACAAAAGCTTCAGGAACTTTCTAAAACAATTGCCGCAATCGTATACAATGTAAAAGGCACGGCCGATGTTTTTGATGGAATTGTTATTGCAGGGCCATCCGTTACTGTACAGCCAGATTTTTCAAAATTGGCGCAATTCGGAATTACACCTGCTAATTTACAGTATCAAGTACAGACTTCTTTGGAAGGAAATATTGTAGGAAACATTTTTGAAAAAGAACAACTACCTCCAATCAGAATACGCTACCCAGAAAGCCGCGAATTAAGTGTAGCAGATATAAGTAAGTTGCAATTGTTTTTACCAAATGGAAAATTAAAACCGGTTAAAGAGCTTGCAACAGTTCAGGTAAATTCAGGCGATGCAGAAATACAAAGAGAAAATTTACAATCAATGGGAGTCATAACAGCTCGGTTGGAAAACAGGGATTTAGGGAGCGTGATAAAAGATATTAAAAAGAAGGTGTCAGCTCAAATAACATTGCCAAAGGGCTATGACATTCAGTATGGCGGTGCTTATGCAGAACAACAACAATCTTTTAAAGAGTTATTAATTATTTTGATTACCTCCAGCCTGCTCGTTTTCGGAGTAATACTTTTTCTGTTTAAAGAATTTGGAATTGCATTGGTTATATTACTTATATCAGTAATGGGAATTGCAGGGAGCTATTTAGCTTTGTATATTACCGGTACGCCACTTAATGTTGGTAGTTATACAGGGTTAATTATGATAGTAGGAATAATTGGAGAAAACGCAATTTTTACATTTTTGCAGTTCAAAGAAACATTGCTTACGAAAACTGTTGATGAATCCATTGTTTATTCTATTTCAACAAGGCTACGACCTAAACTAATGACTGCCTTGGGAGCCATTACAGCATTGATGCCATTAGCATTGGGTATAGGAGCAGGCGCACAACTTCATCAGCCGCTTGCCATAGCTGTAATTGGAGGATTTATAGTGGCATTGCCATTACTTTTGATTGTACTTCCAAGTTTAATCAGGCTATTATATAAGAATGACAATACATATGGAAAGCAGATTTAAAAATTTAAAATTAAAAGAATTGCTGGTGATATTGTCAATGGTATTCTTTTACAATACTGTTTTTTGCCAAAACCTTGACATTGACTTGTTGAGAGAAATTAATCTCAAGCGAAATACAAACCTAGATCGCACATTTCGTTTTATTTCAAATACAGCTACTCCAATAGCAATTGCATCACCTCTTTCGATAATAGCTGCTGGTCTTGTTCAACATGACCAAGAGCTTACAAACAAGGGATTAGTTTCAGCAACTTCCATATTGGCAGCCGTTGCTATCAGCACGGCCATTAAATATGCTGTTGCGAGAGAACGACCTTTTAAGAAATACCCTGATATTCAAAAAGAGGCAGCGGGAGGAAGTTTCTCGTTTCCTTCAGGCCATACTAATGCCGCTTTTTGCACTGCCACTTCTTTAAGCCTCACTTTCCCAAAATGGTACGTAATTGTTCCAAGTTACGCGTGGGCATGCGCTGTGGGGTACTCAAGAATGCACTTAGGTGTTCATTACCCAACTGATGTTTTAGGAGGAATAATTGTGGGAACGGGATGTTCTTTTATTACCTACAAAGTACAACAATGGATGAAAAAAAGTCATCAGCCTACAAAACCTAATAGTCAATAAAATCATAAATTAATATTTTAAAAATGAAGACTATGAAAAAATCAATATCAATGCTCACATACGCCGTACTTTTTAGTGTTGGCATTGCGAGTGCTCAATCCAATTATAAAATAGTAAACAAAATTCACATCGATGGTGATGAAGGATGGGATTTGCTTGCGATGGATGAATCTACCAGCAGATTGTTTTTATCTCACGGAAGAATTGTGCAAGTTGTTGACGTAAAAAATGGAAAATTGATTGGCACCATTCCCGATACTAAAGGAGTGCATGGAATAGCCCTTTCAACAGACTTAAATAAAGGTTATACGAGTAATGGGAAGGATTCTTCTGTAACGGTTTTTAACCTAAAGACCTTAGCGGTTATAAAAAAAATACCAGTAACAGGTCGCAACCCTGATGCCATCTTATATGATGAGTTTACCCATAAAGTTTTTGTTTATAACGGTAGAAGTTCAAATGCTACCGTTATTGATGCAACTTCTGATAAAGTTGTTGGAACAATACCGTTGGATGGAAAGCCCGAGCTTTCAGTTACAGATGGGAAAGGAAAAATTTACGTAAATCTGGAAGACAAAAGTATGGTTAGCATGATTGATGCTAAAACTTTAAAAGTAGAACAAACGTGGTCGGTAGCTCCAGGAATAGAACCAAGCGGAATAGCAATTGATAATAAAAACCATCGTTTGTTCATTGTTTGTGATAATAAGCTAATGGTAGTTATGAATGCCCAAACAGGTCAGGTAATAACAACACTTCCTATTGGAGAGCATGTTGATGGTGTTGCCTATGACCCAATCAAAAAAAGAGTATATAGTTCTAATGGTGAAGGTACAGTTACAGTTGTTCAGGAGGGAAATGAAAATACATTCAAAATAATTGAAAACATTGTAACGCAAAAAGGAGCTAAAACAATTGCTATTAATACGAAGACACATCACCTATACTTAACCACAGCCGAATTTGGGATTACTCCTGAACCTACAAAAGAAAAACCGAAACCTCGTCTTTCTATCAAGCCCAATACATTTGTGGTTTTAGATGTAGCGCCAATAAAATAATGATTGGTTGAATTACTTTATATGAAGCTGAAATACTTTAAATAGAAAATCTTCAAAAAAATAGAAACTGTAAATGCTTAGCAAAATAATGGTATGTTATGCTATGAAATACTAATGTTTGTACGCAAATTTACCTATATGTTGCTCAATACGCTAAGCTAACTAGATTCAATTAATTTAACCAAAAATCTCTACAAACTTCAAGATTGCTTCAGAATTAACCAAGATATTTACTCTAAATATTAATAGTTTGAACAAGATAATCTTTTGCAAATAAAAACTAATATTGTGCGGATTGAATCATATTGAAACTGTACTTTTAGAAAGCAAAAAAATAAACAAAATAAATCGATAAAAATTTAGGCTTTCACAAGCTTAGATTCATAAAAAGTAAAAAATAAATATGCAATCCATCATCAACTATTTTTCTAATGTTCCTGATTCTCACCGAATAATTTTATTAGGAACCTCTCTTTTTATATTTTGGAATATAGAAAACCTCTACGCTATCAATTTTAATTATAAAAAATGGAAACACGCTTTAGGAAACAGCCTGTTTATGCTGCCTGCTGCTCCAATACAGTTTCTTTTGGGTATACTGGTTATAAAAATAATTAATTGGGATACGATGCACCATTGGGGAGTACTCAATTGGATTCCAAACTTGTCGAACCCCATTGTATTATTCATCGCTTCATTCATAATTCTTGATTTTTTCGAATATGTATATCACGTAATTATGCACAAAGTAAAACGCCTTTGGATGTTTCACTTAGTGCATCATAGCGATAGAGTGGTTGATGCTTCAACAACGTTGAGGGAACATCCAGGTGAAACTTTCATTCGCCTTTCTTTTTTATTACTTTGGGTATTTTTAAGCGGGGTTTGTTTTTGGGTATTTTTGTTTCGGCAATTTATTCAAATTGCATCCAATGTGTTCGTGCATTCTAATTTCAGAATTTCAGAAAGATACGACAAGATCATCAGCTTATTTTTTATAACGCCTAATGTACATCATGTTCACCATCATTATATGCAGCCCTATACAGATTGTAATTATGGAGATATGTTAAGTATTTGGGACAGATTATTTGGAACCTTTAAGCGCTTGCCAAAAGAAGAAGTAATATTTGGTATAGATAATTACATGGATGATGATGAAAATTTCATTCATCTTGCCCAAATCCCTTTTGGAAAATATCGATCTCCAACATCCATTACTGTAAATGAAGTAGGAGTAAAATAATTGCGTATTTAATTTAATAAGAAAAAATAATCTATGCGGCCGCTGCTCTTTATAATTCTTACTGTGCTATTTTCAATTGCATTTAAATCAGACAACAAGCAGGCTGATCAAATTATCGGTGATTGGATAAGTCCTAAAAGAGATTTAATAATCCACTGTTACAAAGAAAATAATTTGTATTACGGCAAGGTAGTTTGGTTTTACAAGTATTATCCTACTCAACCAGATGATCCAAATGGCGTACCGGAAAAGCAATGGGTAAATTCAATTGTAATGAACAATTTCTTCTTCTCAGACAACGAATGGAGCGGAGGAGAAATACATAATATAAAAAATGGTAAAAAATACGATGCCTATATACAACTCATTAATGAAAATTCGCTAAAAGTAACAGGATATGTTTTTTTGCGAATTTTTAGCGAAACTACTATGTTTAGCAGATACAAAGAATTAACACTACCCGCTTTTAACTAAATGGCGTATTCAAACTACAGGACAATCTTTTTCACTTTTACTTTTCTTATATCTCAGTCTGTAATTTCTCAAACATATATAATTTCAGGAAAAGTTGTTGATGCTAAAACCCAACAACAAATGGAGTTTGTGAACATTTATTTAAAAAGTGGTCATATGGGGGGGTTAACAGATGAGGCTGGAAAATTTAGTGTACAAACAAAATTATTTCCCGATACTTTAATTATATCGTTCATCGGATATAAAACAAAGAAGATGTTCATTGTTGAATTACCAAAAGAAAAACTTTTGATAAAATTAGAGGAAGATGCTGACTTATTATCAGAGGTTACGGTGACGTCGTATAAAGATCCTGGCAAACACATTATGCAGGAGGTGATTGCAAATAGATCCAAAAATGATATCAACCAATTTGACAACAGTGTATTTAATGAATATAGGAAAACAGAAATAGATATATGCAATATTAACACTAAAAAGGATAACGGATTCTTTGGAAACATCGCTTCTATTTATAATAAGTTCGGAAATGATTCCAGCGGAAGTGCAGCCCCCATTTTTTTTACGGAAAAATTTTTTCGTACCTATCATTCCAAGAAATTACAAACAAATGTAGAGCATCAAATTGCAATGAAGCAATTGGGCTTATCAACCGATAAGTTGGCGAGCCCATTAGAAAAATTCGATATTAGAATTAATATTTATAATCCCATCATCCCCATTTTAAAAACTTCGTTTTTAAGCCCCGTATCCGAATTGGGATTATTCTATTATAAATTTATTCCTTTAGATACTATAACTGATGGTGGTAAAAAATATATAAAACTTGAAATAAAGCCCAAAGTAAAAAACGAAAATACGTTTACTGGGTATTTATGGGTTGAAGATGAAACGTATGCCATTACCAAAGTGGATATAAAAATTAGCAAAGGCAGTAATATTAATTTTATAAATCAACTTGATTTTAAACAGGATTTTGTTTCAATTGGCAATCAAGATAACTCCAAACAAAGTTATTGGATTCCTAAAACTGTTCGGACGACAATTGAATTTAGCAATGGCTTGGATTTAATTGGCATTCCGATTAAGGCTGATACGGCTTCAAAAAAAATGAAGTTAATTAGTTCAAGCGCATTCAGCAATTATATTATAAATTCCGAAGACTTAAATTCCAATAATTTTTACAATACCATTTCTTCTAGTGATTCCAATGGAGTAAAGACAAATACTATTGATGAGTTTAATGATTCGTACCGAACAGAAAAGCTATCTGTGAAGGAACAAGCCATATACAAAGCCATTGATTCATTAAAAAAGAATAAAAAATTTATTATAGAAACCAAACTAACATCCCTGTTTGCTACGGGTTATTGGGATTTTGGTTGCAAGATTAGGATCGGCCCTTTTTCAAGTTTATTAAGCACCAATCAAATTGAAGGTGTAAGAAGTAGATTGAGTTTTTGGACACTTCCGTGTATCAGCAAAAACATTAACCTAAATGGATACATAGCTTATGGAACAAAAGATAAAGTAGTAAAAGGAGGACTAGGTATAAAATTTGTTCCATCAATTGGAAGATATTGTAAAACTGAATTATTAGCTCGAAGTGATTTTGATGTGATGTTAGATTTTGACGATGTATTAGACGAAGATAATTTATTTACGCTCGCCTTAAGAAAAAATATTCCAGCCTATAAAGTATTTATTCGACAACTAAAACTATTACAGGAAGTAGACCTCAATCACAACTGGTCGGCAAAACTAATTGGCAATATTAAAACAATGAATCCCAATTTCAATTATATGTACTACAAAACATTGGATGAGCAGATAGTTGATTACACCCCATTAAAAAAATTATCTGTAACAGAGGTCGGTTTAACGTTACGCTACGCGCATAATGAAAGAACAACCATTTTTAATTACGATAAGATAAGAATATTTTCGCTCTATCCCGTTTTTTCGCTTAACTATCTATACGGTTTTGATGTAGGGAAAAATAATTATTTTGAATACCAGAAAATTACCGCAAGCCTTATACAGGAATTGAACTTACCTATTAAAGGAAGTATTTTTTATTACGCATCTGCAGGACAATTAATTGGTACGGTTCCAGCTCTGCTTCTATTTGCACCAAAAGGCAATGCATATTATGTTTCGAATAAGTATACGTTTAACAATATGTTGCCTTACGAATTTGCAGCCGATAGGTTTGCCAGTCTTATGATACGCTACAACATGGGTGGCATAATTCTAGATAAAATTCCATTAATTAATAAGTTAAAATTAAGAGAGCGTGTTATCTTCAATAATTATTGGGGTAGTATACATACAAAGAATTTAGATTTTAATAATATTAATCCTATAAAAACAACAGGAAATATACCTTATAGTGAAGCAGGGTTTGGTATTGGAAATATTTTTAAAATAATGTCATTTGATGCCATCTGGCGGCTAACTCAGCTCAATAGCGCAAAGCCTTTAACCCGTTTTGGAATCTATACTACTTTCACCATCGTTTTTTGATTATTTAATATCGTTATCGTAGGTACAGAATTCCTTCAGATTGAAGTCCTATCATTGTACTATAAACTAAAAAATAAATAAAATGAAAAACTTAATTTTAATAACAGCACTTAGCTTGGGAGTAAGCTGTGCTAATGCACAAAAGATTAAAGAATCGGAGGTTCCTGCGCCTGTTAAAGCAACCTTAGCAAAACAATTTCCAACTATAGAAAAAGTTAAGTGGGAAAAAGAAGGTGCTAATTATGAGGCGGAATTTGAAGTGAAGGAAGTAGAAACTTCTGCTTTAATTAATGCAACCGGCAACTTAATTGAAACGGAAGAAGAAATTTTAGTAAACTCTTTGCCTAAAGAAGTAGCAAAATACGTTTCTAAGAATTTGTCGGGCGCAAAGATAAAAGAAGCCTCTAAAATAACGGATGCAAAAGGTGCAATTACTTATGAAGCGGAAGTTAATAAAGCGGACTATCTATTTGATGCGAATGGAGTCTTTATAAAAAAGATGAAAGGAAAATAGTTATAGAATTTAACTTCAATTAACATGAAGGCAATTTCAGATATAAACTTATTACATTGGAATAATCTGGCTTTAAATGAATGTTATTAAATAAATAAAGTAAATGGGCTGTCTCAATGGACAGTCCTTTTCTTATTATAACTATTTTCGATATTTATTTATCAATCGGAGATTTGGACGTAATTTAAATAATTATTTTTTGGATAATTATTTAAACGTTTTTTTTAGGAGTACTTATTTACGTTCGTTAACCAATAATTTAAATCCTTTTCCGTGTACATTTATTAATTCAACAGACGGATCATCTTTTAAATATTTCCGCAATTTGGCGATATATACATCCATGCTTCTGCCATTAAAATAATTATCATCATTCCAAATTGATTTTAGGGCAAAATTACGGTCAAGCACTTCATTTATGTGTAAACAAAGGAGCTTTAGTAAGTTTGCTTCTTTGGTTGTTAATTTTTGCGGGATTCCTTTTATATCCAAAGTTTGGTGGTTGAAATTAAATTTATAATTACCAATTTTAAATTCAACTTGTTCTGCGTTTTTTGAGCTGTTGTTTTCGGTTCTTCTTAAAACCGCTTTTATGCGCATTAAAAGTTCTTCCATGCTAAAAGGTTTGGTAATGTAATCATCAGCACCTAAAGAGAAACCCTCTATCGCATCTTCTTTTAGCGATTTCGCTGTTAAAAAAATAATAGGGATTTTACTATCAAGTGCGCGAATTTCTTTTGCTAAAGTAAATCCATCTTTAATAGGCATCATTACATCTAGAATACAAATATTAAATTTATCTTTCGAAAAAAGATCATATCCTTGTTTACCATTAATAGCTAGTGTGGTATTGTATTCTTTTGCATCTAAGTATTCTTTAAGTAAACTTCCAAGGTTACTATCATCTTCTACTAATAATACTTTTAACTTTTCCATTTTTATATTTGTTTATGAAATTCTATTTTTTTTAAATCTGGATCAATAGGAAGGTACATTGTAAATGTACTTCCTTGACCTAACTCACTTATCACATTAATTGATCCATTATGTTTTTCAACTACCGCTTTCACATAACTAAGGCCTAAACCAAAACCTTTTACATTGTGAATATTACCAGTAGGAACCCGATACATAGTATCAAAAATACGTTTTTGATTTTCTTTGCTAATCCCTATTCCATTATCTTTTACGGATATGAAAATGCCTTCATTATCATTTTTAGTACGAACCAGAATA
Source organism: Bacteroidia bacterium (assembly GCA_039937835.1). Lineage (GTDB taxonomy): Bacteria > Bacteroidota > Bacteroidia > 2-12-FULL-35-15 > 2-12-FULL-35-15 > 2-12-FULL-35-15. Next base: position 75,031 of record JBDTFR010000005.1, on the reverse strand, counting down.
TTAGGTTTTCCTTGGGTATATTTAAGTGCGTTATCAATAAGATTAAAAAGTATGTTGGTTAAATGAACTCTATCTGCATTAATAATAAACGATGTGGCATTTAATTCCGTGTTAATTTCTCCCTCTTTGTTTTCTACCTGTAATTTAATATTAGTTATAGTGTGTTCAATTAAATTATGAATGTTGATGGATTGTATTTTTAAATTAAATTTACCTTTATCTAGTATAGCAGTTTGCAAAATATTTTCTACCAATAAACTTAATCGTTTATTTTCATCACCAATCATTTTAACGTACTTTATTAAACGTTCTGGTGATTTGTCAACCGTTTTATCATTTAATACTTCACAAGCAAGTGATATGGTAGAAATGGGTGTTTTAAATTCATGCGTCATATTGCTAATAAAGTCATTCTTGATCTCTGATAATTTTTTTTGTTTAAAAATCGTAGACAACGTATAGTAGAAAGAGAAAATTAGTGTTAACATTAATATAATTGAAATAATTAATAAAAACCACATAGAACCCAACAAATACCTATTTTGATTCGGAAATAGGAGAGACAATATTTGGGGTTCAATAAAAACGTTGTCTGGTGAAAGATTAACTTTATACTTGGATTCGTAAAAAGCTGGATTTATTTCTGATGATAAAGCACTTGCTCTAGCTTTTTTCGAAGGTAATATGGTAAAATTATAGTCTGCAGAAATTCCTTTTTGGAGTAATTCAAATTGTATAATAGAATCTAGTAGAACGGTATCTAATTTTGAGTTATGTTCATTATAAATGTTTATACTAACTAACTCATCAAAAATATCTTTCACCATATTATTTTTATGTGAAAACCATTTATTTTCAATTCCAATGGAATCAAAATTCTTCAGCATGGTTGGCCCTTCTGCTTCCACAAGTTGATTAAATTTATTCGAAATAGTATCGCTAGAATATTTTTTTTGTCGTGTTTTTTTTATAAGAACTCCACTTGAATCTGCCGCATATTCTTCTAACACTTCTAAATTCATTTTCTTTTTTTGAAGCGAAAAACTATGTTTATCCACTAATGAATCTGCAACAAAACTATTTGATTGTTTTAGTGAATCAGGCGAACTAAACCACCTAACACCTTGTTTTCTGAAGTTGAATTTTCGAGTAACACTTGCTGCAGTCAGTTGCTTTTCTAAGCGATAAACAATGCTTTTCATCGCTTCACTTACATTTTGTTCAAACCGTTCTTCATTTAATGTTATTGCATTATTTACCCAATATATTTGAATAGAAATTAAACCCGCCAAGGCTAAACTTGCTATAATGGTAATGATGCTAATTTTGTTTTGGTTCATTTAAGAGGAAGATCTATTCACAAAATTATTTTATTATTTTTCCCATTCGTTTTTCATTAACATAATTTAACATGGAAATGCGTATTATATTTTCCCTCCCAACACACATATTTTTTTGTAATGCTTTATATTTCCAGATAAATCAAGTGCTTCAAAGAAAATAATGTAAATGCCGAGCCGTTCTTTTTCTCTTTCTTCATTTATACCGTCCCAGCTGAATGTACCCTTTGTTGCCAGCAATTCATTTTTTACAAGTCGTTTAACTAAGCGCCCTTTACTATCATAAATTGTAACATTTCCTATAAATGCAGGCTTATCAAAATGATAACTGATATTTACAACATCATTGTAACCGTCTTCGTCAGGGGAGAATAACTGAGGGGATACTTCTACTTCATTTTGATTGTTATTTAGTTCATTAAATTGTGAGTTTTGATACCCAGGAGTGGCATATCCAGCGGATTTTGCTGCCGAATGCCAGTTTGTTGGATCTTGTGTTGGTCTGTTAAAATTTATTCGCTCTAGAGAAATACCTTTTTTATCAGTTAATAAACCAAAATGCATTTTCTCTGAATAATTAAATCGATCAATAATGGCAGATGTAGTACTTATACATACACTGCCTTCATCTATATTCATTGCTGGTAAAGTAGACAAGTTTATAAATCTATCTGGATTGGTTGTTTGATAATTATTTTTCACTAAATTTTCATTTTCACTTAGCACGATGTATTCTTTTGGAAAAAATAAGTAAGACGCGCTCCCTATCTTCTGTACATTTTTAATGGTACTTGTATTATTATCATATTCAGATACTCGAAGCATTTTTAAGTCAATAATTTTTTCCGATCGATTATACAATTCAACAAAATCAATACTTCCGCTTTTTGGATTAAACAAAATTTCATTAATAATAATATCATTAGATACAATAGAATCGGGAATGGCAAATTTCAAAGTTGTATTTGAAGACATAGGATTGCCTACACAATCAGCCACGCTATTTTTTACTTCAATATTATAAATCGTTTTTTCTTTAAATGCAGTTGAAAATCCTAACACAACACTTTTAAAGTTGGGTTCTATTATTTTTACAGAAGAAGGATTTCCTATATTATTATCCACCAAATAATCTTTAGGATTTATAAGAGAAAAACTATCTAATGGTTCATTAAAATAGAGTTGCAATGCATTTGGAGAAGTGATTGAAGCATTTAGTAAACGAGGTAAGTCAGTGTCTTTATTTATTTTATAAACAGAGTTTATAGTACCAGGCGTACCCCCATTACTATCCATACTGGCTTTCCAATTGTTAGCTTCCCCACAGGGGTTGTCAGGATCTATTTGTTCTAAACTCCAGCCTCCTTCTTTTTTGTTATTGTCATTATACCATTGATCGGTATAGCTAATAGCTGATATAATCGCGCTTTCTGCATTTTTTAAAATTAACGATTGCCCGGTGTTGGTTAATGCTGGGAAACTAGTTAGCTGTAAAATGGGTATAACCGCTGGAAAGTATGGGTATGCAGTAGTAGAAGTTATTATTAAAAAACCTTTACTAGGTATAATTATAGATGGTAATATCCGATTATTTAATCCTATAGAAAGCTGCCAATTAGTTAACGATATCGGGAATGATGTTTTATTATATAATTCTATATATTCAAATGCAGGTAAATTATTTAATACTGGATCTGGGTCGGCCATAATTTCATTTATTACAATATCAAATGGCTTAACGTGATAATATTGAAAATCAATAGTCATATCGTTCATCGTATTCGCAGATACATCTTCTATATTTTTAATAGTAAGTATATTTATTGCTTCACTTTTGAAAGGCTTGGAAAATTGCAAATGCACCAATTTTAAATTAATGGTATCGCGTTTTGCTACAAAAGGGCTACCTATTCCATTATTTACATCATAATTATTAGTTATCTGTGAAGTAATGGAATCTACTGCTTCTGTGAAACAAATACTAATTCTTGTGTTTGAACTAACTATTACTGAAACAACTGAAGGTGGTATTGTATCCACTATTATAGAGCCAAAATAAAAGTCATCAAAATAAAAGTTACTGGCATTACTTGCAGTATAAGTAGCCATTACTCCAAAATAGTTGTTGTTGATAGAGGTAGTATCTTTGCCTGATGTTTCTAATACGTAGGCAACTCCACCTTTTGGATCAGTATATAAATTCCAGTTTCCATTGGTATCACAAGTTACTTTAATACCCATATTAAAAGCTGTAGCTATTTTTCCATTGGTAGCACGAGTGATAGAAGTAGAGGTTAAACCACTTTGACGAAACAATTCGATAGCATCTGCACTACCTGCCTCTCCAAATTGTAAATAATAGCCGTTTAAAGAACCCGTTAATTTTTTTTGATCAGAAGCTAAATAAACTCTCCCAAAATTATTAGCTGATGGCGAAAAATTTTGTTTAATAAAAAAATTCCATTGCTTGTTTTTTAGTACAGTAGAATTACTTTCTGTTGAAAGATAACTTGTGTTACTAGCTGTATTGTTTAATTGTAATTGTGCTAATGCATTTATTATAAAGTGGGAAGTATCTCCACTCCATTTTGGGTTAATGGTAAAATTACCATCACTAAAATCATCTTTTACTTGAGCGGATAGAAGAGAGGTAATTGATAAGAACAGAAAACAGATTCTCATTGCCTTTTTATATTTTGTTTGAGGCGCAAATGTATAAAATACAAACAATCTCAGCATTAATTTTTTTATGTAATTGTCGTTCGAAGCAATCTAGTAAAAGTATATATGGAAAGCGCTTATGACTACTCCCTGTTGGATAATAATTTAGTTGCAAAATACCAACAATTGTATCCAAAAATGACGACACTTGATTCCTCATCGTTTCATCACTTAAATCAGTTCAATATAAAATGCTATGGATGGACACCACCGATTCATGATGTGACAGAAACCGCTGTTTTTTCGAAAGAGGGTCGCTATTTAAAGGATGTAACGCCAGACTCTATATACAGCACTATGTTTAAAAGTCTGGAACATCCAGATTATATTCATATTAACTGTCCAGTCTTGGCTATTTACGCCGTTCATAAACTTGCGGAAAATTTACGTCCTCAGCTTTATAAAAATTTGGATGCTCCGAAAAAAAAAATATTTTATGAATATTTATCATGGTTTATATCTTTTAACGATGCAGAAATGAATCGTTTTAAAAAAGCGCTACCCAATGGGAAGATAAAAACAATTGCTGATGCAGATCACTATATTTTTATTTCTAATCCCGTGGAGACAGAAAAAATGATTCGAGACTTTCTCTAGAGATTTCTTATTCTTATTTTATTTGCTATTGAAATAGACGCTATTTCACTGATAAAAGAACTTTGATATTGCTCTGCATGAGATAATCAATAATAATATTTAAATAGCTCTTGATATATCTGAGCAAACACTTTGCGTGGAAAATGTCTATACTTTCTGTAAGGAAAATTACTTTTACTCACGGTGCTTGTATGCTATTAATTAAAACTTCATAAAAAAGGAAGATCACCCTTGTTACTATCTTCCTTTTATTTAAAATTTATTTCGAACGGTAATGCTTTTTTATATAAAAACAAACTACTTTTGTACAAAATAAATTTTAAAACAAATGAAAATAGCTGTAGTGGGTGCAACAGGCTTAGTTGGAACCAAAATGATTCAAATTTTAGAAGAACGTAATTTTAATGTAACAGAATTAATTCCTGTAGCCTCAGAAAAGTCAATAGGGAAGGAAGTTTCTTTTAAGGGTAAAAAGTGTAAGGTGGTAGGCATGCAGACAGCTATTGACATGAAACCTTCGATCGCTTTGTTTTCTGCAGGAGGTGGTACCTCTTTAGAGTGGGCGCCTAAATTTGCCGAGGCAGGTATAACTGTTATAGACAATTCATCGGCTTGGCGCATGGATGATACTAAAAAATTAATAGTTCCAGAAATTAATGCAAATGTGTTATCGATTACTGATAAAATAATTGCTAATCCAAATTGTTCTACCATACAAATGGTGGTAGCGTTATATCCATTACACCAAAAGTATAAAATAGAACGGGTAGTTGTTTCTACGTATCAATCAGTTACTGGTACAGGTGTTAAAGCTGTTGAGCAACTAATGAATGAACGTATTGGCGTTAAAGGAGATATGGCTTATGCGTATCCAATTGATTTAAATGTTATTCCTCATATTGATGTTTTTACAGATAATGGTTATACCAAAGAAGAAATGAAAATGGTAAATGAAACAAGAAAAATAATGAGTGATGATATTCGTGTAACAGCCACTACGGTTCGCATTCCGGTGATGGGTGGACATAGTGAAAGTGTAAATGTTCAATTTACTAATGAATTCGATTTAAATGATGTTAGAGCCGTACTTAAAAATGCACCGGGGATTACTTTAGTGGATGATGTACAAAACTTAAAATACCCCATGCCTATTGATGCGCATGATAAAGATGACGTTTTTGTGGGGAGATTGCGCAGAGATGAAACACAAGCAAAAACGTTAAATATGTGGATTGTAGCTGATAATTTACGCAAAGGTGCAGCAACTAATGCGGTACAAATAGCTGAGTATCTTGTCAGCAAAAAATTAGTTTAAGATAATAACGTTCTTATTAAAAACAGAAAGGCTTCGCATTTGCGAAGCCTTTCTGTTTTTAATATTGTTATATTATAATTTTGCTTTTATTTCTACCATTTCATACCCTTCGATAATATCGCCTTGTTTAATATCGTTAAAACCATCAATATTTAATCCACATTCATATCCTTTATTCACTTCTTTTACGTCGTCTTTAAAGCGTTTTAATGATCCGAGTTTACCATCATGAACTACAATACCGTCACGGATAATACGTATTTTTGTGTTACGGGTAACCTTGCCATCTAATACATAACATCCAGCGATTGTTCCTACTTTAGTAATGTTAAATACTTCACGAATTTCAATATTACAAACTACTTTTTCTTCAAACTCAGGAGCTAACATTCCTTCCATTGCTGCTTTAATTTCATTAATAGCATTATAGATGATAGAATACAAGCGAATATCAATTTGCTCTGACTCTGCTAACTTACGAGCACTTACAGAAGGTCTTACTTGAAAACCAATAATAATTGCGTTAGAAGCAGAAGCTAATAGTACATCTGATTCGCTAATTGCACCCACAGATTTATGAATTATTTTTACTTGTACCTTTTCGGTAGAAAGTTTTTGTAAAGAATCGGCTAGTGCTTCCACCGAACCATCCACATCTCCCTTAACAATCACATTCAGTTCTTTAAAATCACCAATTGCCAAACGTCTTCCTATTTCATCGAGTGTAATGTGTTTATGGGTACGGATGCCTTGTTCGCGTTGTAATTGTAAACGTTTTGAAGCAATTTCACGAGCTTCTCGGTCATCTGACATAATATGAAACTTATCTCCAGCTTGCGGCGCGCCACTTAATCCCAGTAATGAAACTGGCATTGCCGGACCGGCTTCTGTCACTACTTGCCCTCTTTCATTATGTAGTGCCTTTACTTTACCGCTAAAGCAACCTGCAAGTACAATATCTCCAATATGCAAAGTACCTGACTCGACCAGTATAGTACTTACATATCCACGCCCCTTATCTAGCTCAGATTCAATAACAGTACCACTTGCATTTTTATTTGGATTTGCTTTAAGATCTAATATTTCTGCTTCAAGCAATACCTTTTCTAATAATACATCAATGTTTTGCCCTTTTTTTGCTGATATTTCTTGGCATTGAAACTTTCCACCCCATTCTTCTACCAATATATTTATTTGAGATAATGCTTCCCGAATTTTATCAGGATTAGCACCTGGCTTATCAATTTTGTTTATTGCAATTACAATAGGTACACCAGCAGCTTGCGCATGATTGATTGCCTCAATCGTTTGAGGCATTACACTATCATCGGCAGCTACTACAATAATAGCAATATCGGTAACTTGTGCACCTCTAGCACGCATCGCTGTAAAAGCTTCGTGACCAGGAGTATCTAAAAAGGTAATGGTTTTGCCATTTTCTAATTTTACATTATATGCACCAATATGTTGAGTAATACCACCTGCTTCACCAGCTATTACATTGGCTTTACGAATATAATCGAGTAAAGAAGTTTTACCGTGATCTACGTGACCCATTACGGTTACAATAGGTGAACGAGGCAGTAACTGTTCCTCCGTATCAATCTCTTCTTTAATCGCTTCTTGAACCTCTACACTTACAAATTCTAATTGATAACCAAATTCTTCTGCAACAATAGCGATTGTTTCAGCATCTAATCGTTGATTAATAGAAACAAACATACCCAAACTCATACAAGTTGAAATAATTTCATTAACAGGTACGCTCATCATTTGGGCTAATTGATTTGCAGAAACAAATTCAGTAACCTTAATTATTTTTTTGTTTGCTTCTTCTTGATCGGCTGCTTCTTGAATACGGTCACTTACCATATCTCGTTTTGATTTACGATGTTTAGAAGCTTTTGATTTTCCAGCGCCGCTTAAACGAGCTAATGTTTCTTTTATTTGTGCCTGTATTTGATCAGGTGTTAACTCTACTTTTGCAGGTCTAACAAACTTACCTTTTGGTGCTTGTGGAACATAATTATATTGTTTCCGTGGCGCATTGTTTACAGGTGGTTTGTTTGCATCTGTGGCTGGAGTGGCTCCTCCTGCATTCGGTTTTTTTGTATTATCCCATGTGTCTCCAATGGTAGTGCCACCAAAACTTTTCTTTATGCGTTTCCGTTTTTTCTTATTATCATTTGTTGCAGCAGAAGAAGCAACGGGTTTTTTACGTTCTTCTTTTACAGGTAAATCAATTTTACCCATAATTTTTGGGCCTTCTAATTTTTCTACAACCGTTTCATAAAAATCTTCTTTTGCAGGTACTTCGGCAACAGGCTGCACTATTAGTTCTTTTTCTATAACTATTTCAGCCTCTTTTTTAGCAACAGGTTCTATCGATTTTTCAGTAACCTTAGCTTCAACTGGAGGAGCCTTTTCTACTTCCGTTTCTGATTTTGTTTTTACACTTGTTTTTACTTTTCGTTCTTCCTCTTTTTCTGCTTTGGTTTTTTTAGCAGGTTTTGTTTTAGAATTAAGTGCATCTAAATCAATTTTGTTAATTATTTTTATTCTGCTTTCTGTATCACTTTTTATTTGTACCGCTGGTTCCTCTTCTTTTTCCTTTTCTATTTCCTTTTCTTGCTCTTTTTCAATTTCTTTTTCTTGCTCTTTTTTTACAGTCACCTCAGCAGCCTTTTCTTTGATTTTAACAGGCTGAGGAATTGTTATTTCTTGTACATTTTTTATAATAATATCTTCGTCTTCCTCTTCTTTTTTAGATTTTGATTCTTTTTTTATTTCTTCGTCAAGAGAAATGCCAATGCTTTCCTTTTTAGCACGTGTGTTTGTAGTTACTTGTTTTGCTTCTTCTTTCGCTGCTTTTTCTGATTGGTACTCATTTGATAATAGATCGTACAAATCCTCAGACAATTTAGCCATAGGATTGTTTTCTATAGTATGGCCTTTCTTGTTAAGAAATTCAGTAATAGTAGAAACACTAACATTTAGTTCTTTTGCTACTTTACTTAATCGCAGCGTTTTGTTTTCTGACATATCTTTTTAAAAAATTATATAATTAATAGACAATAACAAATTGATAAAAATCATTTCAGATGTTTTATATTTTATCTTTTAGTTATTCCATTTTTGTAAACAGTACTCGTAAATAATTTCTAGAATTTGTTATTTCATATTCATTTATGCTATTCAAATTCTGATTGTAAAATTTGTTTTATTTCTACAACAGTTTCTTCTTCTAGATCTGTACGCTTTACCAGCTCCGCAGTAGAAAGCTCTAAAACACTTTTAGCGGTATCACATCCGATGTTTTTAAGTTCATCTAAAATCCAGCTTTCTATTTCATCTGAAAATTCTTCTAAATCCACATCTTCAGTATCAATATCGGTATCGCGGTATACATCAATTTCGTAACCAGTTAATTTGCCTGCTAGTTTAATATTGTGTCCACCTTTACCTATTGCCAATGAAACTTGATCGGGTTTTAAAAATACTTCTGCTCGTTTTGTGGTATCATCTATTTTAACAGAAGTTATTTTTGCTGGACTTAAAGAACGGGTAATAAATAAAGTAGGATTATTAGTATAGTTAATTACATCAATGTTTTCGTTACGCAATTCCCTTACAATACCATGAATACGCGAACCTTTCATACCAACACATGCACCCACAGGGTCTATTCGATCATCATATGATTCTACTGCTACTTTTGCTCGTTCTCCTGGTTCGCGAACAATTTTTTTGATGGTAATAAGTCCGTCAAATACTTCAGGTACCTCTAATTCAAATAATCTTTCTAAAAAGGCAGGTGATGTACGAGATAATACAATTACTGGTGAATTGTTTTTCATTTCCACACGTTGTACAACAGCTTTTATAGTATCGCCCTTTTTGAAAAAATCAGAAGGTATTTGTTCTGTTTTTGGTAATAATAATTCGTTACCATCTTCATCTAATATAAGTAATTCTTTTTTCCAAATTTGATAAACTTCACCAGTCATTATCTCCCCTACTTTTTCTTTGTATTTTTTATAAAGACTGTCTTTTTCTAATTCTAAAATTTTAGAAACTAAGTTTTGACGAACTGCTAATACGGCACGTCTTCCAAAATCCAATAATTTTACTGGTGTTGTAATTTCTTCTCCAAGTTCAAGATCTGAATCAATTTTTTGTGCTGGAGTTAAACCAATGTGTTTCGCTTCATCATAATCAAAACTGTCTTCAGCAAATTCATCATCTACTACCTCCCGATTATGCCAAATCTCAATATCTCCACGATCTGGATTTACAATAATGTCAAAATTTTCATCGGAACCATATTTTTTCAAAAGCATGCTACGAAAAACATCTTCAATAATGCTCATTAAGGTAGCTCTGTCAATGTTCTTTACTTCTTTGAATTCCGAAAACGATTCAATTAAATTGATACTTTCCATTTTTTAAAATATTAAAATAAAATTACAACTTTAGTTTCTTTAATTTGGTTAAATGCTATACTGGTATTAATTGGTAAGGATTCTTTTATTTTCTTCTTACTGTTTTTACTTTCGATTACAATCCCTTCGGTATTTACAGTAATAAGTTTTCCTGTAATTTTTTTATTTTCTTTTGTGATTACGTCTATTTGTTTACCGATGTTTTTATGATATTGTCTAATTATTTTAAATGGCTCACTAAGACCCGGAGACATTACGTTTAGCTCAAAGTCAACTACCTCTCGATCCAAATTAGATTCAATATGCTTACTCATTTCAACACAATCAGCAATTGAAATGCCGTTGTCATTATCTAATAAAACAATAATTTTATTACCTGGTTTAATAGCAATATCTACAATAAAATTATTGCTCTCTGCAAGTTTTTTTTCGGCGATTTCTGTTATTTTGTCTAGTGTTAGCATCATTTAATTTAGTAAAAGAAAGAGGGGACTTGGTGTCCCCTCTTTCTAAACCAGTTAATTATTACATAATTGTATACAAATATACGTATTTTTTTTATTTATACAAGTGCATGCAACCAATAAACTAATTATTGCATCTATCTATAAAAACGAAGATGATTTGTCATTTTTGTTCTACAAAAACAAATATTTTCACTTTAAACCAAAAATAAACACGATGTTCAAAAAATATCTAATCCCCCAAAAACGGTATAATACAAATTTTGTAAATACTGCTGGATTACTTTTTATTACTATTTTAAGTAATTCTAAAAATATGTTTGCACAAGGTGAGCCTTCTTTTGATAATGTTCAAAAAGCTACTGAAGCGGCACGTGATCAAATAAGACACGATGAAATTATGAGCTATCTATATATGGCAATTGGTTTTATTGCTGTTATTGCAATAGCATGGTTTACCAACGCAAGAGTTCAAAAGCGTAGAAGTTTAGAAGAGCGTAATAAAAGAGCGGGTGTTGTTCATCACAGAAACCCACACGATCCTTATCGTAAAGCTATGCCTAATACTGGAATTAAAAAAAAACTACATAAAGAACCCATTAGCTAGTTAACTTTTATTCCTTTTTTATACGTGGTTTGCATCATGATATTCCCGTTCTTATCATAATACACCCATTTACCGTGAGGTTTACTTTCAATTCGGTTGCTTTTGCCATCTTTTACAAGAATGTAAGCTGTTTTACTTTTTAGTTTTGCATTTTCGTACCAAGATGCGCAATCGCCGTTTTGTTTACCATCAGTTAGAGATTGCTCCATTGATTTAACTCCTGTCTCGTAGTAATACGTCCATAACCCATTTGGTCTCTCTTTTATATAATCACCTTCACTGTCTTTTATTCCATGAGGTGTCCAAAATATCCAATGGCCTTCTTTTTTGCCTTCTTTATACGGCCCTTCTTCTTTTATTTTTCCAGTATCGTAATAGAATTTCCAATTACCATCTTTTAACTCATTTTTATAAAAGCCTTCATAATTGGGCTTTTTATTCGGTAACCAACCTTTCCAGCTACCATCCATTTTACCAGCTTTAAAATTGCCTTCATCTTTCATTACGCCATTGTCGTACCAAGCTTGCCAAGTGCCTTCTTCTTTGCTATTTACATACATTCCTTGTTGCAGTTTTTGTCCATTTTCGAACCAAATTGTCCACAAGCCTTCTTTTTTTCCATCTTTAAAATTTCCTTCTTTCCATTTAGACCCCTCACGATAAAAATAAACCCATATACTGTCTTGTAAATCATTTTTATAATTACCTTCTGATTCTTTTTTGCCATTTGCAAACCAATACATCCACTTGTTATCTCGAAGATTGTTTTTTAACTGACCTTCCATTTCAATTTGTCCACTTTCTGTATACCATTTCCAATAACCATTTTTTTCATCGTTTAGAAATGTACCCGTGCTTTTTATAGTTCCATTTTTAAACCAATTGATGCAATTACCACTTTTTTTACCTTTACTGTAATTAACTAAAAAATCTTTCTCGCCAGTAGGCAAATAAAATAGCCATTCACCGTCTAATCTACCGTCTTTATAATTTCCTTCTCCTTTTTTCTTCCCATTGTCATAAACAGCAGTAAACTTTCCATTACCATTGGTAATTATTTGTTCACCTGTTTCTAACCAAATATTCATTAATAGTATTTCGTCATTTTCATAAACTAATTCTTGTTTAGGTTTACCTGTTTTAAACCATTCATTCCAAGAGTCTATTCGTTTATCGTTTTTATATTGCCCCTCTATCTTTTTTGCCTCATCCATAAACCATTCAGTATAAGAACCATCAGCTAAATTATTTTTAAAAAAACCTTCACTTTCTTTTTTACCATTTGTATAATAATATATCCATGGTCCTTCTTTTTTACCCTTTGCATAATTTTCTATACTTTTAATCGTTCCATTTTCATACCAACCTGTCCAAGTGCTGTCTGGAAGATCATTTTTAAAAAACGTTTCTTGCGCTTTTTGTCCATCATTATACCAGTAAATCCAAGCACCTTGTTTTTTACCTTTTTTATAATTTTCTTCTGCTTTTGGTCTTTTTTCAAGATAATAAGTGGTGAATTTTCCATTTTCTTTGCCTTCTAAAAAGCTGCCTTCTCTAGCAATATTCCCATTCTCATACCATGCAATATATTTTCCATCTTGCATGGCGTTTTTCATTTGTTGTTCACTCTTTTTTTTTGTTTGTGCAGCATCCCAATATTCTGTAACCGTTTGAGCCCAAATTACATTCGTAGTTAGCGAGAAGAAGAGTAGGAATAAAATTGTTTTGTTCATTTGTTATTATTTAAACGAATATTTAATACGAGAAAAATACGTTATTATTGTTTAAAAAAAGAGCTGAAGGGTTTATTCTTCAGCTCTTCACTTCACTTATAGAAAGATTAATTACTTTCTAAAATTTTGAATAACTCATCTAGTTTAGGAGTTAAAATAATTTCTGTACGTCTGTTTTTTTTGCGTGCATCACTTGTTTTTGCAGTGTCAATAGGGTGGTACTCTCCGCGACCAGCGGCTGTTAACCTTTTTGGGTCAATACTACTGTCCTTAGTAATAATTTTCACAATAGAAGTGGCGCGCATAACACTTAAATCCCAATTGTCTTTAATTTCTCCTTTGCCAACCATTGGTACATCATCCGTATGTCCTTCAATCATTACATTTATATCTGGATTTTGTTCTAATACTTTTGACAATTTTTTAAGAGCATCCACTCCTTTTCCTTGTACAATTATACTTCCGGAAGCAAATAATAAATTTTCGTCCATCGAAACATACACCTTTCCATTTCTTTCAGTAACGGTAAGCCCTTTACCTTCAAAACTTAGTAAGGCATCTGATATCTTTTGTTTTAAATCAGCCACCGCTTTATCTTTACTTTTTAAAACATTTTCAAGTTCAGCAACGCGCATTTCTCTTTTCTTTAATTCGATATTTAGATCATCTAAGCTCTTTTTCTGTGCATTTAATTGTGACTCCAGCTGTTTTAATTCATCTTGCTTTTTTAGTAGTTGTTCTTGTGTTACTTGTAATTCTCCTGAAATTTTTTTGGTGTCTTTTATATTACCCTCCATTAACCGATTGTATTTTTCTAATATTTGTTCGTTAATGGCATTTAACTTATCGTATTTGGATACTAAGCTTCTATAGGTTGTACCTATTATAGAAGTATCTTTCTGTAACCCTGAGATGTTTCGTTGATTATCTGCTAATGTTTTAACGGCTTCTGCAAGCTTCACATCACAGCCTTGGGTAGAAGATTTGTATTTATCAAGTTCTGTTTCGCAACTTCTTCTTCTTGCTTGCTCTTCTTCTAACTTACGTTGAGGTACACAAGAATATATAGATAATACAGTTGTTAAGATTAAAATATGACCAAATGATTTTTTCATTATTTAATTGTTTAAGATTTCTTATTATGCAAAATTATTAATATTTAAAAAAGTTTTGCGATTTATAAAAAAACTTTATGCACAATGAAGAGCTTAAAAGATTTGAAATCTAATAATTTGTTACAAGTAAACATAAACAAATTTTTATTTTAAGATAACATTGTGTAATCCTCTATAAAAGTTAATTAGAAGAGAAACAGAAATCCATTATTTTTATATAAATCCATTTTTTATAAGTCTATTTCAAGTAAAACAGGGCAGTGGTCTGAGTGTTTTGCTTCTGAAAGAATAGCAGCTCTCTTCATTTTAGATGCTAGATTCTCGCTCACTAAGTTATAATCGATACGCCAGCCCAAATTTTTAGCACGTGCATTGGCTCTAAAGCTCCACCAACTGTATTGATGAGGCTCTTTATTAAAATGGCGAAAACTATCAACAAAACCTGTTTTCATAAAAGTATCAATCCATTCACGCTCTTCAGGTAAAAAGCCGCTACTATTCGCATTATTTTTAGGGTTGTGAATATCAATGGCTTGATGACAAATATTATAATCGCCGCATATAATTAATTTAATGCGACTTTTTTTTAATTCATTGATGTAATTAATAAAATCAGCTAACCATTGCATTTTAAATGCTTGCCTAAGCTCACCACTGCTACCACTAGGGTGGTATACACTTATAATGGAAACATCTTTAAAATCAACTCGTATTACTCTACCCTCGTCGTCATACATTTTATTGCCGCAACCATATTCTACATGGTCTGGTTTTAATTTCGTAAAAATAGCTACTCCACTATAACCTTTTTTTTGTGCAGCATGAAAATAATGATAATATCCTAAATTTTCAAACAAGGTAAGGTCTATTTGACTAGGGTCTGCTTTAAGCTCTTGCACACACAAAATATCTGGATTCGCGCTTTTAATCCAATCTAAAAAGCCTTTACTTATTGCTGATCGAATTCCATTTAAATTGTAGGTTATAATTTTTGTCATTTTTTTACGTATTTAATAAGCGGCAGCAAATGTATAAAATGCATTTGTTTGTACATAATTTAGTACTTTTAAATTTGTGAATTACCGAATAACGATACTGTTTTTAACTCTCTTTGTACTTCATATTCGGGGGTACGCACAGCATATTAACAATGTGCGCACAAAACAATTAACTATTGTTGCAGATACTATACAGCTGGACTCGTTAAGCATTATCCCAGGCTCATTTTCTATTTTATCTAAACGGGGTATAATAGATACTTCTTTTTATAAAATCAATTATGTAAAAAGTATATTAGTAATAAATAAGAATAAGCTAAAACAAAATGGAATTGATGATAGCCTCACTATCAATTACAAGGTTTTCCCCTACTTGTTTTCTTCTGTAACAAAGCATAAAGACGTTGATCGTATAAGACCTAACTTAATGGGTCGTTACGACCCTTTTAATTATACTATAGAAGAAAAAGAGAGTGCCATTTTTAAAACAGAGGGATTAAATAAAAGCGGAAGCATATCACGTGGGATTTCTTTTGGTAATAATCAGGATGTAGTACTTAATTCCAATTTAGATTTACAATTATCTGGTAAGTTGAGTAATAATATTGATTTATTATTAGCCGCAACAGATAATAACATACCTATACAAACCGAAGGCAATACACAGCAATTACAAGAATTTGATAAGGTATTTATTCAACTCGCAAATGATAACACTAAACTAATTGCAGGCGATTTTCAGATGACGCGACCTAGCGGTTATTTCATGAATTTTAATAAAAAAGCACAAGGAATCAGTTTTTCTACTACTCAAAATATAAATAAAAGTGCTGATACGATTAATCAAAAGAAAATAACTAGTTCATTAAGTGCAGCTGTTTCAAGAGGTAAATTTGCACGAAATCAAATTCAAGGTATAGAAAATAACCAAGGCCCTTATCGTTTAAGAGGAGCAGAAAATGAATTATTCATTATTATTTTATCCGGTACAGAAAAAATATACATCGATGGTAAACTTATGATTAGAGGTCAGGAAAACGATTATGTAATTGATTATAATTCTGGAGAAGTAATTTTTACTGCAAAACAACTCATTACTAAAGATAAACGTATTGTGATTGAATTTCAATATTCAGATAAAAACTATGCTCGCTCATTGGTTCATTTCGCAAATGATTATGAGCAAAATAAAATGAAATTTCATTTTAATATTTATTCAGAACAGGATAATAAAAATAAGCCTTTACAACAAAGTTTAACAGCAGATCAAAAAAATTTATTATCGAAGATTGGCGATAGTTTATCGCTCGCCGTTACGCCAAGCGTAATAAGTGTTCCCTACAATAATAACGAGGTATTGTATAAAAAAGTGGATACTACAATTGGCTCCTACGCATTTAAGAATATTTTTTTGTATGGTAATAGTGCTGATAGTGTTCACTATCGTGTTACGTTTAGTAATGTAGGACAAGGTAATGGAAATTATATACAAGTGCCATCTGCCGCCAATGGCAAAGTTTTTAAATGGGTATTGCCCGATACGTTGCGAAATATACATAGTGGAAATTATGAACCCATTATACAACTCATTACGCCCAAAAAAAAGCAAATGCTAACTACAGGTATTGATTATAAAATAAATAAAAATACAAGTTTATTTGCGGAGGCAGCAGTTAGTAATAATGATATTAATACTTTTTCAACTGTAAATAAAAATAATAATATCGGGTATGGTCTAAAATTAAACTTGGATAATTCATTACCTCTTACTAAAACAGATAGTTCATCCAATTCTTTTATATTACATACTAATGTTAATTATGAATTTACGGATCGGAATTTTTCTCCGATAGAACGTTTTCGTAGTATCGAATTTGAACGTGATTGGAATAGAGCTGCTACTCTTTTTAATGATCAGCACATTATTGGAGCAGGCGTATCCATCCTAAAAAAAGATTTAATAGCCTTAGGCTATAAGTTCAATGGCCTAATAGAAGGCACAAATTACTATGGCAATAAACACATGGGAAACTTTAGTTATACAAATAGAGGTAGTAAACTATTTTATGATGGCAGTTTATTAAATTCAATTAGTAAAATTAATACTAATTTTTATAGACACAAAAGCGGTATTTCACAAAAAATAAAATGGTTCACTATTGGTTTAAGTGATGAGTTCGAACAAAATAAATTCTTATTGCCCCATCATGATTCTTTGCAATTAAACAGCTATAAATATTGGGAATGGCAGGCTTATGCTACCAATACAGATACTACTAAAAATAGATATGGCTTAAGCTATAAACAACGAACTGATTACGTTGCAAAAAAAATAGAAAATGATAGGATATTATTGAAATCCGCTTTTGCGCAAAACTATGCTGGGTTTTTTGAACTCCTGCATGATCAAAATAATCAATTAAAAGTAAATGCTACCTATCGCCGTTTGCAGATTGCAGATAGCGCACTCACCTCTAAAAAGCCCGATAATTCGCTCGTTACGAGAGTGGAATACAATTTAAGTTTATGGAAAGAATTATTATATTCTAACACCTATTATGAAATAGGTTCGGGTTTGGAAATAAAAAAGGAATATTCTTATATTCAAGTAGCAGCAGGACAAGGTACTTATACTTGGATAGATTATAATAACAATGGAATAAAAGAATTAAATGAATTTGAGGTGGCTACTTTCCCTGATCAAGCATTGTATATAAGAGTATACACTCCAACGAATAGTTATATTAAAACATATAGCAATCAATTTAGTCAAACAATAATGGTAAAACCAGCTGCTATTTGGAGAAATAAAAGCGCTCTTAAAAAATTTATTGCTCGTTTCGCTAATCAAGCTGCATACCGAGTAGATCGAAAATCAACAGAAAGCGACCTCAAAAAAGCATACAACCCTTTTTTAACGGAGACCAATAATCTTACATTAGCTAGCCTTAACTCTTCTTTTAGAAACACGTTGTTTATTAATCAAGAAAATACCGTTTTAGGGATAGATTTAACCTATCAAGACATACGTAATAAGTCATTGCTTACCAACGGTTTTGAATCACGTGGAAATATATATAAAGAAGCAAAGGTGCGTTTTAATATCAATACGAAATTTAGTTTGAATGTAGTTTATCAAGATGGCAAAAAAGCAAGTACTTCTCAGTATTTTAAAACGCGCGATTATGGCATTTTTTACTATGAAGCAACCCCTCAATTTAATTACCAACCCAATACCACCTTTCGTGCAACCGTGTCTTTTAAGTATGCCGATAAAAAAAATAAGGTAGAAACAGATGGCGGTCAAAATGCCGTTATTCAAGATTATGGGATAGAAATAAAATACAATGTGTTACAAAAAGGTAGTTTTAATGCCAAAATTAATTTTATACAAATAAAATATAATGCCGCTGAAAATACTCCGTTGGCATTTGAAATGCTTGAATCTCTTAAGTTGGGAAAAAATATGGTATGGGGTGTTGTGTATCAGCGAGACTTGTCTAATAATTTGCAATTAAGTGTTACTTATGATGGGCGTAAATCGGAGACATCAAAAATAATCCATACTGGTGGCGCACAAGTGAGAGCTTCGTTCTAAAAAGATGGAATAATTTCCCCGCTTTTCATTTCTCCTTAAGGCTAATTTTAGAGCCTTGTTTAAATTTAATTATTTGGAATGTTATAATGTTTTTTGTAGCCAGACGAGACAATTTTAAATACCATAGCAGCGGTCTGCGGACAAAAAAAGAGTAAAAAAGTATGGCGCAAAAAGACGCATATCAACATTTAAATAAATTTTAAACGGGTTATTAGAGAAACTATAAAAGAAAATCAAATATAATATTACAGCATTTATTTGTTGGCATAAACTTCGTTGATAATTTTAAAAAAATTAACATGAAAAATATAATTTTAATTTGTGCCATTGCATTAACAATTACGGGAGCAATATCTGCCAAGGTATTTAATAGTCAGAATGCTATTGCTTCTATATCTACTTTTCTTCAAGGAGATGCAAAAATTCAAATAAGACCAGAAGAGTTGCCTGCCGCTGTTAAAAAAACATTAGCAGATGACAAATACAATCAATGGGAGATAACAGCTGTATTTTGGGTTAAATCAAAAACAGAATATTATGAGATTATGATGAAAAAAGAGCTAGAAAACAAGGTCTTTAAATTTAATAAAGAAGGGAAATTAATAGAAGAAGTATAATTAATTGCTCTTTTTTTTAGGTGGCATCGTATTAAAAACAATATCCCATAATGGGCTAGAAACTCCAAATGCCTTGTTTTCGTATTTATAATGATGCAATGCATGGTGCGTCCAAAGTTTTCTAAATTTTGGGTGTATTGGTTTAGCATGCACTGTGTAATGTATGAACGAATATAGTAAATATCCGTTTATTAACCCCGCCATAAAAGCAAGAGCATTTATTTTAAAAAATAAATACCAAAAAGTAAATAACAGAAATGAAATAATTAAACCTGGTATAGGAGGCATAAATAGTCTTTCTGCATCTTTGGGGTTTTCATGATGTATTCCATGAATAATATAATGAAAACGTTTTGCAGACTTAAAAGGTAGATATTCATCAATATGAAAAACCCACCGATGTAATACATATTCCATGAATGACCATATAAATAAACCACTCATGTATAATTCAATAGTTCTAAAAAGCGAATTTTTAGTATAAATGTAATTTAAGAATAAATAACACATAATCATTAACACATAAAACGCAATCGTGCTAATTGGATTACTTTTTGTTAACGTTTCAAGGAATGAGTTTTTAAAAATTTGTCCTTTTGTTTGAGCAGTTGTATTCATAATTAAAAAATCTACTATTGTATAAAACACAAGCTACAAATTAAATGCCTAATTAAAATTTTTAAATTAAAAGCACTCATTCCAAAAATCAAATGTTACTTTTAATACTTTAAATTTGATGTTATATTATTATGGATTTTAAAGATTATTACAAAATATTGGGAGTTGAGAAATCAGCATCTGCAGAAGAGATAAAAAAGGCATATCGTAAATTGGCTATTAAATACCACCCTGATAAAAATCAAGGAGATAAAAAGGCAGAAGAAAAATTTAAAGAAGCGAATGAAGCGAATGAAGTATTAGGTGATCCTGAGAAAAGAAAAAAATACGATGAGTTGGGTGAAAATTGGAAAAATCAACAACAGTATACTGATCAAGGATACAATTCTAGATCAAGAAATCAACAAAATTATTCGAATTACAGTTCTGAGGGGTTTGAAGGAGGTGATTTTTCTGATTTTTTTGAATTTGTTTTTGGGAATCGATCAAATGGAACCTCCAGAAAAGCAAGTGCTTCAAAAGGTGGTGATTACCAAGCAAATGCGGAAATTACATTAGAAGAAGCCTATACTGGTACTGTACGTTTGTTAGAAGTAAATGGCGAAAAGCTACAAATAACATTAAAGCCAGGTACTAAAGACGAACAAAATTTGCGCATTAAAGCAAAAGGAGCAGCTGGAAATAATGGTGGGCAACGAGGAGATATTTTTTTAAAAATACATGTTAAACCTCATTTTTTATATGAACGTAAAGAAGATGACTTGTATTATGAAATGAATGTAGAACTGTATATTGCCATTCTTGGAGGTAAAGCAACCGTGAATACGCTGAAAGGCGCAATTAGTATTGATATTCCAAAAGAAACCGATAATGGAAAAGTATTAAGATTAAAAGGTTTAGGAATGCCCAGGTATGGAAAAACAAACGAATTTGGAGATTTGTATGCAAAAGTTAAATTGGTAATGCCAAAAAAACTTTCAAAAGAAGAGATTGATTTATTTCAGCAATTAAAAAATATACGTCAAACTTAAAAATTTAGCTTTTTAATAGAATTATAGGTTTAGTTTAGCTAAAACTATTTTAAGATTACTATTTATATCCTAGAAATATTTTACTAAGATCGTTTAGTTTAATATCATTAAAAAAGCGCATTCATTTATAAATGAATGCGCTTTTTTAATGATTAACTTATTTTTAGTAAGCTACTATTTTTTTGATTGTCTCATTTTTAGAACCAGATACACTCATCATGTATAACCCTTTACCAAAAGCAGAAACATCCATTTGTTTAGAATAGTTTCCACTAAAGTTATTAAGTGTTTCTTGAAAAACAACTTGACCTAAAGTATTTGAAATTTTCACGGTATAATTATCTACAGTAGTTGCATTAAAGGATGTAGTAAATAATCCATTGCTAGGGTTAGGATAAACGTCAATTGAATTATCTGCCTTCACATTTGTTATGCCAGTAGGAAGTGTAGATGCTGATGGGCTATAACCCGCTTGTTGTACTTTCTTACTACCGTCATCTTGTATCCAAGATACTGTTGCAATCTGTGCTTTTTTGTAGATGTATGTTGGAATTTTTGCACTAAAAGTAAATGTCTTCGTTTGTCCAACTGTCCACGCCTTATCTAGTACTGTTCCTGCTGCATCAGGATACATTTTACGCATTACATCCGTAAAATGTTTTTCACCATTGGTACCTGTAGACTTAGGGTCATCGATTAATTTTTCTGTCATGGCAACACGTAATGCAGGTGTAGTTAATGTTACGGCTTGTGTGCAGGTAATTACACATTTAATAAAAATAGAGTCATTAGCTACATTAAACCAATGTTTTAAATCAATGGTAAATGGAGAAGGTATTGCATATTGTTTATCAATAGTGGATTGACTTGGAGCAGAGTTGTTAGTTAATGTACCAGTACCTGCAGTCCAATCTGGAACACCGCCTACGCCATAATACTTTACGCGAGTTGCAACTTCAGTAGGATTTTGTTTGTTCATTGGGTCTGCTCCTGGCCAACTTACCTGATATTTTATGGCAGTGGCTTTTGCAGTATTTGCCGCCATTGTTCTATCAAAGCCAGGATTTGCTTGTGCACATGGTGGGCACGAAGCTTGTGTAAATTCTTCAATTAATACAAATCGCTGACTTTGTGCGAAAAGTGAACCAGCGCTAATTAAAGAAGCTAAAAGTAAAGATGTGTTTTTCATTGGGTTAATATTAAAATTTAGTTTATAATTTAATTTATAGTTTTAATTTTAAAATTACATCATACTATAATGTTGCAACAATAGGTATGATATTAATCATTATTTTAAAAAAAAACTTTACTATGTTAAATTTAATACAAAAAATTTATAATGCAAAATTATTAACTACCAATATATTAGTCAAGTTAATGAATTTTTATTTTATCGATATTATTTAGTTATTGATAGGGTTTTATTTTAATTTTATAAACATTATTCGGTTTTAATTATTTTTAATTTTTTTTGCCATTTGTTATTTGGGAATAAAATTTTAAGTATTTCATCATAATAAATTAGGAATTTGAAAGCATAAGTAGGTGAATTAAATTGTTGATTTATCTCTTTCTGTTTCGTTGCCATTAATCGAAAGCCAATGTCAGCACCTACTCCAGCCCATTTCACAATTTTGTATTCTATCGATATAGCGGGTTCGTATATAAAAACAATAAACTGATTTGTCTTTTGTTTTTTATTAAATAGTTGGTATTTGTAATAAGTATCACCCACGCCTAATTGCAGTGGCATGCTTAACTGCCAATGGTTATTTTTGTAAAAAATATATTCTGTGTGAATTGAAAAATAAAACAATTTTAATTTTGATGTAATGCTATCCTTAGTACCGTTTGTATCGAAAAAGTATAACTGCTTATCTAATTTTTTTGAAGGCGAATATAATTGGTTATATCCTAGGCCAAATTGTAATCGTTTTCCATAGTTTAACCCTCCCTTAATACCAATTATTTTTACACGGTTGTTATAAATAAATGACTGGCGCGTATCTATTTTGCCAAACAGGTGAGGTTTCTGCTGTAAACACCATTTCATGGTATCAATGGTAGGTTGTGCAATTGTTTTTAATTGCAGTAAATTTAGAAGTATTAAAAATAGAATGAGTTTTTGCTGATACACCTTGCAAATATAAGAACTATTAAAAAAATAAGAAGTAGAGTTATTAATAGGCGATTTTTATTTTAAACATAATCAGTTAACTTTGGGAAATAATAATACAAAAATGAATTACTTAAAAATAATGTGCTTGATGTTACCTTTCCTAACGATAGGATTTAAAGGTTATTCAAAAATTTCAACGGATACAGGTAAAATAGAATTTATTCAGGATAAAAAAATTAGTGAGCTAATAACAAAGCATATTCAATTGAATGAAAAAGCGGGTATAAATGGTTATCGTATAAAAATACATTTTGGTGCCGATAAAAATGTAGCAAAAGAAATTAAAGTAAAATTTATTTCCATTTACCCTAATGCTTCTGCTTATGAAAAATACGATCAACCCAATTTTAATATACGGGTAGGTAATTTTAGAACAAAGTTAGAAGCGTATAAGTTTTTAAAACAAATTCAAGGTGAATTTCCTTCTGCTTTTATTGTCCAAGATGAAATTGAGTTTCCAGCGATTGACAGGGTACAAAAACCAAATTAAGTACTTTTTTCTGTTTGAGTATTTGTTGAATTGGAAATCTTGTTTAGATCTTCCTCTATATTAGTTGAGCTTTTATTGAAAAATCTTTTTTGATTAATTAAGATCATTGCTACACCAATGCTAATGGAAGCATCTGCAATGTTAAATACGGGTCTAAAGAAAATGAAATTTTCAGTACCCCAAAATGGCACCCATTCTGGAAAATGTCCTTGTATGATAGGGAAATAAAACATATCTACCACTTTACCATGCAAAAAATTGGCATATCCGCCTTCTTTGGGTAAAAAACGAGCAATATCGTATCCACTATCGCTAAATAAAACGCCATAAAATGCACTATCAATAATGTTTCCTAGGGCTCCAGCAAATATTAATGAAATGCAAATAATATACAATCTGTCTGCTTTTTTAGTGGTTAAATCATATAAATACCAGCCAATACCCCCTATTGCAATAATACGAAATGAACTAAGCATTAATTTTCCAAATTCTCCACCAAGCTCCATTCCATAGGCCATTCCATTGTTTTCGGTAAAATGAATAATAAACCAATTACTAAAAACATGAAACTCTTGTCCTAAAAAAAAGTGAGTCTTTATGTAAATTTTTATGAGTTGATCAATAAAGAGTACAATAAATATAATTAGTAAAGGCTTTTTCACAATAATTTTTTTTAATAATATGCAAAAGTAAGAAAGGTTACACAATGGTAACCTTTCTTACTTAAAAATAATTTATTGCATAATTTCTATTTATGCATTTTGTTCTAATTTAGCTTCAATAGCTAATGTTGCATGAGGTACACTTCTTAGACGTTCTTTGGAAATTAATTTACCTGTAACACGGCAAATACCATATGTTTTATTTTCTATACGTATTAGGGCATTTTGTAAATTTTGAATAAATTTTTCTTGACGGCTAGCCAAATGCGCTGTTTCTTCTTTAGATAACACATCTGATCCATCTTCCAACAACTTAAAGGTTGGGGAAGTATCATCTGTTCCGTGATCATCTTTATGAGAAAGTGTACTTTTTAATAATTCAAAATCTTTTTGAGCATCAGATAATTTTTTAAAAATCAATTCCTTAAATTCTTTTAATTCACTATCCGAGTATCGAGTGCGTGTATCTGTATTAATATGAGGTTTAGGAGTTGGTCCCATTGGTTTACGTATAGTTTGCGTTTTATACTCAACAATCATCGGTGACTCGTCTCTGCTATTATCATCGTCTTCTACATCCAATTCTCTTTGTTTTTTCTTAAAGGTAACATCTGTTTTTTTTATAACTACTTGTGTTGGCTTTGTTACAATTGGTTTACTAGCTACAATTTTTTTTATTTCTGGTTTTTTTACTTCCTTTTTATTGCCCACTTTTTCAACAGGGTTTTTAATAATAGTTTTAACAACAGATTTTACAGTAACTTTTTTAACAGGTATTGCTACTGTTTTTGTTAATTTTTTAGTCATCGGTTTTTTTACAATAGGCTTCTTAACAACAGTTTTTTTAACGTTTGCTTTTTTAGGAGCTACATTTTTAATTACTTTTTTAGAAGTAGCTTTTTTAATAGGTTTAACAACCTTTTTAGGTGCGGCTTTTTTAATTACCTTTTTAATTACTTTTTTAGGAGCTAGTTTTTTAGCAGCCTTTTTAGGAGCCGCTTTTTTAGCAGGCTTTTTCGTTATCGCTTTTTTAACCGGTTTTTTAACCGATTTAGCTTTTTGCGTTTTTTTAGCCATTTTGTTTAATTTAATTTAGTAATAGTGATTAATGTCTTTATTTCCTCGTCTATTTGAATTTCAAAACCGTTTTTAGATTCCACATTATCAGTCAGTTCTAAAGAAGAAGCAAGAATTTCGGCGCAAATATAGTTCAAATTATTATTTATGGCAGAATTTATAGCAGAATTTCTTTGAATTTTCACCTCAATCTTATCTGTTACTTCTAAATTAGCTTCTTTTCTTAGGTTTTGGATCCGGTTTATCAATTCTCGAGCCAAACCTTCTTCTCTTAATATTGGACTAATCGTTACATCTAACGCTACCGTTAATTGTCCCTCATTTACTACTTTCCAACCTGGAATATCTACAGGTATAATTTCTACATCTTCATTTTCTAATACAATTATTTCATCATTTATTTTTATTTCGTAAGCGCTATTTTTCTCAATAGCAGAAATAATTTCAGCTTGATGCTCATTAGCAAATGTTTGAACTGCTTTCATATTTTTCCCACACTTTTTACCTAAACTTTTAAAATTAAGTTTTAAGTTTTTAGTGATCGAAGTAGAAGAATCATCAATAAATTCAATGTTTTTTACATTTACCTCAGATAATATAAGGTCTTTTACCGCTTCTATTTTTAATTTAAACGCCTCATTAAATATAGGAATTTGAATTCTATTCAATGGTTGCCGAACCCGTATGCTTTCTTTTTTACGGATGGATAAAACCATCGAAGAAATTTGTTGAGCTAACTCCATCCGTTCTTCTAAATTTTTATC
Source organism: Bacteroidia bacterium (assembly GCA_039937835.1). Classification (GTDB taxonomy): domain Bacteria; phylum Bacteroidota; class Bacteroidia; order 2-12-FULL-35-15; family 2-12-FULL-35-15; genus 2-12-FULL-35-15. Next base: position 48,663 of record JBDTFR010000005.1, on the reverse strand, counting down.
AATTAATAAATTATCAAACACAGGAAAATTGCTCAAATGCACCGATTCTGTTTTTTCTCGATACGTTACTTTATTTAAATCGCCATACAGCCTATCCATAAAAAAGGGAGCGATGGGTGCTGAGATTTGAGCAATTACTTCTAAGCAGCGATAAAGGGTTTGGTAAGCAGCTATTTTATCGGTAGAGTAATCGCCCTTCCAAAAACGACGCCTGCATAAACGCACATACCAATTACTTAAATGTTCATCTACAAAACGTTCAATATATCGGCCTGCACGGTGAGGCTCGTAATCGGTATATGCTTCGTCTACCTTTTCTATAAGCGTATTGAGTTCGGAAATAATCCACTGATCAATTTCTGGACGATCTATTAACGGTATTTCAGCTTCTGCATAAGTGAAATTATCTACATTGGCATACAATGCAAAAAATGAATAAGTATTGTGTAGTGTTCCGAAAAACTTACGTTGCACTTCAGCAATGCCTTCTATATCAAATTTTAAATTATCCCAAGGAGCTGCATTTGTAATTAAGTACCAGCGAGTAGCATCTGGGCCATATTTTTCAATCGTGCTAAATGGGTCAACAGCATTTCCTAAACGCTTACTCATTTTTTGCCCATTTTTATCCAGTACTAATCCATTACTAATTACGTTTTTAAAAGCAACTGAATCAAAACACATGGTGGCAATGGCATGCAATGTAAAAAACCATCCGCGTGTTTGATCAACTCCTTCCGCAATAAAATCGGCAGGGAAATATTTTTTCTGATCGATCAGTTCTTTGTTCTCAAATGGATAGTGCAACTGTGCATAAGGCATAGCTCCAGAATCAAACCAAACATCTATTAAATCGGGCTCGCGAAATAATTTTTTACCATTGCGTTCCAATACAATAGCATCTGCGTAAGGTTTGTGTAAATCAAAAGTATTATAATTTTCAGTACTGTTATCGCCTATTTTAAATTTTTCTAATACATTTTTTTGCATTAGTCCTTTAACTACAGCATTCTCAATTTCTAATTTTAATTGTTCAACAGAACCAATACAAATTTGTTCTGATTTATCTTCACTCGTCCAAATAGGGATAGGAATACCCCAAAAGCGAGAACGAGATAAGTTCCAATCGTTTAAGTTTTCTAGCCAATTGCCAAAACGACCAGTACCTGTTGATTCAGGTTTCCAATTAATGGTTTTATTAAGGGCAATCATGCGCTCTTTATAATCGGTAGTTTTTATAAACCAAGAATCTAACGGGTAATAGAGTACAGGTTTATCCGTACGCCAGCAATGGGGATAGCTGTGTTCGTAGGTTTCTTTTTTAAAAAGTTTTCCTTCCTCTTGTAATTTTAAAACAATACGTTCATCAACGCTTAAATAAGCTTTAAGCTCTTTTATTTTTCCAGCTGCTTCTAATATTTGTTTTTGTTTTTTAAACTCTACTTGCTTCTCTTCCTCAGTTAAATAAGCTTCTTTAACATACTCTTCTCCATATAAAAATACATCATCCTTTACTATCGAAAGAAATTTACCACGTTTATCCACTAATGTTAATGCGCCTATTCCATTTTGTTTTCCCACACGAAAGTCATCAGCACCAAAGCTAGGAGCAATGTGAACAATACCAGTACCATCTTCTGTAGTCACAAAATCTCCAAGTACTACTTTGAAAGCATCGCCATCAGAAGGTTGTGTAAAAGGCAGTAATTGTTCATACCGCTGACCATTTAATTCCGAACCCTTAAATTCAGTTACAATTTGAAATGGAATTGCTTTATCTCCTGGTTTATAATCCTCAAATTTTAAATCTTTATTTTTTTCGTTGAATTGTTTAGCAACTAATTCTTTTGCCAATATCACATGTATTAATTGATGTGAAAACGCATTGAACGTTTTTACTAATACATAATCAATATTTTTTCCAACTGCCAAAGCAGTATTGGATGGCAATGTCCATGGTGTTGTAGTCCAAGCTAGAAAATAAACAGGCCCAGCAACTTTAAATTTATCTACATCAATTGCTTTAAACATCGCCGTTGCTGTTCTGTCTTTTACATCTCGATAACATCCCGGTTGATTTAATTCATGCGTGGAAAGACCTGTTCCTGCGGCAGGCGAATAAGGTTGAATAGTAAAGCCCTTATAAATAGAACCTTTGGAATATAAATTATTTAATAACCACCAGACTGATTCAATATAACGGTTATCGTAGGTAATATAGGGATGTTCCATATCTACCCAATACCCCATTTTTTCAGTAACATCAGCCCACACATCCGTATATTTCATTACATCTTTGCGGCAAGCGATGTTGTATTCTTCAACCGTTATTTTTTTACCGATGTCTTCTTTAGTAATGCCCAATTCTTTCTCAACACTTAATTCTATTGGTAAACCATGCGTATCCCAGCCAGCTTTACGTTTTACTTGAAATCCTTTTTGAGTTTTATATCTACAAAAAATATCTTTAATAGCGCGAGCCATCACATGATGAATACCAGGCAGACCATTTGCACTTGGCGGCCCTTCGTAAAATACGAATGCTGGTTTCCCTTCCCTTAAGGCAATTGATTGCTCAAAGGTATTGTCTTTATTCCATGTTTGTTGGATGTCTTTCGCGGTTTGCGAAAGATTCAAGCCTTTATATTCTGTGTATTTTTTACTCATAATAGTATTTTCCTAAGAAGTCAGCAAAGGTACTATTTTTCTTCGTAAAAAGTTAGCTTATAAAGGATTGGAAAGTAAAAGAATAAAACACGAAAGATTGCATCTCAATTTAATTCGCTCGTTTGCAAAACCTTCTGAATCAGAAAAAAATCACTACTAATTGATATTGATTAATTTTGCTGATCTTTAAAAAAATCTTTTTCAGAAAACATAGAGCCTAAAATATCTTTGAACTGAACGCCGCGTTCCAATGTATTTTTTCCAATAAGAGAATGTTCTGCCAAGGCAAACAATACAAATTCCATTTGAATTAATTTATCTTGTTTAGAAAGTTTAGGATGATACTGTTCTACTAAATCGGATAGGCCAGGAATGGCTTCCAGCCCCTTCTTATATGTTTTCTCATCTTCCAATAACAGGAGATCCACCACATTACCCTCTCCAAACCAATTAACAATAGATTGATACGGGCTCGTTTCTTTTTTCTTTTTCAACTTTGCAGGATCCGGAAAGTGTTCAGTAAACTCATTTCGTATGGCTTTGCCCAATAGATTTTGTGCAACAATACCCGCTCCTTCTTGTTCTCCTTCATATACCAATTCAATTTTACCATTCACTGCAGGAATTACGCCCATTAAATCGCTAATGCGTGCAACCGTTTTTACTTCGGAATTCATCAGCATTCTTCGTTCGGCAGTGCTCACAAGGTTTTCATAGGCAGAAATTGTTAACCGTGCAGATACACCACTTTTGGAATCTACAAATTCACTTTCTCTTGCTTCGAAAGCAATACGCTCAATAATAGTTGCTATTAAATCTCCTACTTCAATATGTTGTCGTTGTTCTTTACTCAGGCGAGCTTCTTGCGCGGTGATTTGTTTGGATAGCTCGATACTTTTTGGATAATGAGTAAGAATTTGACTGCCAATTCTGTCTTTCAAAGGGGTAATGATACTGCCGCGATTAGTGTAATCCTCGGGGTTGGCTGTAAATATAAACTGTATATCCAGTGGTATTCGTAACTTAAAACCACGAATTTGTATGTCGCCTTCCTGTAAAATATTAAAGAGCGCAACCTGTATACGCGCTTGCAGATCGGGTAATTCATTGATCACGAAAATGCAACGATTACTCCGTGGAATGATTCCATAATGAATCACGCGTTCATCCGCATAATTCAACTTCAAGTTGGCTGCTTTGATTGGATCCACATCACCAATCAAATCGGCTATGGACACATCGGGTGTTGCTAACTTCTCCACATACCGTTCGTCGCGATGCATCCACACGATTGGTGTTTCATCCCCCTGTTCAAGAAGCAATTGTTTTGAATAGGTGGAAATGGGATTTAGAGGATCATCATTTAGCTCGCTTCCTTTTACAACGGGAATGTATTCATCTAATAGCTGCGTCATTTGACGAGCAATTCGAGTTTTTGCTTGCCCTCTTAAACCCAACAAGTTCAAGTTGTGACGCGAAAGAATAGCGCGTTCCAAATCGGGTATCACGCTATCTTCATAGCCAACAATGCCCTTGAAAACATTTTCTTTTTTGCGGATTTTATCGATCAAATTATCTCTCAATTCATCCTTGATCGTTTTGCTTTTATATCCTGATATTTTTAAGGCTCCTAAGGTTGCTGCTTGTTGCATCGGTTTTTATTTATTTAAAATTTCTTTTTTTATTCCGTTCAAAATCTTCAAAAATATATTCTCCCAATCCTTGTAGAGACGTGTAAAATGCTTTGCCATTGTTGGCTTCCGTAAAATCATGTACAAATTGTTGTAAGTACGGATCAGAAGCCAGCATAAAAGTGGTAATAGGAATTTTTAACCTCCTACAACTTTGTGCTAACGTTAAACATTTATTAAGAATTTTTTTATCTAGTCCAAAACTATTTTTATAATACTGACCATGTTCTTTTAGGCAAGTAGGTTTACCATCGGTAATCATAAAAATTTGTTTGTTTGCTGTTTTTCTTCTGCGTAACAAATCCATTGCCAGCTCTAATCCTGCAACGGTATTGGTATGATAAGGGCCTACTTGTAAATAAGGAAGGTCTTTTACTTCTATCTGCCATGCATCATCTCCAAAAACAATGATATCCAATGTATCTTTGGTGTACTTTCTTTTGATGAGTTCAGAAAGTGCCATGGCTACATTTTTAGCAGGTGTAATACGATCCTCGCCATACAAAATCATGGAGTGTGAAATATCAATCATCAGCACGGTGGCAGTTTGCGTTTTGTGCTCTTTTTCTTTTACCTCCAGATCATTTTCTGTAATTAAAAAATCGTTGATGCCGTGGTTGATTTGTGCATTTTTCATGGATTCCAACATGGAAATTTGCTCTAACGAATCACCAAACTGAAATGGGCGAGCATCGCTACTCATCTCATCACCACCGCCACTGTATCGGGTAGCATGATTTCCAGATGTTCCTTTTTTTAATTTTCCGAACACTTTTTCGAGTGCTTGCTGCCGAATGGCTTGTTCCGTTTTAGCGGTGATCACAATGCCTCCCGAGCCGGGTTGCTGGTCGCGAATATATCCTTTGTCTTTTAATTCCTGAATAAAATTATCAATGCCATAATCAGGTTCAGTTAATTTGTATTCTTTATCTAATTCGGTGAGCCAACTAATTGCTTCATCAAAATCACCATTGGTATAAGTAATTAGCTGTTTGAAAACATCAAATAATTTTTGAAAAGGTGTTTGGTTGGGCTGCTGAAAGTTGGCAAATCTAAATCCGATCATGATAAATAACGCTAAAGTTTCTCAACTATTTTAAACAAAAAACTCTCCGTATTTTTTATTCGCTACCTATTTTTTTCCAAAACAATAAATTTTTCCTGAGAGATATGCCTACCATCTTGAACCATCAGATAATACACACCGGGAGCAAAACCATTCGTCTGAATTTCTTTTAAGGAAATAGCAGTTGTTCCATTAACGAGTGATTTTTTGATTGCGCCCATTGTTTGCCCCAGTTGGTTATAAATAGACACATTTACGATTTTTTCTGTTGCAGCACTTAACAAAATTAAGCTTTCCGATGTAACAGGATTCGGAAAAATTGAAACTGAATTATTTGGTTGATTGATTTCATTTTTAATACTAGTAGCAATAGAAGTAATTCTTACACTATCCATTACTACAGGGGTAACCGGTTTTTCTGACTTGGTTGCTACTTTGCTAATTGCATCTACCACGGCATAATTAGAAATAACTATTCCAAAGGCCGGGTGTTTAGGATCTAAGCGTTTGTTATCCACTACATTTATAAAAAATTGACTTGAGCCGGTATTTGGGCCGCTATTTGCCATTGCAATTGTTTTTACAGCATTGCTCATTGGAGGTGTAAATTCATCCTTTATAGTTACACCAGACCCTCCTGTTCCATCACCCTTAGGATCTCCACCTTGTATCATAAAATCTTTAATTACACGGTGAAAAATAATTTTATCATAAAATTTTTTCTTTACCAGTGAAATAAAATTAGTAGTAGTAATGGGTCTTTCTACGTCATATAGCTTCACTACAAAGTTACCCATTGTAGTGTAAAATGTAACTTCGGTTTGAGCTTTAGTTTTATTAGTTAATAATGAATAACTAATAATTAAGCAAAAAAGTAATGTTTTATTCATGAGTTTATTTTTTTAGTGGAATAAATATAGCGATAAATTTTTGTACCCGAAAATGCAATTAGTTTGCAACCAACCTACTTATTGGTAAAAAAATAAAAAAGAATTTATAAAAGTAAAATATAGTTGATTGATTATAATTATTAGTTTTGTAAACTCAAAAAAAGGGGAATTAGCTCATTTGGCTAGAGCGCTTCGCTGGCAGTGAAGAGGCGACCGGTTCGAATCCGGTATTCTCCACATATATAAACCGTAAACCTTTTTTTTTAAAGAGTTTACGGTTTTTTGTTGTTTTAATTTAGTCCACAATTGTTTGTAATACTTTTTTATAAGTTTTTTTTCTCCTTAACCACTCCACAGATATTTGTATAAATTTACCTTTCCTTTATAACTGCAATTTACTTATTATTCTTTTAGGAGCTTTAATAAACTACTTGAAAAGTATCGCGAAATCTCTTTTTCAGAACGTGACAAAGGTGACCGCTTTGAACGCTTAATGCAGGCAAACCTTTTAACTGATCCGAAGTATTCTAATAAACTAAAAAAAGTACGGTTATGGTCTGAGTTTCATGGAAAGAATGATTTAGGTGGAGGTGATACTCGAATTGATTTGGTAGCCTTAACTATAGAAGGTGATTATTGAGCAATTCAATGTAAATGTTTTCAGGAAAATGCAATCGTTTATATTTTGCAAAAAAAAAATGTCGGCACCGAAAACCTTTAAAATAGAGGTTAGCGAAAGAACGCTTAAAAAACTAATAAAAATTAATGATCCAAAATGCCAAAGCATCCTCATGCCCATATTAATTTTTAAGAATAATGAAAATGTGGCAATATCCAAGCGCTTTGTAGCCTTAAAATTAAAAATGATGCTAAATTTCTACACATTTCTAAAACTGCGATTTGATAAGAATGTATGCTAGCACACTATTTCAAGCTGGCTGAATTTTTGGAGACTAAAACATAGTTAATAATAAAAAAATTAAAAAATTGAAAATTATGAAACACGATCATCACGAAAAAGCTGCTGAGCATCATAAGAAAGCTTCAGAGCAACACACAAAAGCTGCTGCACAACATAAAGCAGGTAATCACGAAAAAGCCGCTCATCATGCTCAAGCTGCGAATGGACACGCTAAACATGCTGAAACCCATTCGAATGAATCGGCAAAACATCATGCAGAGCATCATGGAAAAAGTGAATAATTGCTTGAAAATTCAACAAAAAAGCCTCACAGAAATGTGAGGCTTTTTTGTTGAACATTGGAGTAACTATACTTACAAACCAACAGGTTAAAAATATTTGTAGATATGATTATATTTTTACCACTTATTGGACTAATATATATTAAACTGGAATAACAGCAATTAATTTGAACATTTTATATAGATAAAAAGCGATTAAATAAATCCATTATAAGAATAACTATAAAAAGCATTGATAATTTCTCAATACTTTGGCAAATCATAATAAAAATTGGAATGATAAATGTTTTCGTATCGCTTCTATATACACTAATATTAAATCTTAAAAAAATGGAAAATTTGGAACACAAAGAAGGTGAATTAACAAAAAAAATCGAAAATCAAACTGCAAAATTGCCATCAGATGTTTTCCTATTTGGCGCATTAGCTTCAGTTGGAATTGCGCTTACACTCAAATGCTTGGGGAAGAAACAATCTTCTCTTTTTGTGGGGCAATGGGTGGCTCCAATTCTATTATTTGGCGTTTACAACAAATTGGTAAAACAGGCGGGCAATGATAAGACCAACAATAATTAAAAGTAATTATTGTTATCCCGTCAATGTACTATTAAAAGAGAGCGTAAATGTTATAGAATATAACTTTACGCTCTCTTTAATTAAATAGTTCATTTGTATTATATATTCAACTAGCTTTTTGCATAATTAAAATTAGAAAACGAAAAAATAGTACACAATATTTGCCAATGAAAATTTAATTTACACTTCAATTGGAAAGAAGAGTTTAAATGTTGCACCTTTCTCTGGCTCACCTTCAGCAATGATATTTCCTTTGTGCTTACTCATAATTTTCTTACACAACGCTAAACCTACTCGTGAGCCGTGGTATTCCTATGCAGAATGCAATTTGGTAAAATTTTAAATATCTTTTCATTATATTTTGATTCAAAATCAATCCCATTATCCTGACAAACTATCACATTATATTTAACGATATCATTTTTTTTCTCTGTATAATCTGCAAATCCAGAAATTCTTATAATTGGTTTGTGCTCTTGACTTTAATATTTGAGGGCATTATATATTAAATTAGAAAATAGCTGCTTTATTAAAAACGGCACTCCATTAATAGATGGTAAGTTTAAACAAAATAGTAGTTTGTAATTTTTATACCGCATTTCGCATATGAGGGGTATAATTTCTCAATAACAGTGGTAGTTTCTCAATTACTTTGAGAAATGACAAATAAAGAAAGCGGTAGAGTTGACTCAATTGCTTTTTATAGATGGGATTCAACTCATCACAAACATTAAGAAAAGTATAAAAAATTGTTTAATGGAAATGAGTGATAAAATATTGCTCAGAAAACGATCCGTGATCGAAACTGTAAATGACGAATTGAAAAAGATCTGTCAAATCGAGCATTCTAGGCATCGATCTTTTGGTAATTTATTTCAAATTTAGTTGCTTGGCTTATTGCCATATAGCTTGTTTCCTAAAAAACCTTCTATTAAGTTTGAAATGGAGTACACGAATCAAATCGCATGCTTGTAAATCGAACTCAGGTTTATAGATGTGCTTTCTTTTTTGTTTCTTATCAAATTAAAAAGAGATATGTTAGAAAGGGTGTAATTCATTACGATGCCTCCAATCATCCAAATAAAATAAATTAACAACTAACCACTTCAATTTCTGCCCCGTCTAAATCTTCAGTAATGTAAATTTGGCAAGATAAACGAATATCCTCTTCTTCATATCCCATTTTAGCAAGAGTATTAGGTTCATTCCTCCCTTTCAATTTTGCACTTCCTTTTATTCCAGTTATTTTAATAACACAAGTAGCACATCTTCCTGTACCTCCGCACTCACCAAATCCATCTATATACAGCTCATCTCTGAGTAATACCATCAAATTTCTATATTCACCCTCATAGGTTTCAATAACCTGTTTGGAACCATTTAGTGTAACTGTAAATCGTATCGTATTATTCATTATTCCCAAAAAGGGTCAGTTGTATTGTCTAAAAATTTAATAATTGAATGATTTTTATCTATTCGTTGCAACTGCTCAACTGTGGCATTTTTTTGAATCTCATTAAATAATTCTCGTTCTTCAAAGCGAATGTGTTTTTCCAACTCTTTTTCAAGTATGTTAAGGTTGTTTTGAATGTTTGTAGTTGCTGTAAATAATTCCTTTAAATATTTGTGTTCTCCTAATACCTTTTTTATCAATTCATTTTCGTTTCCTAAAATTGGGAAAGCATACTTTTCTTCTAATTCAAAATGGGGTAGTGCATATTTTTCATAAAACCAATCTACATATTTTTTTATTCGATTAATTTCTATTCCTTTTTTAATTCCATTTCTAATTTTCCAACATAATAAAAGGGAGTGATGATGGTCTCTGCTCAATGGTTTTAGCAGCTCATCGCGTTTTATAGGCTTTGTTGTTTCAATGTGTCTTTTTAAACGAGCAATTATTTTTGAGGTGTTAAGGTCTGAATACATACCGTACGCATTAATAATAATACCTTTGATATCATGTTTTAAAGAAGAAATAGCAAATACAATCATTTCATCCCCTGGATCAGAATCACCTTCAAAACGATGGATTTCATCTATTTCAAACTCTTCTGGAGAAAGTTGCGTTGCTGATTTGTTGCAATATAAACACTCTTCTTCTGCTAAAACTTTAAAATCGGTGGTATACCCTCTTTTAGCTAGTTCATTAATTGTTTGACTTACGGTGTCATAATAGATAGTAGTTTCCATAAGATATTATTTTATATATAAGTAACTATAAATAATATGTTTGGTATTATTTAATTTATTTGAAAGGCGTTTAGACCACACTTGTATTTTATGAAGAGGTGAATACATTTTTCTTTTAGATGATTTATTAATTTTTTTTTTTATTTCATTAACAACAGATCTCTTAAAATTACCGCATGATTTATTTTAGCATCTTTTGCTCCATAAAGTAACGTTACGGCTTTTGTTTTTGAAAGATCTCTTAATTTATTCAATTCTTTTTCTTTTGACATTAGCTCTTCACGATAAAGTCTAGAAAATTTTTTGAATCGTTCTGCTTTATGATCGAACCATTTTCTTAGCTCAGTAGAAGGAGCAATATCCTTATCCCATTCATCTATCTTATTTTTTGAAATACCTCGAGGCCATAATCGATCTACTAAAACCTTATATTCTTCAGTTTCCGATTGAGATAACTTATCGTATATTCTTTTTATATTTACGGTTCTCATCGTACAATAAATTTGACATCTACATTATTTGTTAAATCCTAATAAAACTATTTTGCAGATAAAGGGATTAATGGGCGCAGTGTAATTTCGTCAATCAAAAAATTATCAGGAGTTTCTATAATATGAGTAATTAAGTCCGCAACATCTTTAGGCTGTAACATGTTATCATTTGGCACAATGCCAGAGTGTTCAAAAAAATCAGTATTCATACTTCCCGGATTTACACATGTTACTTTAATCTTATCTGCGCGAAGCTCCTTAAATAAAGCTTCACTAAAACCTTGCATGGCGTATTTGGTAGCAGCATATGCAGCACTTTCTGCAGTTGTTGTTTTACCAAGAATAGAGCCAATATTGATGATGTGAGAGGTTCCTTTATTCTTTTTCATAAGTGGAACTATTTTCGAAGTAATGTAAAATACTCCGTTTAGGTTAGTATTAACCATGTTGTGCCAATGCTCAATAGAAAGTGCATCAATTTTACTAAAATAACCCATGCCAGCATTATTAATTAAAATATCAGGAGCATGGTTATCGGAAAAATTATTTTCTACCCAAAGCGCTAAAGCTTTTTGATCGGTAATGTCTAGTTGTACTGGAAAAAAATTAGCACCTAATTTTTTTTGAATAACAAGTAGTGAATTTAAATTACGCGCTAAACCATATACTTTTGCACCTTTTTTAATTAAACTAGTAGAAAGAGCTGCACCAAGACCACTGCTGGCTCCTGTGACAATGGCTATCTTTTTATTAATATCCACTTTGTTTAATTATTAGGTAATTCTATTTTTCCATTTCATCCAACGCAATTAATGAATGAGCAGAGGCGGCTCCAGCACACATTTCTGAAGCCACCCAAATTGCTTCCATCATTTCCTCTTTGCTGGCACCCTTTCTCATAGCACCTTTAGTATGGGAGCGAATACAATAAGGGCATCGTGTTGCATGCGCTACCGCCAGTGCAATAAGTTGTTTTGTTTTTTCTGGTAGCGCACCTTCTTTAAATACCGTTTTGCTAAAATTACGCCATGCTTCCATTGTTTCAGGTGCCAAGGCAGCTTTTTTATCTGACAATTCTTTTGTTGCCTTTGGATAAAGAGAATCATTTTCCATAATAAATATTTTTTTTAATTATAGGGGTAGGTTATACTTATTAAGCTTAACAAATTAGTTTACAACTTGCTTCTCTAATTCTTTTTCTAACTCAATAGCTTTTGGAAATAAAATATTATTTTCTATATGAATGTGTAAATGTAAATCGTCTTCAAATTCTTTAAGCATTGCATAAGTAACACGATAGGTTGTGCAGCCATCTGCTGGAGGAGTGTACTTGTTACTTAATTCAGCTATTTTTTCAAAACGTTCACCTTCTGCTACATGCTCTTGCATCATCATTTCTATTGGATTTTTAACAGTACCAAAGTGTGGTGTATTCACTTTTGTTCCTTTTTGTTTAGCTTGTACTAAGGCTCTGATGTATGGAAAAATGATTAACTCTTCTTTTTTCATGTGTTTGGTTAATTCATCAGAAGTATCTTTAAAGTGTTTATTAATTTCAAGTAATTCAGGGTGGTTTGCACCGTGCACTTTACATATTTTATCTAAAAAAGGTTTAATTTCTAATATTTTTTGTTCTACATAACGATGATGTTTTTTTTCTACATAATCGGCCAGTAGATCTAGTGGCCAGGATTTAAAATCTGTTGTATTACCTTCTTGTACCTGAGCAATGTTTTTCAAATCGCTTAGAATTGATTTAGTATTAATACTTTTGTCTTCGCAAGCTTCATTGATGGTTCTGTTACCTTTGCAACAAAAATCGATTCCATACTTTTTAAATATTGAAGCGGTGCGATAATCTTTAGCCACTAATTCGCCGATGATTTGATTTTCTAGGATTTCCATAATATAAATATTTAAATGTTTATTAATTCTTTTATTCTTTCTTCTCAAATTTTGAAATAATCATTAATAGGTACTCAAAAACTGTACTATAAATTTTTTCAATAACACTTGTTATTTTATATCTTGAATTTTTGGTTTATCAAACAATATTTTCTTTAAAAAATAAAATTTACTAATAATTACGATAGCAAAAAATCTCCGTATTTAATGGAGTCCATCAAAATTAAACTGCCAATATTATAGCCTATTGGCGTGATGGACCATAGTATTTAAATTTTCAACAAAACTTCCCTAACGCTAATGGTGCAAACAACTCTTATCCAAAGAAAGGGTGCAATTATAGCCAGTTGAGATTTTGCCATAGTCATAATAGAGGAATGTTAGTGTTATTTTTATAATATTCAATTTTAGAATGGAACATTTCTGCCATTCTTTCACCTTGCCACTTAGCGCGATTTGCTTTTTCCCCAATAAAAAATTCATCAACCGTTTCGTTAAATAATTTTAGCCAGCCATTAAAATGTTCCTTAGATACTGGTAACTTAGCGTGAGGTAGAAAAGGGCTGCCAGAGTAGGTATGCTCTTCTAATAAAACCGTTTGCCAAAAACGATACATTTTTTCTAGATGTTGTGGCCAACGATCTTGTATTTTATCGTTAAAAATATCTTTTAATAAACTGTCTTCACGTATTTTTGCATAGAAGCTGTCTACTAAAAGTTTAATATCATCAATATGGATGATGTCTTTTTTCATTACCTACATACTGTATTAAATATTATAATTTAAAATAATATAATAGGCTGCCCACCCTAAGAATGCTACTAATATAATCCATAACCAACTAGGCACACTGTGTGGAGTTTCACTGCCTTGGATAATGAATTTTTTTTGATTGCCTTTATCATATGCATTTATCATTAACGGAATTACGCCATCTACAACTCCGCCGTCGTTTAAGCCTTCGATAGCAATAGCAGGCCCATTTCTAACAATAAACTTTATTTCTCTAATGCCCTCTCTACCTATTGCAGATTTGCTCACAATTTTGAGCGTATGCTCCCCATCTATTAACTTACGTGTGTCTAGTTCAAACTGAACTGGAGCAATTAAATTTGCTATGGGTTGCAAATCATTATCAATAAATAGCGTTACTTTATTTTTATCGTCGTTCATCTTATTAATTACTTAAGATTGTTTGTTTAATATGATCACTATTTTTTTCGCCTGGGCGGATTAAATACTTTAATGAAAAAACAAATGTTAATAGCGTAATTGCGCTGATTATTATTATAATCACCCAATCCCAATTACTTTCTGGGCCTGCACCATGAGTAAAACCTTGTGTTATTTTAGGTTGTTGTTTTTTACAGGCATCACAAGCCATAATTAATTGATAGCTTATCAACAAAATGAAGGTTATTATAGTTCGTTTGTTCATTTTTTATTTTTTAGCGGTTACTTTTAAAAAATCGATGATCTTTTTAACTTCTTCTACAGTTACTGTTTTTGCTTTATTACCCCAAGTGGTTTTTTCATGATTAATAATTGCAGTAACTTCTTCTGGCGTTAACTCATTATCAGTTCCAACAGCATTCATCACCGCATATTCTGGTCGGGCATCATACCCATTCATAATTATGGTTACATATAATTCTAAGTCATCTCCATTAACAATAGGGCTTCCTTTTAATGAAGGGAAAGCTCCTTTAAGACCTTCTCCGTTTGCTTGATGACAATTTTGACAGTTTTTAACATATAGCGCTTCTCCGTCTAACTGAGCAGGAACATTGCCTCCAGCTACTGTTGGCTGTTCTGGCTTCTTATATAAAAATTCAGGCGCTACCTTTCCATCAGGCAAAGCAACTTGTTTTAAACTTTGTAAATATGCAACCAGTTGTAACGCTTCTTTTGTTGCAACAATTTTACCTTTAACATCCTTTCTAAATTGATCTGGCACATTCACTTCCACATCACCCTTTGAGATTTCATTTTTTGTTGTAAATAACCATTGGTAAGCTGGCATCATGGATTTTTCTACAACGGCTCTCGGTTGGTATAAATGTAATAAATTCCAAGCCATGCTGGATTGGCGTACTCCCACGTTTGTAAGGTCAGGGCCAGTTCTTTCTGTTCCCATTAAAGTTGCCGTATTTCTCCAAAAATCGGTTCGTGTTATTCCTGCATAATCAGAAGGAATACCAGGACGAGTTCCCCATACTTTATCCATGTCTATATTTCTTACTTGTTGGGTATGACAAGCAACACAACCATTAGCAATAAATATATTTTTTCCAGCAATTTGATCTGCATTTAATTTAACAGCATTTGGTAATGGAGCATTATTGTTTTGATTGTTTATAGCTGGCATAATAGCAACCACAATGGTTAAAAGAACAAAAAGCCCCAATGCAGATCCGAATAGTTTTTTATGATTGTCGAAAAAATTCATTTTCTTTATTTATTAGTTTATTTTTATTTGTTATTGTCTAATGCTGCTTTTGCGTTTAAAATATCTGTAGCCGACGTTGGTATTATGATCTCTTCTTTATTTCTTACCATTACATAAAAGTTATAAGCAAATAAAATATGAGATACCCACATTAGACTTCCACCAATAGCTCTCCATAACCAAAAGGGAGCCATCATAGATACACTGTCAATAAATGGCTTAGCATCCATCCACATTAAACCTCTTAGGGTAGAGCCATACATTAATGGGAAGGTATAAAACAATAAGCCAATTAACGCTAACCAAAAATGAGCACCTACTGTAATTTGAGGAGGCTCTTTACCTGTAAGCCTTGGAACAATAGTATAAATAAAACCCCAAAGCATAAAACAGATGATACCATACATGGTAAGATGAGAATGCGCTACTGTAAAATCAGTGAAATGCCAAACTAAATTTGTAAACCGAAAGGCTTCTGCTGTACCTTGCAAGGAACCAGTGAAATAAAAGATAATTCCAATTAAATAAAAAGGAAGCGTATAGCTTCCTGACAATTTATGCCAAGAGCCTTTAAAAGTCATTAAAAAGTTAGTTGTTCCAGCCACTACTGGTATAATCATTCCTACGCTACCTACAATGGCTATCGTTTGCAACCACCAAGGAATAGCGCTAAAAATAAAGTGATGGGTACCAATGAGTGTGTAAAATAAAATCTGAGTCCAAAATGCTAAAATACCTAAACTATAAGAGTAGATAGGTTTATTTAATTGCTGTGGTAAAAAATAATACATCAATCCGAGATTAAAAAGCATAAACCACATTCCTACACCTTGGTGCATATAATATCCTTGTACAATCGTCTCTCCCAAGCCCGTTTGCCATATAGGGACATAGGCAACTATTGCAATTACTAATAAAAACATGATGGCTGCAATGATGTACCAATTAGAAACATAAATTTCTTTAGTAGTTCTATTAGCAATTGTTTTAATAAAATTTTGAAGCGTAATAATTACACCTATTCCAAACAATGCCATGATTGGCCAAATATATTCTCTGTATTCTCCTCCGCCATTGTTAATGCCTGCCATTAAACTTATACTGCCTAGTATTACAGATAGATTAACAAGTACGAGGGTTCGGTAGCCTGTTTTTATACTATTAATAGGTACATTACTTACTCTCGGAATCACGTAATATGCCAACCCTATCATTGCTAATGAAGCCCAGCCCCAAAACACCGAGTTAGTATGTACAGGTCTTAATCTACCAAAACTTAACCAGCTGTAGTGATCAACATCCGGCGCAACGAATTTTATTCCAACGTATTCGCCAATTGTGGTACCAAATAATAACCAAAATGTAGCACAACCCAAATACCAAAGTATAAGCTTGATTAGCTCAGGTTGAATATAGTGGCGTTGTTGTCCTTTTTTCTTTTTTTCAATAAACCTAATTTCTTCTTCATGATTTATATTGTCTATCAAGCCTCTGTTATCTAATGATTGCGTCTCACTCGCTAATTCATTATTAGATAATTTAAATTCAAGCTCTTTTTTTCTTTTCTCTAATAATTGAATTTCTTCTGCACTTAATTCTTCAACATATTTGTTAAAATGGGCTAACTTCTTTTTCTTAATAGAGTTGTTTATTGTTGCATAAGCCTTTACAATACCTATTATACCTGCAGCAATTACTGGTATTGCAATAAGCAATATGGTTATTATAATACCCGATTCATTTAGTAAAGATGTTTTTTCCATTTTCTATTTTATTTTAGGCTAAATATATTTATTTTAAAATAAATATATGTCTGCTATTGTTTTAATTTTTTTACTTATTTAAAAAACTTACCCCACCTTCCAAGCGTATTGCTAGTGATTTTATAGAGGTTGTTTCAAGCATTTTTTTAAGTTGTTTTTGTACTTCTTTAAATTGATGATGCAAGGGACAAGGCGCTTTTTCGTTACAGTGTTTTAATCCTAAACCGCATCCTTTGTAAACGTTATCACCATCAAGTGCACATACAATATTACTTAACATTACTTTATGAAGTTTTTGTTTATCCATTAAAAAACCACCCATAGCGCCTTTTTCTGAAATTATGATATGATTACGAGAAAGCTGTTGTAGTATTTTTGAAGTATATGCTTCAGGTGAATTAATAGCTTTAGCTAAATCTTTTAAAGTCACCCTTTTGTTAAGAAGTGATTGATCAGCAATATAAATTGCTGCTCTTATTCCATATTCACAAGCTTTTGAAAACATGTATTTTTTTTATAGCACAAATATATATAATATTTTTGATCTCGGACAAAAACATCCGATTTATTTTTATTTAATAATAATTACTTGTTACCCATCTATTTTTAGTTACTTTTTTAATAGAAAAGCGAAACTAACCTCTTTTTAATTAATTTAATAATTTATTATATTTGAGTTTAAATATTATTTTCTTTGTTAAATCATAAACAGCCATGAAAACCATACGCCCTTTAACATTAAAAAAAGCACAAAAAACGGTGGATGAATGGATCAAAAAATATGGGGTTCGATATTTTAATGAACTAACTAATATGGCTATACTTACAGAAGAAGTAGGGGAGGTAGCGCGTATAATTGCACGTAAATATGGAGAGCAAAGTAGTAAGAAATCAGAAAGGGAGTTAGCTCTTGGAGATGAGTTGGCAGATGTATTATTTGTTTTAATATGCCTCGCAAACCAAACAGGTATTGATCTTACTCAAGCCTTTGAAACGAACATGAAAAAGAAAACCTTACGTGATAACGATCGCCATAAAAAAAATAAAAAACTAAAAGAGTAAATACAAGTAAGCTATTTAATTGATGAGTATAATAAGCTGTTAAGTTATTGGATCATTGCAAAAACGTTCAGGTACTCCTTTTAGTAATGACAGCATAATATTTTGGTTCGCTAGGAGTAATTGTAACAGCTGAAAAAACTACAAAAATAATACTGATATTGAAAAGAATAGTCCTAGTCGGAAGTTCAAGAAAAGATGGAAATACAAGGCAAGCAATAGATAAATTAAATTTGCTATCCGATTTTGATATAATAGATTTAAGCGATTTTGATATGAGTTATTATGACTATGAACATCGAAACAAAAACGATGACTATCTGGATCTTATACGAAATATCGTCAATAACTATGATACGTTAATTTTTGCAACTCCTGTTTATTGGTATTCGATGAGTGGGATAATGAAAGTATTTTTTGACCGAATTACTGACTTGCTTAACAACGAAAAGGATTTAGGAAGAAAATTAAGGAATAAAAATATGGCTGTTTTGAGTTCATCCACTGGGGAACATTTACATGAATTATTTTGGCTTCCATTTATTGAATCAGCAAAATATTTAGGAATGAATTATCTCGGGAATATTCATACAATTGTCAATAGTGATCAAACAAAAAGATTAACAGAATTTGCCGAGTTAATAAATCAGGGAAGCAAAACAACCAACCGCTAACATTGGTTGGTAATATTAATAAAAAATAAAAATGGAAAAAATAGTACAAACAGAACGGTTACTATTGAGGCAATTCAATGTTAACGACGTAGATTTTATTATACAATTGTTGAATAGCCCTGGCTGGATAAAAAATATTGGCGATAGAAATATAAAAACAGTGGAACAAGCAAAAAACTATCTATTAAATGGCCCTATGCAAAGTTATCAGTTACACGGTTTTGGTCTTTCATTGGTAATGTTAAAAGAAACGAATACACCTATTGGTATGTGTGGCCTTATTAAAAGAGATACGTTGCCTCATGTAGATATAGGTTTTGCTTTTTTACCAGCTTACATTGGTAAAGGTTATTGCTACGAAATGGCGTCAGCCATCCTAATGAATGCTAAAAATAATTTTAAATTGCCTCGAATTGTTGCTGTTACATTACCTACCAATATCAGCTCTGTTAATGTACTTAAAAAATTAGGGATGCAATTTGATAAAAAAATAATATTAAAGGGGGATACAGAAGAACTAGAGTTGTATGGTATCGATCTATAATAACAAATAATTATAAGAATTTATAAGTTAAGCTAATTAATTGATTTTTAGAGCTGGTATATTATATCAACAAAAAGCCTAAATTTGTACCCTAAATTACAAACTTTATAAAATGAGAACAATTGAATTTCGTGAAGCACTTCGTGAAGCAATGAGTGAAGAAATGCGCAGAGATGAGAAAATATTTTTAATGGGAGAGGAAGTTGCTGAATACAATGGCGCTTACAAAGTAAGTAAAGGTATGCTTGCCGAGTTTGGCGAAAAAAGAGTAATTGATACACCCATTGCCGAATTAGGTTTTACAGGTATTGCTATTGGTGCTGCTATGAATGGGTTAAGACCCATTGTAGAATTTATGACTTTTAATTTTTCATTGGTTGCCATTGATCAAATTATAAATTCAGCAGCAAAAATGATGAGTATGAGTGGAGGGCAATTCCCAATTCCAATAGTGTTTCGTGGTGCAACAGGATCTGCTGGTATGCTAAGCTCCCAACATTCACAATCATTTGATAGTTGGTATGCCAACTGCCCCGGTTTAAAAGTGGTAGTGCCTTCTAACCCATATGATGCAAAAGGCCTGTTAAAAGCAGCGATACGCGATAACGATCCTGTTATATTTATGGAAAGCGAACAAATGTATGGCGAAAAAGGAGAAGTACCAGAAGGAGAATACATTATACCAATTGGTGTAGCAGATATTAAACGCGAAGGGAAAGATGTTACGATTGTATCTTTTGGAAAAATAATTAAGCAAGCATTGGGTGCTGCAGGTGAGTTAGAAAAGGAAGGCATTTCGGCTGAAGTAATTGATTTACGAACCATTCGCCCCATCGATTACGCTGCTGTAATCAACTCTGTAAAAAAAACAAATCGTTTAGTAATTGTAGAAGAAGCGTGGCCATTGGGCTCTATTGCTACCGAAATTACTTTTAAAGTACAGAAAGAAGCATTTGATTATTTAGATGCTCCTATTCTACGGGTAACATCTGCTGATGTGCCTTTGCCTTATGCGCCTACTTTAATTGATGCATCATTACCAAATATTGATCGTGTAGTAAAAGCGGTTAAGGAAGTAATGTATGTTAGGAAGTAATAATTAGTTTATGAATGTAAAAAGCTAGTATCATACCTTTTTCTTTTATAAATTAGCAACGAAAATTTTGAATAAAAACATATAAATCAAATCAAATCAAATGAAAGTAACAGTAGTAGGAGCAGGGAATGTAGGCGCAACCTGTGCAGATGTTATCGCCCAAAAAGAAATAGTAAATGAGGTAATGCTATTAGATATTAAAGAAAACTTTGCGGAAGGTAAAGCACTTGATATATGGCAAACAGCTCCAGTTAATTTATACGATACACGTATTAAAGGATCAACAAATGATTATTCAAAAACAGCAAATTCAGACGTTGTAGTAATTACTTCCGGCTTACCTCGTAAGCCAGGGATGAGTCGTGATGATCTTATTTCTACCAATGCAGGTATTGTAAAAAGTGTTACTGAAAATATTTTAAAGTATTCTCCAAATGCAATTATTATCATTGTTTCTAATCCATTAGATGTAATGACTTATTGCGCTTATTTAACAGCAAAAATTAGTCCTTCCAAAGTATTTGGTATGGCAGGTGTTCTTGATACCGCTAGATACAGAGCCTTTTTAGCAGAAGAGTTAGATTGTTCTCCTAAAGATATTCAAGCAGTGTTAATGGGTGGTCATGGAGATACCATGGTTCCATTACCTCGTTACACTACAGTAGGAGGAATACCTGTTACAGAGTTAATATCAAAAGAAAAATTAGATGCAATTATTGATCGTACTAAAAAAGGCGGCGGAGAAATTGTAAACCTTTTAGGTACTTCAGCGTGGTATGCTCCAGGAGCAGCCGTAGCTCAAATGGTAGAAGCGATTGTGAAAGATCAAAAACGTATTTTCCCTGTTTGCGCATGGCTACAAGGTGAATATGGTTTTAAAAATATTTATTTAGGTGTACCCGTAAAATTAGGTAAAAACGGAATCGAAAAAATCATTGAATTAAAATTGAATGACGAAGAAAAGAAATTATTAGCGGACTCAGCAAAAGCAGTGAAAGATGTAATGGCTGTTTTAGATAACATGAATGCTTCTGTTTCTAAATAACCTGCTACTATTTTAAATTTCATGAAGAAAGCAAACACATCCTGGTTTGCTTTCTTATTTTTATCCTATCCTTATTTTTATGATAACACATATTCCATTCAAAATACTGGCTATTGATAATGAAGGTTATCATCTACTTTTAAAATTACACATCAATCGTAAAGTATCCAAAGTAATTATTGATACAGGTGCATCAAAAACAGTTTTTGATAAAACAAGAATTGAAAAATTAGTTAATCATAAAAACTTTGATTCCCACGATCAACTATCTAGCGGTTTAGGAACAAATACAATGGAAAGTCAAACGACCATTATAAAAAAATTAAAATTAGGCGATTTAGAAATAATAAATTACAAAACAGTATTGTTAGATTTATCTCATGTAAACCAATCTTACCAACTTATTGGCTTAAAACCGATTGATGGTGTTTTGGGTAGTGATATTCTTTTTCAATACAATGCAATAATTAATTACGAAAAAAAATTGTTAACGTTAAAATATAAAAAAATTAAAAAATAAATTTACTTCTTATTTCTGCTGATGGTAACATACAAACCTCTTTTTTACCAAACCATTTATATCTGTTTTTAGCAACGTAATCGTAAATGATATTTCTAATAAATACAGGAACAATAATAAATAGATATAATAAAGAATAACCGTTATTAAGTTTTTTTGCGATGCGCAATGCGGCGGTTGATTTATAATATATTTTATCTTTTTCTATTAACAGAATACTGTTGTTTGTTGAAAGTGAAATATTAAAATTGCTTACTAAGGCTTTTACCTTTTCTGATTGAAGGGTTGCGAATTTAAAATAATTTTTATGATCGTGTTTAATAATAAAATGAATAGAAGCATTACAAAAATTACAAACTCCATCAAAAAGTATTATCGCTGTATCAGGTTCGTTGCTGTTCATTAATGACGTATGGCTATGGAATAGGGATCAACAGATACTTCTACTCTTTTTGTACTATTAGAATTTGGATTGTTAATCATTTGCAAGGTATTCAAATCAATAAATGTAACATAACCGTTTCTTCCGCCACATTCGGCACTGTGATGCGGTGCTGGTCCATCAGTTGAAGCATTTCGATTACCAACATATATTAATTTTTTATCATCATCTACTGCTATACCATGCGGTTGATGGCCAGTATAAATTATTTTTTCAAGTGCGTTTGACTTATAATTAATTATTGCAACAGTACCTCTTTTTTGTGGAAAACTGATTGTGTCTTCTGTACAAGTAACAAAAAGGTGATCGGTACTAGAAGAAAAACTCATTTCTGATGGCATTGCGCCAACTGGTATAATAGCAAGAAGTGCATCTGTGTTTGTTTGGAAAACTCTTACTTCTGAACTACCTTGGCAAGTAACAAAATATTTTGAACCATCTGGAGTAAATTTTATTTCATGTGCATTAAGAGCTACAGTAGGGGGATTGGTATATAATTTTATTTCAGAATAATCGCTAAAATCATTTATGGGTATTTTATATAATTTACTGCTGTTTACTTGTTGTGTAATATATAAAGTATCATTTGTTTTATTTAATTCAGATCCGTGTGGGTAAATGAATCCCGTTTGAGTATAAACTGCCATTGTATTTAAATTTACCGTAGCTACTTTTGCATTTGTAGGACTTAAGTCAACACAATAAGCTGTTTTGGAGTCGCTAGATATAGCAAATGTATTCCAATATCCAGAACCAATAAATGCTTTACTAACTAATTGATCGTCAGCAGTGCGATATTTTTCGAAATAATTACCCGCTAAAAATATAATGTACCAATACTCACCATCTGGTGATACTTTTATCATATGAGGAGATTCAATAGCGGGTGAACTGCCAACACTTATGTAACGCATTGGCAATAACGTTTCTTGATCAAACACCGTAACCACATCACAACCTTGGTTAGTCACATATATTTTTTTACGATTACTATTATCTGAAAATTTCACAACGCCATCAATGCTAGGTGCGCCTTCCACAATCCAATTGCGTATTAACACTACTTCATTTCGGGTTAGGGGTGCTTTTTTATAGGGCATGGTAGGTTTAAGCGTTACTCCTAAATCATCATAGGTATTAATGTAATAAAGAAGTGTACTATAATCTGGTCGGTAAGGAATAACACAACTACTACCACTACCACCATTAAAAAGCATGTTCCAACTTGTTAATGATAAACCGCCAGCTGCTCCTTTACTGATATCATTATGGCAACCTTTTGTAGCGCATTTAGTAATTAATATTTCACCAACATTACTAGGATAGCCGTTGTAATCAGGTATTGCTTTATCGTTTTTACAAGTAATTAAAAAACACACCATTCCTATTAACAAAAAGACAAGAAAAGTATTTTTAGGAAATTGTTTCATTACTAGTTTTAAATTACAAGGACATAGGAATAGATCTATCAAAGTTAAAGAATAAAGCCAGTAAGAGAAACTTACTTACTAGTTTTAAAAAGGGAAAAATAATATTATTCGGTTACAGGAACATCAATACTGTATGCTTTATTGTGCTTTATTTTTATAGAAATACCTCCTGTTACTGGAAAGCTATTTGATACTCCACCATTTACATCAATTCCAACACCGTAAATAAAATAATCGCCTTTGTATAAACTTACAAATTCGTAATTTGCTTTAGTATCAGCTACTACAGATGCATCGTAAACAGAAACATCCGTTCCTGGAAATTCTGTAACACCGTATTTTATATATACTGTTGCGTTGGGTATAAGTGCATCATGGTGTTTAACGAGCCCTGATATAGAGGCATTTCCACCGAGACCTTCTTTATGGCAACTGTTAAGCAACATACTTGTAATTGCTAATAAAAATACGAACAAGATTTTTTTTAAGTTTAATAATATTTTCATAAGAATGGTTTTTAATAGAAATAAATATTAGTTTATGTAATTGCATTTATTGAATTAAATAATTTCAATTCAGCAAATTTTTTATTATTTATAAATTCCTGATCATTAAATGTATTTAAAAATTGAACAACTCTATTCTTTTTATCATTTGAAACGAGGTATACCGGACGTTAAATTGTTTGCTTTTTAAAAATTAAAGGTATTACTAATTTAAAACTAATATTTCTTCCCATATTATAGATGCCAGCCCTACCTGTAACATAATTTTCATCGGTATACTTTAACCTACTTAAATGACTTTGATAAGCAACATCTGTAATATTATTAATATTAAGATAAAAAGAACAAAATTTAACTTCATTCCATGAAATATCAGTTCCTAATCCTACATTTAGCAAAGTATAGCCAGGCGTTGCAGTTTCAGTATGATATGCCGCATAATACTTGTTTTGATCAAAATAATTTTCAAGCTCCACCTTTAAATAAGAATTAGTTAATATTTTTCCTGCTTTTTTTATGTCGGCTCTTAATTCTGATCGCAATTTAGGAGCAGGTGTAAACGGTAAATACTTTGATGAGTCGGGCTGATTTTTTTGTACCGCCTCTACATACGAAAATGAATTTTCAAAATGTAGCCAGTCAAATGGGTGAGGATGAATATCAACTGTAATTTCACCACCAATTAATTTGGCATTCGCGGCAGTAAATTTAAATGTGCTATATCCTTTTGTTAATGAGTCATTGCCGGTACTTGAAATTAATTTTTGTGAGAATATGAAATTTTGAATTTCATTATTAAATGCATCCACTTCAATGGTAAAATGTGTTTTATTTATTCCAAAAGCCAGATCTGTTTGAAAACTATTTTCGGGTTTTAATTTTGAATTACCTATTTCATATCTAACAGTTCCTTCATGTATTCCGTTTGATCCTAGTTCACTAATATTCGGCGCACGATACCCACGAGCCATATTAAATTTTCCATATACTGCTTCGGTAAGTTGATATGTAGCGCCGATACTTCCTGAAATACCTGAAAATTTCGAGCGAAATGAATTAAATTGATGATAAGAATTAGAATCAATTACATTTGTTTTAACTCCTTTTTTATCTACAAATAAATCGTTACTTTTTTGGATTCTAGAATCATAACGAATGCCTCCATTGATATCTAAATTAGTAAATGATTTTTTGATGATGGTGAAAACTCCAACATCAAATAAATTATATTCAGGTATTAAATATTCCTTCCCTTTGTTAAGTGAATTTTGGTACATGCCATTGGTTCCGACAGAAATACTAAGATGTTTTTTTTCAGGGAAGACATAACGTAAATCATAATTTATGGTATTTAATAAAAAATAAAGCCCATACTGTTTCGGATTTAAAACATCCGCAAATTCCTGCCGATTATTTTGTTGAAAACCCAATATTGCTTTAATAATGCCATTGCCTACAATAAAATTGTTATTTAATACAGCTTTATAATGATTTACTATTTGAAATGGAGTGGTTGGGTTATAACTTTTAAAATCGCCACTGGTTGCAATTTTGGATCCTTCAACGCTATCATTTATTTTTAATGGTTTTATAAATTGACCAGTTAAACTATCTCTGCCCCCTTCTATAATACCAGGTGTTAAATTGTATATACTCAAATTTAAATGCGAATACCCCCAAGCCTTATTTACTCCAATCATGGTACTAATATTATTCTCTTTATAACCAGAGTTGAAAACATACCCATCATATTTATTTTTATAAGCGTGAGCCATTTTGTTACTATAACGTAAATTCCATATAAAGCCTTTTAAGTTACCAGCAAAGTTTGCTGAATATCCTAACAATCCGTTATTGGTTTGATAATTAGTAATTATATTACCAGTTATTAAGCCTTCCGGTAAGGTAGGAGCCGATATCATATTGATAACACCCGCAATTGCATCTGACCCATATGAAAGGCTTGCGGGCCCTTTTAATATTTCTATGTTATTAACCGCATACTCATCAATTTCAATACCGTGCTCATCACCCCATTGTTGACCTTCTTGACGAATACCATCATTTACAACTACTACACGGTTATATCCCAAACCTCGAATAACTGGTTTGGAAATACCTGCACCAGTTGTTATTTGAGAGATACCAGGTTGTTTTGCGATAGCATCAATAATATTTGTAGATGAATTTTGTAAAAGTTGATGCTGCGAAATAGAAGTGATTGCTATGGGTGTTCGTTTTCGTTCACTTGCCTGTGAAAGTCCTGTTATTACTACTTCATTTATTTCTTTAATTGCCGTTTCCAATGCAAAATCTTTCGTTTTTATAGTTGCAAGATCAATGGTTTCAATAATGGTTTTATACCCAATAAAGCTTATTTGTAAAACCACTTTAGTAGATGGTAGATTATTAATTTTATAATTACCGTTCACGTCGGTAGCGGTTCCTGTTTTTAAATCTGGAATATATAAGGACACTCCAGGAAGAGCTTCTCCTGTGCTTTTATCGATAACTTTTCCCGATAAAGTAGTTCTATCTATTTCGAAATTAGTTGCGTAAATGTTGTTTGTAATTAATGAAATAATTACAATACATGAATAATATTTTTTCATTCGTTCTTAGAAATTTAAAAAAGTAAGGAGATCGCGATATTAAGCATTGTTCATGCAGGTTAATGACATAAACAAATGCTACCGATTTAAAGATATCCCTCTTTCATTTAATGAGAGATAAAGAATTACGAAATGAAAAAGGAAGGGGGTGCTCGGGCAGGTAAATTCCGAAAAACAGTTGTTATGTATATTTTTTGAATATAATAAGTATATAAAAAAGTACTTTCATGATTTAAAACTACAGCAGCTGTGGCAGGTATTATGGTAGGTGTGGAAAAATTAAAATCGCAAATAGCACAGCGATGTTCAACAGTATGGAAATGTTTATCTGAAGCAGTGCAATGTTTGAAGGAAGAGTGATCTATAGCATGCAACTGCTGTTCGGCTATTGGAAATAGGAACAGGAGTAATAAAATAATTGAAATGTAATTTTTTATCCCTTTGTGCATATTAAGTACAAATATACGCCATTAGAGTTACTTTAATTTTTTTTTATGTTAATAATATATAACATACAAATATCTGTTTAAATAATTTGGGTTGTTACTTTGTTAACCTATAACCTAATTGATAATGATGAAAGGTGTAGGAGAGCGTTAAATGTCTTTTCGCTTTTTATTGAGTATATATAATCTCAATAAAAAAGCGAAAAGAAGATCTGTTTAGGTAGGTGAAACAAAAAGATACTAAAGCTATAATGTAAATGTAATTCCAACTGTAAAAGGATAAACTTCTGGACCTTGTTTTGGTTTGAATAAACGATTCAATGCATAGTTAGCAAAAATAGTTACGTTATTATAACCCACTCTAGCAACAGCGCTAAAACGAAATGGCTCTAGGTTATAATCATCTCTCGTCTTTACTTTTTTATCTTTCCCATTTTGAACAAACTTTTGTTTTGTAACGCTATGTATTCGATAAGCAAACTCCATACCTGCCGCAATGTGTAAATTTTGTTTTGAATTTTTACTGGTATTCACCTCCAACAATAAAGGTGCTTTTAGGTAACTTACGTTTAATGTGTTTTTTTTGTATTTAATAGTGGTGTCATTATCTGCTGTTAAATAAGGTGCATTTGCTTTTAAGGAAATATTATTTTCAAAAGAATAATGGTTAAAATCGAATCCCAAGCCTGTAATTACATTTAGATAATTTTTATAAAGATTAAAATCTTTTTCAATTATATTTAACCCAAACTGTAATGATTTTGTATAGTCTAATTCTAAAAAAGCGGGTACAACATTCAAATTATTTTGGCCATTTAAATATCCATTTATACCTACTTCAATGCCATTCCAATGTTTAAATTTTTGTGCTTGATCTTTAGGATTATTGTTGTTCTTTTTATCATCATCATCATCCCCTTCTCCAATAATCATATATTTTTTATTCCCAAATCTTATTTTTGTAGTGTCTTTTGCTGTTTCTTCACCGGTACCGCTTTTGCTTTCGCGTACAGCACCTGAGCCACTAATATTTACATTTCTATCAATGGGATTACCTTTGTATATAATATCGCCACTACCAGAAATAGCAGCTGTAAGACTTTCTAAAACGAATACTTTTTCGTCGCCTGACCCGGAAGTTTTTGCAATTACTTTTTTTGCTTCAAAATTTGTTGCATTAATATCGCCTGAACCAGAACTAGTTGCTGTTAGTACTTGTGCACTGCCTTTTAACATAATATCACCTGAGCCATTGGTGGTGGCATTAATTTCAGTTGCTTTTGTTAATAGATTGATGTCGCCACTACCATTTGTCTCAACAGTTAGTTTGTCACAAATTAGTTCGTTACTTGATTTTATATTGGCGGCGCCTCCACTTATTAAACTTGATAACTTTTTTACGGTAATAGTAATGCTAATTTCCTTTTGACTTTTAATATTACCTTCTGTAAATATGCTTAAGATATCATTTTTTACAGTTGTTTTTATTTGAGGTAGAATGTTATCTGGTGCATTTACCGTTATGGCGTTAGTATCTCCTTGCGTAATAATGATCGATAAATCATCTCCCGCATTAATACCAGTAAAATTTTCTAAAAATTTTGTTTGTTGGGCTTGTAAGCTAATGCAAGATAAAAGCATCCAGCCAGCTAATTTTAATTTTTTTGTTTTAATCCGTTTCATATTTAGTTGTTTTTGTAGTTAAGACGCTTAGCCACTTCGCATTGTTACAACCTATTTTATTTTTTTTTAATTATTTTTAAAATAGCAAGGTATAAAAGTAACCATTCTAGTAATTTTTCGGTTTAAATAGGGTAATCTATATATTTAATCCTAAACTTTATTTTAAGATTTTATTGTATACTTGTTTTTGTTTAAACTATTCATACTAAAAATATAAAGCTTGAAAAAAATAATACCATTTATTTTAAGTGTTTTCTTTTTTACAGGTTTAAATTTAGATGCTGCAAATCGGTATTGGGTTGGAGGAACAGGAGAGTGGAACAATACAGAACATTGGGCTTTAACCAGTGGAGGGAATAACGGTGCATCCTTACCTACTATAAATGACGATGTGTTTTTTAACGCACAATCATTTAAAAATCAGGAATTAACAGTAATGGTTAACACCACTGCTGCTTGTCATAATCTCGATTGGAGCGGAATAAATCAAAAAGCTGTTTTTTCATCTTCAGAAAAAAATAGCCTTACCGTTTATGGTTCTTTTAAGTTATCACCCTTATTATTAAATGGCTTCAAAGGGAAGACTATTTTTGCAGCCAATTCAAAGAAAAATACAATCACTACTTACGGTAGTTTAATTATAGGTAACTGGTTGTTTTCCGGCACAGGTGCTTGGCTTTTGGCAGATGACATCCGTATGAATAAACATTCTAATATTATACTTGAAAAAGGAAGCTTAAATACAAATGGAAAAAAAATTAATTGTGGATCATTTATTAGTAATTCAATTTCGTCTCGAAGTTTAAATTTATCATCTTCTGAAATTACCATTCATAATCAATGGAATTTTGATACGCCTACTAACCTACTATTTAATGCGGGTACTTCACAAATTATTTTTATTGATTCGATAGATAATGCACATTACAAGAGTGGAAATTTGAAATACAATGCAGTAACTGTTACTGCAAGTACTTGTTCTCCTGTTTCAAACCCTCCCTGCGCAAATTTTACCATTACTTTAACAGCAGATAGTATTACTTGCAACGGCCTATCAAATGGCGGTGCACACGCAATAGTTACAGGTGGCTCTGGCAATTTTGATTATGATTGGGCAGGTACAGCTTCACCTGCGGGGGAAGGAACTCCAAATGTTACAGGTCTAGGACCAGGAAGTATATCTATCAAGGTAACAGATAAGGTATCTAATTTATTTTGTTTTTGTTTTGTTTCTATTGGTACTCCAGATGCACTTTTTGACTATCAAGTATCTAATACGGCACCAAAATGTTTTGGAGATTGTAACGGAACTGTTAAAATAGGAGTGGCAGGCGGAACAGGTCCTTATACTTATTCATGGACCGGGGGGTTAGGCACAAGTACTACCGCCAACAATGTATGTGACGGAGTATATATAGCTACAGTAACAGATTATCATAATTGTAAAGCAACTACTAATATTACTGTTAAACAACCCAATTTGCTGATAGCCCCAGGAGATTCAACCATGATTAGTTGTTTTGGTGCTTGTGATGGAAAAGCGAGTGTAAATGTTAGTGGCGGAACCGCTCCTTATACGTATGTTTGGCTTCCAGGAAACCCGATGGGAAATGGAACGGCAAGTGTTACAAAATTATGCCCTTCTCCTCCAGTTTATTCTTGTAATATTACTGATATAAATTCCTGTAAAACTACTTTTACTGCAACCATAACAGAGCCAAAAATATTAACATTGGCACTTACCGGTATAAACGCTACTTGTGGTGGTATTTGCAACGGTAAAGCTACAGCAACAATTTCTGGAGGAACAGCGCCCTATACTTATGTATGGTCAAATGGTTCTACTACTACAACTACGGGGTTAACAAATGGTATTATTGGTTTATGCGCTAGCGCTGCTGCGTATAGCGTAACGGTAACGGATAAAAATGGCTGTACAAGAACAGCTTCCATAACAATTACGGAACCAGCTGCTTTAAATATTCAAATAACGGGTAAAAATGTAAATTGTTTTGGTGCCTGTGATGGCTCTGCAATAGCTATTGTAACGGGTGGTTCAGGTGGTAACATTTATAACTGGACACCTGGTAATCCTATAGGTGACTCCACGCTCAGTGTTTCTAATTTATGTTTTGGAAGCTATGCATTAACGGTGACCGATAAAAATGGTTGTACAGCAGCCGATTCTGTAATTATAACACAACCTAATCTCTTAATTCCAAAGCCTACTGCTACACCTGTATCTTGTTTTGGTGTGTGTGATGGAACAGTTACGGCGGCACCTACAGGAGGAACTGCACCCTATACTTATAAATGGAGCCCAGGTCCACCTGCAAGTGCTAATCCAACTATTGCAGGTTTATGTTCGGGGAATTACTCCTTATTGGTTACTGATACAAAAGGTTGTGATACGCTTCAAACCGTTACAGTTACTCAGCCACCATTATTAGTAATAAATTCAACGCAAGTAAATGTATTGTGTAATGGTGCTTGTAACGGTGCAATAAATGTTACCGCAAGCGGAGGAACAGGAGCCATTTATACATACGCTTGGGCACCTGGTGGGCAGTCAACCGCAAGCATTTCTAATTTATGTCCAGGTACTTATACGATTACAGTTACTGATTCAAAAGGTTGTTCAAAAACTAAAACAATAACCATTACTCAACCTAATCCGATTATTTCTGCTTTAACTGCTACTTCCATCTCTTGTAATAGTTCATGTAATGCATCTATATCAGGCATTGTTAATGGTGGTTCACCTGGGTATAGTTTTCTTTGGGCGCCAGGCGGAGAAACTATCCTTCCTATTATCAACAAATGTGCTGGTACCTATACGTTAACCATTAAAGATTCAAAGGGCTGTGTTAAGAAAGATTCTGTAACAATTGTTCAGCCTACTGCTATTGTTTTTAATGCTACCCCTAAAAGCGTTAGTTGTTTTGGTTTGTGTGATGGGTATATAACTACTATTGCTGGTGGGGGACAAGCGCCTTACACGTATTCTTGGTCACCTGGAGGGCAGACAACAAAAGATATTTTTAATCAATGTCCAGGTACTTATACGGTTACCGTAACAGATAAATTATTGTGTACAAAAACAAATGTGGTAGGTATATTGCCAGTTACTCAATTGTTTGCAAACCCTTCTGTAATTAATAATGCAAGTTGTGCAGGTACATGCGACGGTTCGGTTACGGCTACTCCAAGTGGCGGAACCCCACCATATAACTCTTATTCATGGAACCCTAGCGGTTCTATTAATCCTACGGTTGCTAACTTATGCCAAGGAACTTATTCGGTAACTGTAAAAGATGCGAATAATTGTAGTTCTACACAGGCAGTAACCATTACGCAGCCAACTCCTTTAAATGCAACGATTACTGGCTCAACATCTAGTTGTAATGTTTGCACAGGCACAGCAACGGTTATAGCAACTGGAGGATTAGCGCCTTATACATACAGTTGGGCTCCATCAGGGCAAACTAATTCTACAGCAACAGGCCTTTGCCCCAATACTACTTATACCGTAACTATTAAAGATAGTAAAGGTTGTTCTTCTTCAGCCATTGTTACCATTTTACAAACCATTATTATTAATATTACCACTTCATCAACGGTATTAAGTTGTGTTGGTTCTTGCGATGGTATTGCTACAGCAAATGCTTCAGGAGGTACTTCACCATATATATATTCGTGGGTTGGGCCAGGAGGTCCTTATAATAACCAAACGGTATCTGGTCTATGTATAGGGTCTTACACGGTAACCGTATCAGATGCGTTAGGTTGCTACAACACCAATGTAGTTACTTTTACTAATCCACCGCCATTAACATTAACTACTCTTATTAAGAACCCCACCTGTGCTAGTACTTGTAATGGAACAGCTACGGCAAGCCCAGTGGGAGGGACAGGCTCTTACTCTTATTTATGGATGCCGAGTGGACAAATAACAAAAACCGCTACTGGCTTATGCGCAGGCACTTATACACTAACCGTTACGGACAGTAAAAATTGTAAAACCACTACCTCTGTTGTGCTTACTTCACCTTCGGCAATAGTTGATAATTATTCTATTATTCATCCAACTTGTAATAATGCCGATGGTAGTTTAACCGTGTCCCCTTTAGGTGGAACAGCATCTATAGTTGGCTATACGTATGTTTGGGGTCCAGGTAATCCAGCAGGACAAGGAACAAAAAGTATCACTAATCTTTTACCAGGTATTTATACCCTAACAATAAAAGACTCTGTAGGCTGTGCATACACGTTTAACTATTTATTAAATAATATTGCTGGACCTCTTTTGAGTACCACTCATACCAATATATCTTGCGATAGCGCTTGCGATGGAAGTGCTACTGTTGTTGCTACTGGAGGAACAGGAGCTTATACCTTTTTATGGGCGCCAGGTAACCCAATAGGGAGTTCAACTGCAAGTATTACCGCTTTATGCGGCACTACCATCTATACTATACAAGTAAAAGATGCATTGGGTTGTATTAGTTTAGATACAGCTACCATCATCAATCCAAAACCTATCTTATCGAATGTAGTTATTAAAAGTGAAAGCTGCGGAGGAAGTTGTAATGGTTCTATCACTCTTAACCCTTCAGGCGGTACAGCTCCCTATAAATATTTATGGATGACTGGGGATAAAACCAACTCAATTACTAACTTATGTGTGGGTAATTATTCTGTACAAATAACAGATAAAAATGGTTGTGTACTCAATCAAACTTTTCAAATAATAGCTCCCGCATTGTTAACCGTAAATTTATCAAGCAAGAATGTGTTGTGTAAAAATGAATGTAATGGTACTGCAACTGCAACTGCAACAGGTGGTACAGGTGTAGGTACTTATACCTATTCATGGACTAATCAACCAATAGGTACTGTTTTACCTAACATTATTAATCTTTGCCCTAAGCAATATATTGTTACTGTAAAAGATGCTAATAACTGTATAGCAAAAGACACTGTTAATATTACGGAGCCTCTAAATGTATTAACAGCAAGTACACTAAAAAAAGATGTTACTTGTAATGGTGTATGCAATGGTATGGCTATTATTGTGGCAGCAGGTGGCACAACACCTTATGCTAGTTATTTATGGAATCCAGGTACTATTGCAAATGATACTGCTAGCGGTTTATGCGTAGGAACGTATAATGCAATTGTTACTGACGCGAATGGTTGTAAAGCTTCCGCTCCCGCTGTGGTTATTAATCAACCCAGTTTAATACAGCCGATAGCAACTTTTAAAAATGCACTTTGTAATAAAGCTTGCGATGGAACAGCTACCGCTAAACCAGTTGGCGGCACGGGTGCATATACATATACATGGATGCCAGGCACGGTTAAAACAAAAAATATTAATGCATTATGTGCAGGCACTTACACGGTGATAGTTACAGACTCATTGAATTGTTCGGCAAACGAAAGTGTTACGTTAACTGACCCCTCCAATATGATTGCGAATACAACAGCTACTGCACCAAGTTGTGTGGGTAGTTGTAATGGTAGTGTAACAGCAAACCCCTTGGGTGGTACACCTAAATACACCTATAGTTGGATGCCAGGTGGTTCTACGCTAAAAACAGTAACTAATTTATGTGCTGGGAATTACACCGTAGTTGTTACCGATACCAATAGCTGTAAAGATACACAACGTGTAACCATTGTAAATCCTTTACCAATAAATATAATAGTAGCAAGCACATCTTCTAGCTGCGGCAGTTGCGATGGAACAATCACGATAACACCCACTACAGGAACCGCTCCTTATAAATATAATTGGTCAGGTGGTTTAATACAAAATTCAGCTACTCAACAAAATGTTTGTGCAGGGGTGTATACTGTTAAAGTAAGCGATGCATTAAATTGCGATTCCACTTTTACAATAATAATTAATAATTCGAGTGGCCCAACAGGTGAGAAAATTACTACTAAGAATATTCTTTGTAATGGAATGTGTACCGGTATGGCTTCAGTATCTCCCATAGGAGGACTAGCTCCATACTCTTATGTATGGAACAATATTCCTCAAACTAAAAAAGACACTGCTATTAATTTATGCGCAGGAAATTATATCGTTACAGTAACAGATGCAAATTTGTGTTCACGATTTAGCGTTGTTGCCATTACTCAACCTTCTCCAATTCTTACCAATGCAGTGATAACGGATGCTGCTTGTAGTGGTGTATGTACGGGTGCAATCACTATTAAGCCAACAGGCGGTGCAGGAAAGTATATTAGTTATAAGTGGTTACCAGGCGGACAAACTACTGCAAACATTACTACTTTGTGTCCAGGAACGTATACATTAACAATTACGGATTCATCTTTTTGTACTAAAGTAGATTCATTTATAGTAAGTCAAACATCACCACTAGCAGCTACCATAACTGCTAAAAACATTTCTTGTTCTTCACAATGTAATGGTATGGCATATGTAAAAATTACAACAGGAAAGCCACCTTATACCATTCAATGGAACGATCCATTGGGTCAAACACACGATACTGCTAGTGCTTTGTGTGCTGGTAATTATTCTGTATCTATAAAAGATGCGTTGGGATGTAGCATTGTATTAAGCGTTACCATTAAGGCTACCTCAAATACTACTGTTGTAGCCGTTATTACTAATGCAACATGTGGAGTGTGTGATGGAAAAGCTGTGTTAACTCCAAGTGGTGGTCTTGGTGGCTATACCTATTTATGGAGTAATGGTGCAAATACCGCTAATGTTAGTAATTTATGTGCTGGCTTATATATGGTTAATGTTAAAGACAGCACAGGTTGTTCAAGCGATATATCTGTTGCTATTAGTAACACGGGTGGGCCTACAGGAATTACTTTTACAACAACAAATAATTCATGTTTTGGAGTTTGTGATGGTGCTGTTACAAGTGCAATACCAACAGGTGGGCTTCCGCCATATAGTTATCTGTGGATGCAAAATGGACAGAAAACATCTACTTTGTTAAATTTGTGTGCAGGCAAATATCATTTGCAAGTGACAGACGCAAAAGGATGCTCTTTTATAGATTCCATAAGTATACTGAGCCCTGCAGCGCTTTCAGTTAATCAATCAATTATTGCAGCTACTTGTGGTTTATGCGATGGAAGTATTACGATTGCGCCAAGTGGAGGTGCTACCCCATATACAGTTGAGTGGAATAACGGTTCAACAGCATTATCATTAAAAAATCTATGTGCAGGTATTTATTCGGTTAAAATCACAGCCGGCAATAATTGTTTTCAAACCATAACTGTTCCTTTGAGTAGCCAAAATGGCCCTTTACTTTCTATTAAATCAACTGATGTTAATTGCAATAGCAAATGCGATGGAACTTCAATTGTTAATGCTACAGGAGGTTTAACACCTTACAGTTATTTGTGGAATAACATACCTGCCTCTACAACAGATACGGCATTAAATTTATGCACAGGAAAATATTTTGTACAAGTAACAGATAAAAATAAATGCGTATCAATACTATCAACCATTATTAAAGAATCCTCTTTACTTAATTTTACTTCTGCAAATACTACTAATCCGCTATGTTTTGGCAGCCTTACAGGAAGCATTACAACCATTCCATCGGGGGGTACATTGCCCTATACTTATGCATGGTTGCCTAATGTTGGAAATACCGCTACCGTTTCTAATCTAGCGGCAGGTACTTATTCCGTAACGGTTAAAGATGCAAAGGGGTGTAGTGCGTCACAAAGTATGATATTAACACAACCTTTAAAGCTAGTTGTAACAGATACGTTTACACAATCAACTTGTAACACTGTAGCTGATGGTGCAATTAATACTACTACTATAGGTGGAATTACACCTTATAAATACCAGTGGAGTGGTGCATCCTCTGCCACTACTGAAAATTTATTAAACATATTAAGTGGTACTTACATTATTACCGTTACCGACTTAAATAATTGTATAGCAAAAGATACCGTATTGCTTACACCCAAACAATTTGTTAAAGCTAATGCTGGCAATGATACTACACTTTGTGAAGCTGGTATGATTACGTTAGATGCTATTAAAAGTATAAATAGTATAAATTATCAATGGTTTCAATTACCAAGTAATAATAATGTTGGAAACACAATTGCCCTATCCGTAAAACCACCAATAGGTACTACTACTTATTATGTAATGGTTAATAATGGCATTGGTTGTACTGATAAGGATACAGTAGTGGTGGCAACCAATGCATTGCCTCATGCAGATGCAGGTATCGATGCTAGTATTTTTATAGGTAAAAATGTTACTATTGGCGGAAATCCGACTACCACTACGGGAGGATCAACATTGTTTTGGTCGCCATCAATAGGTTTAGATGATCCTACAAAAACAAATCCCATAGCAAGCCCTGTAGTTACTACAGCCTATGTTGTAACAATTACTTCAGCACAAGGCTGTGTAAAAACAGATACGGTTATTGTAAAAATTAACCCTGCAATAAAAATACCGAGCGGAATTACTCCTAATAAAGATGGAGTAAATGATGACTGGATTATAGATGGGATAGAACTTTTTCCAAATTGTGTAGTAGAAGTATATAATCGCTGGGGAGAATTGTTGTTTCAATCGAAAGGATATAAAGAAAAATGGCAGGGTACGTTTAATGGAAAACCATTGCCCGTTGGCACCTATTATTATATAATTGATTTACATGAGCCTACAATATCAATATCAACATACACAGGACCAGTTACTATTATGCGCTAAGTAATGTATATGCGGTGAAAGCAAAATTCAAAAGAATGAAAAAAATTATATATATACTTTTTATTTTAGTTGGAGCAAGTTCTTCTTCAGCTCAGCAATTACCGCAATATAGTAATTACATGATTAATGGATATGCATTAAACCCAGCAATAGGTGGCAGCA
The DNA here is from genome assembly GCA_039937835.1 of Bacteroidia bacterium. Classification (GTDB taxonomy): domain Bacteria; phylum Bacteroidota; class Bacteroidia; order 2-12-FULL-35-15; family 2-12-FULL-35-15; genus 2-12-FULL-35-15. Next base: position 10,800 of record JBDTFR010000005.1, on the reverse strand, counting down.
ATAATTATTTTGAAGGCAAATCTAATAACCGATATCAATGGGTAGGAATTACCGATGCGCCACGTACTTATATTTTAAGTGCCAATGGCCCTACAAAATCATTAAAGATGGGAATAGGTGGCTTATTGTTTACTGATATAGTAGGTCCCACTAGACGAACAGGGATTTATCTTTCATATGCTTATCATATAAAAATTACAGAAAATATAAAAGCATCTTTAGGTATATCTGGCGGAATCTTGCAATTTATGGTTGATGGGTCAAAAATTACACTTAATAATCCCTCCGATAATGTAATTACAGGTGGAACACAAACCGTATTAATACCCGATTTCGGTACAGGCATATATGTGTATTCAACAGATAAAAAATGGTACGTAGGTGTAAGTGCACCTCAAATAATGCAAAATAAAATTAAGTTCTTTAATTATAGTAATTCTACGTTAAGTAAATTATCCACCCATTTGTATGGTATAGCAGCATATACTTTTGTTTTGAACGAACAGTTTAAATTAGAACCTTCTACTTGTTTAAAATATGTAGATCCAGCACCTTTTCAATTTGATATTGGATTAAGAGCTATTTATAAAGATAAATTCTGGTTAGGGGGCTCATTCCGCTACTTAGATGCGATTGCAGCAATGATGGGTTTTGTTATTCAAGAAAATATAATGGTGGCTTATTCTTATGATTTTACAACAACCAATATTAAAAAATACAGCACTGGTACACACGAAATAATGATTGGTATAAAATTTCATAAATACGGTGAGAAACCAACCAATCAATAAATTAATTTTTATAGATGGAAAATAATATTTATTCATAATAAATAAGAATTTGTTAATGCGCAGTCCAACCACCATCTATAGAAAGAGCAGCTCCGGTGATGGTTTTACTTTGTTCTCCTGAAAGATAAAATGCAAGATCAGCAATCGCACTTATGGGTGTAAACTCCTTCACAGCTTGTTCAGCAAGCATAATTTTATCTACCACTTCTTTTTCTGAAATATGATGAACTTTCGCTTGATCACTGATTTGTTTATCAATAAGTGGAGTTTTAACATATCCAGGGCAAATTGCATTTACTGTAATTCCAAATGCAGCACCTTCTAAAGCCAAAGCCTTTGTTAAGCCTACTAGGCCGTGTTTTGCAGCCACATAAGCACTCTTGAATTCAGAGGCAATTAATCCATGAGCAGAGGCAATATTAATAATCCTACCCTTTTTTTTATTTTTCATTCCTGCCCATACAGCTTTGCAGGTGTGAAAAGAAGCAGTGAGGTTTATTCCAATAATTAAATCCCATTTTTCTGTAGGAAATTTTTCAAGAGGTGATACATATTGTACACCTGCATTATTTACTAAAACATCAATAGTACCAAGTGCATTTTCTCCCTCTGTAATCATATTTATAATCTCTTCTGATTTTAGCATGTTTGCTGAAGAATAAAATGTTTTAACCTTATACTTTTTACTGATATTTTTTGCAATTTCTGCACCTTCGTCTTCTAAACCATTAAATAGAATATAATACCCTTCTGATGCAAATTTTTCGGCAATGCCCAACCCTATGCCGCTAGTACTTCCTGTTATTAATACTGTTTTTTGTGACATTTTAATGGAGTGTTTAGAATAGTTATTTTTTTTAAATAATCATGTCAGCAAACAATCGTGCCATAAAAAATGTAAAACATTTGGTGATTGCGATCTGTAACGGTTTTAATAATCAGTGAGTATGTTGTTACACAAGTTGTGTAAACTGGTCAACAATTATTAAACTGTTTTAAATGGATAATATTTACAATCTTAAATTTAGATTATTAATATGTTATAATATGTTAATAAAATTTTATGAAATGATTTATTTTTGGGGTCAAGGCACTTTCTGTCGGTTAATAACTAATCTATAAAAATCTATATTTTTTGGTTGGGTGATTAGGTAAGTGAAGAAACGGAATAATTTTTTCGAGCCTAATTTGTAGAAGGATTTACTCATTGTAATGTTAAAAATTATAAATTTCCTTTTTTTAATGGCATACTTCTTCCATCACGAAGTGAGTTATTAAAATAAATTACCCACCTAAAAAAAACAAAATTATGACTACAGAAACATTTTCGGACAACTTTAAAAGAAGTGTGAACAATACAATGAAATCCTTCCAAGATACAACGGCAACAGTATTAGATGCGCATGTGAAGAATCTTGCGTTTATGAATGATATTTGCACTCAATCATTGAATACTTTTCAAGATATGAATAAAAGTAATTCAGTTAACGCATTCACTTCACCAGAAAAGATAATGGATATGCTTAGAAGTAATTTTGAACGTATTTCTAATTTATCAAAGTCAACATTAAAAACGGCTTTAGAGTTTGGTAAACAATCCGCTTCGCCAGCTATTTCAAAACAAACAACCGATAATATTATTGAAACATATAATAGACAGGCAGAAAATATGGTTGCGTTTAATCAAAAATATTTTGATGCGATTACTCAGCACGGAGATTCGGATAAGTCCTTTTTCAATTCCAAGTTAATGGAAAAATCAAAAAGAGATTTTGATGCAAATGTTGAATTATCAAAAGAGCAACTTCATTCAATAATTGATTCTTACAATAAAATTACAAACCCATCTTTTGAATCACATAAATCGTTCTTAAATAATATAAGTAAACAAATAGATACTATGTTTGATTCCAATTTAAAGATGTGGTCAGACTTAATGGGTTCTACGGCTCAAAAAGATCAGGAGCCAGAACCTAATCATATGAATAACCATACAAATGGAAATTTCAATAAAAAAGCACGTACAGAAACTAAACTTCACACAAACTAATAAATAAATCCCCAGAAATTATGAATTCCACAATAAACGAAAAAGCAGAAAAAATAAAGAAAGATATTAATACTACTGCTGAAAAATCAAAAGAAACAATTAGAGAAATTATTAAATCCAATACAAAATACATCGATTCTGCATTGGATAATAATAAAGAAGTAGTTGATCTAATCTCTAAGAGTCTTAACCAGAATGGTTTGGAAAATGACAATACGATCACCGACACGTTAAAAAAAACATTTGGTAAATCAATTGAACTTTCTGAAGAATCAATTGATAGTATTATAAATGCCTACACTAAACAAACACAACTTAATATTGATTTTAACACTAAATTGATTGATGCAATTAAAGAAATGCAAAATCAGCGAGCTGATAAAGCATTACAATTAATACAAGAATATGCAGATGCCTCTCGTCAGCTAGCTGTTAACAACACGAAAGAAATAGTAGATTCTTATAATAAGCACACCAACCTAGCACTTAATTTTAATAAACAGTTTGGAGATCACATTAATTCTCAAATAAACAACATGTCTAAAATACAAGACAATATGTTTTCAAGCTGGACTTCGGAATGGTGGAAAGGCAAAAAAGCAGCTGTTTAAATGAACTTGTTTTTAATAATATTCAAAATCATCTCTTTAAATAATGACATTCTCTAGTACAACCCCATTTAATATATTTCAATATTAGATGGGGCTGCATTGGATTTTATTAATTTATGAAACATAATGGAAAATAATGAACAAAATAATATAGCAGCATTAACACAAGAAATGATGAAAGCAGGCCAGCAGATGACGGAAAATTACATTAAAAATTTTCCGAGTTATATGGAAGACGCTCAAAATTTTATCGCCCCTTATATTAAGTTATCAGCTACGATCATCGAGAACCCTGATTCTACAGAAAAAGTTCAACGGTCTTTTCTTAATTTTTTAAAAAATCAAATGGAGCTTTCAAAAAGAATTTCTGAGAGACAATTGGATAAAGAAAAAGAATATATTCCTGTTATTTCTCCTTCTATTCGTGATAAGCGATTTCGTGCTCCTGAATGGGAAGAACCGCCTTATTATTTCGATTACGTAAAACAAAATTATTTATTAGTATCTGAATTAATTACAGAAATTATTGATTCAGTGGAAATGGATAAGAAAGAAAAAGATAAATTAAGTTTTTATACTCAACAATCGATCGATGCTTTTTCTCCCAGTAATTTTTTTATTACGAACCCAGAAGCCATTAAACTTGCTAAAGAAACCAATGGCGAAAGTTTAATGGATGGTTTCAGAAATTTATTAAATGACATTGAAAAAGGTCATATTTCTCAAACCGATGAAACGGCCTTTGAAGTAGGAAAAAATTTAGCGACCACAGAAGGTGCTGTTATTTTTGAAAACGAATTAATACAATTAATTCAATATCAACCAAAAACGGATAAAGTTGCGGAGTATCCACTTTTAATGATTCCGCCTTGGATTAATAAATACTATATTTTAGACTTACATGCAGATAAATCATTAGTTGAATTTGCGCTAAAGAATGAACAAGCAGTATTTATGATCTCTTGGAAAAACCCAACTGCTGAAATGGGGTATTTAAGCTGGGATGATTATGTTGAGAAAGGTTTATTAAAAGCGATTGAGGTAACTCGCAAAATAACAGGAGCAAAGAAAATTAACACCCTTGGTTATTGCCTTGGCGGCACCTTGTTAGGTATTACGCTTGCAATATTACGTACAAAAGGAAAAACATTTCCCGCTGCAGATGCAGAAAAAGACTCAATTAATTCAGCGACACTACTTGCCACTATGCTTGATTTTTCTGACATAGGTCCAATGGGAGATATTATAGATGAAAAATTGGTTGCTACGATTGAATCTGATTTAAAACAGACAGGCGTTCTAAAAGGAGATTCTATGGCAAAAGCATTTAATGCAATTCGTGCCAACGAATTAGTGTGGAATTATGTTGCAAATAATTATTTAAAAGGGAAGACGCCTCCACCATTTAATGTTTTATACTGGACAGGAGATAATACAAATTTACCTGCCGAAATGTATTTATTTTATTTACGAGAAATGCTTTTAGAAAATAAACTCAGTAAAAAAAATGGATTGAAAATAGCTAATATCCCTATAGACTTAAGTAAAGTAGACATACCTGCATATATTATTGGTACGGTAGAAGACCATATTGCACCTTGTAAAACAGCATTTACAACTACTGAATTATTTTCTGGATCGTTGGAATTTGTGTTAGGCGATTCTGGGCATATTATGGGCGCCATTAATCCTCCATCAAAAATACATAAGTATAATTTTCAATCTGGGGGTAAACTAGGTCAGGGATTCGACACCTGGAGACAAACCGCAAAACAAGGACAAGGAACTTGGTGGATACATTGGGACAAATGGTTGGAAGGTAAGTCAGGGAAAAAAATAATTGCACCTAAAAAATTAGGTAGTAAAGAATTTCCTATAATTGAAGCAGCTCCTGGAAGGTATGTAAAAGAAAAATGTTGATAATCCATAACCTTTCATTTTTCGTTTATTACAAATGGTTGGTGATAATAAATAAATTTTAGCACAATAGCTGTTTAAAATTTAACGAAAATTATTAATGGTTATCAGTTTTTTAAGAAATAGCTTTTTAAAAAAAACATAAAACAAAAAAATTGATTTAATTTATTCAATGCTAGTATACTCTTTTAACAATAAATAAATCAATTATAATTATCATCATGTTATGAGAATAAAAAATAATAAAGTAGCCTTAGTTACTGGCGGTACTGGTGGAATTGGCACATCCATATGTGAAAGGTTGTATAAAGACGGTTATACCGTTGTTGCAAACTACAGAGATTTTACGAAAGCCATGAAATGGCGAGAGGAAGCAAAAAAATGGCGGGAAGATCAGCTTAAAATGGGGTTTGAGATGAAAGTAGTAGAAGGCGATATCTCTAATTTTCAATCGGCCACAAGAATGATGAAAGAAATTTCGGAGGAAGTGGGGCAAGTAGATATTTTAATCAATAACGCGGGAATAACAAGAGATGCTCCTCTTCATAAAATGACTCCAGAGCAGTGGTATGAAGTGATTGATACAAATCTTAATAGTGTGTTTATTTGTACTCGTTTGGTAATAGAAGGAATGATTGCTAAAGGATGGGGCAGAGTAATATGTATATCATCTGTAAATGGACAAAAAGGGCAATACGGACAAACTAATTATTCCACAGCAAAATCAGGAATGTATGGTTTTACTAAATCATTGGCCTTAGAAGTTGCTAAAAAAGGAATTACTGTTAATACTATTTCTCCAGGGTATATAGCTACACCAATGGTAATGGCAGTGAAAGAAGAAATACGTGAGAAGATTATTCAACAAATACCCTTAGCTCGTTTAGGACAGCCCCAAGAAATTGCTGGTGCAGTGGCTTATTTAGTTTCGGATGATGCAACGTATATAACCGGTGCAAACCTTGCCGTTAATGGCGGTTTACACATGTTTTAAATTTGTTTTTAAAAAATATGTTTTATAAAACTACTGATAATCAGCAACTGTATTATGAGTTGATTGGTAATAAAAATTCAAATAAGTATTTAATCTTTTTGAATGGTATTTCTCAGTCAACAACCGCATGGAATTTAATGATACCTTCTTTTGAAAAAGAGTATCAAATTATTTTATGCGATTTTATTTTTCAAGGGCAGTCCGATAAAAAAGGCGAGGTAAGAGATTTTGATCAACACGCTGAAGATATTTTTGGACTAATCAATTCGTTAGTTATAAATAAAGTAATAGTTACAGGAATATCCTATGGAAGTCTTGTTGCACAAAATTTTGCAGTGAACTATCCTAAAAAAGTAGATAAATTAATACTATTATCTACATTCGCTCACAAAACTCCTTATTATAATTCTGTTGAACAGGCCTGGAGTAGAACGCTTGAGAGTGGCGGACTTTCGCTGATGCTGGATGTAATGTTTCCGATGGTGCTTGGCGAAAAATATTTTGAACATCCGCTTATTCCTTTCGACCTTTTAAAATCTGGGAGAGAGATTGCGAATAAAGATCCTGAACCATTAAAAAAATTAATGAAAGCCACCAAAGATAGACCTGATTATCGTGAAAAATTAAAAGCAATAAAAATTTCCACTCTTGTTATTCATGGAGAAAAAGATATGTTGTTGTTTGTTCACATGGGCAAAGAAGTTGCCCAAGCAATTGCGGGGAGTAAATTTGAAATAATACCCAATGTGGGGCATACCCTTAATTTGGAAGCGGTTCCGCAAGTAGTAAAGGTAATACAAGATTTTTTGAAAAAATAATCTAAGGAGATAAGCATCACTATCAACCCTAATAACAGGGAGCTTAAGGATTAGAAAATAATTATTTCCTTATTATAATTATAAATAATTAAATAGTCTTTTACTGGCATAGTTTTGTATCGTTATTTAACAAATTAAATACCTAACAATCATGGAAAAGAAACTAATAGGAAAAAAAATAGCCATTTTAGCGACTGATGGCGTTGAACAATCAGAGTTTGAAAAACCAATTGAAGCATTTAAAAAGGAAGGTGCAACAGTAGAGGTGGTGTCATTAAAAAAAGGAAAGATAAAAGCTTGGAAAGATAAAAATTGGGGAGATGAATTTAATGTAGACATTGCGATAGATGATGCGAATGGTAATATGTATGACGCCTTAGTATTACCTGGCGGAGTAATAAATCCAGATCTTTTGCGTGTAAACAAAAAGGTAGTTGAGTTTGTAGCTGAATTTATGAAACAAGAGAAACCGATTGGAGCAATATGTCATGGGCCTTGGACGCTAGTTGAAACGGGTAAATTACAAGGGAGGAAACTTACCTCTTATGCCTCTATTAAAACTGATCTTATAAATGCAGGTGCAGAATGGTTTGATAAAGAAGTAGTGGTAGACAATGGACTTGTAACTAGCAGAAACCCTAAAGATTTACCTGCCTTTTGTGAAAAATTAATAGAAGAAATTAAAGTAGGTGTTCCTGTTAATTTAAGATAAGGTTTTAATATCTTTAACTACTAATTATAATTAAATGAGGTTGGTTTGTTTCCAACTTCTTTTTTATTTTAAATATTTAAAGTAGCGAAATAAAATTAGTTTTCTACCAAAGTTTATTCATTAATTATTTTAAATGTTTTAAAACACAAATTGCATTCTTGATTATTTTTTATTCCTTTACGGAATGAAGAGACATTTTTTTATTCCATTAGCCTTTATAATTATTATTATTCCTAAGGCGTTTTCGCAATCGTATATTGATATTTTTAGCTTTAGTTATCAACCCTTTTTCTCCACTTATAAAGCCAACCCAAATTGTAAAAATAAGACAGAAAATTATGCGCTTAATATTTTCTTTCCGAAAGAGTTAAAAAATAATAAAACGTTTTTAATTCGTTTAAATAATGAATTAATTAGGTCAACAATTTCTCCAACACCTTTTTATACTAGCTCTTTAGTAAGCAGCTCTCTTCCTGTTGGATTTCAGTTTGGTTTTAAAAATGAAAAATGGAAATCGATAGCGATGATTATACCTAAAATTGCAGCTGATTTTAAAGATAAAATAAGGTCCAATGATTTTCAACTCGGGGGGTTATTTTTACAAACGTATACTTATTCTGAAAAATTAAAATTTAAAGCAGGTCTATATTATAATCGCGAAGCATTTGGCAGTTTTTTTGTTCCCCTTGTAGGCATTGATTGGCGGGCAACTGATCGTATTATGTTTTATGGAATACTTCCAACAAATTATAAATTAGAATTTAACTGCTTAAAAAATAAGTTATATGCAGGTATTAATTTTAAATCGTATACCAGGTCATTTAGGTTATCGAAAATGAATGGTTACGACTATGTACGATACGATGAGATGCAACTAAAATCTTTTTTTGATTATTTTATTTATAAAAAAATAGTATTATTTGCAGAGGCCGGTTATACATTAGGCAAAAACCCTTTGCAATACATCAATCAAACTAAAAATACAACCGATGTTAATTTGATTTATACGCCTTTGTTAAAAAGCGTCGTTTTTAATATAGGTATCGCTTATCGAATCCGTTTTGATAGAGAATAAATTTTCAACAGTTGATTAAACGTCTGCTACGTTTTCTTCGGATAATTTTCTAATTTTAAAAATAGATTTTCATTTATCCTGCAATTTTTTTATCATCCAGATATTACAAGAAACATGACCCGATTTCCCTATGGGCTTTTCAAGTTCTTTAAACCCTAACTTTTCATACATCTTCACCGCCTTGTCAAAATGTGGTAAAGTTTCCAAATACAATTCAGAATAACCCAATTCTATTGCAGATTCAATACTTTGTTCCATTAATTTTGTCCCTATACCTTGTCCTCTTGCATTTACTGAAAGATAAAATTTAACTAATTCAACACATTCATTTGGTAAACCATCAGTAGGATAAATTCCACAGCATCCTAAAATTTCTCCTTTTTCCTCTGCTACCCAAAGAATAGATTTTTTGTTTTTAAATAATTCAAATAAGTTATTTGTTGTGGGGTCAGAATATACGGTGCCCTCTTTAGGAGCATTGTGTTCTTCAAAAGTTTCTTTAATAATGTTTGCTAAAGATGGGTTATCAGCTTGCTGTACTTTTCTAATATTCATATTTTTGTTTTGTTTGCAAAAGTGTTGTTTTTTTAATGGCTTATTTTCCTACCGCTTCTTCATATAATCCTGCCATTTCACTAATACATATTTTTGTTTATCAATTTCTTTTTTTTCTAAAAATCCATACTCGTAACAAAATAAATATACATCACCTTTTTGATTTTTCCAATAATGTGTAAAATAGTTGGGATTAAATCCTGCTGCTAATAATTCATCTTTTCGTATAACAGCTTTTCCTGCTTTGTTAAAATGATTCAACAGCTGCCTGTTCAACTTTAATTGTTTATCAATTGTAATATAAAAACTTTGTTCTTTACCCTTGTTTTTTTTATGATGATAAGATGATTTACAATAATCCGAACAAAATATTTTATCAATTCTTCCTTCTATTTTCTCTTTACATTCCAAACATTTTTTCATTTATCGGTAGAATTTAATTATACGGATATTTATACGTATAAATGTACGGATAAATTTTATACTTTACTTTTTTGCCTTTAAATTTAGCCCCATGAATACTGAAAAATACAGAACCATCACCTTAAAGCATTTGCTCATCAATAATGAAAAGCAGATTGGCCTTAAATTTTATCCTGATAAATTGGTACAAACCGTAATTAAAGGTTTACCGAATGTTAAGTGGAGTAACGATTTTGGAATGGCTTATCTGAAGAATGATACAACAAATTTAAATAGTATTTTCAATGATTTTAAAGGTATTGCTTGGGTAAACTGCGCTCATTTTTTTCCAAAAAGTAATACTACTCGTAATAACCAACCTTATACCGTTAACGATTTTAGAAACCGTATACTCGATGAAAGTTACCGTAAAAGCCCCGAAGAATTTTTGCGAAAACTAGAACTAAAGAAATACGCATTAAATACGGCTAAAACGTATATTAATTTGTTTGAAGCATTCATTAATTATTATAAGGAAAAGGATTTAAAAGGGATAGATGAAAATGATATAAGAAACTACCTACAGGTTATGGTACAGCAAAACAAATCGAGTAGTTTCATTAACCAAATGATAAATAGTATTAAGTTTTATTATGAGGTGGTGTTAGGTATGCCCAACCGCTTTTATTCCGTAGAGCGACCACGAAAACAAGAGCGTTTACCAAAAGTAATTAGCTTGCAAGAAGTACAGCTAATTATTAAAAACACTAACAACATTAAACACAGATGCATTGTTAGTTTATTGTACTCGGCAGGTTTACGTAGAAATGAATTACTTAGCTTAAAGCCAGAAGACATTGATAGTAACCGAATGG
>JBDTFR010000004.1:0-8604 GCA_039937835.1 Bacteroidia bacterium | reverse complement strand
CAAAAACCATTGCAAAAGGAATAAGCATTTGCGAAATCATTTCAATCATGTTGGTGAAATAATTTGGGTTTTCAAATGGATGTGCACTATTTACACCGAAAAAACCGCCACCATTGGTACCCAAATGCTTTATGGGAACAAACGCTGCTACTGGACCAGTAGATACTTTAACAGTATCGCCTTGCAAACTCGTAATGGTGTCTTTACTATCAAAGGTCATCGGCATGCCATTCAATAAAAAAAGAATTGCTATAACTAATGAAGCTGGAAGTAAAATACGCGTAGTTGATTTTACGAAATAGTCGTAAAAATTTCCTAACTTATCTGTGGTTTTGTTTTTTAATGCATTGAATAAAACTGCTGCGGCAGCCATGCCTATTGCTGCTGTTACAAATTGCAAAAACATTAAATACATTTGTCCTAAATAACTCACACCAGTTTCTCCAGAGTAATGCTGTAAATTACAATTTACCAAAAACGAAATGGTTGTATTAAAGGCCAAGTCAGCTGACTGACTTGGATTACCATCTGGATTGAGTGGCAACCAAGCTTGATTCATAAAGATGAACATGCCCAACAAGAACCATAATAAGTTAATGGTTAGTAAAGCTACCATGTGCTCTTTCCAGTTCATTTCTTTTTTGTCATCAATTCCACTGAACCGATAGAACAATCTTTCTAGCGGGTTAAAAATTTGATCGAGTAGCGTTTTTTCGCCGGAATATACCTTTGCAATGTATTTTCCAAAGGGAATGCCGAGAGCTAGTGTTGCTCCAAACATAAAAATGATTCCTAATATTTCTGTATTCATAATTTAAAAGTTTAATAATAATTTTGCTTTGATGTAAACCAAATAAACCAAAGAAAGAGCAATGAACCATACAACTAAAATGAGTCCTATTCGCTTATTTTTTTGACGATTCATTGTTTCTCAAATGAAGTGGTTAGAATTTTTCTGGGTGAATGAGTACGTAAACTATGTATCCAAACACAGCAATTGCTATAATTAATAATGCTATCATGTTTTTTATATTTTATCGAACCAATTAATAGATTTGTAAAAGATCACAAAGCATATGATGCCCGCAACCACTAGTGATATTGTTATCATGTTTATTTTATTTAGATTTATTAATAAATATTTTTTTATATTTTTTACAACGGTTCTTTATCATTGAAGCTTAGAGCTTTTTGGTGAAGGAAGACTTCTTTTTATTGAAATGCGTTTAATAATTTATATTCCACTTGAAAGCACTTGCCTGTTATATTCCTTTCTTAAAGAATGCCTTAATAATTGTTTCACGCGTTCATTAATTGGACTTGCAATATCAATAACTGTTGAAATGGAAAATACATAACAATTTTCTACCGCATTTTTAACGGTGTTGTTTCCGTTTTTCATCATTTTATCAGCAAGCTTAAAGCAGTGTTTAACTTCATTTAAATCACCCTTTTTAATTAGTTTTTTTGTAAAATCAGCAAAGCATTGCATAATGTTGTAAATGTTGTTTGAATTAGGGATTTTTTCTAACTCATAATTAATTTCAAACAATTCTTCACCGAGAATGTCTGATACTTCTTTTTCAGTTATCATTTTGGGTTTAAGTTTTAATTCATTTTTTATTTTGTATATAATTATCAGACACAGTGGCAAACCATACATCGCCATTAAAAGAATTATTTTAGTTGTTGTTTCCATCTTTCGATTGTATATAATTTAATTTTCCTGTATATAGCTTTCGGGGTGACAAAGACAAAAGTGCGTCCAATATGCCCTAACAGGACAATACTGAACAGAATCAATGAGATAGAAGGATGTACTATAAATGCCAATAAAAAAACCCTTTCATTTTGAAAGGGTTTAGGCTATCGTTTTGATAGGGTTTTAATTAATTTTATACTCCTCGAGTTTTCGATATAAGGTAGTTAAGGCAATGTTTAGCAAACGAGCGGTTTCTGTTTTATTACCTCCAGTATAATTAATTACTTTTTGAATGTGAATTTTTTCAGCACTGGCTAAATCAAATGCCGATAGAATTTTACCTGAAGCTTTTGATTGGTAGCTACTTTGTAATTCGATTGGTAAATCTTCAACACTCAATTTACTATTGTTACATAAAATCATGCAGCGTTCCATCACATTTTTTAACTCCCTAATATTCCCTGGCCATTGATGAAGTTTTAACGCCTCCATAAAGTCGGCTTCTATTTTAGGAGTTTTTTTATTTGTTTTGATGGCGAACTTTTGTAGAAAATAGGTAGCCAACAATTCAATATCAGTTACGCGCTCTCTTAAAGCAGGTAGATTAATTTGAAATACAGATAACCGATAAAATAAATCCTGCCTAAAATTTCCAGATTCAATTTCCTTTTTTAGATCGCGGTTGGTTGCAGCAATGATTCGGGCATTCGTTTGCGTTGGTTTTGTTTCGCCAACTTTTATATACTCACCCGTTTCAATCACTCTCAGTAATTTTGCTTGCACGTCCAATGCCATTTCACCAACCTCATCCAGAAAAATAGTTCCATTGTTCGCTTCTTCAAATAAACCTTTTCTATCTTTTAATGCTCCTGTAAAAGCACCAGCCCTATGGCCAAACATTTCGCTTTCTAATAAATCTTTACTAAAAGCCGAACAGTTGATTGCTACAAAACTCCCTTTACTTCTGTTACTTGCCTGATGGATGGCTTGCGCAAATACTTCTTTCCCGGTTCCGGTTTCGCCCATTAACAAAACAGTTGTTTCCGTAGCGGTTACTTTTTCTGCTAATTCTATCGCTACTTTTATATTTTTAGATTTCCCGATTATGGAGTCAAAAGAGAATTTTTTTCCAACTTGTTCTTCCAAACTATTAATTCGTTTTTGAAGTTGCGATTTTTCTACTGCTTTGTAAACTAGTGGTATTATTTTTTCATTATCATCGCCTTTTGTGATGTAATCAAAAGCTCCGTTTTTAATGGCGAGTACACCATCCGGTATATTACCATAAGCAGTTAAAAGAATTACCTCTGTAGTCGGCGAAGCATTTTTAATTTTAGTAACCAACTCACCACCACTGCCATCAGGAAGTTTCACGTCACACAACACCACATCAAATTGTTGTTGCTCCGCTTTTTTTAATCCGCTTTTACAATCGCCAGCTTCCACTACATCAAACCCTTCCGATTTGATGATGCGCGCCATGAGGTTTCGAAGTTTTTCTTCGTCGTCAATGATTAATATGTTTGCTTTGTTTGTCATGGTCATACAACACACTTTCTATTTACTGATAAAGGTATTAAATTTTCAAAGGACGAGGGGGGCAATCGGCTTACTAATTTGAGCATCATGCATAACTTGTCAACCACAATTTATTGTATTAGTTCATAACTAAAATAGCGCATTATAAATTAGGATCGATAGTGAAATTATTTCTACAGCTAATTTAAATAGGACAGAACGAAAAAATAAATTTTATAAATCATAGCGTGATCGGTAGCAAAATTCTTTTCTTTTGGAACAATGTTTGGTAATAAATTTATATAGCTAGCTATATTCATAATCACCATAAGGGTTTATATTTAGTACCTAAAAAATAATAACGGACTAGAGCTTATTAGAAAAACAATTTATTATAACGAGCAGTTTTTTTAAAATGTCTGGATTACATTAATTGCCATGTTTAAAGGAGAGTTTTATTAAAATTCGGATATATTATTTCGTTTCGAAAGTGAAATAAATTTATTTTAAAAATAATACATAAAAATATGAAATCAACAGTTGCAGTTTATAATTCGCATGAAAAAGCATTGAATGCGATTAAAGCTTTAGGCAAAGATCATTTTCCGATGAAACATATTTCGTTGATAGGCAAAGCAGAATTAAAAGATGACCATGTTCATGTTAAATCAGATGATAAGGCTAGCACGGTTGTTCCAGTTGCCGTGGGTTCAGTGATAGGCTTGCTGACAGGTCTTGGAATTTTTGCTATACCAGGGCTTGGATTCTTATATGGTGCAGGCGCCTTAGTTGGAGCAATTGCCGGTTTTGATTTTGGATTGATCGGAGGAATGGCAGTAGAACTTACCAAATTAGGTTTTAAAAAAGATACAGGAATCAAATTAGAGGAGCATATTAAAAAAGGAAAATTTTTGCTTATTGCTCAGGGTACTGAGGAAGAAATTCAAACTGCAAAAAAAATACTCCATACCGATGGAACGCATTTAGAATTGGATATTCATGAATCATAAAAATTCCTTCTATTAATAAGGAAAAAAAGGTTGTTATTTTCGCAGGAGCCACTTAAAGTCTAAGGTAATATTTGTGTCGATTGAAGTGGTAAATAGTACAATTTTTTTAGAGGTATTTCACTATTACTAATGAATTCTTTTATAAATAACTGATTGATTTATTCTATCGCTATAATTAGAGAATAATGCTGTATAATATAACTTCGAAAGTCAACGTAGACTATAGTTTTATTTTGTATCTATAAATTTATTGCTTCTTGTTTTAAGATAATGATTTTCTAAAATTTCATTATCACATTATCAATTATGAAATTCATTTGAGAATCTAAAATTATTCCTCCTAAAATTTAAAATACAGCCCCGCTTCTCCAGTAAAATTTACTTGTTTAAAATTATCATAGAACGCATATCCCGCCATTAGGTTTAACCCAATTCTTTTGGCAATGATAAACTCAATACCAATACCCAAGCCGTTATTTACATAACTTTCGGTAACTCTTTTTTTATAGCTAATTGGGTCATTACCTTTGATGGGAGAGGGGTCTGGAACATCCATAATTTCTGAGGTATAGTAGTAGTGATTTCCCTGATATAGATACAAGGTGGTTATTTTGCTTTCTATTAGTTGATATATGAATGTTAATCCAATACTGTAACGATCAGTTTCTTTATTATGATACGGAGCGAAATTTATTTGACCTCCGAATTTACCAGGTATATATCGGTAGGAGAGACCATAGCCGGTTGTAAAACCTGCGCCAGCACCGATAGAGTGCTTAAATTTAGTTTCAGTTTCAGGTTCAGTATTCTGAGCATGAATGTTTATAATTACCAATAGAAAAAATGTAAGAATCAAGATATGCTTGTTCATGATTTATGTTTTAAGATTTATTCATTACAAAAAAAATACCAGTACTTTTTTTATTCAGTTCAATTGAATTTATTTCAATTTTTTTCTGAAATATCAACTGGGGCTAACAACCCAGTCGTATGACTTTTATCAGTCTCGTGTCTTATGAAATTTATATAGTACTATATTTCTGTGAGTTCCTCATCACGGGCAATCTAAACCCCTTTATTTATATATTTGGAACTTTCAATATCCGTTAAGTTTGGTTTATTCTTCGCTATCTTTGAAGTGATTAAATGATAGGGTTTGAATTTAACTTTAGTAGAAGTTAAATAATAGCTGTTAAAAGAATTTAATTTTTAACAATGTGGGGCGGCATTAAATTAAAAAGTACTATCGTTGAGGCAATCAATAATTTTTTTTTATTTCTTTAAATATATAAACATGGAATTTGAGAATTTTTCAGCTGTTGAAATGTTAAAAAAAAATTACTAGAACAGGTATGAAAAAAGAATTAACGATAACCAAAGCATCTGGAGAAAGCGCTACGTTTTCTGAAAAAAAATTACGAACATCACTCGACCGAGCTGGAGCAAACGAATTACAGATTTCAGAAATTCTTGAAGAAATATCGCCGAAATTATACGAAGGAATATCAACTAAAAAAATTTACCGCATTGCGTTTAATCTTTTGAAAAATAGCTCCCGGCACATTGCTGCAAAGTACCATCTTAAAAATGCTATTATGGAATTGGGCCCATCGGGCTTTCCGTTTGAAAGGTTCGTTGCAGAGATACTACATTGTCAAGGCTATAGAGTAAGTGTAGGACAGTTTGTAAAAGGGCTATGTGTACAACATGAGATAGATGTAATTGCACAATTGGATAACAAACAATTAATGATTGAATGTAAATACCACAATCAGCAAGGGATCTTCTGCGATGTTAAAATTCCACTATACATACAATCGCGTTTTAAAGACGTGGAAGCGGAGTGGCAAAAAGCACCTGAAAAGGGAATCGAACACTATCAAGGTTGGGTGATTACCAATACTCGCTTTTCTTCAGATGCCATGCAGTACGGAGCCTGTGCAGGATTAAACTTAGTGGGTTGGGATTATCCGCTGAAAGGAAGTTTGAAAGATCAGATTGATACCTTGGGATTGTATCCAATCACCTGTTTAACTTCGCTTACAAAATCAGAGAAACAAAAGCTGCTTGATCTTAAACTAATTTTATGTAAAGATTTGCTGAAGAATTCATCTTTATTGGAACAAATAGTTTTAAAGCAATCACGCATGGATACCATTTTACAGGAGGCCCACCAGTTGTGCAAACATTTAACAAATAGCGATAAGGAAATTACACTTTAACTCATTGAATTTTAATCCCTCATTATGTCAACATCATCGGAAATAAAAATTACTTTTCTTGGAGCTGCAGGTACTGTAACCGGCTCAAAATATTATATCGAAACACCTGATAAAAATATTATGGTGGATTGTGGGTTATTCCAAGGCTTAAAAGAATTACGTTTGTTAAATTGGAATAAACTTCCCATTGATGTTTCTAAAGTGGATGTGCTGCTGCTTACCCATGGACATTTAGATCATACAGGTTATTTGCCTCGCATTGTTCAAGAAGGGTTTAAAGGGGAAATTTGGGGATCGGCACCCACCTTGGACATTGCAAAAATTATTTTGGAGGATAGCGCAAGAATACAAGAGGAAGACGCAGAACGTGCAAATGCAGAAGGTTTCTCAAAACATAAACCTGCAAAACCTTTGTATACCATTAAAGACGTAGAAAATACATTGCCACTTTTTCGTATAAAAGAACTTGATACATGGAATCAGATTAACTCAACTATTTCTTGCCGTTTCCGCTACAATGGCCATATCATCGGCGCAACTTTTATTGAGTTAAAAATTAAAAACAAACGCTTGGTGTTTTCTGGTGATATCGGAAGAGAGGAAGATGCATTGATGTATCCGCCACAAAAGCCGGAAGAAGCAGACATATTATTTATCGAATCTACTTATGGAGATCGCTTGCATCCAAATGATTCGGAAGAACAACTGGCAACGCTGATTAATAAAAGTATGGAACTTCAAGGCACGATTATCATTCCCAGCTTTGCGGTGGAACGTACACAAACACTTATGTACTTACTTTGGAAACTGAAGAAAAATGGAACCATTCCTTCCATTCCTATTTATATGGATAGCCCTATGGGGGCAAGCGTGTTGGAAGTTTTCAAAAAAAATATGTCGTGGCACAAACTCTCTAACCATGATTGTGATGAGGTTTTGAAAGATATACAACTCATACGCACCATTCAAGAAACCTATAAGCTTGCTGCTTCAGCAACACCTAAAATTATTATTGCGGGCAGTGGTATGGCATCAGGAGGTAGAGTGCTTACCTATTTTGTACAGTATTTGGGTAAACCCGATGCAACAGTTCTTTTAGCCGGTTATCAAGCAGAAGGTACACGCGGTAGAGCAATGTTAGAAGGTGCAGCAGAAGTAAAATTATTTGGTAAATTTTTTCCTGTAAAAGCACACATAGAAAATATACAAAGCTTGTCATCACATGCGGATCAAAAAGGATTGATCGACTGGCTTTCAAAATTGAAATCCCCTCCGACAGAAATTTTTATTGTACACGGGGAACACGATTCTGCATTAGCGTTAAGAGATAAAATAAAAGAAGTTTATAATTGGAATGCTTCAATTCCGCGTTTAAATCAAGTAGTAACTATTCCCAATGAATAAAAATACCAGTACGCCACAAAAACAATTTTGGTCTTGGGAAACGCAAACAGCAATGGATGTGTTGAAAAGTGCAATAGACGGCCTTTCCACTGATGATGCAAAATCAAGGGGAGTAACACATTTAGAAAGTAGTTTGCATCCGTTTATGAAAGATGTAAAATTATTCTTTTCTCAATTTAAAAATCCGCTTATTCTTTTACTGGTATTTGGTTTATTGCTGTCATCATATCTCGGCGAATATACTAATGCAGGTATTATTTTTTCTATTCTTTTTCTTTCTGGCGTGTTGGGTTTTGTGCAGGAACGAAATGCTGGTAAAGCCATTGAAAAACTTCGTCAACTTATTCAAACAAAAGCACACGTTAAAAGAGATGGTACATCGTGTGATATACCCATCTGCGAAGTAGTACCAGGAGATATTATATTACTGGAAGCTGGAGACATTGTACCAGCAGATTGTTTAATCATTGCGTCTAAAGATTTTTATGTGAACGAGGCTGTCTTAACTGGTGAATCATTTCCTGTAGAAAAAAAAATAGGAACTCTTCCAATAGACACCGCATTGCTTAACCGAATTAATTCGGTATTCAAAGGAACAAATGTTATCAGCGGAACGGCCATTGTAATAGCCGTTGAAACCGAAGGAGAAACCGAACTTGGTAAAATAGAAACGGAAATAGGTATTATAAGTGAAGAAACAGCTTTTGAAAAAGGTATAAAACAATTTGGGTACATGCTCATGAAAATT
>JBDTFR010000003.1:0-42769 GCA_039937835.1 Bacteroidia bacterium | reverse complement strand
CAAGGAAAGGCAATGGAGATAGCACATATAAAGTAAGTTTTACATTTACATGAATCATTACAGTAATAGTAAATGTAAATGTAATAATGGTATTTAAAACGTACATAATTGCAGGTCCAATGTACATTCGCACCCGGCTTACATCTTCACTAATGCGATTCATTAAATCACCTGTATTGTTTCGTTTATAAAACGAAATATCTAATTGCTGGTAATGAGCATAAATTTCATTTTTAAGGTCATATTCAATTAGTCTCGACATTACAATAATGGTTTGTCGAGTTAAAAACAAAAAAAAGCCACCAATAAGTGCTAATAATACAATTAAACCTCCATAAAAAAGTAATTTGGAATAGGATTGATCATTATTGTCCACTTGGGTAGCTGTTTTTAAAAAGTCAATGGCACTGCGCACATAGGTAACAGAATACACTGAAAAAAAGTTAGATACCCCAACAAATAAAATACCTAGTAATAAACGAAGGCGGTATTTATATAAATATTTATTAATATGCTTTAATGAGTTCACAAATAATGCAATGTATATGACATTAATTAATTATTAAATACATTTATTTTGCCAAAATACAGCATATTTAACAGATTTTTGAATATTAACTTATTAACCAATTTTGTTCACTCGGAAAATAAAATTAATTTTGCGGGCAAATTACGTGGAGAGGTTAAACATCGTTTAACAAAATTACGAAATTAAGAAACACGCAAATCAAATCTTTAAATCAACTAAATTATAATGGAAATTGTTAAGGATATCAAAAAATCATCATTGGCAGAAAACCCAGTGATTTCTCAAATGTTGCTAAACAATCACGAACAAGTTGTTTTTTGTAACGATAATGATACAGGGCTAAAAGCAATAATAGCTATTCATAATACTATATTAGGACCTAGTTTAGGAGGTACCCGTATGTGGGCTTATAACAATGAAATGGAGGCGCTAACAGATGTGCTTCGACTTTCAAGAGGTATGACGTATAAATCTGCTGTTGCAGGCTTAAATCTAGGTGGAGGTAAAGCGGTTATAATTGGCGATGCAAAAACGCAAAAAAACGAAGCGCTAATGCGTCGTTTTGGTAAATTTGTAAACAGCCTATCTGGTAAATACATTACCGCAGAAGATGTAGGGGTAAATACAAAAGACATGGAGTACATTAAGATGGAAACTGATTTTGTAAGTGGCTTACCTGTAAATATGGGTGGTAGTGGAGATCCTTCACCTGTTACTGCACATGGGGTATACATTGCAATGAAAGCTTCTGCTAAAGAAAAGTGGGGTAGTGATAGCTTATCAGGTAAAAAGATAGTAGTGCAAGGAATTGGCAATGTAGGAGAAAATTTAGTAAAAAATTTGGTAAAAGAAAAAGCCATCGTATCTATCTATGATATCAATACCGAGCGATTAAAACAAATTGCAAAAGAAACGGGTGCAACTGTAATTACTGATGGCGATAGCTTATATGATTTGGATATGGATATTTATGCTCCGTGTGCTTTAGGTGGAACTTTAACTAGTGACACACTTAATCGCTTAAAATGTAGTATCATCTGTGGAGCAGCAAATAATCAATTAGCAGATGAGTCTGTTCATGGCGAAATGGTTATTGAAAAAAATATTTTATATGCACCCGATTTTGTAATTAATGCTGGTGGAATTATAAATGTGTATTATGAATTAGAAGGCTATAATCGCGAACGCGCTTTAGCTCATGCTGAAAAAATTTATGAAACAACATTAAATATATTTAAAATAGCGAAAGATCAAAATATTCCAACTTACATGGCTGCTAATCGTATGGCAGAAAAACGAATAGAGCAAATTGCTAAAATTAAAGTTAGTTATTAATTATAATTTATAAACCTATTAAAATTTTATTTTAAATAATTCATAAGCAATGTTAAACAGGAGGTATTTGAGGATTAAGGTAATGCAAGCATTGTATGGGTTTTTTCAGTCAGACATAAAAGATTTAGCGAAGGCGGAGCGCGAATTATTTAATGGTATAGAGAAAATATATGATCTCTATATTTATCAACTATCACTACTTGTTGAGTTAAAACATGTAGCAACCATTGTAATGGAAGAAGCAAAAACAAAAAGACTTCCTACACAAAATGATTTAACTCCGAATTTAAAATTTATAGAAAATAAATTTCTTTCGCAATTAGCTGAAAATATTAATTTTAAAAGAGAAATTAATAATCGTAAAATAAATTGGAATAATGAATTTGAATTAATTCGAAAAATTTATAACAATATAAAAGCTAGCGAAGAATATAAAACCTACATGAATGAATCAGACGATTCGCTCGCTGTTCACTTAACTTTTATTTCTGAAATATTTAAAGAACACATAGCAGATTATGATTTAGTAAACTATTTGTATGAAGAAAAAAATTTACATTGGGGAGATGATATCTATTTGATAAATCCCATGGTTGTAAAAACAATAGAATCTTTCAAAGAAACAGAAGCAATGGATTTTCAATTAATGTCGTTATATAAAGATAGAGAAGAAGATGTGCAGTTTGTGAAAGATTTATTTCGTCAAACGGTTATAAGAAATGATGAAACTGAAAAATTAATTGGTGATAAAACCAAAAATTGGGATGTAGAGCGTATTGCCATGATGGACGTTTTATTGATGAAAATGGCCATTACCGAAATACTTCATTTTTCAGGTATTCCCGTTAAAGTTAGTTTAAATGAATACATTGAAATATCAAAAATATACAGTACTCCTAAGAGTAAAATATTTATTAATGGTATATTAGATAAATTAGTGGTTGATTTTAAAAGTGAAAATAAGCTCACTAAAATGGGCAGAGGGTTATTAGAATAAGTAGGTATTAAAAACGAATTATATTTTAACTTTACAAAAATGAAATTACATTCGCTTATTATATTTATAAATTTAATTTTTTTATTTACTGCTATTTCTTGTAAGCGACAAACACAACAGAATAAAGCAAGCGAAAATATCGATTCGGTAGCTAGTTTTTCTGCATCAAACAAATCAGAAGTAAGTGTTTCATCACTACCTACAATTGAATTTACGGAAGAAAAGCATGATTTTGGAGACATTATAGCAGGTGAAAAAGTGTCCTATGCCTTTTCTTTTAAAAATACTGGGAGTGTGAATTTATTAATTAATTCTGCACAAGGTAGTTGCGGATGTACCGTGCCTTCTTTTCCTAAAGACCCTATAAAACCAGGAGAAAAAGGTTTAATCGATGTAGTTTTTAATAGCGAAGGCAAATCCGGTATGGTAGAAAAAACAATAACCTTAGTTACTAATTGTAAACCGAGCACTAAAATATTAACCATTGTTGCCAAAATTACCAGTACTGAAAAATAATATAACAATAAAATAATTTAAATTAATACTAACGTTAAAAAATGACAACTACTACTTTACTAATGACAGGTGGCGCACAGGGTGGCGGCGGAATAGCATCTTTTATTCCAATGATTTTAATTATCATTGTTTTCTATTTCTTTATGATACGTCCTCAAATGAAAAAGGCGAAAGATCAAAAAAAATTTCGTGAAAACATTAAAGTAGGCGATAAAATAATTACCATTGGAGGTATACATGGTAAGATAGCAGAAGTAGCAGATACTTTTTTTATTATTACTGTTGAGGCGGGTGTAAAATTAAAAGTGGAGAGAAATGCAGTATCGATGGATTCAACAACGTTAATAGCAGAGCAAAAGTAATTACTGTTAGAGAAAATCGATTAATATATAATCTGTTTCACAAATGATACATTTTAAAATAGCGTTAAGTAGAAGTGCTTAACGCTATTTTTGTTGAGGGGTGTAAATTTCAATTTTAAACGATTGTTAATATGAAATTTTTATTTTCAAAAAAATTAAATAAAAATTCAAAAGATGGATTTCGGTTGAATAAAAGAATGGCTACTTTTTTGGTTTGCCTATTGGTATCCATTTTTTTTTGGTTGTTAATGACCCTATCAAAAGACTACAATGTAACCTTTAACTTTCCTATAAACTACTCTCATTTTCCTTCCGATAAAATAGTTTCGAATAACTTACCCAAATTTGTAGATATTGAAATAAAAGCAAAAGGATTTAATTTATTGAAATATAGTTTTTTTAAAAAGCGAGATACCATTTATATGGATATGCAGGATGTTAGACCTTTGAATACAAAAAATAGCTATTATTTATTGTCCAATGCCAGAACAGATAAAATAACATACCAATTTAGTAATGATATTAAAATTGTAAAAATTAGTCCAGATACCATCTATATAAATTTCAACAAAAAAGTAAACAAATACGTTCCTGTTAAATACGATCTCACTTTGTCGTTCTATAAGCAACATAATTTGGCCGACTCTATCATTATTATTCCAGAAAGTATAAAAGTTTCTGGGGGTGCTGACATTATCAATAAAATTAATTTCGTAAAAACCATTCCAGTTGTTTTAAAGGATTTAGATGCTTCTACTACAATCAAACTCGTTGTACTAAATGCGAAAGAAAACCAACAAGTAACCTATTCTCCCTCATTTGTAAAAGCAATTATTAATGTAACGAAGTATACCGAAGGATCTATTGAATTGCCTATTGAAGTTATAAACCTACCACGAAATTATAATTTAAAAGTGTTCCCCGATAAAATTGCTGTTAAATATAAAGTCGCTTTTGAAAATTTTGAAAAGATAAATGCATCGCAATTTCGCGCAGTTGTTGATTTTAATAAGATAGATAATAATAGTAATAAGTTAAAAATAACTTTAACTAAAACACCAGCAGAAATAAGTGCTGTTAAGCTAGATAACGATAAGGTAGAATTCATTATTAATAAATAAATTTTAACCCTAGGGTAATGATAAAAGTTGGTATTACGGGAGGCATAGGGAGTGGCAAAAGCACAGTCTGTAAGGTGTTTGAATTACTTGGAGTGCCTATATTTTATGCGGATGCTGAATCACAAAAACTTTTACAAAACAATAAAGAAATTCAGCGTGCAATTATTAAGTTATTTGGAAATGATATTTTGTCATCGGAGGGATTAATAGATCGAAAAAAAATAGCAGCTATTGTTTTTAATGACGTTCAGAAGTTACGAAATTTAAATGAAATTTTGCACCCCGCTGTATTTACTCATTTTGAAAATTGGGTAAAAAAGCAAGTTGGTTGTTATGTTATAAAAGAAGCCGCCATTTTATTTGAAAGTGGAGCCAATAAACAAGTAGATAAAATAATTACAGTAACCTGCCCTATCGATATAAGAATTAATCGTGTTATAAAGCGAGATGGAGTAACTTATCAAAGTGTAGAAAAACGTATTTTAAACCAGCGGAGCGATGAAGAAAAAGTAAGATATTCACAATTTGTAATTAATAATGATGAGCGTAATTTAATAATTCCACAAATATTATTTATAAATAGGCAACTACTAAACCAGCTGATAGTGGGTGCTTAATAACCTCTACCTTGACAATATTGCTCTATAAGTGCTGGTGCTTTTGCATTATTTAAACCATCTGCTTTTGCCAGATCTGCACAAGCTCCTTTTTTATCTCCTGAAACGTATCTTACTAACGCTCTGTTTATATAGGATGACGAGAAATCAAATTTTAATGCTATCGATTTATCCAAATCTGCTAACGCTCCTTTAAAATCTTTTATGGCGCCTTTTGCCGTCCCTCTATTCATGTAGGCGAAAAAATTTTTAGAGTCTAGTTTTATTACTAAATCTAAATCTTTAATAGCTCCTGTATTATCATTAATATTAATTCGATTTGCTCCTCGTATTAATAATGCTTCTACATTCTCTGGCTCCATATCTAAATACCTACTAAGGTCCTTTTCAGCGCCTTTATAATCGCCACCGCTATATTTGGTTTTACCTCTCCATAAGTATACTTCATTATTATCAGGATCCAATTCTAAAACTTTATTAAAATCTGCAAGAGCTAGCACATAATCTTTTACTACATTATAATAAATAATACCTCGTTTTATGTACGCATTTTTATAATTAGGGTTTATTTCTATTGCTCTGCTATAATCAGCTATAGCGGGTTGTGGATCACGAGGATTCTCTTTTAAAATACCTCGTTGGTAAAAAGCCTCTACATCATCATAATTTTTATCTATAGCCGTATTAAAATCAGCCATGGCTTCTTTTCCTTTTTCTAAACCTAATTGCGCAATTCCTCTTGCTCTATATACTTCATAACGGCTAGTGTCTATCGATAATGCTTTGTCAAAACTAATTATTGCATCTTTAAAATCTTTTGTTTGTGTTTGCACTAAACCTAATCGATACCAAGAAGCATATAATGCGGGATTCGTTTTAGTGGCTATTTTATATTCTTTCGTAGCTTGCTTGTATAATTTATTCGCTTCTTTAGTATTTTTATTTTTTAAGTTAACAGCGGCAGAATCACATTTATAGTTAGCAGCGATAACCATTTTCATAACAACATCAGATGTGTCTACTACTGGGGGAGTTTGAGCCTTTATGAGACCAGTAAAAATAAAAAAAATAAAAAACAATGATTTAAAGTCGGTATTCATAATAGACTGATCAATTTTTAAATTTGGTTTAGTAAGAGTATGCTTAATTTATCCTCCGAAATGAAACATATTCTACACAATTAAAATAAATTATAAAAATAATTTATTTTTAATTTCTTCTGAATATATCTTTTTTGTTGATATTTAGAAACATTTGTTGTATTCCCAAAATTTATTGGAAGATAAATTGGCTATTCCAAGGTAAGAAAATATTAATTATAAATAATTTAAATAATTTAAAAATTAGTAAATATGAAGAAAATCGTGTACTTGGAGCAACTACAACGGTATCATGTAAAAAAGAATATAATTGTAAATGTGAAAAAACATATGTAGGAATCAGTGGTTCAATTATTAAAGATGAAGGTGAATACCAATATAAAGATACTAAAGCTAATGCTGCAAAATCTTGTAATGAAAGAGAAGGTACAGACTCTGAAATTCTTGGATCATGGACGAGAAATTGTGAAATTAAATAACGTTACAAAATAATGTAATAAAAAAGACTGTTCTCTTTTGAGAGCAGTCTTTTTATAATTTAAAATTTATAGCGTATAAGCGTAACCTCCAATTTGATCGATATATATTCCCGAGTGACCAAAGAATCCTAAAATCTGATTATTACCTGCAGATACAAAAAATGAGCCGCCTCCATCACCTCCATAAGAGAAACTTTTTAAATTAGTGTATATACTTAAACGATCAATAAATATTCCGCTTTTTCCACCCATGTACCTAATATATTCATTGGAGGCAAAATATTGAATATAAAATGCTCCACCTGTTCCGCCCTTATTATAAGAATAGATTGTTCCGTTTGTTCTTTTATACCAAATTGTAAGTGCATCAACATAAACGCCACTTCTCATTGCTATTGCATATATTTTATCGGTATTGGCAGTAGGATATATTGAAAAAGCACTTCCACCTGTTCCGCCCCATGGGCCTAAGCTAATTTGATAAGAAGCAGTTATTTTTGCATGTTCATTGCTATTAGTTGTAAGTTGTTCCGCATTTTTTAATTCATCTGATAATTGATTCCAAGAGATTGTCGTTGAGTTACGTTCTGTATAATCAAAAGCTTCAGTAGTTGAATTTTTAATTGTATCCAATGGTTTATTTTTATCTTTTTCGCAAGATGATAGGATCATAATAGATGCACCTATCATTAATAAGTTTAGTTTTCTCATAATATTTAGATTTAAAAGATTAGTTAATAATTTTGATTTTAGATTATTTTATAATTTAATTTTTTGTGTCTTGTTTTCACCTCCTTTTTTGTTTTTTAACATGAAATTTATACTACAAATTAACAGCCTCTCGGTTTAATAAACACAAGGATATTGTCTGATTTCGTGGGAGTGTTTTCTATAAATAAAAAAGGGGTATTTCCTGTAGGTGCTTATTTAATAACTATTGCGATGACTTCTAACAGTAATTTTATATTAATAGCTAATATGATAATAAAATGGGTTTGCGTTTTTATACAAATTAAAAAAGAACACTAAGTAGTTTTAATTTATGTTACAAAGTTTATTGCTAATCAATTATTGATAAATTTGTTTCTCTTAAACTAATTTGTAAAATGGAGAATTTTAGATTAAAAGTATTTTTAAGCGTTGCTAAAAACCTTAGTTTTACCAAAGCATCTAATGAACTTTTTATATCTCAACCAGCCATTACACAACATATTAAAGAATTAGAGTTAACATACCACCTTCGGTTGTTTGAGCGCCGTGGGTCTAAAATTATTCTTACCAATGCTGGAAATATATTATTGTATTATTCCGAAAAAATATTTTCACTCCATCGGGAGTTAGATTTGGAACTAGGTGCTTTTAATCAGCAAAGTTCAGGTATTCTCAGATTAGGAGCTAGTACAACCATTGCCCAATACGTTATTCCATCAGTTCTATCAGGGTTCTATCAAAATTTTAAAAAAATAAAATTATCACTACAAAGTGGAAATACCCATGTAATCACACAAGCGGTATTGAAAGGAGAATTGGATTTAGGAATTGTAGAAGGGAACTTAAAATTAAAAGAATTGAAGTACGAGCATTTTATTTCTGATGAAGTAGTAGTAGTTGCAGGCAGTAAACTAAAGTGTAAAAGCGAGCTTACTTTTTCAGAACTCATAAAGCAACCTTTTGCTTTTCGAGAAAGAGGCTCAGGCACCTTAGAGGTAATTGAATTTGAATTTAAAAAACGAAAGATAAAACCAACTTCTTTAAATATTGTGATGTCTTTAGGAAGTACCGAATCTTTAAAATCATTTTTAATAGATTCTGATTGCCTTAGTTTTATGCCGCTGCGCGCTATTAAAAACGAACTTTTTTCAGGATTATTAAAAGTGATAAAGGTGAAAGGATTTAACGTATATAGAAACTTCGATTTTATATATCAACAAGGGTCTAGCTTAACAGGCTTGCGTAAACAATTTATAGATTATGCAAAACAACAATTTTTGTAACAATTAATTGAATTAATAAAGCAAGTAAAAATTCTCCTTATAACTTTTACTTATAGGGTATAACAAATTATGATTTGTTATATCGTATCAAAGCCAGTATCATTGCAACATGAAACAAAGCTTCATTAGCCATTTAGTTTGTTCCCTTTGTGGAGACAAATACGATCACCGTATTATTCAAAATTATTGTACAAAACCAACCTGCCATAACCCCCTTTTAGTGGTTTATGATTATTCGGTACCATTAGATAAAAACGTATTAAAAGGGCGAGTCTCTTCTATGTGGAGATATAGAGAATTACTACCAGTAATAGATAATAAAAATATAGTTACTCTTGGCGAGGGAATGACACCTTTATTAATTACTCACCGAATTGCCAAGCATTTAAATTGTAAAAACCTTTTTATTAAAGATGAATCTCATAATCCTACAGGCTCTTTTAAGGCAAGAGGTTTGGGTATGGCTATTTCTAAAGCAAAAGAATTAGGTGTAACAAAATGTGCAATTCCTACCGCTGGAAATGCGGGTGGCGCAATGGCAGCCTATTGTGCAAGTGCAGCAATAGAAGCGCATGTGTTTATGCCATCGCATACACCTAATGTGTTTAAAAAAGAATGTGAATTTTTTAATGCACACTTAACCTTATTGAAAGGTACCATTAGCGATTGTGGAAAAATGTTAGGGCAACATAAAGAAAAAGAAGGGTGGTATGACGTTTCTACTCTTAAAGAGCCGTATCGTGTAGAAGGTAAAAAAACGATGGGCTATGAAATTGCGGAACAATTAAATTGGATATTGCCTGATGTAATTCTATATCCAACAGGTGGTGGTACTGGACTAATTGGAATGTGGAAAGCATTTGAGGAGATGGAAAAATTAGGTTGGATAGGATCTGAACGTCCTAGAATGATTGCTGTTCAAGCGAGTGGTTGTGCACCTGTTGTAAAAGCATTTGAATCTGGCGCAGAAGTAATGGAGGCTTATGCCGATGCACATACTATTGCCAATGGTTTATGTGTGCCAAAACCTTTTGCAGATAGGTTAATATTAAAAGTACTTCATGAAAGTAAAGGTTTAGCGTTAACCGTTAACGATGATGAAATTATGAATGGAGTAAAAATAATTGCTGCAAAAGAAGGTATGCTAGTAGCTCCAGAAGGAGGCGCTCTTTATGCGGCACTAATCCATTTACTTGATAAAAAACTAGTTTCATCGGAAGAACGGATTGTTCTATTAAATACAGGTAGCGGCTATAAATACATCGAGAATTATAACTAATTACTTTTTCAGGATTGATTTTAATGGCAGATTTAGTGTTAAAATAATTTATGTAATTTTACACTTATGATTGCAATTAAACACCTTAAATCAACATCAATGAAGAGTACAATACTGTTTTTATCTTTAATATGCCTTATTTGTTTTAGTAATTCGTGCAAAGCGCCTAAATATGGGGTAACAGTAAAAGATGGAATCATACAGAAACAAGGTCCCACCGTTTATCAATACGGTACACACAAATTGGTAAGCGATAAAGGCGAAACTATTTATGCCCTAACAAGTGATAGTATAAATTTAGATTTATATATTGATAAAAAAGTAGAATTGCAAGGAGATAAAATAAAAGGCTATCCTATTTCTGGTGGACCAGATTATATAGAAGTAAAAAAAATAAAATAGAATCTATTATAAAAAAAAGTTGGTAAATAATCAGCTTTCCTTTTATATAATGGATTTATAAGAAAATATTTTTAATTCAATTTATTTTCAAAATAATTTTTTTTTATTCTACTAAATTTTAATGTTTTTAGCATCCATTTCGGTAATGGTTTTGAAGCATCTCGTGTACGCAAATCTAAATACCAGCCTAGTTTTTTTAATATAGGAATTTTTTTAGTTTCTACAAATTCAATTAATGCGCCATCAGGATCTTCAATATAGCTAAAATGCCCAGCAGCTTCACCCATGTCAAATTTTTCGCCGCTATCTACTGTATAAGGGAAACCATTTTTCGCACAAAACTTTTTCATCGCTACTTGGTTTGCGATGTCAAAGCATAAATGAATAAATCCCCTATCACCCCAAATACGATTTTCGAAAATACTACGTGGTGTGCGTTCTAGTGTTTGTATTAATTCAATTTCACTTTCGCCCAATAGATTACAAAAAGCGCCCACTCTCGATTTACTATGAGTTAGTAATACTCTTCTCATTTTTAAATTTCCAGAAGGTAAATTCTTAACATCTTCGAATACATTTACTTTATCATAAATAATAGTATCGTAACCTAAAATTGTTGAGTAAAATTTTTTAGATCGTTGTATATCACTCACGCCAATCATGCAACCACTAGCTCCACCAGTTAATTGTTTTCCTTCAGCAAACCAAGAATTACTTTTTACAATTTGAAATAAATTATTCCAAGGGTCACGCAAATAAAAAGTATCATTTCCATTTGGGTCTTTTACTAAGGAGGTAAGTAAATTTACTTTTTTAGATTTTAAAAAATGGTAAGATGCATTTACATCTGATGTTTTTATTCGAGTACAATAAAATCCTAAATCACCCATTTGTAAGTCAAAAGTAGCTAGTTGTGGTGTACGACTGGTGTATTGCCATATTTCAAAACCACCGCCACCTTTTAAATTAATAGCTAAAATGGCATGGCGTTGATGGGGTTTGCCACCTGTATAACGCTGCATTAAATTGGCTTCAGCTGCATCATCAAGAATAGGAATATCCACTCCGAAATGTTGGGCATACCATTTAAAAGCTTCATACACATTGGGTACACCAATACCTATTTGTTGAATTCCTGCAATTGTGGGTGTGTTCATTGTATAATTTATTTAAAAAATAGTAATGTAAAGAATTACAGAATAAAATCATTCCTTTAATCGGGAGATTGTTTTCGTATTAATTTAGAAAATAGATTTGGAAAAAATCGCTTTATCCAAATAGCTTTTAATTCTTTTCCGCCAATAAAAATTTCTTCTTTGTTTTTTTGTATTCCTTTTAAAATTTGCTCCGCACATTCATTAACTGCTAAACCTGCTAAAAGACTCGCATCCATTTTTTTATTTTTATTACCATCCGCTGTTATAGCATTTAAAGATATATTGGTTTTTATTTTTCCAGGACAAACAATCAATACGTCTATATTATCTTTATGTATTTCCATTCGTAATGATTCAAAATAGCCGTGTAATGCGTGTTTAGCAGCAGAATAAGCCGAACGTAAATAAAAACCAAATTTACCTGCAATGCTACTTATCACTACTATGTGTCCATATCTTTGGGCGATAAAATAAGGTAACACACTTTTTGTTAAAGCAACAGTGCCAAAAAAATTCACTTCCATTATTTTTCTGTCAATTTCAAGGGGTGTTTCTTTTACAAGTGAACGTTGACTTAAGCCTCCATTATTTACTAAAATATCAATATGACCAAATTTAGAAATAACCTGATTGGTTAATTCATTTATTTTTGAAGTGTTTAATAAATCAAATGGTAAAATGAGCACATCCTCCTCTATTAATTTTAATGTATTTTTTACCCGCTGTAACTCCTCTTCTCTGCGTGCAGATAATACCAGTTTAGCCCCTTCTTTTGAAAAGGAGTGTGCCAATGCCTCGCCAATGCCAGATGATGCACCTGTTATCCATACAACCTTATTATTAAATGAGCCCATGTGGGCAAAAGTAGCTTATTTTTTATATTAACTTTACAAAAAATTTTCGTTTCTTAGTTCTAATGTGTATCGTAATTTTAAGTTTATAAATGAAAAAAGTAATTTGTTTATTTTTTTGTATCTCTTTATTTCTTTCTTGCTCCAACAAAAAAGAAGTAGTGATACCTAACGATGTATTATCCATTGAAAAAATGGCCGATATATTAGTCGAATTTCAATTGATAGAAGCATCCGTTAATTTGAATATTGCCAATTATAATCGTCATTTAATTGCAGGAAGTGTTCCCATCAATAACTCAGTTTTTAAAAATAATAAGACAGCAAAAGAAATTTATAAGAGAAGCTTCGATTTTTATACCAAGAACCCACCATTGTTAATTGAAATTTACAAATTAGTACTTACTAATTTAAGTAAAATGCAAGCAACCGTTAATAGCGAAAAAGATAGTGTGGCTATAAAGCCTTAACCTCTTTTAAAAATAAATTACAAGTGTGATTTATAGAATCTCTTAACCCAATAAATTGATAATCGGGAAAAGTTTGTAATATCTTATGATTTGAAAAATAGTTTATGTGATGAGCTGAGCGAGCTGTTTCTTTTGTGATGAGAGGGCTATTTCCCGTTATTAAACAACTGATGTTTTCCATTCTCCAGGCAACTGAACTTAAAAATTTACCTGCTTTAATATGAGGTCTTGTTTTTTCAAATGAATCATGAATAAGATTAAAAAAGTAGCGATAAGTACCATTTTCTGAATTTAATATAAATCGTTCGTTTTTAATTGTACTTTCCGTTAGGTTAACCATCAGCGTAGCCACATCTCGCACATCAATAAAACCAGTTGCCCCATCAGTATAAAATTTTAAACCATTAAAAGCTTTACTAAACATATTAGCACTGCTGCTCGACCAATTGCCTCCGCCAACAATTACTGAAGGGTTAACTATAATTACTGCTAATCCTTCTTCGGAGGCTCTCCAAACTTCACGTTCCGCTTGGTATTTGCTTATGGCGTAGTTTGATAAATCGGGAGAAAATTTCCAAATAAATTCTTCCGCTATAAATTTAGTATTGTTTGTTTTTTGTAAGGTGGCAATAGAACTTACATAACACATTTTTTTGATCTTTTTTTCTAGCGCCGTATTCACCACATTAGCTGTACCTTCAACATTTACTTGCATCATTTCTATTAGATGCTTTTTTTCAAAAGATACCATTGCTGCGCAATGGTATACTATTTCTACGGCTTCCATAGCTGTTAATAAAGAAGAAATGTCTAAAACATCTCCCTCTACCCAATCAATTTTATTTATAAGTTCTGCATCGGTAGTATAATAAGAAAAGACTTTTTTAACATTTTCAATCGAGCTTGTTTTGCGTTTTAGTGCACGTACTACTTTACCCGATTTTACAAGTTCATATAATAAATGGCTTCCTACTAATCCCGTTCCTCCTGTTACTAAAATCAAAATAGATAGATTGAATTACAAATTTAAAAATTAATCTATTGTAGGAACGAGTATTCTGTAAAAAAGAAATCAGGTAAAATATTTACCTGATTTCTTTAAAAAAATAGCAATTAATATACTATTGTTTTATAAATTTCTGAATTACTTGTTTATCAGCATCCATTATTCTTGCGAAATACATACCGTTTGGAAGCGCTTTCAAATCAATAACCTGAGTATTGTTTCCAGTATTTAATTTAATAACTTGGTTATATACTACTTTACCAACTACATTGTATATCACTAAAGATGAAGTGGTACTAGATACCGCTTTGAAATTTAGGTTAATCGCATCTGTTGCAGGATTGGGGTATAACTCAAAATTAGAAATTGCGCTTTCGTTTTTAGAAATACCTGTTGCAAAATCAGAACATTTAAAACCACCCATTACTTGACCTCTTATTTCGCCATCTGGATGAGCAGCGGTATGAACATTTACATACACACTATCCATTCTAAACAGCAAAGAATGAGCAGGAGTAAAGGCTAAAGTGGTGTCCGTACTAGACCAAAAACCAAATGCACCATTATTTTTATACATAGATGTTAAATTATATAAAACACCTCCTGATTTACCTTTTACTTCTTTGTGAAAATGCGCACCTGTTGCTGCACCGCTTAAACCATTTGCAACAAACATATAATGAGCATTGTTTTCATCGCGACTAATAGAAACAACACCAAAACCTTTTGCCGCAGTCATCACTGGAGGAACCTCTTGAGAACCATCTAACCCAAGTGTGTACCCTTCACGAGCTAAACGATATACTTGACCTCTTATTTCTCCGTCTGGGTGAGCAGCGGTATGAACATTTACATAAATAGTACCCATTAAAAATTTATTTATAAGAGTAGTAGTTAATGCAGATCCCGTTATGGTACCCATAATTCTGTTTCCAGTAACATGGCTCATTAAGTCAATTTCTACTCCTCCATTTACTGCTAAATCTCCATTATGAAAATGAGCCGCTGTAATAGCACCAGTTAAGCCTGTTGTAGCGATATCATACCATAAAGTATCATAAGTAGTATTTAGTTTAATGGTTGCAGCACCTTTAGCCGCAGTTAAAGTATGCTTAGGAAATACTTGTGCACTATCTAAAGCAGCATCAAAATAAAGATATTTTGCGCTAGTCATTAGTTGTGAACGAATTTCTCCATTTGCATTTGCTGCCGTATGCACATTCATGTATACTTTTGACATCATTAAACTATCAATAAGTTGTTTTGAAGGTGCATTAATGATCCCTGTAATTACATTACCATGAATGTAAGTCGCTAAGTCAATATTAACACCTCCGTTTTTACCAACAGCTCCAAAATGTAAATGAGAAGCTGTAATGGCTCCACTTAAACCTTGCGTTACAACATTAAATTTAATTTGTGATAAATCTTTCGACAAATTAAAAACACCCACGCCATAAGCGGCTGTTACTATCGCAGGTACTTCATTTGTACCACTTAACATCACTGGAAAACTCCAATCTGTTTCTAAATTTAACTGCCCTCTAATTTCTCCATTTGGATGAGCAGCAGTGTGTACATTTATATAAAATTTACCACTTAAAAATTTAGAAATATTTAAAGCAGAAATATCTTTACCTGTTAGTAAAGTAGAAATTTGGTTGCCTGAAACAAAAGGTAATAAATCTTTAAATACTCCACCAACTATTCCCATATCACCTTCGTGGATATGGACAGCCGTAATAGGACCGCTTAAACCTGTTACACTAACTTTTACGCACAACGTATCACGCGTAGCATTTAGCATAAGACTTGCAACGCCTTGTGCATTAGTAGTAACAGCTGGCACTTCTTGTGCACCGTCAAGTTTTGCAGCTATTAAAAGATTATCTTTCAAATGTGCAGCATTCGCATATGGGGCTATAAAAATAAGCGCCGCTGCATAATACAGTATTTTCTTTTTCATTGTAAAATTGTTTTTTAAATTTGAATAATTAATTAGTTTAGTGTTTGATGTTTGTCAAATAATACTCCATATACTATAAGTACTAATATAACAGCTTGTAGCATTAGCTATTCTAACTTTAGGGTAATTTATTGCCGATTAATCGAGAGTATTGCGTACTTGTTTGCCGATGTTAGATATAAAGAAATTAGTTAATACAGGTTGGATTGATTTAGTACAAAACTTATTAATTTTAAAATCAAACAATATTATTAATTTTATATCCCACAAAAACTGTAAAGCACCATGTTTGAAGAAAAAATTATTGTAGGCATTACACAAGGAGATATAAATGGAATAGGCTTAGAGGTAATTATTAAAACCTTTCAAGATCCTCAAATGTTAGAAATTTGCACACCTGTTATTTTTAGTTCTGCTAAAACAATTGCTTTTTATCGAAAAGCTTTAAATGTAGAAGATTTTAATTTTCATCAGATTAAAGAGTTAACAGAAATAAAACAGAAGCGTATTAATTTAATGAATGTGTATGAGGAAGAAGTACATATTGAATTAGGAAAAAAAACGGATATAGGAGGCGCATACGCATTAAAATCATTAGAATCAGCAGTAACTGCGTTAGCTAAAAAAGAAATTGATGTTTTAGTTACTGCACCTATTAATAAGGAAAATATACAATCACCCAGCTTTAATTTTCCGGGACATACAGAATATTTAACTGAAAAGTTTGGGAACACCAATAGCTTAATGTTTCTAGTGAGTGATACCTTGCGTGTAGCAGTAGTTACCGGTCATATTCCCGTAACACAAGTAGGGCAAACCTTATCCGCAGAAAAAATTTTAGAAAAAATTCTTCTTTTAAATACTTCTTTAATAGTAGATTTTAAAATTCGTAAACCAAAAATTGCAGTGTTAGGCTTAAACCCGCACGCTGGCGACAATGGTGTAATTGGATTAGAAGAAAAAGAAATAATTATACCAGCTATACAAATGGCTACTGAAAAGGGTATTTTAGCCTATGGCGCTTATTCTGCGGATGGCTTTTTTGGAAATGAAACGTATAAAAAATTCGATGCTGTTTTGGCCATGTATCATGATCAAGGTTTAATACCCTTTAAAACCATCTCTTTTAATAATGGCGTAAATTTTACGGCGGGGTTGCCAATCGTGCGCACTTCGCCCGATCATGGAACTGCTTATGATATTGCTGGCAAAAACATTGCTTCTGAAGAATCTTTTCGAAAAGCCATTTATGTGGCTATTGATATTTACAGAAACCGAAAAGAGTATACTGAACTAATTTCAAACCCATTAAAACACACTCCGATTAAATGGGAGCGCTAAAATGTTAATTTTAGCTCCTCAAAACGCCTTTTAAAAGACAATTTTAATCGATTTTACCATTTTTTGACAATAAATGCCATAAATAATTGTAAAATCAATTTTGTTATAATGCATATTTTTTTACCTTTGCGGTCTTTCTTTTAGAAAATTGACTGAGATGAAAACAAAGAAAGAATACGTTGTTCAATATGCGTCGTTAGTTGCTGGTGAACACGAATATGTTTTTGAAGTTAGAGATAAGTTCTTTGAAGACCGTGATTATTCTGAAATTAAACAAGCAGATATCACCATTCATCTTAATTTATTAAAACAATCTACCATGATGGTGTTAAACTTCACCATTAGTGGAACAGTGAAAACCAATTGCGATTTATGCAATGCAGAATTTGATTTGCCAATACAAGGAAATTACAAATTAATTGCAAAAATGGGTGGACATGAAGTAGGAGAGGATGATGATGATATCATTTTATTGCCTACCAATGAACACGAATTAGATTTAAGTCAATATTTATATGAATACATTAGCTTATCAATGCCTATAAAACGCTTACATCCACTTAATGAATTAGGCGAAACTACTTGTAGTAAAGAAATATTAAATAAACTAAAAACTTTTTTAACAGATGCTCCGCCACCAGAAGATGAAGATGATAACGATCCTCGGTGGAACGATCTGAAAAATATATCCTTAAATTAATAAAACAACCAATAAATAACATCATAAAATGCCACATCCAAAGCGAAAATTATCAAGAGCTAGAAGAGATAGTAGAAGAGGTCATGACAAAGCAGTTGCTTCAACACTTGGAACTTGCTCTAATTGCTCAGCACCCACCTTATATCATCGCGTATGCGGAGAATGCGGGTATTACAAAGGTAAACTTGCAGTAGAGAAAAAAGTATCTGCTTAGTATTAAATTTAATCAATTGATTAATTTAACCTGTTTTGTTTTTAATAAAATGGGTTAGTAAGTGTTAACAATTAGTTTTTTTTATGAAAATAGGTATAGATATTATGGGCGGTGATTATGCACCTAATTCAACTCTATTGGGTGCCATACTTGCCTATAAAGAACTACCGAAAAATGTAAAGTTAGTACTTATAGGTGATCAAAACCAAATAATGGAGGGGCTTTCCAAGGAAGGCATATCCACTACTAATTTTGATATTATCCATACCGCAGATAGTATTGGTATGGGTGAACATCCAACAAAAGCATTTTCTCAAAAACCCAACTCCAGTATTGTAGTTGGGTTTCAACTTTTAAAAGAAGGAAAAATAGATGCTTTTGCAAGCAATGGCAACACGGGCGCAATGCTAGTAGGGTCTATGTTTAGTGTAAAAACAATTCCAGGTGTTTTACGACCTTGCATTACTTCTATACTACCAAAAGAAAATGGAGGCGTAGGACTCATTTTAGATGTAGGCTGTAATGCCGATTGTAAACCCGATGTATTATATCAATTTGCACTTCTGGGTTCATTATTAGCTGAACATGTTTATGGCATTGAAAAACCAAAGATCGCGTTATTAAATATTGGTGAAGAATCTGAAAAAGGAAATCTTATTTCACAAGCTGCACATAGCTTAATGAAAAATAGTACCGACTTTAATTTTGTAGGTAATGTAGAAGGTCGCGATTTATTTAATGATGTTGCCGATGTAATAGTTTGTGATGGATTTACAGGTAACATTGTATTAAAAGAAGCAGAAGCTTTTTATGCCCTTATAAAAAAGAGAAATATAAAAGATTCTTACTTCGATCGATTTAATTACGAAAACTATGGTGGAACGCCCATATTAGGAATTAATGCTACGGTAATGATTGGGCATGGTATCTCCAATTACACAGCAGTTAAAAATATGATACTGTTGACCAAAGAAATTGTAGAAGCAAAATTATCAGACAAAATTAAATTAGCATTTCAATGACAAAAATAACTGCTGCAATAACTGCTGTTGGTGGGTATGTTCCCGATTATATTTTAAATAATCTTGAATTAGAGAAACTTGTATCTACTACCAGCGAATGGATAGAAACACGTACCGGTATAAAAGAACGCAGAATATTAAAAGGCGAAGGCTTAGGTACGAGTGATATGTGTGTGAAAGCAATTGAACTACTTATTAAAAAACGGGGCATTAATATTTTAGATGTTGATCTTATTATTGTTGCTACAGTAACACCTGATTTAGTTTTTCCTTCTACCTCTAATTTGATATGTGCTAAGACTGGTGCTACAAACGCTTGGGGTTTCGATTTGGCTGGAGCTTGTTCTGGCTTTCTATATGCACTCTCAACAGGTGCTCAGTTTATAGAAACTGGAAAATATAAAAAAGTAATTGTAGTGGGTGGCGATAAAATGTCATCCATCATTGATTATACGGATCGTTCAACTTGTATTATATTTGGAGATGGTGCTGGTGCAGTGTTGTTAGAACCCAATAATGAGGGCTTAGGTATTTTAGATTTTATTTTAAAAGCAGATGGAACAGGATGCAAACATCTTCATCAAAAAGCAGGTGGTTCTGTAAAGCCACCAACACATGCAACGATTGATGCTCGTGAACATTACATATATCAAGAAGGGCAAGCCGTTTTTAAACGTGCTGTTACTGGTATGGCAGAAGTTTCTACTGAAATTATGCAACGTAATAAGTTAACTGCTGATCAAGTTGCTTGGTTAGTCCCTCATCAAGCTAATATACGTATTATAGAAGCTACCCGTGAACGTATGAATTTGAGTAAAGAACGAGTAATGCTAAATATTCATAAGTATGGAAATACTACTGCAGGAACTATACCTTTGTGTTTATGGGATTATGAAAAAGAAATTAAAAAAGGTGATAACCTTATTTTTTCATCCTTTGGCGCAGGGTTTACTTGGGGTTCCATATATGTAAAATGGGCATACAATAGTCATTAATTTTTTTTGATTTTTAAAACAACTTTAATTTTAAATAAATTATAAAACGAATGAAACTAAACGAAATTCAAGATTTAATAAAATTTGTATCCAAATCTGGCGTATGTGAAGTAGAGTTGGAAACAAAAGATGTGAAAATCATAATTAAAACCACATCTGGTAAAAAAGATCAAGTAGTAATTCAATCCCCAGCTCAACCTTTTTACCAAAATGTATCACCATCAGCACTAGCTGCTGCTCCAGAAACAAAAATACCAGAAGCAAAAGCTGCTCCAGCGAATGAAGAGGCTAAATACATTACTGTTAAATCGCCTATGATTGGAACTTTCTATCGTGCAGCTGCAGCAGACAAACCGCCATTTGTAAATGTAGGAGATGAAATACAAATTGGTAAACCTGTTTGTATTATCGAAGCAATGAAATTGTTTAACGAAATTGAATCAGATATAAAAGGTAAAATTGTAAAAGTGTTAGTGAATGATGCTTCACCAGTTGAGTATGACCAACCTTTGTTTTTAGTAGACCCTAGCTAGTTTGAAAAATTGAAATGAATCAATTTGAAAAGATAAATTGAGATCTTAATTCAAATTATTTAAATCATATTTTATCAAGTTATCAAATCGTAAAAAATGTTTAAAAAAATACTTATAGCCAATAGAGGCGAAATAGCGTTACGTATTATCCGTACTTGTAAAGAAATGGGAATTAAAACAGTTGCTGTTTATTCTACTGCAGATAAAGATTCTTTACATGTTAAATTTGCAGATGAAGCGGTGTGTATTGGGCCACCACCAAGCAAAGATTCCTATTTAAATATTCCTAATATTATTTCCGCAGCAGAAATTACAAATGCGGATGCAATACATCCAGGCTATGGATTTTTATCTGAAAATGCAAAATTTTCTAAGATCTGTAAAGAACACAATGTTAAATTTATTGGTGCTACGCCAGAAATGATTAACGCCATGGGAGATAAATCATCTGCAAAAGCAACCATGTTAGCCGCAGGCGTGCCTTGTGTGCCAGGCTCTGAAGGGCTATTAGAAAGTGCCCTACAAGCTATTGAACTTGCTCCAAAAGTTGGATACCCTGTAATTATTAAAGCAACAGCAGGTGGTGGGGGAAGAGGAATGCGCATTATTTGGAAAGAAGAAGAAATGGTAGCCAATTATGAATCGGCAAGCAAAGAAGCGGAAGCGGCATTTGGTAACGGCGCTATGTATATGGAAAAATATATTGAAGAGCCTCGCCATATTGAAATACAAGTGGTGGGTGATCAATACGGTAAAGCGTGTCATTTATCAGAGAGAGATTGTTCTATTCAAAGAAGGCATCAAAAATTAATGGAAGAAACGCCTTCTCCTTTTATGACAGATGAATTAAGGGAACGCATGGGAGATGCGGCAATAAAGGCGGCATTAGCTGTAAGATACGAAGGTGTTGGTACGGTAGAGTTCTTAGTGGATAAAAACCGCAACTTTTATTTTATGGAAATGAATACCCGTATTCAAGTGGAGCACCCTATTACGGAAGAGGTGATTGATTATGATTTGATACGCGAACAAATCTTAGTAGCGGCTGGTGTACCTATTTCGGGCAAAAATTATTACCCTCAATTACATGCCATTGAATGTCGAATTAATGCAGAAGATCCATTTAACAATTTTCGTCCATCACCAGGAAAGATAACGGTATTGCATACCCCAGGCGGGCATGGTATTCGGGTAGATTCACATATCTATGCAGGTTACACCATTCCTCCTAATTATGATAGCATGATAGCAAAACTTATTACCGTTGCACAAACGCGAGAAGAAGCAATAGCTAAAATGTCTCGTGCATTAAGTGAGTATGTAATAGAAGGTGTTAAGACAACGATACCTTTTCATTTAAAACTCATGAAAGATGAAAATTTTATTAAAGGAAATTATACTACGAAGTTTTTAGAAAACTTTGATTTAACCGAATAAAAATAGATTGGCATGTTATATGACAAAAGAGATAACTTATATTATGTTATCTCTTTTGTGTTTAAAAAGTAAATAATCATTTAAACTAATTTTTAATTTATATGAAAAAAATCCAACTAGTTACAGCTATCCTATTAATTCTATCATTTGCATCTTGCACTCCGCATGTTAAATGTGGCGATACTGCAAAAGCGCCAAAAGTAATGTCTAAACGGTATAAAGCAGCACTTACAGAAAGAGATACATTGTGTAATCAATTAAAATTAAAAAAAGAAGAACTGCAAGCAGAAAACAAAAAGTATGACGAGCTGAAAGCTAGCTCTGGTAATACACAAGCAATGTTAAGTAGCGATCTTGATAAAAAACAAAAAGAATTAAGTGAAAAAGAAAATGCATTGAAAGAAAGGGAAAAAAAGTTACAAGAATTAGGTGTACGATTAAAAGATTTAGAGAATGTGGTTCGTCATCAAGATTCAGTAATGTCTCGATTAACAAATACGGTGAAAGATGCATTGCTTGGTTTTAATCCAGATGAATTAACGGTGACTATGCGTGATGGAAAAGTATACGTATCGATGTCAGATAAATTACTTTTTAAATCAGGCAGCATTGAGATAGAAAGTAAAGGTAAAACTGCTTTAGAAAAATTAGCGGATGTATTAAATAAAAATTCAGATGTTAGTATCGCCATTGAAGGCCATACGGATAACGTACCTATTAAAACAGCTTTATATGCTGATAATTGGGATTTAAGTGCGGCACGTGCAACAAATGTAGTTCGTCTTTTAACCACTGCCTATAAAATGGATCCACACCGTTTAACAGCGTCTGGTAAAGGTGAGTTTTTTCCTATTGCTGATAATTCTACTGCTGAAGGAAAAGCAAAAAATAGAAGAACAGAAATTGTTCTATCACCAAAACTCGATGAGTTGATGAAAGCTATTTCTAAATAGATTAAGAGCCTGTTTAAATTTTATTTATTTGGAATGTTATAGTGTATTTTTTAGTCAAACGAGTCACTTTTTGAAGTCCATAGCGGTGCTCTATGGACAATAAAGTAACGAAGCATGGCACAAAAAGACGCATAACAAACATTTTAAATAAATTTTAAACAGGCTCTAATTGTAATTTACATTTATTAATTAATGTAAATTTTTATTATTTTTTTGATAATTTAAATTTTTGT
Source organism: Bacteroidia bacterium (assembly GCA_039937835.1). Lineage (GTDB taxonomy): Bacteria > Bacteroidota > Bacteroidia > 2-12-FULL-35-15 > 2-12-FULL-35-15 > 2-12-FULL-35-15. The sequence goes on along the minus strand of JBDTFR010000003.1, from coordinate 19,160 downwards.
TCAGATAAGAGGAACGAACGCTCTACTGAATACTTAAATTTAAAGTGAAATAAATGTATAGGATATTACAAATTAAAAACACTTTGCTGTAAAAAGCAAAGTGTTTTTTTGTTTTTAATAGTAATATCATATTTTAAAAAATATATTTTGATGCTCTTTTAAATGAATTCTTTTGAATATGTTTTTTATTATACCGTTAAATAAATAAGTTATACCGTTAAATAATATTTTCGACAAGAGGGTTAAATAAAAAGTATCATTGTTTAAAATTTTAATTAAAAGATATATTACGAAATTATTTAAAATTTTGTTGAGTAAAATAACGGATGTAACAACAAAATAGTAAATCCTAAAAGAAGGATTATTGAATAAACATTCGCTTTTGGAAAAAGTGTAAACAAATGAACAAAAAATTTAAATTATTATTGAATGCAATTTAAAAATTCTTTATCATATAATGCCTTTAACGATAACCTAACCTAATATAAATTAAAACTAGAAAGACATGAAAAAACTAAAATTCTTTGCTGCAGTGGTGTTTGCTACTACCTTTACTATCGCTTTTTCACAGCCAACCCATCCAGTTGTAAGTACATATACTTATGCTAATCCAAGTGGTTATTCTAAGACTGTTTTACCAAATAATGCTTCTCATAATCAGACTAACAATCAAGATATTGCCGTTTCGGGTAATTTTCATTATCAATGTGGGACTACTACATTTAGTATAAATGGCGTTGTTTCCACTAGAATGTTTTTGTGTAAAAAAAATGCTAACACTGGTGCGCCTCTAGGGATGAGTAATTTTAATTTTGGTGAAATATTTGGAGAACCACTTACCGTTGATATTTGTAAGGGAATGTTATTAGATGAGTCAAATAATCGTATCTATCTTTTTGGAACCTCGCAAGTAACGGGAAGCTACTCACAAGCTGTTGTAATTTGTTATAACCTCGCTACGTTGGGATTAGAAACAAATTTTGCAGGTTGGGGGGCTACCCCTCTATCTGGAATTAATAGAGCATCTGACATTGTTGATATGGCTATGATTGGCGAATTAAATGGTGGTAAAATGGGGGTTTTTGTAGCACTGGTAAATCAAAAAGATGAAAATGGAGTAGATTATATAAGTATGCCTATGATGGATAGGGACGGCGGTTATGTTTGTGAAGGAATGATAAAAAATACAGCTTATGGATGTTTTGGAAAAAGAATTAAAACTTATGATGGTGTTTTTTATGTTGTAGGAAGTGCAGTTTCAACTGGTAAAAGAATACCTATGATATGGAAGTCTTGGCTTGATGAAACAAATTGCACAGTAGTGGTTAATCAAACAGCTGCTGATTTTATTAATCCGCCGCTTGGATTTGGTGAATTTATAGATTTTGCTTACTCTATGGATTCTTTTAGAGATATCATTGCAATTGGAAATACTACCGCAAAAAATGGAATATGGGCAAAATATAGAAATACCGGAGCTCCAATTTTTGTACTTTCTACTACATTTAAAGGAACTAAAGTAGGAAACACCTTTGCTCGTGCACTCTTGCAACCAGATGGTTATACCGTTGTTTTAACTTCAAATGCATCACCAGCGCTTGGAAAATTAGGATATATTGACCAGACTGGAACTAGCTATAAGGATACTCGCAATCTTTTAACAAAAGAATCTACGGCGCTAAATAATGATGAAGCTGGAAATATTATAATAGGTGGTTGTTATGCAAATGTATATACCACAGCTAAATTTGCAAGTTATAATGGCACTTGGTGGGGCTCTGCTAACAGGGTAGAAGGCGCTATGGCAGTTTCAAAGTTAACGAATGAAACAGACGGTTTAATTATTAATACCTTCCCTAACCCATTTACTAATATGCTTACATTAGTTTTTAATGAATCATATAGTGATGTGAATACATCTATTCAAGTAATGGATATTAGTGGTAAAAAGGTGATGGAGCAAAAAGGTATTAGAATTAATGGAAATAATGAAAGAAAATTAGATTTTTCAAACTTAAAAAACGGAACCTATTTTATTCGTGTTGTTAGCGATGATAAATCAATTATTAAAAAAGTATTAAAAAAGTAACATTATGTAATAGCTATTACCTAATTGATTTTTTTTAATTCAAAGCCTGTAATAATAACCATTATTGCAGGCTTTGTTTATGGTAAGTCAAAGATAACTTTGAGATACATAAATTCTCCTTCTCCGCAGTCGACGAAGCCTTACACAGGTGGGCGATATGCTGAAGCGTTGTTATGTGTGTAATGGCTTAGTGTCGTTTCGTATTCATTACCCATTGTAAGATGTACTTACCCATTTCATTAATCAAGCGGTAGCGAAGATTAAAAAACATGATATGAAGGCGAAGTGTAGGTTGAAAAAATTGTTGAAGAAAAGTTTTTTATTTTTATGAATACATAATCTGTCCAAACCAAAGTTTAAGATAATAGTATCAATATTTTTTTTGCAAAATTTCAAATTCTTCAAGCTATAACATCCTTAAAATAATCTACCCTTAGCATTTTTATCTGAGTAAATTTTTTATTTTTGTGGAAGGCGCTCTACACGCAATTTTTTCTTAATTATGTATCTCCTTGAAAGTCTTTAAAATAAAGTTACAACCAACCAAGGTGTAATTTTTGAATAAGGTAGGTGAAATAAAAATAAATTAATTAAAAAAATGTATATGAAAAAAATAGTTACGTTAGTTAGCTGCTTTGCGATTTCGCTTTCTGTATTTTCTCAAAGTGATAATACAACTAATAACAATAACGTTGCTTCGCCAGCTAAGCAATCTGTATTTTCAGTGGGTGTGCATGGAGGATTCGGGCACAGTTATATAACAACCAATAACCACAGCAGATTTCATCCTTCTTGGGATGCAGGCGTTGCTGCGATTTATGCCCCTTGGGCAAACTGGGGATTGGAACTTGGTGTCCGCTATTCTGTAGAAGGTACTAAAAATAATAGTTCTTTAACCAACACCGATTACACTACCGAATTGCGCTATATCCGTATTCCATTAAAAGCAGTTTATTTTGTTGGCCCGTATGAAAATGACTTCCGGCCTAAATTTTCAATTGGTCCTGTAATTGGTTTTTTACAAGATGAAACAAATGGTATTGGAGCAAAGGCAGTTGATTTTGGAGCAACCGTCTCAGCTGGGTTTCACTACCGTTTGGCGAAAGCGATATGGTTTACAACTGATGTGAAATTCTATCAAGGTTTTATAGACATCTATCCACAAACGGCAAATAATGATTTAAATGGTAATATTCGTTTAGACCTAGGACTTAATTTTGGGTTTTAAGATATTGGTATTCCTTACCTCGTAAGAATTAAGTGTGGGTTAATAAAATAATTTCTGAACTTCAAGGATAGTAAATGTTTAATGGTAACTTGAGATTTAGTAAGAATTTTGTTAATACGGATTGAAAATAAATTTATAAAAATAAAACACTTTACAGAAATTGTAAAGTGTTTTTATTTTTTATTATACATTAATTTTTCTATTAATTAAAGTATCTAACGTATAAGTTTATTCTTGTTCAAATAAATGAGAAATATATTTTAATAACTTAAAAACACAGGAGCCTTTTATTATTTTTTTCGCATAAATACCTGTATAGGCACTCCAGTAAAATCGAAATTTTCACGTAATCTATTTTCTAAGAAACGAATGTAAGCCTCGGTTACATATTGCGGTAAGTTACAATAAAAAGCAAACGTTGGGGCATGAGTAGGTAATTGAGCAATGAATTTTACTTTTACGTGTTTGCCTTTTATAGCAGCAGGAGGAGAGTGGGCTATAATGGGTAGCATTACATCATTTAACTCTCGTGTTTTTATCGTTTTAGTGCGATTTTCATTTACCCTTTCAGCCATTTCAATGGCTTTTAAAATACGTTGTTTAGTAAGTACGGATGTAAAAATAATAGGTACATCTTTAAAGGGAGCTAATTTTTCGCGAATTTTTTCTTCATACTCTTTTGTTGAGTTTGTTGTTTTTTCTATCAAATCCCACTTATTTACAACAATAACAATCCCTTTTCGGTTAGATACTGCCAGACGAAAAATGTTGATGTCTTGCGCTTCTAAACCAGATTGTGCATCTATTAATAACAAAACCACATCACAATCTTCAATAGCTCTTATAGAGCGCATCACCGAATAAAATTCAATATCTTCTTCTACCTTTGATTTTTTGCGAATACCTGCCGTATCAATTAATAAAAAATCGTGTCCAAAAGCGGTATAACGTGTATTTATAGAATCTCTCGTAGTACCTGCAATGGCGGTTACAATGTTTCGTTCAATACCTAATAACGAATTTATCATGGATGATTTGCCTACATTTGGCCTACCTACAATGGCAAACTTAGGTATGTTCAACTCTTCTTCTTTTACATCGGTATCTAATGCTTTTACTACATCATCTAGTAAATCGCCGGTACCACTGCCACTTATGGCTGACACATTATATATTTCTCCAAGACCTAAGGCATAAAATTCGCCCGCTAAACCTTGACGAACCGTATTATCCACTTTATTTGCTACAACAAAAACCTTCTTCTTACCTTTTCTTAAAATATTAGCCACCACTTTATCGTCATCCGTAATACCATCGGCTACATCTAGAATAAATAAAATAACATTGGCTTCTTCAATGGCCATTTCTACCTGTTTTCTTATTTCTCCTTCAAAAACATCTTCCGATCCTCTTACATATCCACCAGTATCAATTACTGTAAATTCTAAACCATTCCAATCTGATTTACCATAATGTCTATCACGAGTTACACCCCACTCCGCATCAACAATAGCTTTTCTGCTATCTGTTAAACGATTAAAAAGTGTTGATTTTCCTACATTTGGTCGCCCTACTATTGCTACTATATTCGCCACTTTATTTGGTTGTTATTTATGTTAATGAATTTATTTTGGTGCTTCTTTACGCAAAAATTAATTGGTATAACCAAAACGTTTTAGCTGATTATCATTGTCTCGCCAATCTTTATTTACTTTTACAAACAATTCTAAAAATACCTGTTTTTGTAAAAATATTTCCATATCCTTACGAGCTTCAGTACCTACTTTTTTTAATGCTTTGCCTTGATGACCTATGATAATACCCTTTTGGGAATCGCGTACAACGAGTATTTCTGCACGAATTTTTATAATTTTTTCTTCTTCTTTAAATTCTTCAATCACTACTTCAACAGAATAAGGAATTTCTTTTTTGTAATTAGTCAATATTTTTTCACGAATAATTTCGGAGATAAAAAACTTCTCTGGTTTATCCGTTAATTCATCTTTTGCATAAAAACCAGGGCCTTCTGGCAACAAAGCAACGATACGATCAAAAATATAATTAACATTAAATTTTTCTAATGCTGAAACTGGTATTACTTCTGCATGTGGCACTTCTGTTTTCCAATATTGAACTTTTTCTTCTAACTTATCTTGTGCAGCCAAATCAATTTTATTGATTAATAACAACACCGGAACTTTTGCATGTTTAATTTTATGCAATATTTTTTCTTCTATTTTAATATCTTCAAAAATATCGGTAACGAATAAAATGATGTCCGCATCAGTAATTGCTGTGTTCACAAAGTTCATCATCGATTCTTGCAACTTGTAATTTGGCTTTAGTACGCCAGGCGTATCCGAATAAACAATTTGAAAATCTTCTCCGTTCACAATCCCCATAATGCGATGGCGAGTAGTTTGGGCTTTAGAAGTAATGATAGAAAGGCGTTCGCCTACTAAAACGTTCATCAGTGTAGACTTACCAACATTGGGGCTTCCTATAATATTCACAAAACCAGCCTTATGCGTCATTGTTAATTTGTTAATAACATTTATTTGGAGTACAAAGAAACAAAATATATCTTTGCACCACAAAATAAAAGAGATAAGCCTTTTATTAAACAACACAAAAGAAACGTTCTTAACATATATTGCGGGGTGGAGCAGTTGGTAGCTCGTTGGGCTCATAACCCAAAGGTCATCGGTTCGAGTCCGGTCCCCGCTACAAAGCCGAAAGGCAAATCCTTCTAAGTAATGCACTTAGAGGGATTTTTTGTTTTAGGGAAGCCGTTCGACTGCGGTTTAAGCTATTTTCGGATTAATACTAAAATTTAGAGTTGTAAAAATTGATATAAAATTATCACACTGTAAATTACGACTGCAATATTCTCAGTAAATCGTTATTCAAATAAAAAACTTCTCGGCCTTCTTCTCGAGTTGACAAAATTCCTAATTCAACCAATTGCTGCATATACTTTGTTAACGTGGTTCGGCTCTTTGAACCCGTAACTTCACCTACCAATTTTTGTTTAATATAAGGTTGTGAGAATAATGCTTGATTTAATTCAATGGAGTACCATTTTAATTTTTGTTGAGCGTATTTAAGCGTGGTATCCATCTGTAAAAGTATTTCATCAATCTTTTGATTGGTTAACCCTGCAGTCCATTCAACAGCATTAAGCATATAAATAATCCAAGGTTTCCAAGCCTGACGCTGAGTAACGCCAGACAAATAATGATAATAATCTTCTTTATGATTAATAATATACTTACTTAAATAAAGTACAGGATGTGAAAGTAATTTTTGATCAACAAGATATAATAGATTTAAAATTCTTCCTGTACGCCCATTTCCATCTGTAAAAGGATGTATTGCTTCAAATTGGTAATGCGCAATAACCATTTTTAATAAAGGGTCTAGTGAATTATGATTGTTTAAGAAATTAAATAAATTATCTATTTTCTTTTCAATAATTCCTACACCACGTGGTGGTGTGTATATCGTTTCACCACTTTTAAACTCACTTAATCCTCTTTTAATAACAACCAAAGATTGAGGGGGGCGAATTGCTTGCTTTGTATTTTTTATTTGCTGAAAGATTTTAATTGCGACTGATTTATCAAATTTTTTTTTCTTGATCAGCGCATTATATCCTCCCCATAGAGCTTCTCTATATCTTAATACTTCTTTTGTTGCTAGGTTTGCGGTTTCTTCCTTTATTAAGTCTGATACGGCTTTATACAATTCATCTTCCGTTGTAAAAATATTTTCAATTGCTGTTGAACTTTGTGCTTCTTGCAAGGAAATAGTATTAACAAGCATCAATGGATTCGGAATACGCAGTATATTCCTGTTTAGTTCTGCTAATGCCCGTGAGGCAAGTCCCCATTTTAATAATACCTCTTTATCAATGTATTCATCAGAGATTGGTAAATTGGGAAGCTCATTAAATGGTATAGTACGATCAAATTTATTTTTTTTCGTCATGTTCATTTTTATCTTAAAATTGGACATATTGCAAATATATGTTCAGTTTTTAATTATTACAAATAATATGTTCATTTTTTAAATAATAATGAACCTATTGAAGAAGTGTGTTCATATACCGATAACTATATAAAAAACAATAGCACAAAATTCCTTGTAATTTAAAGTTTGTTCAGTCAAATATATTTTTAGTCTAATTATTTTTGGCTTTTACGTATAATAGTTTAATTTTAATTAACCCAAATTTTATCAAATGAGATATACGCTACTTTTAGTTCTTGCTATAGTATTAAATACAAGTGCTTTTTCACAAACCGGTGAAATTATTTCTATATCTCCTACTACTGTTATGCAGGGGGATACGGTGAGTTTTACCGTTATTGCACACAATATGTATTTTACAAACAGCGCTGAGGCAGAAATAACATCAGGCCCAGGTACTGCATATACTATACGTCCATTGTCGCAGCAAGTACTTAATGATACAACTGCCATTTTCAAATGTTTTATGAGTTATCGGATTCCGTCAGGCTCATTAAATATTTGTTTGAAAAATAGTAACCAAACAGTTTGGAAATACAGTTATATCAATTTAATTCCTGGCCCCCTACCTCAATCTTTTACAATTACTCCGAATTCTGCCAGACAGGGCGATACAGTTCAAATAACAATAAAGGGTACCAATACACATTTTAAACCATTTACTGGAGGCGATGGGACTAATATTATTCATACGCAAAAAAGTTCATTTCAAACAGCTGCTTTTACTTATATCAATGATTCACTTTTAACCGTTACCTATGCGTTTGAATATAAGGATTACAAAGATGCAGTGGGGGTGTATGATTTTTCTGTTAATGATTCCTATCCCAATCCTCCAATGAAACTTTCTGGCGGCTTTACAATTTATCCAGGACCAAACCCCCCTTCGCCTAATTCCTTCGCTCCAGCTACTGCCAAACAAGGAGAGCTTGTAACAATTCGTATTTCCGCTAGAAATACTCATTTTTTAAGCGAAAATAATGGTGTGTCTCTCTTTGCAGCATTTAATCCATCACCGTTCCGTACAATTAGTGCAGAAGCTGTTCGTGTTCTAAATGACAGCACCCTTGATGCAGACTTTGCATTTAATTATAATGCATATCCTAATGATTACAAGTTAATTGTTAGCAATCAAAAGGATGGTTATTTGGACTTTATAAATTCTTTTACAATAGCAAGTGGCAATACACCTCCCGTAATAAAAAGTGTATCACCAAGTATGGCAAGAAAAGGTCAACAAATAAAGATGCGGATCATTGGAGAGCACACCTTCTTTATGCACGGGCATCCGCTGCTTTGGCCAGTTGAAGTTTTTTTAAGGGATCCACAATATCGCAACCTTGCGTCTGATACACTTGAGATAGTAAACGATACATTAATGATTGCTCGCTTCACTTTTTCAAATTCAGCTCTTATTGGAAAGTACGATCTTATTGTTCCATATACAAAATTCAGCCCTGATATGAGTTTACTTAAATGCTTTACACTTTATCCTGATGGGGCTACTCTTCTTTCGATATCACCTACAAATGCTGTAATTGGTGATACCATACAGCTTACTGTAAATGCATTTAATGCACATTATTTATCGGGCACAACAACAGTGAAGTTACAAAGTATTTTTGGCGGACCACCGATAGATGGAACTCAACTCAATGTTATAAATGATTCAACACTTCGAGTTAAGTTTATTTTTGCTGATTCTGTATATAATGGAAAATATACCCTCATCGTTAAAAATGATATTGATAGTACCAAAAAACTCGATGCTTGTTTTACTTTAAATGTATCGCCCACTTTACCACAAATTTTAAATATATACCCAAATTCTTGTGCTTATAGAACCATTGAAACTTTTACGATTACAGCATCTGGAACACATTTTAAACAGGGTGATGTCGTTAAACTAAGCCAAGGTTCATATAGCGTATCTCCAACTACCATAACTGTTATTAATGACACAGTCGTCGAGGCTACTTTTAATATGCCTTCAGAATATGATTTACCGTATAACAAATCTTACCTAGATCTATCCATAGAAGGAAGTGGAAGTCGTCTTGTTTATGAACACGGAGTTTCTCTCTATATGATTATGGCAGTTCCAAAAATTGAAGACCAATCGGAGTTCCATATTTATCCGAACCCTTCACCTGGATTGTTTCACATACAACTGAAGGGTGAAGCAACTGTAAGTGAATTGGAAGTGATTGATATTACTGGAAGAATTATCCTTAAGCAGAAAAATACTGCCAAAACGATCGATATAGATATTTCTTCTTTTTCGTCGGGAATATACTATTTAAAGCTGTTTAACGCAACAACATCAAAAACGATAAAATTAATTAAAGACTAGTAATTGAATTGGTATTTGAATTTTTATTGACATTATAAGTTTCAAAGTGATTACACTTTTATTATAATAACCCGCTCTTCTGTAAAAAGTTTTGCCTTACCTACGTTTTTTCTGAAACTTGGTCTTCGGATCGTTTTCAATAATTATTTACGAGTATTAGATTGAATTGTAATTCGATTAGATTCAAGAGTGAGAACACTGCAAGGCATATTTGTTGAGTTTTATGGATTACTATATTGATAAGTATTGATTTCCTTGATTATTGCAGTGTTTTATTTTTTATTTTTGCAGTATGATAAAGCAAAGCCATTTAAAGTCCTTCGCAGACATAGCTGTAGAGCATCGTACAGTAAATACACCATTATTCGATAGAGTAGATTCGATAGTTGATTGGGAACAAATATAAAAAATTATAAGCAAGTATTATCAAAAGGGACAAAGCGTAGATGGAAGAGAAAGTTATAGCCCATTGATTTTATTTAAGATGTTGTTATTGCAAACATGGTATGGCTTGAGTGATGAATCAGTAGAGGAAAATGTAAGAGATCGCATATCGTTTAGCAAATTCTGTTGTATTGCGATGGATCAAAATGTTCCGGACAGCACAATTCTGTGTCGTTTCAGAAGTAAATTAAACGCACATAATGCTTTTGATGAACTCTTAAAAACAATAAATCAACGCATGGAAGAAGGAGGTTTAATGATAGTAAATGGTGCTATCATAGATGCCAGCGTTACTCCAACACTAAGAAAACCAAGAGGTAAAAAGGAATTTACTGTAGTAGCAGAAGATAGAAAAGAAGATGAGCAGCAAGAACAAACAGGAACAAAATTAGTTCAAATTATAAAGCCCAATGTAGACCCAGAAGCTGCTTGGATAAAGAAAGCGGGTAAATTACATTATGGCTACAAACAACATACAGTGAGTAATCAAGAAGGTTTTGTATTAGGTATACATACAACAGCGGCGAATGAAAGTGATATCAAAAACTTAGAAAACGCCCTCAATAGTGTAAGGTTAAAACCTCGAACGCCTGTGTATGCTGATAAAGGCTATGCAAGCGAGGAAAATAATAATGTATTAATTGCAAAAAGATTAAAGAATAGAATTTTATATAAAGCAGTAAGAAATAAGCCCTTAACCGAAAAACAAAAACAAATCAATAAGAGAATAAGTCAGACACGTTATAAAATAGAACGAACCTTTGGTTCAATAGCAGATGGTTTAAAGTAAGTGGAACGAGTTATGTAGGCAAAGCAAAAACTCATTCACAACATTTACTACAAGCAATCTGTTATAATTTATACAGAATGCCAATTACAGAATAGATGTTCTAAATACCAACGACAATAGCACTTTATAAGCATAATAAGAATAAATTATTTCGAAAATAATAAAAAATTAAGAGTACGCGAGAGTGTGAAATGAATTTTTTACTCAAAAAGTCAAGCTGCTTTTATCTCTAGTAGTTTTGCAGTGGTCTCAGAGTGTACAATAATAAAAATAAAACGATTTTAAATAATTTAGTATACCCATCTATGCTTATTTTTTCAGTTTAAATGTTAAAAATTGAGTAAAAAATTTCATTTTCAATTTTTTATATGTTTATTTATATATCGTTTATCGTTATATATAATAATATCATCGAAAAAATGAAGCAATTACAGCAATTTGCAAAATATCTCAGAAAAGATAAATTAAATGAATTTGCTAACTTATGGCATCAAGTTTTTACGTTGTTTAATCCTGAAGCGTTTAAAGCCTTTTCGAACGGAAGCGAACAAAAACTGAATGATTTCCTTAATAAATATTGCGATGATTTTCTGAAAAATTTTGAAGATGACACCGCACTTGAAGGCGCCAAGCTGAGGTTTAAGAAATGGGAAAATAATAATTTGCAAGAAGGGATTGAAGATGGCGACTTATTTTTTGCTGATCTTTTATTATCGCACGCCGCTCAAAAAAAAACGTTAATTGATTTTATAGCAAGTTATACCGCAGAAGTATCAATTGCGGTTGAGATTGTACTTTCTTTAGAACATTACTATAAAGAAATACAAACAATAGCATCCCAACATATTTTAACAAACCAAAAAATAATTAAAAAATCCAAATCAGAATTAGAAAAAAATTTCAAAAAAATATTAGAAAATACACACGACCTGATTAATGTAGTAGATATTGAAGGGGTTATACTTAATGTTAATAAGGCTTGGGAAACCATATTGGGATATAAAGAAGAAGAAGTAAAAGGTAAATCTATCTATTCTTTTATTTCACCTCAACATGTAGATGTATTTAAAGCAAAAAAAATAAAAATAATAAATGAAGGTACTTCCGGTTTTATAGAGACCATACTTATTTCTAAAAACGGGCAGGAAATTGTAATTGAAGGAACATCCACTTGTAATTATAAAGAAGGCGTGTTAGAACATGTTTATGGAATTTGGCGAGATGTAACAAAAAGAAAATCGTTTGAGAAACGAGCTTTATTGTATACGGAGAAATTACAAGAAAGTGAGTCAAATTTAAAACAGTTAATAAACAACGCACCCGACGCAATTATTGTTATTGATATAGCGAGTAACATATTGCTGTGGAACCCGAAGTGCGAAGAAATATTTGGTTGGCGGGAAGATGAAGTAAAAGGACAACTATTAAGTAATCTTATAATTCCAATCGCTAACCGAGAAGCACATACAAAAGGTATAGAGCGGTACTTAGCTACCAAGGTGCCCCACATGATGAATAAAAATATTGAAGTGCTGGCTTTAAATAAAGCTGGGAAAGAATTTTATATCTCACTTACTATATCTGAAACCAAGCAAGATAAACAAACTGTATTTATTGCTTTTTTAAGAGATATTTCAGAAAGTAAACACAAAGAAGAAGAATTACAAAAACGTACCTTACAATTAGAGAACACAAATCATAAGCTAGAACAATTTGCGAGGCTTACATCTCATGATCTTAAAGAGCCAGTTCGTAAAATATTAACAAATAGTGATTTATTGCTTACCCGATTTGCAGAACAATTAACAGGTGAAGTAAATATTCGAGTTGAGAAAATTATGGACTCAGCAAGTCGTATGAGTAAATTAATTGAGGGTATTCTAGCCTATTCAAGTGCAAGCAATGAAACTAGTCTTTACACAATGGTTGACCTAACAACTATTTTGAAAGAGGTATTAAAAGATTTAGAGGTTTTGATTGATGAGAAAAAAGCAGTAATAACGATAAGTCCTTTACCTACCTTATATGCGAATCCATTTCAAATGCGACAATTATTTCAAAATTTAATTGGCAACGCTCTTAAGTATAGCAGAGTAGAGGTACCTGTAAAAATTACAATAGCTGCTGAAAATATAGGGAATGAGAAAGTTAAAATAAAAGTAGCAGATAATGGCATTGGTTTTAATAATAAATATGCGGAAAAAATATTTGAAATATTTCAGCGTTTAAGTACCGAAGCTGAGTATGAAGGGGTAGGTATTGGTTTGGCTCTATGTAAACAAATTGTAGAGGGTCATCATGGTATTATTAAAGCGATTAGCGAAGTGAATAAAGGTTCTGTCTTTTTACTAGAACTCCCTATTAATTATAGAAATAACTAAAATTTAAACCATTTATATGATAACCTACCCATATTTAAATTTAAACAACACTATTTTATATGCTTTACAAAACGCATTTGCTATTATAAAATATAAAAAAGAAAAGCCTTATAACAGCCTGTTAATATTGACGACTATAAATATTCATAAGCCATTAAATGTGTTGCTTGCAGATGACGACAGAGATGATAAAGATCTTTTTATAGAAGCTGTTTCCGAATTTAACAAGCAAATAAAGGTGGCTACGGTCAAAGATGGAGAAGAATTAATGAATACACTTATTAATGCAATTCAATTACCAGACATTATTTTTTTAGATTTAAATATGCCAAATAAAAATGGTGAACAATGTTTAATAGAGATAAGGATGAACGAATTATTAAAAAATATTCCCGTCATTATTTACTCTACCTCCAGCAGTGCTGCTGATATTGAAGTAACTTATAAAAATGGCGCAACGCTATATATAAAAAAACCTAGTACTTATAATGATCTTAAAAAAGTTACGGAAAAATTCTTTTCATTAAACATAACGGAACTTATTGCTAAACCTAAAATAGAAAGATTCGTTTTTGCATAAAAACTATTTTTAATTTGTATTTAGGTTTATCGAATTTAGAAAGAAAAAATTATCGTTCATTCTTATTTAAATGCATTGCTAATGCGTGTGCCATTGTAAAACAACCTTGCAATAGGTAGCCTCCTGTTGGCGCATCCCAATCAAGCATCTCCCCAATTACAAAATGGTTCGGTAAAATTTTTAATTCAAAGTTTATATCAATTTCAGCTAACGCAATTCCACCAATGGTGGAAATGGCCTCATCTATAGGGGCTATACCAGTAAGCACTATGGGTAATTTTTTTATACTGGCGCACAGGGTATCTATATTTATAAAATCTTCTTTGCTTAAACTGTTTTTTAATAAGGCAATTTGTGTACTATTCATACTCAATTTAGTACTTAGTTGTTTAGTTAATGAGTTATTGCCTCTGTTAATGAGTTTGCTTTTTATTTGTATAATACTTAGTTGAGGCTTTAAATCTATGTAAACAAGCGCTGTATTGTTAATGGATAATTGTTTTCGTATCCGTTCGCTTAAGGCATAAATAGCACCGCCTTCTATACCAAATTCAGTAATAACAAGCTCCCCTTTTCTCTCAATATCATCACATTTAATCATAACGTTTTTTAGCGATTGCCCAGCAGCTGATTTTATAAAATCATTTTTCCAATTTATTTTAAACGAGCAATTTGAAGCCTCAAAAGGAATTACATTAATTTTTTTTTCTTTAAAGTAATTTACCCAATTTCCATCTGATCCTGTTATTTTCCAGCTTCCCCCCCCTAAAGCAAATATTACCAAATCGCTTTTTACAATTAACTCCTCATTATTTATTTTAAATAGTAGGTCATTTTGTTGCCAGCCTTTCCATTCGTGTTGGGTTTTTATTAATACTTTTTTCTCTTTTATTTTGTTTATAAATGCGTTTAATACGTCAATCGGTTTTGTGGTCTTAATTGGAAATATGCGCCCACTGCTACCAATATAGGTTTCGATACCTAATTTATTTAACCATTCACGTAAGTGTATATTGTTGAATAGTGAAAAATGATCATTAAGAAAATGAGGAGGCAGATACTTTATTATAAAAAGTTCTTCTTTTTCAGAATGAGTAAGATTAAACCCCCCATCTCCTGCTACAAGAAACTTTCTACCAAGTGTTTTATTCTTTTCGTAAATACTTACATCAAATAAATCAGTATCTAAGCTTGCGGACAATAAAAGCGAAGAAGCGCCTCCGCCAATAATTGCAACTGTTTTTTTCATATAATAACAAAAATAAGAATAATAGCGAAAACGAGTAATCATAAATTTTTATGCTTTCAAAAGGGAGGTTAAAAACCCTAAATTAGATTTATAAACAACAAAGTCCGATAATTTAGATTATCGGACTTTGTTGTTTATAAAAACGCTAATTGTTAATTAGTGCTGCTGATCACTTTTATTCACTGGTGGATGTTTTTCGTTACTGCCTTGATTAGTAATTCGCTCTTTTGGGTTTGGAGTGTTCTTAGTACTTCTGTGGCTATCCGTATAATCTCCAGTTGTCTTTTTTTGTTGATCTTTGTTGTTCGTTTCACCTGCTTGCCTTGCATAAGGCTCGTTGATCTTTTCTGGAGACGTTTTTGGATTTGTAGGATCAGGGTTTTTCCACGAATGATTATCATCATTTTCTACTGTTGATTTTGAATTTTTTTTATCTATTGGATGAGCATTTTTTGAATTTTCATTCGTATTCGAATTAGAATTCTTATTTTCTGATGTTTTCATGATAGGTAAGTTTTAAGGTTAATAAACTATCTTACTGATAAATATTGTAAAAACTATGCCAAGGTAGTTAACGTATTGTTTATTAGATTATTAAATAATAATTTTGTATTTAATTTTAGAAATATTATCTACAATTTGAGTACTTCTTAGCCGTTTTAAAATTACAATTTATTGCTTAAAGTTATTTCGGCACAGTTTATAGAATACTGTAAAAATAAAAAACACTTCGTTAACTTAATAACGAAATGTTTTTACTGTTATAAATACAACCAACATTAGTTGCTTTTTGCTTTTTCAGCATCTCTCAATGATTTGATAGTGTCATGTGCGTGTATAATTTCGCTGTGTTGCTTTTTAATACAAGTTAAAACATTTGAAGGAATGTTTTCGGAATCCTTTAATGTGTCCTCATACGTCTTCTTTGCAACATCTTCACCATATTCGCATGAATTTAATACTGCTTTTCGATCATTACTAGCTAAAGCAGTTTTAACATCCATCCAAGCACGATAAAATTTTCCAGAGGTTCTTGTTTCGTCTCTTTTAGGTGCATCATCTTTGAATGGTATTAGGGTGCGAAGTTCAGAACTATAAGTTTTACTTTGTGAACTTAGTTTTGAAAATAAGGATTTTAGATCCGAGTCTTTAGTCAACTCCATCGCTTTTTGGTAACCTTCATAACGATCATTATTAATAATAACTAAATCACTTAGTGCTTCCGTTGTTTTTTCACTTACTGTTTTCATATTTTTATATTTTTAGTTTACTTAATTATATATTTAAATGTGTAGTTCCAAATAAATTCAATTTGTATACCATTTTTATAATCTCCTCTTTAGTTTTTAATTTTACTAGTAATATATGGCATACACGCTTTTTTCATGATAAAATAATTTAAAAAAAAGAGGGTAATTATTCCCGTAATGTAGAATCTTGTACCACTCCTTTGTTATTTATTATCTGCATTAAATTTTCGAACTTTGAAAAAATCGATTCAAATAAATGATCACTAAAAAGTGACGGCGTATGAAATATAAAATATACTATGCATTTTAACCAGTTCAATTCAATCATTACCTTTGTTGCATGCGTATAGATGTTATAACCATATTGCCTCAGCTATTAGATGGTGCGTTTGAGCACAGCATATTGAAGCGTGCTATTGAAAAAGGAATTGCATCGGTTAACTTAATTAATCTACGCAACTATTCAACACATAAACAAAAGAGTGTAGATGATTACGCCTTTGGCGGCGGAGCGGGCATGGTAATGGGTATAGAACCCATTGCTAATTGTATTAATGCTCTAAAAGCTGAACGTAATTATGATGAAATAATTTATACCTCACCCGATGGCGAAAATCTTAACCAAAAACTTTGTAATCGATTTTCTACCTTAAATAATATAATAATACTGTGCGGCCATTACAAAGGGGTAGATCAACGAGTACGCGACCATTTTATTACAAAAGAGATTTCTATTGGCGACTATGTTCTTTCAGGCGGCGAATTAGCTGCTGCGGTGATAGCAGATAGCGTTATTAGACTCCTACCTGGCGCCATGTCTGACGAAACATCTGCATTAACTGATTCTTTTCAAGACAATTTACTAGCACCCCCTGTTTATACTAGACCCTCAGAGTATATGGGTTGGAAAGTGCCAGAAATATTATTATCTGGTCATGCTGCCAATATTGAACAATGGAGGCATGAGCAAAGTGTGGAGAGAACACGCCTACTGCGACCAGGATTATTGAATGAATAAATTTGTATAAATTAGCTATTATAGCTTATTGGCCTTAATAATCTTATTTCACCTTCTAATTAATTATTAATTAGGCACCTCTGCCTACGGTCAAATATTTTTAATGATTTGTCTAAGTTCTCAAATAATATCTTATATTTGCATTCCTTTTTAGAGAAGAGTTAAGCTAGAATATTAAAAAACAACGCATTATGAGCATTTTATTGAAATATGCAGAAGAACAGTTAGGATTAAAAACAGCACACCCAAAATTTAAAGCAGGTGATACTGTAACTGTTCATTATAAAATTAAAGAAGGTGAAAAAGAACGTATTCAGCAATATCAAGGTGTTGTTATCCAACGTAAAGGATCTGGAATTACAGAATCATTTACTGTTCGTAAGATCAGTAACAGTATTGGGGTAGAGCGTATATTTCCTGTAAATTCTCCTTATATTGATAAAGTAGAGGTGAATAAAGTAGGTGTGGTTCGTAGAGCTCGTATTTTCTACATACGCGATTTAACTGGTAAAGCAGCTCGTATTGCTGAGAAAAAACAATAGTTAATATTTGTTTCAATTATAGCCCTCTTCGCCTTTTTGCGGATAGGGTTTTTTTATTTTTATCCATTCATTGTATTCTGCTACTCTTTGTAGAGAGTAAATAGCGTACAGCTTTTCTTGAGCTGGAGAAAGAGCAGAAATAGCAAAAAAACATTCTTAAAAATGACAACCAAAGAAGAAATAGAGCGACGTAGAAGCTTCGGTATTATTGCTCACCCAGATGCTGGTAAAACAACCTTAACTGAAAAACTTCTGTTATTTGGAGGCGCAATTCAATCAGCAGGTGCTGTAAAATCAAATAAAATTAAGAAACACACCACTTCTGATTTTATGGAAATAGAGCGTCAACGTGGTATTTCAGTCGCTACTTCTGTTATGGGGTTTGAATACAAAGGGGTAAAAATCAATTTGCTCGATACCCCTGGCCACGAAGATTTTGCGGAGGATACTTACCGTACACTCACTGCAGTAGATAGTGTAGTAATGCTTATTGATTGTGCTAAAGGGGTAGAGCCTCAAACCAGAAAATTGTTAGAGGTTTGCCGTATGCGAAGCACACCAGTAATTGTCTTTATTAATAAATTAGATAGAGAAGGGAAAGACCCGTTTGATTTATTAGAAGAAATTGAAAAAGAGCTAAGAATTGATCTTCGCCCTTTGAGTTGGCCCATTAGCATGGGTAAAACGTTTAAGGGGGTGTATAATATTTATGAAAAAAGCCTTACCTTATTTAATTCAGGCGATAAACAAACACTGGAAAATTCGGTAGAAATAAAAGATTTGCAAGATAAAAAGCTCGATCAACTAATTGGAGAGGATTATGCAAAAAACCTGCGGAATGATATAGAATTAATTGAAGCAGGTTACCCAAAATTTGAAGCGGAAGAATACTTAGAAGCAATGGTTTCACCTGTTTTTTTCGGTAGTGCGGTAAATAATTTTGGTGTTCGTGAGTTGTTAGATGCATTTATTAAAATAGCCCCTGCACCCCAAGGTAGAAGTACAGAAACAAAAGAAATAAAACCTGAAGATAAAAAATTTAGTGGATTTATTTTTAAAATTCATGCCAACCTAGACCCTAAACATCGGGACAGGATCGCATTTTTAAGAATTGTATCGGGTAAGTTTGAGAGGAATACTAATTATTTTCATGTACGCGAAAATCGAAGTTTAAAGTTTTCTAACCCTACGGCTTTTATGGCAC
>JBDTFR010000002.1:0-35825 GCA_039937835.1 Bacteroidia bacterium | reverse complement strand
ACTTCTGCAACATCCATTAATGGGTTATCTTGATTAGGGGTAGAGGATACAGCTAGTTTACCATCTTTAAAAATTAGCCATGCCCAGCCAGAACCAAAGCGAGTTGCAGCTGCATTCGCAAATTGTGTTTTAAATTCAGCAAATGAACCGAACGCAGAAGTAATAGCAGTAGCTAATTCTCCAGATGGCTCTCCACCAGCATTTGGTGCCATAATAGTCCAAAATAAGGAGTGGTTATAATGCCCACCTCCATTATTTCTTACAGCTACAGGATACTTTGAGATATTTTTGCAAATATCCTCGATACTTAGTTTTTCAGCATCAGTGCCAGCAATAGCATTGTTTAAGTTAGTTACATACGCTTGGTGGTGTTTAGTATAATGGATTTCCATGGTGCGAGCATCTATATTAGGCTCTAATGCATTATATGCATAAGGTAGTTTTGGTAGTTCAAAAGACATTTGATATAAGTTTTTAAAAGATTAGTATATAGTTTTAATTGTATTCAAAGGTATAAATTATTATGTTTTTATGCTTTTAAAGTTGGGGTTTTTAACACTTGATTGTTTATATCAACATGTATTTAGTTCATTATCAGTTTTGTTAGTTGCGAGTTTTGGTTATCTTTGCGACAGATACTAGTTATTAACTAAAAACAAACCAAACAAATGAAAAAATTTTTATCACTGTTGTTTATCGCAGGTACTATGAGCATTGTTGCTTGTGGACCAAGTGCTGAAGACAAAGCGAAAATGGAAGCAGAATCTAAAGCTAAAATGGATTCCTTATTTAACGCTGCAAGCCAATCTATGACAACTAATGTAGATACAACGGCTATGCCTTCAGATTCAGTTGCTGTTCATGCTGCTGCTGCACAAACACACTAATATTTAAGTGTTTTTATTAAAAGTTTCGCAATTTTGCGAAACTTTTTTTTATTTTAATAATTCTAAGGCTTTCTTTATCATCACATCTTCTTTTTCAATTACCGTATAATACCCTTCGTTACCCCATATATTTCGGGCAATAAGCGCTTTTAATTGTAATTTTATAATTGATTCAGAATAATTGAATTGTTTTTGATTAGGTTTTACACCTTTGGAATTAGCATATTCTATAAAATCATGAATTATTTTAGGTGATATTTCAAAAGAGCGATTATAATGATCAGAAGAGCTAAATTTTTTCAATTCACTTCTTTCGCTATCAGCGTAAGCAAAAGCAAAATCGTGAATTATACCATTATACAATACTTCTGTTAAATAGTGAGATCTTCCTAAAGTATCTAATGGTACAAACACATCTGGTACGATACCGCCACCACCATATACAATTTTACCTGCGGGAGTTTTATATGTTAAAGAGTCATTTACTTTTATACTATCAGCGTTTTCCATTTCACCACTTTCATATCGGTGGTATTCCTCATTATAATAGTCTTCTTTACCTTTAACACCATTGGTATATGTTTTTTGAATGCTGCGACCTGTTGGTGTAAAGTATCGTGCAATGGTAAGTCGCATGCCCGAACCATCACTAAACTCTGTTTGTTCTTGTACTAACCCTTTTCCAAATGAACGACGACCAACAATCGTAGCACGGTCATTATCTTGCAAGGCTCCTGCTACAATTTCACTAGCCGATGCCGATCCATCATCTATTAAAACAATTAGTTTCCCATTTTCAAAACTACCTCTTGATGTTGCTTTATAATCTGTGCGTGGCCTTGCTTTACCGATGGTATAAACTATTTCTTTTCCATCACTTAAAAATTCATCAGCAATACTTACTGCTGTATTTAAATAGCCACCACCGTTGCCTCTTAAGTCCAATATAAGTTGTTGCATACCTTGAAGCTGTAATTTTTCAAAAGCTGTTTTATATTCATCGTAGGTGCTAGATGCAAATCGAGTAATTTTAATATATCCTGTTTTGTCATTTAACATGTTAGCAGCATCTACACTATAAATAGGGATAGTACCTCTAGTAATTGTAAAATTTAAAGGCTTTGTTTTTTCCTTTCGGATAATGCCTATTTTTACTTTAGTTCCCTCTTTTCCTTTGAGACTAGCAATTACACCCTTATTGCTTATTTTAATTCCCGCTACCGATTTACCTTCAACTTCTATTATTTTATCGCCCGCCTGTACGCCTACTTTTTCTGCAGGCCCCCCTGATATTGCAGAAATTACACGAATTGTATCATTTACAATATTAAATTCAATTCCAATACCCTCAAAATTGCCTTGAAGTGGTTCATTACTACTTTTTAGTTCTTCAGCAGTAATGTATATAGAATGCGGGTCTAGATTTTGGAGTAATGCGTTTATTGTTTGTTCTACCAATTTATCATCATTAATAGTATCTACGTATTGGTTATGAATGTAGCGTAAAATTTCATCCACTTTTTTATATTTATTAGTACCATCAACCGATACTACACCATACGAAGAAGGAGTGTTAAGCGTACGACCTATTATAACACCCAAAATTAAAATAAGGGCAAATACAATGGGTAGATAAACATAAAATTTAGGACGATTCATATATTAATTATTAATAGATAATTTTAATGATTATATAAGTGTGGGTTTAACAGGTTTTATATATTGAACAACATCGACGCCAAATTTTATTAGAAAGTCAACCCCTTCATCATTTTTTAAGCCTTTATAAATGGCATATGAATTTAGATAATAGACTTTTTTAATACCCGTAGTAAATATAATACGAGCGCATGCAATACAAGGAGAAAGTGTTACATACAAAGTGGCACCTTGAATGGATACATTATTTTTAGAAGCATATAAAATGGCATTTTGCTCTGCATGCAAGGCTAAAGAACAACTCCCTTTGCTATCGCGGGGGCAGCCTTCATTAGGCCACTCTTCATCACAATTGTGTGTACCCGCAGGAGGGCCGTTATATCCCAAAGAAACAATGCGAGTATCTTTTGTAAGTACGGCACCTACTTGCGCTTTCACACAGTGCGAGCGTTTCGCCAAGTTTTCTGCCAACTCCATATAAATTTCATCAAAACTTGGTTTACTCATTAAACATATTATTAATCATATGATTTTTTTTACAGCTGTGAAGTTACAAAATGATTGGCATAGGGCAGGCTGTTTTTACAAGCTATTTATAAGAGTTTATAATAAAAAACAATGGACGAATGCTGTATAAAAACAAACACGACTTCTTTAATTTAAAGAAGTCGTGTTTGTTTTTATAATAAATCAGTTAAAAGTATTCCAATGTCAATTATAACTAATAGTTACCTTTTGCATTAATAGAAGATTCTAAATTGCTTAAAGCGGTAATGTATGCACCTAAACGCAAGGTAGTTTTGTGTTTTTCAGCATTGTGCCAAACTTTCTCAAATGCTTCACTCATGGAATGGTCATGCTTAGCATTTACTTCATCTTCTGTCCAATAGTAACCATAGCGATTTTGTACCCATTCAAAATAAGATACCGTTACGCCTCCTCCATTTGCCAAAATATCAGGAACTACAATTATTTTTTTCTCTTTTAATATGTGATCAGCGTCCGCTGTTGTTGGACCATTTGCGCCTTCCACAATAATTTTAGCTTTTATATCGGAAGCAACTTTATCTGTAATAACACTTTGCAATGCTGCAGGTACTAATACATCTACATTGGCAGTTAGAAGTTCTGTTGCACTAATTACAACGCCACCAGTAAACCCTTTTAACACATTACCATTTGCTTGTGCATATGTTAATGCTGCTTTAATATCAATTCCTTTTTCATTCCACAAAGTAGTAGTATGATCACCAATAGCACAAATTTTAATACCTTGTTCACTTAATAAACGGGCAGCATGCGAACCCACGTTTCCAAACCCTTGAACTGAAGCAGTTGTTTTTTTAGGATCTAATTTCATTTTTTTTAAGGCCGCCAGTGTTGCAATCATAACGCCTCTGCCAGTAGCAGAATCCCTTCCTAGAGAACCACCCATTCCAACTGGTTTTCCAGTAACAACTGCTGGAAAATCACCACGATGCACTTTGTTGTAGGCATCCAGTATCCAAGCCATCTCACGTCCGCTTGTTCCCATGTCAGGTGCAGGAATATCTTTATTTGGACCAAATACATCTGCCATAGCAATAGTATAAGCACGTGTTAAACGTTCTAATTCACCAACACTTAATTTTTTAGGATCACATTTAATTCCACCTTTAGCACCTCCATAAGGTATGTGGGCTACCGCGCATTTAAAGGTCATCCATGCAGATAATGCCTTTACTTCATCATCACAAACATCCATCGCATAACGAATACCTCCTTTTGAAGGACCTAATATAGTTGAGTGTATCGTTCTAAAACCTTCGAAGATTTCGATACTACCACTATCCATCATTACAGGAAGGCTTACTTTTACTTGTTTCTGTGGACTGCGTAAAAGTTTTGCGGCATTCTCTGATAAGCCATACATTTTTGAAGCAACATCTAATCTTGCAAGAACTGCATCAAACATGCTTTCGCGATGTTCACCTGTTTTACTATCTGTTTTAGTGGTCATAAGAATTGTTTATTTTAGTTAAGTTTATACGCGTAAGTATGGTTTAATTAAGTAAAATTTCAAAAAAATTAATAACAAAACTCAAATTTATAAAAAATAGTAAACGCTTTTAAAACTAATCGTTTAATGCCTCTTTTTAATCGCTTCATTCGCTTTTTTATAGATGAAAAAATTTAATAAAATATAAATACGTAAAAACAAAGGGTGTTGCCATTAACAGGCTATCAAATCGATCTAAAATACCGCCATGCCCTGGTAGTATATTCCCAGAATCTTTTATATTTTTGCTTCGTTTATAAAGAGATTCTATTAAATCTCCTAGCGTTCCCATAACGATTAATAGGGTAGCAATTACAAACCAATCTATTTTATTAATACTGGTATATTTACTTGATATAATAAATACTACTGCATAACTAACCAAAGCTCCACCAACAGTGCCTTCCCATGTTTTTCCCGGGGATATACGAGCAAATAATTTATGTTTACCAATTGCAGAACCTACTAAATAGGCACCCGTATCATTGGCCCAAAGTATAAAAAAGAAGCCAAATAAAATTTCATAATTATAGCTTCCAGTATAGGTAAGGACGTAATTTAGTAATGAAAAAGGGATTGCAACATATATAACACCTAATAATGTATTTGCTATGTTTTGAAAAGGTTGTGAGGCTTTAGAAAATAGTTCCACTATAAAAAGTATAAAGAGGAAAGGGATATTTATAAAAAGTATTTGAATATTAACATACCCCATGCAAAATAGTGCATTTGATATAAATAATATAGCGCCACTAGTTGTACCTAATATTTTTTGAGGAGAGTCTGTTGTGTTTTTTTCAGCAAGTCTATAAAACTCCCAGCAGCCTAAAACGGTAATGATAAAAAATAAGATTACAAATGATAATTGGTTGTAATAGGTGCACCCTAATAATATCGCTACAAATAGGATTGCTGTAAGTGTTCTTTTTAAAAAATTATTCACGATGAAAAGGCGAGTTTAGGGCTTAATTTTTTAAAATTTATAATTTAAATATCATCAATTAAAAATACAAAAATTTCTTTTGGTCCATGTGCGCCTTGTACTAAGGTTTTTTCAATGTCAGCAGTTTTGCTAGGGCCTGTAATCGTTGTTATCATAGATGGAAATTGGTTACTATATTTTTCACGAATGTATTTAAAGCCATCTTTTAAGTGAAGTTTTAATTGTGAAGTATACGCAATTACAATATGAATATTTGCATAAGCGGCTAATCTACGACCTGATAATTGTTTAGATGAAAGAATAATACTGCCTGTTCTTGCAATAAGACATTCGCAGAAAGTTATACCAATATTGGTTTCTAATAATTTGCTTTCTTGATCAGAAAATAAAATAGATCCTTTTTTTAAAATACTTTTTAATTCAGGCTCTAAACAAAATAAATTTTCCCAGTTATTTTCTGTAATAAACAATTGAAAATTTTCAATAAATCGACTATCATTTTCACAAAAAATAAAATTACCATTTACTGCAGAAAAATGTTGTGCAAATTGTATTTCAAGATCTTCTTCCGCATCAAAAAAGATTTCCGACTCTTTATCTACATCTTTAACTTCTTGTAATGATTTATGGATTAAAGCCTTTCGGATTTTTTTTAATATTTTTTCTTTTGAGGTAATATTATCCTGCATGATTTAAAACAGTGTGTCTTTTGTTTTTTGTTGCACCTCTTCAGTTGCTATTTCTGGAGCAATCTCATTATTTAATGGTTGTGTTTCTGGTGTTTTTATTTCTGAATTAGCTGGGTCTGTATCATCTAATTTTATTAGAGGCATTTCTTCTTTATCAAATGGTCGTTTACCAAAAATAAGTTCTAAATCTTCTTTAAAAATAACTTCTTTCTCTAATAATTTCTCAGCCAAAAGAGTTAGTAAATCTTTATTCTTAGTAAGAATATCCTTAGCGCGTATGTAAGCAGTTTCAATTAATTTACTTACTTCTTCATCAATTGTTTGAGCGGTTCGTTCACTGTATGGTTTAGTAAATCCATATTCATTTGCTCCAGTAGAATCATAATAACTAATATTACCAATTTTATCGTTAAGCCCATAAACAGTGATCATCGCATAAGCTTGCTTGGTTATCTTTTCTAAATCACTTAATGCACCTGTGGAGATTTTTCCAAATATAATTTGTTCTGCCGCTCTGCCACCAAGTGTAGCACACATTTCATCCAGCAATTGTTCTGTAGTAGTTATTTGTCTCTCCTCCGGTAAATACCAAGCAGCACCTAAAGATCTTCCGCGCGGTACAATGGTTACTTTTACAAGCGGGTGTGCATGTTCTAATAACCAGCTAACAGATGCGTGACCTGCTTCGTGATAGGCGATTACTTTCTTTTCATGTACCGAAATAATTTTATTTTTCTTTTCTAATCCACCAATAATACGATCAACAGCATCTAAAAAATCTTGCTTTTCAATTACTTTTTTATCATGGCGGGCAGCAATTAATGCCGCTTCATTACAAATGTTTGCAATATCAGCTCCTGAAAAGCCAGGTGTTTGTTTCGCTAAGAAATCAACATCTACATTAGCATCTAACTTTAAAGGTTTTAAATGTACTTTAAAAATATCTTTACGTTCATTTAAATCAGGCATATCAACATAAATTTGTCGATCGAAACGACCTGCACGCATCAACGCTCTGTCTAAAATATCAGCACGGTTGGTAGCAGCTAAAATAATTACACCACTGTTGGTACCAAAGCCGTCCATCTCGGTTAATAATTGATTTAAAGTATTTTCTCTTTCATCATTTGCGCCTTGTGCAGGAGACTTACCTCTTGCACGACCAATCGCATCAATCTCATCAATAAAAATAATACAAGGTGCTTTTTCTTTTGCTTGGCGAAAAAGATCGCGTACACGAGAAGCTCCAACACCTACAAACATTTCTACAAAGTCGGATCCTGATAATGAAAAGAAAGGAACTTTTGCTTCTCCAGCAACTGCTTTTGCAAGCAATGTTTTACCAGTACCTGGAGGGCCTACAAGTAGAGCTCCTTTTGGGATTTTAGCTCCTAAAACAGTATATTTTTTGGGGTTTTTAAGAAAATCAACAATTTCTTTTATCTCAATTTTTGCACCTTCTAAACCTGCAACATCATTAAAGGTGATGTTTACATTTGTATCTTTATCAAATAAAGTAGCTTTTGATTTACCAATATTAAATAGTTGACCACCACCAGCACCTCCGCCCATGCGACGCATAATTATAATCCATATTACAACCATTAATGCAATTGGAAGTAACCAGCTTAATGAATCCATCCAACTTGTACGCGGTTCACTTTCGGGGTAAATACGTTCATTTGGTAAAAAATCTTTTTGAGCCTCTGTTAAATCAGCTTTAAAACTCTCTACAGATAAAATTTTCATTTTATAATGAGGACCCTTAGGGTGTTTCTCTAAGCCGTCTTTAGCATATTGTGGTAACTTTAGAAATTCACTGCCAATATATATTTCAGCAATTTGTTCATTGGGTACCACCACAATTCGAACAACTTGGTGCTGCTTGAGCATGTTTTCAAAAAATTCCGAAGACCTCACTTCTTTTAAGCCTCCATTAAAATTTAAAACCTGCATAGCAATTAATGCAACTGCAATAATTGCATATATCCAATAAAAGCTGAATGGCGTTTTTGGTAGATTAGGTTTTTTTGGAAACTTATCTTTTAAGCCTTTATTTTCTGATTGTTTTTGACCGCTCATTATATTTGTTTTCTTTCTTTTAGTAAAATTTAATCAAATGCCAATTCTGTAACTTCCGCATCTGCCCATAGCGATTCTAAGTTGTAAAAATTCCTTATTTGAGATTGAAAAACATGCACCACTACTGTTACATAATCTATCAATACCCATTCAGAATTTTGAAGGCCCTCTTTACGATAAGGACGTTCGCCCGTTAATTTTTTTACAATCTCTTCTACGGAACCAGCAATGGCGCTAACTTGTGTGTTAGAATCTGCCTGACAAATTATAAAATAATCGCATACCCGATTATGAATTGTCGTTAAATTTAAAATGGATATGTTTCGCCCTTTAACTTCTAAAATTCCTTCAACAGCAGCATCAGCAAGCAATTGAATGGCATCTTTTTTGATTTTTAAAGATTTTGGCTCTACAGCTTTATTCGCTTTTTTAGCAGGTGCTTTTTTTACAACTAGTTTTTTTACAACAGGTTTTTTTACCTCTTTTTTTACAACTGGCTTTTTTGAAGCTGTTTTTTTAACTACTTTTTTTGCTGCCTTTTTTAATGGTGTTTTAGCGGTAGCTTTTTTTGTAACTTCTTCTTTCTTTTTAATCATTAATTGATGTTAAATAATTTATTTTATTCCTTTGTAAAAAAATGCCTTTATCGAGGCACAAAAATAGTCAAATCTTTTTCATAAACTTCAATGAAAACATTATTTATAGGGCAAAACGCTATTTATGTTAATTCACTTGCATCTACCAACAGTTATGCCAGTGAATTATTGAGTCATCTTTTCATTCCAGATGGATCAATTATATATACTTTTAACCAAGAAAAAGGACGAGGGCAACGAGGCAACTCTTGGGAGTGTGAACCTAATATGAACATTACCTTAAGCCTTGTTTTATACCCTAAATTTTTAAATATAAAACAGCAGTTTTTACTCACTAAAATGGTTTCATTGGCGGTGGCTGACTTAATGGCAGAATACCTTAATAAAACGGAGCATTCCACCAATCTTTTTATAAAATGGCCAAATGATATTTATATTAATAACAAAAAAGTTGCTGGAATTTTAATAGAAAATAATGTGCGCGAAAATTCGATTCAAAGCGCCATCATAGGTATAGGAATAAATATAAATCAATTACTATTTAAAACACCAGATGCAATTTCATTGGCTTTTATTACAAAAAAACAATATGACTTAATGAATTGTATAGAACGCTTATGCGGATACATAGAAGCTCGTTATTTACAATTGAAAGCATCAGCCAATACCAACATGGACGCTGATTATTTACATTACTTGTATCAGTTTAATGAATGGGCTACTTACAAGGATAATAAGGAGATTTTTGAAGGGAAAATAATAGATGTTTCGGCTACTGGTAAATTACAAGTTCAAAGAAAATCTGAAAAAATAAGTGAATTTGATTTTAAAGAAATTGCGTTTTTATAAAACACAACCTAGAAATAAGATAGCACTATTTATTTTATTTCTTTCATTTTTTGGGCTAAGAGATTAAAAAAATTGCTTAAAGGCTTTTGTACCATCATTTTTAACATAGGGTTAAGCTCTGACTCAAACAACAATTGACCATTACATTTATCAACACCTATTTCATCAATTAATACCAATAGCGTAAAATCAAAAGGTACTTTCCCGTTTGAGCTGATAGTAATTTTTTTAGTAGGTACTTTATCAATTATTTTCATTCCAATGGAGGCCATGCCATTAATGGTAAACGTGCACTCATCAGACGTAGATTGCCAGTTACTAACCTGTGGCGGCATTAGTTTACCGAAATTGTTGAAATCACTTAAGTAGTTAAATATATTTTCCGAGGAATTTCCAATTTCAACTTTATCGCTTTCTATTTTTGTTATCGACATACAAATATATTTATTGTTTTTAATTTTAGTTATTCCAATTGGAAGGATTTTCTCTCCATTTTTGTAAAGAAACTAAATCCTTTTCAGTAATAAAGCTTGATTCTAATGCTTGTTTAATAAGCGTTTCATAATCGCTAAGGGTAACAAGTTTACAATTAGCATTTTTAAAATTTTCTGATGCTGCTTTGAATCCATAAGTAAAGATGGCAGCCATGCCTTTTACTTCACATCCAGCTTCTCGCAATGCTTCTACCGCTTTTAAGCTACTTCCTCCCGTGGAAATTAAATCTTCTATGACCACTACTGATTGGCCTGGTTCCACAACACCTTCAATCAAATTAGTTAAACCATGCTTTTTTGCTTCAGAACGAATATAAACCAAGGGCAAGCCCATTTGCTGAGCTACTAACGCTGCTTGAGCAATACCTCCAGTTGCCACGCCAGCAATAATATCAGGTTTTCCAAATGTATTAGTAATAATATCTACAAATTCTTGTCGGATATAAGTTCGTACCTTTGGATAAGAAAGGGTAATACGGTTATCACAATAAATGGGCGATTTCCAGCCTGATGCCCAGATAAAAGGATTGTCAGGTTGCAGTTTAATTGCTTTAATTTGTAATAAAAACTCCGCAATGTTTAATGCGGCTTCTTGATTAGTCTCCATATTACAAATATATTAAAGTATCCGTTGCATTAAAGTCATATAATAAATAATTAATTAACAAGTAGGATGGTGAAAATTTTTTTAAGTAATAAAATAGTGCACCTTATTAATGATCAAAAACTTTTTAACTCTAAAGAAAAGAGCGTTTTAGAGAAAATTGATTCGGCTGAGGACATGCGTTTAAAGTATAATAATGCTGTTGATAAAAATAATATAACAGAATTGTATTTTTTTAATAAGGATGAACAAAAACTGCTTGATTATTTTACAGGAATGTTTAAGGTAATTAACGCTGCTGGCGGATTTGTACAGAATGATAAAAACGAATGGTTATTTATTTTTCGCAATGGTAAATGGGATTTACCCAAAGGTAAAGTTGAAAAAAACGAAGCAATTAAAAGTGCTGCTATACGTGAAGTGGAGGAGGAGTGTGGGGTTTCTGGCTTAACGATTATAAAAGAATTAACAGTAACGCACCATGTTTATTCATTGAATGGCAAGTCTCATTTAAAAAGAACTTACTGGTTTGAAATGAGTTGTGTGGATAATAAAATATTGATACCACAATTAGAAGAAGGTATTATAGATGCTAAATGGTTTAAAAAAGCCAACTTCTCAACCGTTTTAAAAAATACATTTGTTTCGATAAAAGAAGTGATTAAGTATCAGTTGTGAAGCAATTAAAGTGTTCAAACATCTTACTTATAATTATACTAGAAAGTTATTTATTTTGTAGGTGCTTTTTAATAATTATTTTCTTTGCTGCCTACATTGTGCGTTTTTGTTTTTGGCTTTGTAATATCATAAAATGCACGATCAATGTCTTGGTCAGGAGAATCTGCGGGGACTTGTATAAATTTACCATCT
The DNA here is from genome assembly GCA_039937835.1 of Bacteroidia bacterium. GTDB lineage: Bacteria > Bacteroidota > Bacteroidia > 2-12-FULL-35-15 > 2-12-FULL-35-15 > 2-12-FULL-35-15. Next base: position 24,114 of record JBDTFR010000002.1, on the reverse strand, counting down.
GTATTAATTAAAAAATAAGTAGGCAATGATTTAATTTCATAGCTTTTCTTTAATGCTCCATTTGTATTATCGTATAAAAATACCCAATCATATTTTAAATTCTTGTTACAGAATTTTTTAAAATCTTCAAATGTCTTATCAACAGAAATGGCTACAAATGTTATGTTTTTACCATATTTCTTTTTCAATGATGGAATTACTTTCATTTGTTCGATACAAGCCGAACAATTAACATTAAAAAATAATAGGTATATATAATTTTTTGCTCGAAGTTCATCTAAGTTGCTGGTAAGCCCCATTTTATTTGGTAGTTCAAAACCTGGTGCGTCTGCACCTGGTTTAAGTTTTGAAAAGGAGTTTAAAATATTGTACGCAATCTCAATGTGTTTTTCTATTTTGCTTTCTTGTGTAATTTGTTGTAAGATGGCAATAATACTGCTTTTTTGAAAGCTGCCTTCATAATAACTTTCATATAAACCTTTCAATAACACTAACTCACGAAGCGTATCATTTTTTAATAAAGTATCTTGCTTCAAAGTATTCATTGTTCCTATATAACTTCCCCGATCATTTATTTGAAAGTTTAAAGAGGAACCAGATTTTAAATTAGAAATAGCTTGAAGTTTCCCTTTGAAAAATGTGTTAAAAAAATTCATATACTCGACGTGATTATATAAAATAGGCTTTTGATTTATATAATTATTAAATAATTTTTTTTGAGATTCACCTATTTTCTCTTCAATTGTGGCAATTGTATAATTTATATATGCGTGAAAATAATCGTTTTTAACTGTTGAGTAATATGATTGCAACACGAGATTAAATGAATCAATTTTTGGGCGAGCACCTCTGCTTACAAAATAAGGGTAGTCAAAGGATAAAAAATTATCAAATCGTTTATCATAATCCATAGTAAGAGCATTAATTTCTGTTTTACTTTTTAACTTAATCTCTATTTTAACGTCATGTTCAATATTAGGATTTTGATAAGTAGTTGAATCGGGAGGTTGCACGATCAATTCATAATGTTGATTCGGTTCAATATACATGGAGGCTATGTGCTTTTCAATCTTAAGCGTTATATATTGTATAGCATTTGTGTTTAATTCCAATAAGAAATTCCCCCCAGAATCTATAGTGGTATAAGTTAGCTTTTTTTGTGCGTTAGAGATATAATCTAAGGTTGTCCATACACTAATTTCATTGTATTTATACCAATTAGCAGAGCCTGAAATGGTTACATTTTGGGCAGATAAAAGCCCTTTAAAAGAAATGAAAAAAAATATTATTAATAATTGTTTATTCATATATGCAGCAAATCGAAAACAAAAGGGAATATTGATTAATCTTTTAAGTTAATGCTTTTAGGAACAAAGGCACTTGCATCGCCCCCGTTTCTTACTATATCACGTACAATTGTAGAATTTATTGCAGAAAGCTCAGGAATAGGTAAAATAAATATCGTTTCAATTTCAGGTACCATCATGTGATTGTTTTGCGCAATTGCTTTTTCAAATTCAAAATCAGCAGAAGTGCGTAACCCTCGCAATATATAATTTGCCTTCTTTTTTTTACAAAACTCTACGGTAAGCCCTGTATAGGTTTCTACTTTTACCTTTGGTTGATTTGCAAATACCTGTTCTATCCATTTTTTACGCTGCTCCATTGTAAAATAGCTTTGTTTACTACTGTTTTTTCCAATAGAAATAATTATTTCATCGAATAAAGGTAAAGCTCTATTTAAAAGATCTTCATGTCCTTTTGTGATTGGATCAAAAGACCCAGGGAAAATAGCGATGCGTTTAGTCATTTATAATGCGATGATTTGTGATAATTTAAGCTCGAATTTACGAATAAATAACATTTCAAGAAGAGTAAATGGTTAGATATATCAGCTACTCGAATTACTGAAAATTGAAAAATTTACATTTCCATAGGTTCGCTTTTCTAGAAAATAAGGTAATGAGGATAGGTTAGTAGTGATGCCATGCTCTATAATGAGCCAACCATTTTCTTTTAGAATAAGTTTAGTGAACACCATTTCATAGATGGTATTAATGTTTTCTAAATCATAAGGAGGGTCTGCAAAAATAATATCATAAGGCGCTATTGCTTTTTTTAAAAAAGCAAAAACATCCATTTTTATTACTTTTATTTGATTCATTTTAAAATTAAGCGCTGTTTTCTTCACAAACTCACAACAATTATAATGGTTATCCACACTGGTAATGGAAGTGCATCCGCGCGAAGCAAATTCAAAACTAATATTACCTGTTCCGCAAAAAAGGTCAAGAACCTTTAGCCCGTCTAATTCAAAATTATTATTGAGAATGTTAAAAATACTTTCTTTTGCGAAATCGGTAGTAGGTCTAACAGGTAAATTTTGAGGCGGATGTATGATGCGACCTTTGTTTGTTCCGCTAATAATACGCATTATGCCAAATAATTAGTAAATAAAGTAAAATAGGAATGTTTTGAAAAATGTTGTAATTGATAACTATACTCTGCATTATCATTCCGTTCGCCAAATTGTATATGGCGAATGTATTTTTGTGTGATAGAATAAATGGTTGATTTTTTTTCTATTTCACCTATAAAAGTTAAATCAATATTTTCGGGGTTCAATTGTAATTGTTCACATACAAATAAAAGATAATAAATAAAATCTTCAGCAGAATGATGATTAAAGGTATTATAGAAAAGTAAATTTTTACTTTCTATAACTACCACCTGAAAATGGGATAACTGAGCATGAACAAATAATTTTTTTCCCGTTTTATTTTTATTTTGTTTTAAAAGAGTTTCTATTAATATAGTGGATGAATGATGATATTGAATGTTGTTATTTAAACTATTCAATTTAGTTTGAATAGCAGTAGGTATGGAAAATATGTTTTTTGCATCTAATGATTTTAATTCGTCTGTTAAAATTAAATCATAATCATCTAGAGACGTATTAAATTTTAAATATAATTTCTTATTGTCTTCCTCATAAATTGCTTTTGGCACTATCGTAGCACTATTGTTTTCAACAACGCAAATCATCTGTTTGTATTTGTGTTTTATAATTTTACTTTTTTTTATTAGTTCATCTAATAATTCGTTTACAAGTTCAAAACTATAAACGTTCTGAAAAGTAAAACTTTCAAAAGCAATGTATTTATTTTTTAATGTTTCATTTACAGTAATAGTTATCCCATCTAAACTCAGCTGCATGATTAATTTTAAATCAGTTCGCTCTGTATCAAACGCTTCATCAATAAAAGAGTTTGTTTGAATTAATTTATGTTTTAGCTCATTGGTCATTATCAAACAAAGATATATTTTTTATATACGCGCTTTTCAAAATTGGATAGGTGTTTTAAGTAATTTTATTGACCGCTTTAATTACATTGTTTACATACCTTTGTTAAAATGAACCCAAAAGCATTTAATACTATTTTATTACAAAAATTTCCGTTTGATGCTACCAATGGTCAACAAAAGTTACTTGAGAAGATTTCGGAATTTATTGTAGGGAAACAATCCGATCATATTTTTGTAATTAAAGGGTATGCAGGTACCGGAAAAACAACCATTGTGCGTTCGTTGGTACAAAGCTTGCCGGCTGTTAATTATAACTCTATTTTATTGGCACCTACGGGAAGAGCTGCAAAAGTGCTTTCTAACTATACAAAAAAGCAAGCGTTTACCATACATAAAAAAATATATTTTAAAAAAGTAGTTGTTGATGGGATTGCCTTTACACTACAACCCAATTTGCATGCAAACACTATATTTATTGTAGATGAAGCTTCGATGATTTCTATTTCAGGAGGCTTAAGTAACTTGGGGGGCTATAGTAGCAGTAGCTTATTGGATGATTTGATTAGCTATGTTTTTAGTGTTACTAATTGCAAATTAATATTTATTGGTGATACCGCTCAATTGCCGCCAGTAGGTTTAGATATAAGTCCTTCCTTAGATATTGATTTTTTAAAAGCAACTTATTCTTTTCAGTTAGACTGGTTTGAGTTAACAGAAGTATTGCGTCAAAATAAAAATTCGGGAATATTAGCAAATGCAACCATTATTCGCAATCAAATTAAAAATGGTAAAATAGACAAGCCTAGCTTTAAGGTTGAAATGTATAAGGACATTGTAAAGTTAACAGGTGATGAGTTAGAAGATGCTTTAAATGATGCATACAATAAATATGGGGTAGAAGACACCATGATTATTTGTCGTTCAAATAAAAGAGCTAATATTTTTAATCAGCAAATTCGTGCTCGTATTCGTTGGCAGGAAAATGAGTTGTCTTCAGGTGATTATATGATGGTGGTAAAAAATAATTATTTTTGGTTACCACCAGAATCAAAAGCAGGATTTATTGCTAATGGGGATATTATACAAATAACCAGTGTTGGTAAAATGCAAGAAATGCATGGGTTTCATTTTGTAGATGTACGGATTAAGTTAATTGATTACCCAACAGAACCTGAATTAGAAACTCGTTTATTGTTAGATGCTATCATGAGCGAAGCGCCAGCCTTATCACAACAAGAAAATAAAAAATTATATGACGCTGTCGTGCTAGATTATAATGATGTTGCCGACCGTAGACTTCGATTAAAAAAAGTAAAGGAAGATCTTTTTTTTAATGCTTTGCAAGTTAAATTTGCATATGCAGTAACCTGCCACAAAGCGCAAGGTGGGCAGTGGCCTTGTGTGTTTGTAGAACAAGGGTATTTAACGGATGAAATGATTAATAAGGAATACTTCCGGTGGTTATATACGGCAATTTCACGGGCTACAGAAAAATTATATTTGATAAATTTTAACAAGGATTTTTTTTAAAATTTCCAATAAATTTTTATTTTATTTTAATATATAGTTTTTATTCTACTTGTTTCGAGGCTCTTTAGGAGATTAATTGGCTATTACCCCTCTTTAGAATCAACATTTTTAGTACTTTTGTATGCTGAAATTTAAAAAAAGAACAAAGCATTCAGTTTTTATCGTTAGCAATTTTAGAAATAATTAATCATTTAAAAACGTATGTTATTTTCTTCTATGATTGTAATAATTTTTTTATATAATGAAAAATAAAAATATACTCAACAATGGCATCCCTATTTCGGTGTCATTAAACCCACTATTAGAGAGCGAGAATTTTCAAAATAAAAACCCGCAGAATAAGAAACGTCTACTTACCATTTCCGCTTTATCTATCTTAATTGCCATTTCCATTAGTTACATTGCTAAGTTGTTAATTCACCTAATTAACTTGATAACTAATATTTCTTTTTATGGTGTCTTTTCCATAGCTCCTTCTAGTCCTGCTGATAATCATCTTGGCTTATTTGTAATTATTATTCCAGCAGTTGGAGGGCTAATTGTAGGGTTAATGGCGGTGTATGGGTCAAAGGCAATTCGGGGGCATGGTATACCCGAAGCGATGGAACAAATTTTAACCAATCAAAGTAAAATTAAACCTGCCATTACGTATTTGAAGCCGCTTTCTTCTGCTATTTCTATTGGTACAGGCGGTCCGTTTGGGGCAGAGGGGCCTATTATTTCTACTGGTGGAGCATTGGGCTCTACCTTGGGTCAATTACTCAAAATTACACACAATGAACGTAAAATTCTACTGTCTGCAGGTGCTACAGCAGGTATGGCTGCTATTTTTGGAAGCCCTATTGCTGCTATCTTTTTAGCAATAGAATTGTTGTTGTTTGAGTTTTCTCCACGTTCATTTATTCCTGTGGCACTGGCTTGTATTACTGGTGCTGTAGGACATCATTTATTTTTTGACGGAGGAGTTGTTTTTCCTATTAAAGACATAATAGCACCTCCCTCCAACTCCGCCATTGGTCTTTATTGTATAATGGGGATAGTGGTTGGTTTCTTATCTGTTTTGGTAACAAAAATTGTTTATTTAATTGAAGACGGATTTGAAAAGCTACCTATTCATTGGGCTTGGTGGCCTGCAATTGGAGGCTTAGCAGTTGGAGTGGTAGGTTATTTTGCACCGCGAACATTAGGAGTAGGGTATAATAATATTATAGAAATTCTTTCTGGAACTATGTCGGTACAGATTTTAAGTTCTTTATTTTTGTTAAAATTTACTTCTTGGGCTATTTCTTTAGGTAGCGGTACATCAGGTGGTACTCTTGCACCATTACTCACCATTGGGGGAGCAGCTGGCGCATTAATTGGATCATTAATAATTTCTTTTTTTCCTACATCAGGGGTTACTATTCCATTAGCTGCATTGGTTGGTATGTCAGCTATGTTTGCAGGGGCTTCACGAGCATTACTTACTTCTATTGTTTTTGCATTAGAAACAACTGGTCAGTCAAATGCATTACTACCTCTATTAGCAGCCTGCACAACTGCTTATTTTATTTCCTATTTTATTATGGAAAACACCATCATGACAGAGAAAATTGCTCGTAGAGGTGTAAAAGCGCCGTTTTCTTATGAGCCCAATTCGTTAAACAAATTAACGGTTGAACAAGTTATTACCGATAAGGGAATAATAATAAGCGAAGATAATACGATAAAAGAAGTGCTCGATTGGCTTAATAATGAGCCCCATTATAAATCAAATTATTTTATTATTTCAAGCACTGAAGGTGAATATAGAGGTATTTTAAGTTCGTCAAATTTATTTAGTAACCATCATTCTTCAGAAAGATTAGTGGGTTCGTTAATAAAACGAAATAATATTTATATTAATTTAAATAACACCTTACAAGTTGCTGTTGAAACTATGGCAAGAGAAAATGTGGATGTATTGCCAGTAGTTTCAACAGAGAATTCCACTATTATTGGTATTTTATCTTACCATGATATTATTGCTACTTATAAAGATGGTATTGATGACCATGTTCAGCAAAAACCTCACATTTCATTAAGGCGAAATGGATTAAAGATATTATTAAAAGGTCAACAGATTGTATCAGCAATGAAACGAAAAGAGAAATAATTCTTTATCATAAAGCGATATTGTAATTAATATTGATTTGAAAATAGAAGCGAGTAAATTCTTCAACTAGATGAGTTCTTATCAGATTACAGATATTGTTAAATAATATACATTTTAAAATAGTACTACCTCATCGTTAAGTGATGAGGTAGTATATAAAAATGGGTAACCTGTGTGGTAAATATGCATTTATTTGGAATGAAAGTAGGTAACTCTTCTTTTATCTATCTTTTTTATATTCTCCTAAGCTTTTACACCTTTTTTTTTTAGCAAATTAATTAATAATATTAGTTTAATATTAATTTACCATGTAATGCAATTTTGCTATTGTTATTAATAATTTTATAAATGTAAACACCTTTGTTGTTTTCATTTAAATCAATAATTTGTGTTTCATTTTCTGATAGTTTTTGAACTACCAAACGACCTACCATGTCGTAAACTTCAATTTTATTTGTGCCTATTAATCCTTTAATTGTAAAAATACCAGTACTTGGATTAGGGCTAATGGTTAATCTTAAATTATTTGCATCTACTATACCTGTTGTGTTTCCGTGCGAAATAATACCTTTGTAATTAATATAAGCAGAACCTTCGCCTATAGCTGAAACACCATATTTAGCTTTAAAGAATCCTTTTGAAGCGAAGCTAGTACCCCATGAATTTTTTACAATCCAGTAGCCTTCAGTATCATTCCAGCCAACAAGTAAAACAGCATGGTTTAAAGTAGTACCATCACTTTTTGTTAATATACCCGTTCCTACGTTATTCAAATTGCTACCTGAACAAATGGCGGTATAAACAGGACCGTAGTTATAAATAGCTTGCTTTATGCTATCGGTAATGTTCTTAACAGTACTGTAAGATATTGCTTTTTCTAAATGGGTATAAGTTGCGCAAGTACCATTTTTTGCTTTATACGGCAACTCTGCTTCTGCTACAGCTCCTGGGTTGATATACAAGTTGAAAGCAGTACTCGAGCCTCCATTGCATCCACTACCTTTAGTATTGCAATTTATTAAATATTGTTCGGAGTAATCATTTACCTTCTTATCCCAAATGTTAACTACCGCCTCAAAAGATCCAGTGGTGCAAAAAGCCCAACAGGCACCACAGGAGCCTTGATTTTTTGCGGGCGTGCAATAAGTCTGCCAAGTGAAAGAAGTAGGTAATGCTCTTAATTTTTGGTTGTTTGTTATCTGGCTATTTTCTTCTGTTATGGCTATATCATCATTCTCTACACTTTGGGAGTAGCTCCCGTTATAAAAGCCTTCGCAGTTTACCGATATTTTGTAATTTGCTAGGGGGGATTCCTTTTCGAAAATACGCTTATACACCATTTCTAATTCACATAAACCTTTACCATTAGGAATAAATCGAATAGTTGTAATACCAGAAGAGCCAATAGGATTATATTTGGTATCACTTTCAAAAGATTCATCCATTTGTTTTAAAAAAGAAGCACTATTAGCGTCTTTTAGGTACCAACCATAACCAGTTGATGGCGTGGAAGGTAAAGTTACCTCTAATACTTGTGTTGCAGCTAAATGAATAACCTCTTTCGAGTTAGTCATATCAATTCGAACAAAATTTTGACCAAATGCTCCAAATGGTATTAAAAAGATAACGTAGTGTAATAATTTGTGTAGCTTTTTTTTCATGATTCTTTTAATTTATAAAAGATTGAATTTACGATAACCTTAATTAAAAATCAAACTTTTAGGTAAACTATTGAAATGAAACTAGTTTTTTTCTACGTTAACTATATTTTAAACTTAACAATTAATTACTATTTTTTTGTATCTAACTTTATTATTAGTAACGAAACCGAATCGTGGAAATTTATCTATACCGCTTCTTTAAGAATGTAGCCATTATCATGCTTTTTGTAAAACCTTTCGTATACGATTTGCGCTGCTAATAAAATCATGCAATTCATTTTCATCTTTTAATGCACTTTTAAATTGTTGAAGCTGCTGAATGTATTCTTCTAATGCAGTTAAAATATGGGTAGAGTTTTTTGTAAATATGGGCGTCCACATTTCTGGGGAGCTTTTTGCAAGCCTTACCGTCGATGCAAAGCCACTTCCAGCAAGATCGAAAATAGTTGTATTGTTGCTTTCTATATTTAAAACGGTATTTGCTAGAGCATACGATATAACGTGTGATAAGTGCGAAATATAAGCCATGTGTTTATCGTGGTCTTCTGCATTCATATATACCAACCTCATTTTTAAAGTACTAAATATTTTTTCTGCAACTTCAATAGCATTATTGCTACTCAGCTCTTTTTCACAAATTATGGCTACTTTATTATCGAACAACTTATCTATGGCAGCAAGTGGCCCTGCATTCTCTAAACCGGCAATGGGATGTGCTGCAACAAACTGTTTTCTGTTTTTATGATTACGCACCAATTCACAAATCTGTTCTTTAGTGCTGCCCATGTCCATTACAACGGTTTTTGCTTTAACATTATCCAAAATAAAAGGTAGTATTTGTTCAATCACATCCACAGGAACACACAAAAAAATTAGATCAACGTTTAATGCTTCTTCAAGTGGTTTAATCTCATCAGCCAACTTTAAGTGTAAAGCATCTTTTGCGTTCTCATTATTGGTTTCAATCCCAATAACGTAGTCAATTATTTTTCTGCTTTTCAAATCTTTTGATAGTGATCCTCCTATCAAGCCCATTCCTACGATTGTTGCTTTCATACGCCTATTAAATTAAAATTTTTTAAATAGTTATTGAAGTTAGTTGGTTAAAAAAAGAGCCCCAGTTTTATCAAGGGCTCCGTCGTTATGTTTTTGATTTTATGATGTCATTATACATCTTCCAAAACAGTTCCCAATAAACAGCTTTGATAATAATATAAAATATAATAAATGTTCATTTTCATCTTTCAAGCGAATGTAACAAAATTAATTTATTCAGTTCATAGTATTTATGATTCACTTCACGAATTATACTTTTATTGTAAGCTAATTTTGTGTTTGATAAAAATTATAATCTCCCAAGGCAACAAATATAAAAAAATCGGATGGGATTATCTTGATAGCTAATAGAATACTAGCAGCCCCAATTACATTTAACGAAGTATAGTGTAACTATCAACTTGTTGTGGAAGCTAGTGCTGGTGTCTTTTTTGATGAAATGACATAATCAAATATCATTACCCAAAAGATTAATTCAGAAACGTATCCTGCTTCTTTCGGAAGATAATTAAGAACAGTTAAGGACATTGCAATGTAGGTTGTAAGTACCCATAATAACTTGAGAATATCCAATCTCTTTTTTTCAATTTTGTAATAAAATCGAATACTATAAACAATAATAGCACTAAAGGCACCCGCTATTAAGAGAAGAAATGAGCCAACTAATTGGTTTATAAAGAAAACCTCACCTATTAGTACTATTGCCATTGATAATAACATCAATTTGAAATAAATTGTTTTTCTGATGTTGCTGTCTAATACAAGCATCAACAATCCAAAAAATTTACATGCCAACATTCCTGTGATCATTAATATAGAGGCAGTTGAAGATAAGGAGGGCTTAATAGCAGTAAGAACTACACCAGTTAATAAGATTAAAAGCCCCAGCAGAGTTAGGAGGAATAGTTTATTTTTCATAGGTTTAATTTTGCTACTAAATTTAACGACTAAAAATTACCCTGTATATCTATTTCGATATTTTACAATCGATTCATAAATAATTTTTTGTTGAAAAAATATCCAACCAAAATCAATTTAAATAATTTTTTGCTTTTTCGAGTGCCTTTAAAATACCTTTAGAGTCAGTACCTCCAGCTGTTGCATAAAAAGGTTGACCTCCTCCTCCTCCAGAAATTTCTTTTGCAATTTCACGAATAATAGTGCCTGCATTCAATTGTTTATCTTTCACTAAATTATCTGAAATAATAACAGATAAGCTCGGTTTACCATTTACATCAGCTCCTAATACCATAAATAAATTATCAACTTGATCTCTCAATTCAAATGATAAATTCTTAATTGCATCAGCAGAATTTAAATCTATTTTTTCAGCAATAAAATTAATTCCATTAATGAGTTGTTTTTTATCAAGTAAATTTACTTTTAAGCCTTTCGCTTTATCTCGCATAAGTAGCTCTACTTGTTTTTGCAATTCTGTATTTTGCTCTAACAATGTTTGAATACTTTTTACCACATCTTTTGGATTTTTTAATAAGTTCTTTACATCAGTAACAAGTGTATTTTGTCGATTAAAAAAATCTTCCGCTTTAACGGATGTAATGGCTTCAATTCTTCTAATACCAGATGCTACTGCTCCTTCCGAAATTATTTTAAATAAGCCTATTTGAGCGGTAGAATTAACATGTGTACCTCCACACAACTCTATCGAATAATTTTTATCAAAAGTTACTACACGAACAATATCGCCATATTTTTCTCCAAATAAAGCCATTGCTCCTGATTTACGAGCATCATCAATTTCCATTTCTTTAATGTCGCAGATAATATTTTCACGAATTTTTTGGTTCACAATGGCTTCAATTTTTGTCAGTTCTTCCTCTGTTATTTTTGCGAAATGCGAAAAATCAAAACGTAAATAATCTTCATTCACTAGAGATCCTTTTTGCTCTACATGAGTGCCCAACACCTGTCTTAATGCTGCATGCAAGAGATGAGTAGCACTGTGATTGTTTTCTGTTAAGTGCCTTTTGGTAGGATTAATTATAGCCTTAAATTTTTGTTTTAAATTTTTTGGAAGCTGTTCCGTAAAATGGATGATACTACCATTTTCTTTTTTAGTATCATTAATTATTATTTTTTCGTCACCTGCTTCTAGTATACCTGTATCTCCAACTTGACCGCCACTCTCAGCATAAAAAGGTGTTTTGTCTAATATTAATTGATATTGTTTTTTACCTTTTGCTTTTACTTCTCGATATTGAATAATGCTCACTTCCTCTTCTAATTGATGATAACCTACAAATATTCTTCCGCCTTCGTTTGCTGTAAACCCATCCATTAGTATCCAATCACCTGCGTCAATAGAAGTTGCTTCACGCGATCTATTTTTTTGTTTTTCTAATTCTTCTTGAAAACTCTTTTCGTCTATATTTAAACCATACCCTCTTGCAATTAGAGAAGTTAAATCAATAGGGAAACCAAAGGTGTCATACAACTCAAATACAATAGCTCCATCCACTGTGTCTTTTTTAAGTGCAGTGGTATTAATACATACCTGATCAATGCGTTTTAATCCATTTTCTAATGTTCTAAAAAAAGAAATTTCTTCTTCTTTAATCACCTTTTCAATTAATATTTTATGATTAATAAGCTCCGGAAAAGCTTGTCCCATTTGATTTGCCAAGACGGGTACTAATCGATACATAAAAGGTTCTTTCATATTTAGTGATTGGTATCCATAACGGATTGCTCTTCTTAAAATCCGTCGAATAACATAACCCGCTCCTGTATTCGAAGGCAGCTGACCGTCTGCAATGCTAAAAGCAATTGCTCTTATATGATCTGCTATCACACGCATGGCTATATTAATAATCAATTGTTGTTTATGCTGTTCTTCTTTTTCAGGTTTATACCGGTTTCCAGATAATTCTTCAATTTTGTTAAGGATTGGTTGAAAAATATCGGTATCGTAATTAGATTGTTTTCCTTGAATGACTACACATAAACGTTCAAAGCCCATACCGGTATCTACATGTTTTGCAGGTAATTTTTCGAGTGTACCATTGGCTTTGCGATTAAACTCCATAAATACATTGTTCCAAATCTCAATTACTTGTGGATGACCTGTATTTACCAAGGTTTTACCATCAACTTTATCTCTTTCCTCATCTGATCGGATATCACAATGTATTTCAGAGCAAGGGCCACAAGGGCCAGTATCTCCCATTTCCCAAAAATTATCTTTTTTATTACCTTTTAATATTCGGTGTTCAGGAATAAATTGTTCCCAAATATCAAATGCTTCTTGATCAAAATTTAAATTATCTTCCTTACTTCCTTCAAATACAGTAACGTATAACCTGCTTTTATCTATTTTATATACATTGGTAAGCAACTCCCAGGCCCATCCAATGGCTTCTTTTTTAAAATAATCACCAAAACTCCAATTTCCAAGCATTTCAAACATGGTATGGTGATAGGTATCTACCCCTACTTCTTCCAAATCATTGTGTTTGCCACTTACTCGTAAACATTTTTGTGTATCCGCTACCCGTGGAAATTTAATAGGCGCGTTTCCTAAAAAAATATCTTTAAAGGGAGCCATTCCCGAATTATTAAACATTAAAGTAGGATCGTTTTTTACAATCATTGGAGCAGAAGGTACAATTTGATGCCCTTTTGATTTAAAAAAATCTAAAAATGTTTGACGTATTTGATTAGCTTCCATTTACTATTTATTAACTTATGAATCTAACTTATGAATCTATTTATACTTTACAATCGTATCACATACAAAAGCCCGCATATTTGCAAATTTAGTTTATTTGCGTAAATTCGCATAGCTGTAAAAATAATAAATGAATAAAATTAAATATAAGTTTAATACTAAGTCACTTACTTATGAAAAAGTGACGGTGCCTATACTCAAAAGAGTTTGGCAGGTTCTCTCTTTTTTAACGTTAGGATTGGTTTTTGCTGCTATCATCACCTTTATAGCGTTCAATTATTTCGATTCTCCAAAAGAATTACAATTAAAAAGAGAAATAGCAGAACTTACCTTACAATATGATTTTTTAAATAATCGTATTGCAGAGGTTGGTGAGGTTTTAGACGATGTTCAAGAACGCGACAATAATATATATCGCACCATTTTTGAAGCAGAGCCCATACCGATGAGTATTCGGAAAGCTGGATTTGGAGGTATTGATAGATATAAAGAATTGCAAGGATATAATAATTCCGAATTGATGATTGCAACTAGTAAAAACTTAGACAAGGTCAGTAAGCAATTGTATATTCAATCAAAATCATTTGACGAAGTATCAGAACTAGTAAAAAATAAAGAGCAATTACTGGCATCCATCCCAGCTATTCAACCTATTTCTAATGATGAGTTAAAACATCAACCATCTGGTTTCGGTTGGCGCACACACCCCATTTATAAAACATCCGAATTTCATCCTGGTATGGATTTCTCTGCACCAGAAGGTACAGAGATTCATGCTACTGGAGATGGTGTTGTTTCTGAAGCAATAGCAACCGATAGAGGGTATGGTAATCATGTTAAAATAGATCATGGTTATGGTTATGAAACATTATATGGACATATGTCCAAATTTATTGTAAAGGTAGGACAACATGTAAAAAGAGGAGAATTATTGGGATATGTTGGTAGTACAGGGCTTTCTACTGGGCCACATGTACATTATGAGGTCATTAAAAATCAGCAAAAAATAAATCCAATTAACTTCTATTATAATGATTTATCGCCAGAACAATATCAAAAATTAGTAGAATTAGCATCCCAATCATCTCAATCATTTGACTAACCGCCCTATTTAAAAGTGACCTATAAAGAAACGGACATAGAAAAACTCTATTACACAATGGGTGAAATAGCAGATATGTTTAGTGTAAATGCTTCACTTATTCGTTTTTGGGAAAAAGAATTTGATATTTTAAAACCTAAAAAAAACAAAAAAGGTAATCGCTTATTTACCCCCGAAGACATTGATAATTTTAAGCTAATACACAATTTAGTTAAAGATCAGGGTCTAACCTTAGAGGGGGCAAAAAAATATCTGAAAGAAAATCGTAAAGTGGTTAAACACGAATTAAAGTCTGAGAAGCTTCAATTTTCTAAAATTGAAAGCAGGTTAGTGTTTATAAAAAAAAAATTACTTCAACTCAATGAAGTATTATAGACTATAACCATAGACTATAATTTAAGGCGAAGTTAATAGAGTTTATTTGTAACTTTCAACATCACCTCCTCGTAAATATCCTCTGGAAACACTTATTTAACGCATTGTTATTTTAAAGATATTTTATTCACCATTTAATGTATAAATAAAATGACGCCATCTCAAATACCTAAATACCAATTTATGGGTGAGGAAAAAGTACTTTTATCTCATTTTGGAACTATTGATACAAATGTTACCAATCAATTGTTAAGAAATTTAAAAGAAAATAACAGTGCATTCGAATGTGAAGAAATATCGAAGAAAAAGGTGTATAAAGTAAGTGTAGAATGTTTAGAAAATGCATGTAGACACGCTGAACTTAATCAGGATCAGCAGACCTCTTCTTTGTTTTTATTAGGCAAAGATGAGGGTAATTATCACATTGTTTGTGGAAATTATATTGAAGATAAGGGTATTGAAATAATAAAGAAAATTATTAATGAAATTAACGCATTAAAAAAAGAAGAAATAAAAGAAAAATATAAATCAATTTTATTACAAAATAATGTTACTTTTAATGCTGAAGCTCAATTGGGTATTTTAGATATGGCAATAAAATCAGGTAACAAGTTAGAGTATGAGTTTCATCCAGCTGCAAATAATGTTTGCTTTTTTATCATTAAAATACAAATTCCCCGAATATCAACTATTTGCTAAAAAAGTATGGAAAAACTAGAAATTGAAGCAACTGAGTTTTCACCTCACGTGATTTTATCTTCTCAGCCTACTCGTTTTGAAATTTCAGGCGAATCTCGACCCGAAAATACAGGAAGATTTTATACCCCAATCATTAATTGGTTAAAGGAGTATAAATTGTATTTATCTACTAACAAAAGAACTAATCCTCAAAGTCCATTAATATTTGAGTTTAAGTTTGAATATTTTAATTCAACTTCAGCAAAATATATTATGGATATTTTATTTGAATTAGATAGCTTTCGCGCTGATGACTATCATTTTATGGTAAAGTGGTATGCTGATACTTTAGACGAAGATATGAAAGAAGCAGGAGAAGAATTTTCTAAATTAATAGAAGTACCATTTGAATTTATTGAGCGATAAGTTGTAAAACATACTCTTTGATGATAATGCAAAATAATTTTATTAATCGGCATAAAAGTACTCACCAAAGATTAGTAAGAAACATCAACCATTTTACCGTCTACATGAAATCATTATTATTGATTTTTATTCTACAACAACCAACCCTCTTATAAAAAATAAATAAATAATTAGCTTATCAACGATTAACAACTCTTGTTAATAATTCTCGTATTACTATACTTGAAGGCAAACTATATGCTCTATAAATGAAAGTAATTTTCATTTTTTTTAGTAAATAATAATATAGAAACCTATTTAAAATTTATTTAAAATGTTTGTTATGGGTCTTTTTGTGCCATACTTCGTTACTTTTTTTCCTTTAGAGCGATAGTACATCGTCTGACTAAAAAACAAATCATAACATTCCAAATAAATAAAATTTAAATAGGCTTTAAGTAAAAAAGCAATTAATTAATTATTTAAAATAAAATGAATAAAAAGCCATTATTTTGCTTTAGAAAAAAAACAATTGCGATTCTTATTGTGTTAATTAATAGCTGTTTTGTATACTCTCAGATTACGAGTACAGATAGTCTATTAAAAGCCCTAAAGAAGATACCAGAAGATACTATAAAAGTGAATATTCTAAATTCTTTAAGTAGAGTTTATCTTGTCGATTCAAATGATTTTGAAAAAGGTAGGATGTACGCTAACAAAGCATTGGTATTGTCTCAATCTTTAAATTACAAAAAAGGAATTGCACATAGCTATATTAATTATGGCACCTTTTATTTACGAAAAGCTAATTACCCGTTTGCGCTTGAACATTACAACAAAGGTGTAAAGATTTGTAAAGAAATTAATGATCAATCGGGTATAGCAAAGGCATATACCAGTATTGGCTTTCTTTATAATTTACAGGGTAATTATGATGCGGCGATTCAGATGCAGTTTAAAGTTTTAGAAATAAAGAAAGCGCTAGGTCAAAAGTTAGGATTAGCTATGAGTTATAACAATCTTGCAATTTCATACAGTAGCCAAGCAAAGTATCCAGAAGCTTTTACTTATTTTTTAAAATCATTAGAAATAGATGTGAACGATAATCTTAATAATTGTATGGTTTATAACAATATTGGTTATATGTTTTCGCTACAACAAAAAACGAGTGAGGCTCTTTTCTATTACTTAAAAGCCCTAGAGCTAGCTTTAAAAATAGGTAACAAAGTAAGCATAACTCTTATTAATATTAATATAGGAGGGATGTATTACTTACAAAAATTATATAAAGAGTCATTAAAATATTATTTAAAAGGATTAGAATTAAGTTTACAAACTGGTGAAAAAACAAATACAGCACTTGCCTATAGTGGTATTGGTTCTGTGTATGTTGCTCAAAAAAATTATAGTGAAGCAATTAATTATCTATTAAAAGCATTACAAATTCAAAAAATAATTGGGGATAAAGAAGGGGCTGTCAACACCAATATTACTATAGGAACCGTATATGAAAATCAAGTGAATTTTGGAAAAGCAATCGAATATTACTCAGATGCTTTAAATGCGAGTATAAGTATTGGTTTAAAAGAGGGAACAAAAAATGCATATAAAAATTTAGCTAGTGTATATACTAAAGCAGAAGATTATAAAAAAGCTTTAAATTTTAATAATTTATATTATGAAGAGAAAGATTCTATTCTTAACAAAGAGAGTATAAAACAAATAGCAGAATTAAATACTAAATATAAAACAGAAAAGAAAGAAAAAGAAATAGAGCTGCTTCTTAAAGACCAAGAACTAAACGAAAAAAATGCGAAGGAACAAAGGATAATACGTTTAGCATTAATTATTGGGATAGCAACACTAGTGATATTACTCTTTTTAGTTTATCAGCGTTATCGTTTTAAGCAAAAAGCTAATTTATTACTGGAAAAACAAAAAAACGAAATCATACAGCAAAATAAGCTAATTACAGATAGTATTGATTATGCTAAAAATATTCAAGATGCAGTATTACCAACTGAGATACAAGTAAAAGATTTACTCCCTCAATCTTTTATTCTGTTTAAGCCAAAAGCCATTGTGAGTGGTGACTTTTATTGGATAGCAGAAAAAAACAATACCATTATTTGTATTGTAGCGGATTGTACTGGACATGGTGTCCCTGGTGCATTCATGTCAATGTTGGGCATAAATATGCTAGATAATATTACCAATAGGGAAAAACCCATTGCTGCTAACATTTTGAATGCATTAAATTCGGCAATTGTTGCTAAACTCTCAAATTCCAACCAAAGTGAACCATCTTTGAAGCATGGTATGGAAATGTCCATTCTTATTATTGATAAGATAAATATGCGGGCACAATATGCTGGAGCACATAATCCTTTATATTTTATTAGAAAGGGGGAAATGACAGAAATTAAGGCCGATAAAACTACGATCGGATCCATTAATAATACAGAACATTCTTTATTTACTAACCATTTCTTTGATATACAAAAAGAAGATGTTTTTTATTTATTTACAGATGGTTTTCCAGATCAAAAGGGCGGCCCTAATAAAAAGAAATTTTATTACGCTCCTTTTAAGGAATTATTACTTTCTATTCATCATTTAAATTTAAATGAACAAAAAGTAGCACTTGATAGAACAATTGCAACATGGGCTGGAGATATAGAACAAATTGATGATATTTTAATAATGGGAATTGAAATTTAACTCGTTTTAAGTAGAAAAAATCCTCGTTTAATCTTTTGAATGAATCGCTGTTTTACCACTTTGTAATCTTTAAAATCAATAACACGTTTAAATTCCAATTGAATTATTAAATTTGGCATAAAGACATTTGTGGCTATATTGAATTCAACATTATCGCATGTAATGGCAAAATTTAAAGACAAAAAACCTTAAGCAAAATAATCAATTATGTTAAAAATAAAATCTTATCTACTAATTTTTACAGTTACTACATTATTTGTAAGCAACAATTTGTTTGGACAAATATCTTCTACCGACTTAGATATTCTTGTTACAAATGCAATGCAAAAATTTAAAGTTGCAGGCGTTGCTGTTGCCATTGTAAAAGATGGGAAAATTATTCACGAAAAAGGGTATGGAGTAAAATCTATTATTACTAAACAGCTGGTTGATGAGCATACTAATTTTCAAATTGCATCAAATAGTAAAGCATTTACAACTGCTGCCTTATCGATATTGGTGGACGAAGGGAAAATATCTTGGAAAGACAAAGTAAAAAAATATATACCTGAATTTAAAATGTACAACGATTATGTAACTGAAAATTTTCTAATAGAAGATTTACTTTGTCATCGGAGTGGGCTTGGTTTAGGTGCAGGTGATTTAATGTTTTTTCCAGATGGTTCAGACTTTACCATAAATGATGTTGTAACAAATTTTCAATATTTTAAGCCTGTTTCTGCATTTAGAACGAAGTTTGATTATGACAATCTACTTTACATTGTTGCTGGTGAAATTACTGCGAGAGTAAGTAAAATAAGTTGGGAGCAATTTGTTAAAACAAGAATTATGGAACCTTTACAAATGAATAATTCGTACGCTTCCCTCAAAGAATTAAAAAATAATACCAATACAGCAACACCTCATTCTACAGAAGGTACTGAAAATGGAAAAATAAAATCGTTTAGCTTATATGGAGATATGGTAAATGGCGCTGCTGCTGGCATCTTATCAAATGTAGACGATATGAGTAAATGGATGATCATGCAATTAAACAAAGGAAAGTATGGGATTAAGTTAGAGAAAGAACTTTTTACCGAAGCTAGGCAAAAAGAAATGTGGAAAATTCATACCGTTTTAGATGCGAATCCAGACCCAAGGTATAATTCACATTTTGCTGGTTATGGGCTAGGTTGGTTTTTAACGGATATAAAAGGAAATTTAAGTGTTTCGCATACCGGTGGATTACCAGGTATGTTATCAAAAGTAAGTTTGGTGCCAGATATGAATTTAGGAATTGTAATACTAACCAATACAGAAAATGGTGGTGGAGCGTTATTCAGTGCTATAAATAACGCTATTGTGGATAGTTATTTAGGATTGGATAAAATTGATTATGTAGAAAAATATTTCAAAAGAATAGAAGCTCAAAATAATAAAACAGATTCGGTAAACACAAACGTATGGAAACAAGTGGAGATATCGAAAAAGGCAAAAATTAATCTACAAGATTATATAGGTATATATGAAGACAACTGGTTTGGAAAAATTGAAGTATTCTTAAAAGGAGACCAGCTATGGTGCAAATCATATCGTTCACCAAAATTAAATGGACCGATGAGTTTTTATAAAGCAAACACTTTTGCTATTAAATGGGTATACCAAGATATGCCTTGTGACGCTTTTGCAATATTTAGTTTAGACGAGGAAAGTAAAGCACAAAGCATAAAGATGAAAGGTATTTCACCAAACATTGATTTTAGTTTTGATTTTCAAGATTTAAACTTACAAAGAGTTGAAAAATAAAACACACTTTAATAACATCACCTGCAAGAGAAAGGTGACTCAGTAGTTAAATGAATCTTTGCGCTCCTAAAATCTTCCGAAAACGATTTGCTAAATTCATTTTATCTAATAATAAATGAAAGGAATAATAAATACTATTACTGCAAAGGCAGCATTTTCAAATTCATTAAAAATAATTTGCTCTGATCTAACGGAAGAGGAGTTAACATTTATAACCAGTAAAGTAACCGTTACCAAAATTAAAAGTAAAACTCTTTATTTAGAAGCGGAAGTCGTTCAAGAAAGCATAGCCTTTATATATAGTGGGCTATTAAGAAGTTATTATTTATCAGAGGACGGAAAAGAAATTACAATAGCTTTTCTCAAAGAGAATGATACAGCCACTGATTATCGGTCTTTTATCCAACAAATACCTTCAAAATTTTATATTAAATCGTTAGAGCCATGTGTTTTTGTTAATTTTTCATATGCATCCATGCAAGTGTGTTATGCTAGATTCAAAAATTTCGAAAAATATGGGAGACTCATAGCGGAATATCTTTTGATTAAGCGCCAGAATAGGATTGAGAGTTTTCTATTTGAAAGTGCAGAGCAACGATATCTTAATTTCATCGCAAATGATATGAGTTTACAGAACCGTATCACCGTAACACACCTTTCGTCCTTTCTTGGTATTGAAAGGCAATCATTAACACGTATAAGGAAAAAAATTCTAGAACGAATATTGACACAAAGGTGTCGAAATTATTGAGTTGAAATAAATACCTTGGCCAGATGTTAAATAAAAAAATACTCATAAAAATTTATCATAAAATTCATTCGATTTCAAATTAGGTTGTTATTTGTAATAATGTATTCATAAGAAGAATTAACGATGAGCATAAAAAAAATATTATTTAGTATGCTATTTTTAAGCAGCATGATGGAGATTTTTGCTCAAGACACCATTCAACTTAAACCTTATATTGAAAATATAAAAACAATAGATGTTGATATTGAAGGGAAAAAATACGCCTTTCTTTTTGATACAGGTGGTGGAGAAACAATTATTTCACCAGAGGTTGCAAAAGCCATCAATAAAAAAATATATGGAAGCATGACGGGGTTTAGGATGACTGGCGAAAAAATAAAGTTTCAAAAATTGGATAGTCTTGAACTTTCCATCGGTAAAACAAAAATATTTCATCTAACTGTTGGTGTTTGGGATTTAATGAGTATTCTACCAAAGGATTTAACAAGACTTGACGGAGTTATATCTCTTAAATCTTTTGAAGAGAATATTTTGACAATTGAACTTTCTAAAAGCATAATTATAATTGAAAATAACGCTTCTGCGAAAAAGGCAATAAAAGAAAAATCACTTTTAACAACTAGATTTTCGAATGGGTTGGAAGGGGCTGATTTAAACATATTTGTTGGAATACCTAAAGCTAATAATCATTATTGGTTTCTTTTTGATACTGGCAACAGTGGTCCGTTTATTCTATCTAACGAAAGTGCTGAGGTTTGGAATGTTAAAAATGAAAATTATAAAAAAAGCCCAGAATCCGAATTTGTATTTGGTGATAAAATGCTCAAAACAAAACCAGTTGCTAAAGATATTATACATGATGGCGTTCTTAATTTTGATGCGATTAGTAGATATGTTTTTACTATCGACTTTAAAAATAAAAACGTTTGGTTTAAGTAAAAATTACCACTAGTAGATTAGGCTTCGTTACCATTCTAGCTAATAATAAAGGCTTTTTAACAGTGTCATTTTTTAGTTTACTTTATGTATTGCGCCTTGAGAACCAAGGAGCAATTTTATTTTGATTCAATTATTAAATTCCGATTGAATTACT
Organism: Bacteroidia bacterium; assembly: GCA_039937835.1. Taxonomy (GTDB): domain Bacteria; phylum Bacteroidota; class Bacteroidia; order 2-12-FULL-35-15; family 2-12-FULL-35-15; genus 2-12-FULL-35-15. The sequence continues at coordinate 1,829 of JBDTFR010000002.1, read as the reverse complement.
AAATTTGATGTAAACATCTCTTCGAGGATGTTGAGCTTAATATATGCTCACTTTCCTGATCAACAAAAAATTACATTCATTGAATTGTATCACAAGAACGACAAGGAGAATGAAGACAAGAAAAGAATAACGGATAATTTTAAATAGGTAAGCAATGGCAAAAGGAAAAATCAAATATGTTGTTTTTTTGTCATCATATTTTGGTAACACATTTATTGTCTCAATAAATGTGTTACCAAAATATGATGACAAACAGTGTTCTTAAAATTCTAATAAATTGTCGATTTCTGCTTTAAGTTTCGGAATGTCTCGAATAACGATAGCCCAAATAATATCGTCTGAAACGCTGTCGTATCCATGTGAAATTCCGTTTCGTGTATCAACAATTTTTCTGGAGTTAGTAATTTCAATTTTTTTGTTTTGACTTAATATTCTATTAACCGCTTCCCCTGTAATTTCTATATTTCTTTCGACAGCTCGTTTCGATTTTAGGTCTTTTTGAAACTCTTGAAATATTTTCTTCTCAGAAAGGAATTGTTCAATCTCAGAAATTGCTTGCTTAATATCATAAAGCCACACTTTAATTTCCTTTTCCATAAACAAGAACTTTAGAATTTTCAATATTCTTTTTTAAATACTGATTTTTTATTGCTCGCAATTCCAAAAGGTCAATTTGTCTTTTAAGAAATTTTTCTAGTTGAAATTCAAACCGAAATAATCATCTGAGTAGGATAAAGGATCATTGTTTTCGATATCAACAACTAAATCGATGTCACTGGCTGGCTTAAGTTCGTTCCTTGTTACTGAACCAAATGCAAATAAGGTCTTAACGTGATACTTATCACAAAGAGCCTTAATTTTATCAATATTTAGTGTAATAGGGTTCATTAATGTAAAGATAATGATTTATTAGGAATTTTGCCTTAACACAACTCACACTGCACGGCTAAGCTGAAGAGTATATTTTTTGTGTGAATGGCCATAGGTTGTTTTTATATTTTTTGCTTTCAACACTATTTTAGTTTGATTAATAAATGTCAAAAGACCTTACACACTTCGAAATCGCTTCATCTTGGCACCTGCGGGGGGGCATTTTAATTGATTTTACCAACAGTTATTTATTCTTGGTATATCGGATAAACCGTCTTTAGATTTCCATTTTTAATAACAAATTCAACTGGCACACCAGAACTAGTGTGCGATATATGATACTCCGATTCCGGAGATTTCCTTTTTTTATTGTGATAAGCGAAACAAATTTCGAACATATAAGTTGAAGCGCACCACTTTTTAGGAAACATAGTGGATTCTTGTTTTGTAAATGTCTTGTTACGTTTTCCAGAGTAATATTCAATAGTCGCAATCCAAACTCCATTTTTGTCCTCATTTCTTACTTCAAACGCATTTTTAATGCTAGGATTAAATTTTGAAATCATATGGATTCCATTAATATCGTCGGTCAATTCACCCATTAAAGTATGTTGTAATAGTTTGTGTGCGACCTTATTAAATTCCTCATCAAGAGGCGTTAAGATTATATCGTCTCCGCATATAAGAAATTGGTCTTCGCAAATTTTATTCGCGGATCTAGGGTCTTTCGTTAAAAATTGTTTCCAAGTAGGATCATTCTGTCTTAGTTCTTTTAAACTTTTATATTTTGGTAAGTTAAAGGACAAAGGAAAGTGTTCTCTAACTACGAGAATCTGTATCGTCCTGAAAAAAGTTTACACTTTTTGGTTAATAATCCTGTTACAAGTTTACATATTTTTTTTAATCCTAAATACACTTTACATTTGTTTAACCAGATGAAGCGACAACGAGCAATGCTG
>JBDTFR010000001.1:0-3899 GCA_039937835.1 Bacteroidia bacterium | reverse complement strand
TACTCTATTCAGTTTGCAGCTTTCTCCGTTTTAAATTTATTAAAGCTATTTTTCTTCTAGGTACTTTCAAGTTTGCAATGTTGTCAAAGTATATCGCCTAACAAGCAGATAAAAATATTATACCCATGGGCAAATATGTTTACTCCAAATTTAGTAATTCAATCAGAATTTTTATGCACTGATATTTTTTAAAATAAATGCGTGTAAATTTTAATTGATCCTGGGTAATGGAGGCTTGGCAATACGAGTATGCATTGCTAATTGTTTGGTTTGGTAGTAAATGAGTAGCATATTTGCGGCAATGCTAACTTCTACCTTCATTTGTAGAAGGGAGAGCATGGTCGACTGCTCGAATAATTATCTAAACTATACCTTTTATGATATAAAAAGGTATTAAAAGCATTTTTTATATCATTGCGGGTATAATTTACATCGTATTAGATGGCATTCCTAACTGAGTATAAATACAGTTAGCTGCAATAGTTTGTAAAGGGTGCTTATCCATTCGGGCATGACCTATACACCCTGTTGGTATTAGCCTTTATTTATCAATAGCGTATAATTTATTCATCTGTGAGTGCATCACGTTTTCAGGTGTTATTTTTAATAACAACTTTAAGAGTGGTTGTCCAATTCTACTATGTGCCATTTTTCCAAACGTCCATGAATTATTTACCACATAATCTACTTTTTTTCTTCGCTTTAATTCAAATTTTTCAAATGCACTTGCGCTATCTAGGCCTGCTTCTTGCAACAATTTACTGATGTAATAAGCATCTTCTATTCCTTGTCCCGCTCCCTGCCCCATATTAGGGGTAGTTGCGTGTGCTGCATCTCCAATAAGACATACATTACCAATATGCCATTTGGCTAGTCTCTTTAAATCATGAAGTATTGTTTGGTGAATGGAAGTTTGATTTGCATTTGCAACAAGCTCCGTTACAACTGGTGAAAAATCTTGAAACAATTGCGCTACATAATTTTTGCTACCTAATTTTTCTCCTTTTTTAAGATGATTCGCATTAGCCACTGCGAACCAATATACTTCATCATCATGTATTTTAGAAAATCCAAATCTAACTTGATCTCCCCAAGCCTCTAGCCCAATATGGCTTAGTGAATCTGGTAATTTCATTTTTGAAATACCTCGCCAACACACTTGCTGCGCATTGCGTGTTGCTGATTCTGGAAAAAGAGTGTGTCTCACCTTTGAATTGATTCCGTCTGCACCTAACAAAATAGCTACTGTTGCTTCTACACCATCTTCAAATTTTACATGGATAGCATCAGCAGCTAAATCATGTTGCATATAAGTTTTATGGAGTTCAATAGCCGCTACTTTTGATACCTCCTCATATAATATTTTTTGAAGCCGCGCTCGGTGAATTGCAATTGACTTAGTTTCCGATTCGTTTAGACTTGCTTCATTCTTAATTTTCTTGAAAGGAATCAGCTGCGCATTGGTTAGTTCCATCCTATTTATCCCATTGCCGTGCTTTTTAATTTCATCTTTAATACCTAGCCAGTCCAATACTTTTATGGCATTGGGTTGTAGCAAAATACCGGCTCCAATTTCATTAAGTTCTGTAGCTTGCTCATACACTACCGATTGAATTCCTAACTTGTGTAAAGCCAGTGCTGTTGTTAGTCCAGTAATTCCTCCTCCTATAATGCCTATTTTCATTAATTGCTAATAAATGTTTACCACGCGAATAAATTCATTACACCTAACCAAATAGGTTTAATCAAATTTAGTAATTCAATCGGAATTATTTTACTTTGATATTTTTTAAAACAAATCTGTATAGATTTTCAATTGATCGGGGATAATTATGGTTTAGCAATAGGAATAATTTTTATTCTATAACGTTTTCTGTCAAATTCGTCTTTCAGTTCTGCAGGTGTATATTCTTTTATCAATTCTAATTGACCACAATCTACTAAATAATCCAAATCTTTATATGAAATATCATTAAATGTAAAATTTAAAGATTTATTTTTTTCAATTTCAATAAACCAAGGATACCACATAACACTCCACATTTCCCAATAATATTCAAATTCATTTACTTTATATTGTTGGCATTGCTTTATCAATTCATCAATAATTAACTTTCTTCTATCGTCCATAATAATAAATTGTTAATTACGATAGGTAGGTGCTCTTGTACGAGCTAAGCTGACGGGAAGCTTTTTGCGGGTAGGGGCTTAGGTTGGTTGTTTTTTATATTATGTTATTTTAACAATATTTAGTTTGATTAACAACTGAAACTAAAACCTTACACACGTTGCTATCGCTTCACCTTACCGCCTACCGGGGACTACTGGGGTTTTATTATATGTCTTTTATTTCATCATCATGGATTTTCAATAAAACTCCTGTTTTAAAATATATTTTCTCTATTGGCTTAAATATTTCGTTCAATTCACTTTTTTCTAGAAGTAGCAATAGAGAATGGAGTAGAAATCTTAAAGAATTTAATCCCATATATATTGAGAATGACATTTTTTCAAAAAGAAGTAATTGTCTAACAGATTCCCCTATATCAGAATCTCCCATTACGAACGATTGTAGATAGTTAAAAGTATCTTCAGACCCTGAGTGGATAGAATCGGAAGCAGAACTAAATAATGTTAAATATTCGTTTTCAAGATTGCAAAATTTGAATCTATCTCTAGCATTTGGCCAATTGTGGCTTTTTAAATCGAATGAATCGTTCATCAATTTTTCCATTGGTTCAAAGCCGGAAGCTACCTTTTTGGAAAAATCCATATCTAAAGAATTTTTTACATTAAAGTCATTCCATTTTTCCACTTTGGTTTTATGATGTTTTATATAGTTATTCAAATAGCCTTTGGCTCTAGAATCGTTTTCACATTCAAGAATATAGATTATGTTTAAAGAATATTCTATGGATACTCTTGATAATACTTCGACAGGAGTAAAACTTTTTTCAATTAAATTTATTTTTATTGATTCAAGCAATTCAATATTTGAGTAAAGAACTTTCGAGATTACTACTCTAACTAGCTTGGGGAGCTTTTCTAATTTTAGTATTTCTATATTTTCAATAATTTTTATTGTTTCATTTAAATACTCTTGAAAAATTTCAATTTGTGGTTGATGTTTTTTGAAATTTTCTCCTCTGTTAGATAAATCTTGAATAAAAATTTGTTTTGAAGTTTCTTCTTCTATCACTTTGGTAATGTTCGTTAAGGGACATGATTTACAACATGCTAATAAATGTATCGCACCTATCCGCAAATATGTTTTACTCCAAATTTAGTAATTCAATCCGAATTTTTATGCACTGATATTTTTTTAAACAAATGTGTGTAAATTTTAATTAATGGTTGGTAATTGAGTTTTAACGAAACGTGTCTTGGCCAACTACGAAGTGAACTGATCCACGAGATTACTAACCGTAAACGTTACATTGCTAAATAAAAAGAGTATGTCACTAACGAACTACCCGCTTGCTCCTGCACATACGTTAGCGCCTACCTGTGTGCACGTTACCGCCTACCGGGGGTATTTTTTGAAGTCGTGCGCGATGGATAGCAATTGATTTATTACCGAAATCATTAGTAGTTATTTCATTCTTAATTTTTTTGAAAGGCACCAGCTGCGCATTGGTTAGCTCCATCTTATTTATCTCGATGCCCTGTTTCTTAATTTCATCCTTAATACGGGTCAGGAACAAAAATTGGGGAGAAGGATAGAAATGAATACTTTTGAGAAAAAAAAGTTATCGAAGCCACCGACCACAACTTATTACAGGAACTATTCCCCTCAGAGTTAATGGATTATTTTACAATAACCAACTTTGAAACACTCTGCAGTGTTGAAATTAAGCAAGAATATTGGCTAATAGATTTTGAGGAAAAGAATGAAGTAC